>CAMCMB010000097.1 GCA_945875845.1 Pirellula staleyi DSM 6068
GACGAACGACTATCTGACCGAGAATGGCTTGGTGAGTCTCTATGAGATCTGGCGAAAGACTCGCTCCTAGAAATTGAACCGCCTGGTGCGGACCCGCATGCCAGGTGGTGTGGGAGGGGCCCCGGAGCAATCCGGGCCTCTATCCCGATTGCGATTGTTATCCGGTTGTGTGTCTGCGGGAGGTCTAATTGAACCGAAGCTGGTGCAGCCGCTTAAATGCCCAAGAGGCACTGACGGTGCCGAACTCAAAAAGGAGTCGACTGATGATGACCTTCTCCTGATCTGAGAGGGAAACCGAGCGACAGATAAACGCAAAAATCAACTCTTTTTCGACGTCATTAGCGTCGAGTGAGCCTAGGCCCGTAAACCCTGAATGCTTCATTGCCATTCCCAATGCAAATAGCAACGACAATAAGTCCTTTCGATTGGACAGTCTACCTTGAGAAACAGGGTGTGACTAAAGGTCCTATGCCCCGTGAAGAACAGTAAGCGTCAGCAACATCCTTCCTCCAATCTGTCTTGGAAAGAAACGCAGGCAAGACCTTTGATCCTATCAATTGTAGATTGAGAGGAGCTTCTGCGGTTGAAGTCGCAAACGGCTTGGAAGGAAAAGGGGGCCACCCATTTATGCTTGCCGACCGATTAGCTGTCTATTCTGCCAGATGGCATGAATCCAATGCCGCTGGGTTTACCCCAGGGGATGGTTACCTTCAGGCTAGCAAACAATGGAACCATGTGCAGCGGCAATCCTGCATGTGCCTTTACCCGGGCATACAGCCTTGACATCGATATGCCTTCTTTCCTAAAAGCGATCAATGTCCAGGATCGCGCTCGCTCGTGGAATGAAACGGTGCACGCAAGTGATGTTAGGTGCGAAAAGAATGACGAATTCGAGAGTTTGTGAAAAGGCAACTGTCCATGCACATTAGTAATTCAAAGCAAATTGCTTGTGCAATGATTCTTCTCATTGCGGCAACCAATGCGAGTGTTCTGGCTCAATCGACGCCCGTTTTACGGATGCAAACGGTGGGTACCGTTGTTCGTCGCGACGTCGATATCCCAGGGGCTCGGGCTGAGTACGTGAGGAACTCCGTTACGAGACTCCTTCAAAACTATCTCCAAGCCGACGTTGCGAATACTAGAAAATTCGAAATGCGAGTGAATAGCATGCGAGCTACATTGGAGTTTCGCACGGCTGACAACAAGTTGAGAATCGAAGGACCCGAGGCACTCTCTCGAGATATCGCCAATCTCGTTACGACATTTGCCATGCATCGCCCCGAAGACTCCATACGCATACTTCCCCTGCGCGATAATGGACAAAATTCGTTATCGAAGTTCTCCCTTTTGTCTGCCCCACGGGGAGACAACAGCGTGCAACTCGCATCGGCTCAGCAGGATGTAACGCCACCGCCGCCGCCAAAGCCTATTGCTCCAGAGGATAATGCACCCCAGCCTGAGAAAGTATTTGGTCCTACGACATTGCCATTGCCTCAATTCGAGGGCGTCCAGATTGAAATGCTCCCGGAAATCGACGCAATTATTCTGCGTGGCCGCGATCAACAACTAACGGACCTTGCGGAAATTATTAAGCGGCTGGACGACGCGAGCCGCTTGACCCGACCTGAAATCGAAATCGTCCCTCTGCAAAATGCGGGTTCCGAGGAGATTGCAAAAGTGATCGTAGCGATTCAAGAAAAGCTGACGGGAACCATTCAAGGGCGTGTGTCGATTACCCCGCTTGGGAAGCCAAATTCATTGCTTCTGATCGGATGGGGAGAAGCGATTGTGTCGACCAAAGACCTGATCGCCAAATTGGACCAACCTGCATCGCCGGATGCTCAATTCGAAGTCATTCAGTTGCAACACTCTATCGCGACCGAACTACAAACTCAGCTCCAAACATTTTTCAAAAGCCGTGTAGGACTTGCGCCGATCATTCAATCCATGGTGGATAATCGCACCAATGCGATTATCGTTCATGCGCCACCTCGCGATCTTTTGGAGATTCGCAAATTGATTGAACAACTCGATGTACCCAGAGGAACGTTAGTACAGCAATCGCGAGTTTTCCCATTGCGCCACAGTTTGGCGGCTGACATCGCGAAATCACTTCAGCAGGCTCTGGCTACTTCCACTACGGGACCTCGCGCGAGTGTACAGCTTCTCGATCAAGAGGGGCGACCTCTTGCCATGGGAGGTACTATCGGTGCCAGCCAGATCACGGTGAACGAACGAAACAATTCCATCTTGGTATCCAGTGCACCTGATACATTACTATTGATAGAGCAGTTGATTGAGCAACTCGATACCCCTGGGATGATCGCAAAAATCAAGATTTTTCCTGTGAAGAACGGCGATGCGAACGGTCTTGTGGAAACACTGCGCTCATTGCTGCCTGCGCAAGCCACCGGCAACGCAATTTCCTCGCAACTCTCGAGTGCTCCTGACGAAACCGCTCTCCTTCCTCTCCGGTTCACTGTCGATACGCGAGGCAACAATATTATTGTCATAGGTTCGGAAGGGGATCTGAAAATCGTCGAAGCGTTGATCCTGCGCCTTGACGAGAGCGATAAGATGCAACGAAAAAGCACCGTCTATCAACTCAAGAACTCACCGGCTGTTGACGTCGCGTTAGCAATCAACGAATTCCTTCGCAGCAAACGTCAGGTTGAAATCGCAGCGCCTGGTGTGAGCAATCCTTTCGAACAGATCGAAAAAGAAGTCGTCGTTGTGCCCGAACCGGTACAAAACAAATTAATTCTCAGCGCCACCCCTCGCTACTATGATGAGATCAGCCGACTGATTGAACAACTTGACCAACAACCTCCGCAAGTGATGATCCAAGTCATGATCGCGGAGATCACACTCAGCAATTTGGACGAATTTGGAGTCGAAATGGGACTTCAAGATTCGGTTCTCTTCGATCGCAGTATCGCAGGCCCATTGGGGTCGCTCATTCCAGGCTACAACTTCAACAATAGTCCACTGGGTCCACTGGGGAATAGCGGATCGGAAAATTCCCTGGCCAATTCGGATGCCGTTGGCGGACAAGGGCTCTCGAACTTTTCGGTTGGGCGCACCAATCAAGACGCTGGGTTTGGAGGATTGGTTTTATCTGCAAGCAGCGAAAATGTGAGCTTTCTATTGCGAGCACTCCAAGAAACAAGACGTTTAGAAGTATTGAGTCGTCCGCAAGTGCTTACGCTTGACAACCAGCAAGCATTTATCCAAGTAGGGCAGCTTGTACCGCGAATTACCAATTCGAGTATCACCCAATTCGGTTCCGTGAACGGCCTCATCGATGCCAAAGTTGGTTTGATCATCGGTGTTACTCCTCGCATTAGTCCAGACGGTATTGTCGTGATGGAGATCGATGCAGAAAAATCTAAGGTTGGTCCCGAAATCGAAGGTATTCCCGTCTCGGTCACCAACACCGGCAGCGTGATTCGCTCGCCGCGTATCGATACGATCAATGCCCAAGCGACCGTGAGCGCGGCCGATGGAGAAACAATCATTCTCGGCGGACTGATTTCCCGCAGTATGAGATCTGAACATCGACAAGTTCCATGGCTGGGAAGCTTGCCGATACTCAAGTATCTTTTTAGCTACGATCTCAACCAAATGCAACGCACGGAATTGGTGATCATCTTGACTCCGCACGTAGTGCGTTCTCAAGGGGACATGGAGCGATTAAAGCAAGCTGAATTTGCAAGGATGAGTTGGTGCGAAGCTGACGTTTTCGAAATTCACGGGAATGTATATCCTAACACTGATATGGCACTGGAATGCATCAAGCAAGACGACTGGGACGTCGTCTACCCAGATGAGGATCCCCGGGGGATTTCAACTCGCACTACTCCACAAAAGCCTGCTGTGGGGCCACCGCTTCTCACGGATCCAACTAGACTCCCGCTCAGTACGCCAGAGCTACTCCCAACTCCTGTGGAGCCCGCTGTCTATCAAGCAGGCAGATCCATTTCGCCAGGCAATCCGTCCAATGATCAAGTCATTTCGACTGGTGTGCAGCAGGCGAATGGTTCTGAGCGATCGCAAGTGATTCCGCTGAACTATTCAAAACCCTCTGGGGCTTCGTCCTACACAAACGGAGCACGCTGATGCTAAATAGTAAGGACCGGTCGATCATTCAACTTCGTAATTCAAAGGTAGCGGAAGTGCGCGAACCCTCTGGTATCTCTGCACGGGACGCCTTGCACCCTTCCGCAAAATCGGCAACGTTTTTGCTGGCTGGCACAAATGGAAAAAAAGCCAGTTCGATTGGCTTTCTATGCGCTTTAGCACCGCTGCTTGTTAGCATCTTAGGTTGCCAGTTTGCACCCAAGACGTCCTCGATGAACTGGCCCTGGAATAAAAAAGAGATCACAGTAATTCCGGATCGCATACTAGCTATTTGGACAGACACGGTCCTGCATCAACCCAATCAACCGGGCGTTCGTGGCTTTGGCGGCCGAATCTATTTCTATGACAAAGACGACAAGGAGCCGGTCGAAGTAGACGGCAGTTTGGCAGTCTATGTTTTCGATGCCGAAGACACTTCACCGACCGACCAGAAACCTTTGCGCAAATATATGTTCACCCCGGCTCAATTCGAGGCGCATATGAGTAAGTCATCGATAGGTCCATCGTACAGCATATGGCTTCCATGGGGCGAAATGAGCGGCCCGCAACGTCGTTTGAGTCTCATTGCGAGATTCGAAGGGCGTGGGGGAGGAACCACCATCTCAGACCCAACCATAAAAATGCTTCCGGGCACCCCACCAGTCAGCAAAGAAATCGCCAAGAGTGAAACGGACTCTTCCCACTCCGATTCGTCACCCGTCCGTCTTGCAGGGTATGTAGATGCGACGCCAATGCCCAACACGAAAGAGGAATCCAAAACGGAAAGCCGCATCGAATCCATCGATTTACCCCCTTCCTTTCAACGCCATCTGCGAGGGGCAGGGCTAAGTCCAGAGCCAACGCGAGCCTCTCAAGTCGGCGTTGAACCTAAACCACTTTTGAAGGATGCCGCCAAAGCGCTCAAGCTTCAAGAGGACGAAAATGAGGAAGCAACGCCCGTTAGTCCGATCACAACACAGGTCTACGACTATCGGACACGAGGTCGCACACGTGGCGAAGCCTCGTTTCCATCCAAGTTATCCAACAGTGGAGTTCGCGTTGGACAAACCAGCAAGTCCGCTCCTAAAAACGAGAAGAGCGAGTAGGCCTTTCGGCGAACGGGATTCTGCGTTTGATGCCTTCCATGCCCGAAGGGCCTCAGCCACAAGTCTACGCGATGATTTTTTCGATCACATTCCCAGCAACATCGGTCAGCCTAAAGTTTCGGCCGGCATAGCGATAGGTTAACCGCTCATGGTCCAGGCCCATCAAATGCAGAATCGTTGCATGCCAATCGTGAATATGGCACTTGTCCTCGACGGCTTGGTAGCCATGTTCGTCGGTGGCACCGTAACTGAAGCCGCCCCGGACTCCACCACCTGCCATCCAAGTCGTGTATCCTTTGTGATTATGATCGCGGCCATCTCCATTCTGGGCATCGGGAGTTCGTCCAAACTCGCCACCCCAAATGATCAAGGTATCTTTCAGTAAGTCGCGTTGCTTGAGATCCGCTAACAAGCCTGCAATGGGCTTATCGATTTGCGAGCAGTTTTCAGGAAGCTGGGTCGAGAGCCTTTGGTGATGGTCCCAATTACCATGCGTTACTTCGACAAAACGAACACCCGATTCGACAAAACGACGAGCCATTAGGCATTGCCGTCCAAATTCGTTGGAGTCCCCTTGATTGATCCCATACATGGCGAGCGTCTTTTCGGTTTCACCGGAGATATTCATCAGATCCGGCAACACATCTTGCATCTTAAAGGCCAACTCGTACGACTCAATAACACCTTCGACATCGGGTTGATGTATTTCACGCTCTAGTTTTTGGCGATTGAGATCTTGGATCAGATCGATCTGATTGCGTTGCGATTGTTTGCTGGAACGCGAGTTGGAAATGTCTGCCACTTGTTGCCCCGCAGCTGCTTGCCCACGTTGCATTGCCATAGCTGGACCGCGTCTTTGAGGACCACCTGCCTTGGTGCCAGAGTAGATGGCTGGCAGAAATGAGCTACCGAAGTTTTGTGCGGAGGCAGGGGGTGGACTCAGTGCAATGAACCC
The DNA here is from genome assembly GCA_945875845.1 of Pirellula staleyi DSM 6068. GTDB lineage: Bacteria > Planctomycetota > Planctomycetia > Pirellulales > Pirellulaceae > JBKCUI01. The sequence continues at coordinate 6,181 of CAMCMB010000097.1, forward strand.
GGGCATACTCGCGTTCTCGGTTCCTAGTCCATAAAGCGTCCATGCACCCAAGGATGGGCGAACAAACTGTGCGTTGCCGGTATGCATCTGAGTCATGGCCCGTGGATGCGACGGCTGATCGCAGTGCATCGACCGGATGAGGCATATTTCGTCCGCATGCTTGCCCAGTTCGGGGAAGAGTTCGGACATCCACAACCCACTTTGACCTTGTTGTTGGAATTTCCAAGGCGAAGGCAATAGTTTACCTCCGCCGAACCTTGGTCCCGCTCCACTCTTTCCAGCATCGGTTGTGAGGCGGGGTTTGTAATCGAACGTATCAACGTGCGAGGGGCCACCTTGCATGCATAGAAAGATGACGTGTTTCGCGGACGCTTTGAAGTGGGGGGCTTTTGGCGAGAGCGGATTGGTTGAAGCGGCTTCGTCGGCTGCGGCAGCCGTGCTTAGCCCTCCAAACGCCAAGTAGCCAAAGCCAGCCGATGCCGTTTGCAATAATTCGCGCCGCGAGATGCATGGTTGTTGAAAAGTCATGATATGGTTGCTGTTGGTTTAAGAGTGCTGTAATGAATCCAGTGGTCGCACCCGGCAGATGCAACCTACCATGTGTCAATTGATGAATCGAAACTCGGCGGAGCAGAACAACGCTTGGCAAAATTCGCTGAGGGTCTTAAAGGATTGCTGCTCGCGAGATAACGAGCCTTTGTTCTCGGCCGCTTTTCGGAAAAAAACGCTTGCGGATTGCAACTCAGCCTCGGTTGCGGATCGCCCGTAAACCATGTTGAATGCTTTTCTGGCGCGATCGATCGGGTCACTCGAGAGTTTCATGATTCGCCTAGCAAGCGCATCGCTTTGTTCCAGCACAAATGGATTGTTCAACATGTACAACGCTTGATCCGGGGTGTTCGACGATTCTCGCGTACCCACAACGAGGCTTGGTTCTGCGAAATCAAAAACATCCAGCGCTCGCGGGAGTGAGTTGCGTGCGATGGGCATGTAAACAGAGCGAAAGTAGCTCGGCAGCTCGAACGGATTCGCGTTGGGATTGCGGGAATTACCGAACGCTCTCAGCCCCGATGCAACCGTTGCACCCGCTTTGTCTTTGTCAAGGATCATTGAGATCGTTGCGGGTGGGATCGAGACTGGACCATTTGGCCCCAAAGTCACTTGCCCAAACGCAGCGATCACAGAAGCGCGAGGCCGAGCCAAGTCAATTTGTCCACCGATTGCCAGCATCGAGTCTCGCATTGATTCGGCATCAAGACGTCGAACATTCGCGCGAGCGATATGGAAGTTTTCTGGGTCCGCTTCCAATCGGTCGGCGTCATATTGGGACGACAAACGATAAACTCGCGAATGAACAATCGAGCGAATGGTATGTTTAATGGACCAGTTGTTATTCATGAAATCGATGGCGAGATGATCAAGCAGCTCAGGATGGGTTGGGGCCGGGCCGGAAAAACCAAAATTGTCAGGTTCGCGAACCATTGCTTTGCCGATGAGATGTTGCCAAATACGGTTCACCATGACCTTGGCGGTCAACGGATTGTCCTTGGAAGCGATCCACTTGGCGAACTCGAGACGCCCTGAGGATTGGTTGGATAGCTTCGCGGGTTGGTTCGAAAGAACTTGCACAAAACCCCGCTCGACCTCTTGGGCTGGTTGGTCAATTTCACCTCGAACTAACAACCGGGCCGATCGAACGTTGTCCGCGTCTTGAACACCCATACACATCGAAATGGGTTTGCCCTCGCTGTCGACGGAATGGATCTTGTTCGTAAGCATGGCGATTGCTTGATCGAGAATGGCTATGTTCAAAAAGCTAGGGCGGCTTCCAGGTGTTTTGTCTTTGGCTAAAGCTGGATTGCGCTGAACTCGACGCGCTTCCGCGTATTGTGCTTCCACCTCTTTCAACTGCGACTTAAGCTCGGCTAACTCGCTCTTTGAGATCGGCTTGTCCGTTTTCGCATTGTCCTCGATGGGCAGGACAATCAAATTGCTGGGTTGGCGATTGCGCTGGCTGCGGTTGCCGCCGTAGAAGGTTGTGGTGCTTTGAAATAGTCCTGCCAGCGCGTAGTAGTCGGACTGCGGGATGGGATCGTATTTGTGGTCATGACAGCGTGCGCAAGCGACCGAAACACCCAGTAGGACCCGCGTGGTCGTATCGATTTGTTCGTCGATCAAATCGGCTTGAAATTGACGTGGGTTTTGTTCAGCCAGCGACTTGGGGCCGAGCGCTAGGAAACCCGTCGCGATCAGGTGTTCCTGCCATTGAGCGTCCGTTTTCGCAGGTAGTAGGTCACCTGCAATTTGCTCTTGGATGAATTGATCGTAGGGTTTGTCCGCGTTGAACGAATCGATCACGTAGTCGCGATATCGCCAAGCATGTGGAAATGTCATGTCTACTTCTTTGCCGGTGGATTCGGCGTATCTCGCGACATCCAGCCAGTGGCGTCCCCAACGCTCACCAAACTGGGGGCGTTCGAGCAACTCATCTACGAGTTCCTCGATCGCGGTTTCTGGGCTGCTCTTGAAAGAACGGAGGAAGGAATCTTGTTCGTCCAGCGAAGGGGGCAGTCCGACTAAATCGCTATAAATTCGGCGGAGCAACGTGGTTGCGTCGGTGTCCTCTGCTGGCGTCAAATCGTTGTCGTCCCATCCTTGCGAGACATAGCGATCGATAGTCGATTTTGCCCACGAAGAGAACTTGTTAACGCGGGGAGCAATTTCCATTGGGGCTCGAAAAGACCAGAAATCCTTTCCTTTTTCGATATCTTCGGGAGTAACTTTGGAGTGGATGACCATACCGGTTTGAACGCGTGGATCAGGGGCTCCCATTTCGATCCACTTGCGGAAGTCCTCGATGACCGAGTCAGGCAGCTTGCTCTTGGGAGGCATTCGATAGTCGCGATGATTGATCGCATTCCAAAGAATACTGTCGTCGAGATTACCTGGGACGATTGCGGGCCCCGATTCACCACCTGCCAACAGTGCATCTCGGTTATCCACGGAAAGCCCGCCCCGCACACCTAGCCCGTCAGCGGAGTGGCATCGGTAGCAGTTTTCGGCAAGCACCGGTCGGATCTTCGTTTCAAAAAACTGGACCGCGTCCGGCGAAAGGTTGGTTGTTTCGTCCTCCAAGGCGTACAACGTCTGGGCAACCAAAACCAAAGCAATGGCAGATCGAAGAGAGCTCGTTTTCATAATCATCCCAAGTTGTGCGACCGATTGGAACCTAATTGCCGTGGGCTTTGCCCGACCAATTCATTGTTCGGGAGGGTGAGGCTCCTGCCGAACCATTGCGTCGTAAGCTCGGCAGTAGCCTCGCCCTCCCTTTTGTCTCTCACCTTACTGACCCGGTCGCTTTGGTTTGACACCGCGACCATCGCTGGAATTTCCACGCCCCGGTCCTTTTCCAGCACGTTCGGCCATCACGGCGTTGGCGGCTTCGAGTTCCGACTTTTGAACGGCTCCATCACCGTCTTTGTCAAGCATGGTGAGGCGTTCACGCATCGGTTCTGGAATTTCATCCCCGGAAAGTTTTCCATCGCGATTGATGTCGCGAGTTTCAAACATCTTCATCATCATGGCGGGGTTGCGTTGGCCCATCGGACCGTCTGGACCACCAGCTCCGCCCCATGCGGCCATCATACCTTGCATTTTGGATGGGTCCGGTCGAAGTTCTTCTAAACTGAGGCGGCCGTCGCCATCTTTGTCCAGTTTGAGAAGCGATTTGGAAGCGTTTTCGATCTCGGAGGCAGATAGCACTCCATCTTGATCCACATCCAGGGCGATCATCATTGGCAACATTTTTGCCATCATTGCCATCCCTTGGCCGGGGGCCATTTGTCCGCCAAATCCCGATTGACCACCTGGAGGTCCGTTGGGTCGTTGCATATCAGGACGCCGGGCTGCTCGTTTTTCTTTTTCGCCGTCTGGCTGGGCGAAAGCTACGGTTGGCAATGCGATCAGCGCGATGGAAAGGCCAATTATCTTGCATTTCATGGATTTGTTCCTCGTGTAAGTGAGTTATTACTAGGGCAAGTTCGATACCGTTTCCCCCCTCCATAGATCCACAAGAATTTTACCAATTCGGATGCATTTCAGCGAACGTTAGCAATCCGCAGGCGCTTGGATGCGGAGAAATGCTACTCGCTGCTCCCTAAAATCACTGTAATTTGAATGAGTTGTCCGCCTCGAATCACGGACAAAACGACTTGATCCCCTGAATTTTTGGTTTCAATGACGCTTAACAAATCGTCCGACCGTTTCACTTTTTGACCGTCGATGCCAACGATGAGATCCGATTGACCATGGTCGATGACTTCTTGTTCAAGGACGAGTACTCCTCGGCGAACTTTGCGTCGCTCCAGTTTTGAGCCTCGCAGGCCCGCTCGCTCCGCCGGTCCATTGGGCGTCATGTTGACGACCAAAAGCCCTTTTTCGGTTTCGAAGACTTGCATGATTCCGATGGTTGGACGAATCACACGTCCCGTTGAAATCAATTGAGGAACCACTCGACGGATGGTATTGATTGGGATTGCAAAACCGATTCCAGCGTTGTCCCCGCTTCGGGTTGCAATTGCGGTATTCATGCCTATTAGCTCACCGCGAGAACTCAGGAGTGGTCCGCCGGAGTTTCCTTGATTGAGAGCTGCGTCAATCTGAATGATGGAACGCATTCGACGCTTTGTTTTCGAAGTGATTTGGTGGTTCAAACGCGAGATGATGCCGGTGCTCATGGTGCGTTCCAACCCGAATGGATTGCCAATTGCGATGATGTGTTGCCCGACCCTCAGATTGCTTGAGTCGCCCCAAGTCAGAGGGAATAGTAGCGATTCGGGTGCAGTAATCTTCAATACGGCGATATCGTTGTCTGCATCTTGACCGACAAGTTCGGCAGGAAACAAATCGCCATTGTAGAGGGTGACATTGATGGCTTTGGCTCCATCGACCACATGGAAGTTGGTGAGGATATGACCTTGCTGATCGAACACACTTCCACTGCCGTTACCCTCGATTTCCGACTCCATAAAAAGCGCTTCCGGCCGGAACGATTTCGTCGAGATGTTGACGACGCTCCGGTTGGTTTGATCGTACACTGAAACGTTGATCGCTTCTTCGGAAGTCATTGCGACGAAACCGTCCGGAAAAACGATTCCGGGGGGGAGCAAAAGGCTTTCCCGCTGGGGTTTGGCATGAAGCAGGCTCGCGCCGCGACCTTGGAATATCCACCCAATGGCAAAGCCGATCAGCACAAATCCCCCTGCCACCAACGCTTTTCGAATCATCGATCGTTCCTTCCTCCAGACGACTGTTCTTCTCGTGACGAAATCGGCAACCCATGTTACCTTTTCGTATCATTCGATCCATCCTGCCATTTCCACCACTTTTTTCAAGTCGACTTTTGATGACCATCCGCACTCGGTTTGCCCCTAGCCCAACTGGTTACCTTCACATTGGAGGGGTACGCACGGCTCTTTTTAACTACCTGCTAGCAAAACAAGCGGGCGGTCAATTCTTGCTTCGGATTGACGATACGGATCAAAATCGCAACGTAGAAGCGGCTTTGCAGCCAATACTGGACGGCTTCAAATGGCTTGGCCTCAACTGGGATGAAGGACCGGAAGTGAATGGTCCCTTCGCACCTTACTTTCAATCGCAACGCCTAGAGCACTATCAAGCTGCGGTGGAAAAACTCTTGGCTTCGGGCCATGCCTATTTCGATTTTGCCAAGCCGGAAGAAATCGAGTCCCAAAAGGAACAGGCAAAGAAAGAGGGCAAGGCCTTCATTTACGATCGTGCGTTTATGGCCGACACGCCTGAAAAACGAGCTGCCTTGGAAGCCGAAGGGCGACCTTTCGCAGTGCGTTTGAAAATGCCACGTGTTGGTCAATGTCAATTTCACGATCTCGTGCGAGGCGATTGTTCCTTTGAGTGGTCGGACGAACAAGATCACGTCGTGCAACGTTCCGACGGCACGTGCTTGTATCACTTGGCGAGCGTGGTCGACGATCATGACTTTCAAATAACGCACGTGGTTCGGGCGGTCGAACACCTCCCCAACACGGCTCGACAAGTCTTCATCGCGGAAAGCCTTGGCTATACCCTGCCCATCTACGCTCACTTACCTTATGTGGCGGAACCAGGCGGCACCGCAAAGCTGAGCAAGCGCAAGCTAGATAAGTATCTCAAGCAGAAAGACTTCGCCGCACTTTGCCAAATGGGTGATACCATTGCGCAGCGGGCTAACATGCAGGTTTCAAAAGAGACCTTCAATCCAGTGGTTGTCGACTTTTATCGAGAGACAGGGTTTCTTCCCGGTGCCATTCTCAATTACTTGCTCCTGTTGGGCTGGTCGCTCGATGACAGCACCGAGCACTTCACGTTAGAAGACGCAGTGAAGCACTTTTCCTTGGCGAGAGTCAACAAAGCCCCTGCATCCTTTGATCCGCAAAAGCTACTGGCGTTTCAGACACGTTGGATGAACAACCTCGACTTGAAAAAGAAAGTCGCGATGGTTTTGCCCTTTTTGCAAAAGGCTGGTTTTGTGTCCGAGCCCGCACCCTGCGAAATGGCCGACCGACTCGGACGCATCGTTCAAGCTGCCGGAGATCGCATCAAAGTCGCTGGCGACATCCTGCAATTTGATGAACTTTTCGCAACCGCGGAGTCCTTAGCAATCGACGAGGATACGTTTCAGAAGCGATTGGCCAAAGACGTCTCGGCTATTTCCGCTCTGCGTGATTTCCGAGAGGTTTTGGCCACAGCAGAGACCTTTACACAAGAGTCGTTGGAGCCACAACTGAAGCAATTCGTTGAGGAACGTGGGATCAAACTCGGACAATGCATCAACGCATTGCGGGTTGCGGTCACTGGAAAATCGAACGGACTAGGAATCTTCGATTACTTTGAGATTTTAGGCAAAGAGGAAACGCTCGCGCGGATGGATCGATGTTTGGCTAAGCTGGATGCCTAGAAGTCCTGGAAGCGAGTCTCGCATACCTTTTGGAATTACTTGCAATTTCATCGCGAGAGCGAGGCTCCTGCCGAGCTATTACGCGAGGATCGGGACAATGGTCCCAATCTACTGTTGGTAGTTTCCAATCTGCCGCTCGCCTTACAGCAAAGTCAAACTATGAATCAGTCTCATCCTGCAGGATGGAGCGAGGAAGAATTGCTTTCGCACTGCAAACTAACTTTCTCGAGAGCGAGCGGGCCAGGAGGTCAGAATCGCAACAAAGTTGAAACGAGCGTTCACATTGAGTTCGTTCCGGCTGAGCTCCACGCTCAAGCGAGCGAACGCCGAACGCAAAACGAGAATCGCAAGGTTGCAATCCAACGGCTGAGATGCAAGCTCGCCGTGGAGTACCAACCAACTCGGGAACTTGCGCCGCCTGCTCCGTTGTTTCCATCCGAATTATGGAATCGTTACTGCAAGGATGGTCGCATCAATGTCTCGGACAACAACACCGAATGGCCTGCGCTTCTCGCAGAGTTGATGAACTCTCTCGAACAAAATGCTTGGAACCTCTCCTTGGTCGCGGATGGGCTAGCGACCAGTTCTTCGCAGTTGGTAAAACTTTTGAAAAAGTACCCGCCGGCTTTCTCTCGTTTGAATGAAGCGAGGAAATTGAGAGAGCAGCGTCCATTGACATAGTGGCAGTGCGCGAGCCCCATGGCCTTCACTGTCGGCTGGAACAACGATTTTTGCAGCGGTACGGCGCGAGCCGCCCGGTGAATTTGCAAGTGATTTGCGGATTCCTCACCGGACAGCTTGGGCTGTTCCGCTACGATGCGTGAAAAGCCAGTGGCATGACTCAATGCATCTGGACGATTTTGACGCTTCCTCAAGTGAAATGGAACCGTTTCGCGCAGACCAAGGGGCGATCTTTGCGTAAGATGGCTCTCGCATTTCGCCAGAATTCCATTTCGAGCCACCCCGTCGACGATTCTAAAATGACAACTCCGACTCTAGAAGCTATCAACATTCGCAAGGTCTATCAAACACCCGCAGAGGAGATCGTCGTCCTTGATTGTGTCTCAATGGCGTTGAATGCGGGCGAAAACATGGCCATTGTTGGACCTAGCGGGGCTGGGAAGTCAACGTTGTTGCAAATCATCGGAACGCTCGATACACCCACCAGCGGGACGATCCGAATCGGCGGTCAAGACCCGTTCGAATTCAATGAAAATCAGCAGGCAAGATTCCGAAATGAACGTATCGGATTTGTCTTCCAAGACCACCATTTGTTGCCGCAATGGAATGTATTGGAAAACACATTGCTCCCCGCGCTCGCGACGGGAAAACCTTCTCCACAGGTGAGGGATCGGGCTGTTGCCTTGCTCGAGCGTGTCGGGTTGAAGCATCGTATGGGACACTTGCCAAGTCAGTTATCTGGCGGCGAGCGAGAACGAGTTGCCGTGGCGCGTGCGCTCGTGCTCAAGCCCATGATTGTGCTGGCCGACGAGCCGACCGGTAATTTGGATCAGCAGTCGGCGGAGACGGTTGCAGCGTTGCTGCTAGAAGTTCCGAAAGAAGAGAACGCGGTCCTTATCGTAGTTACCCATTCTGTCTCTCTAGCCGCGCGAATGCAGCATTGCTACGAGTTAAAGCTTGGGCAACTCCGCCTGCAGTAATTCAATTGCTCGATCGGGAGGGTGAGGCCACCCCTCTAAGCATCTTTGCAATGTCGAATGCATTGAAAGCAATGGCGAATGCATTGAAAACAAATGGGAGGGCGAGGCTCCTGCCGAGCTTACGACGCAATGGTTCGGCAGGAGCCTCACCCTCCCAAGCAAGGAATGGATTGGGCAAAGTCGAGGAAAACATGTTTAGAGGGGTGGAGCGAGGACGGCATCAAATGCGGACCCAAAAACCGTCGAATTAATCCTCTTGCCGCAATCGAATCTTCCCTGAAGCGGGTGGCTTGGCAGCCGTCGTTTCCTGCGACTGTTTTTCACCGCTAGGAGGACCAATCGACAGACCGCCTTTCTCAGACTCTGCATTCCTGTTTGGTGGCAGAAGGACTTCATCGGGCAATTCTGGCTTTTTCGAGGTCACTTCCCCACTATTCGAATTAGGTAATATTGGGGTACTGGGCGCGGCACCTTGTACTGTGCTACTGTTTGCCCCCTTTGGCTCAATAGCACCTGCAGTGACAACAGGTCCATCGAGGATGGGCCAACTGCTCACCGAACCGTTGTAGATGGGGTCGACGCGGTCCAAGGGTACGCGCACCATGTATGTTCGTGCGACGGTTCGCATTTCTGTGTAGGGAACGGATCGAGCAATTCGCTCAGGGACTTGGATCTTTTGAACAATTCGCTCCATGTGTTGAGTCTTGATTACCACGTCTTCCGAAACCACTTCTGGTTTGTAGGTGGTGAACTGTGTCTGAACAGGGCGAACATGCGTCTCGGGAACGTACTCAATGCGTTCGCGTGCAACCTTGCGAGTGACGGGTTTTTGCACCGTTTGGGGAACCATAACTTTTTCTTGAACCGCTTCCATTCGTTGGGTCTGAATGGGCACTTGCCTTTCAATGACTTGGTTCTCCATCCGCGTTGTCGTGATAGGAACTTGCTTTTGAATCGTCTCGGTTTGCATGCGCGTCGTGGTTACCGGCACCTGTTGCGTCACCATTTGGCTCTCCATGCGGGTCGATGTAACCGGAACTTGTTGCTGCACTGTCTCCGTTAGCATACGAGTCGATTGAATGGGCACTTGTTGTGAAAACGTCTGCGGCATGTAGCTTGTTTGTGGAATAGCGACCTGCTGATAGTTTGGCTGGTAATACGTTTGAACAAACGATTGTCCTGGGGCTTGATAGGGCGTCCAGCCTAAACCGCCTCGCCTGTAATTTGGCACACCGGTTAACGTATTCACGGTGTAGCCAGCTGGTTGCCATTTCAAATGATACTTAACATCACCTGGTACAACAAAGGGCTGGGCGACAACGCCACCGGCGTCGACAGTGGCGGGTTGATACGTGGTTACGGGTTGGTAGGCAACGTAATTCTGCGTCTGGTAGGTCGTTTCGGTGACCGGTTTTTGAACCGAGAAGTTTTGCGTTTGCATGACCGTTTCGGTAACGGGACGCTGAACGTAATGCTGCTGCTGTTGCATGGTCGTTTCTGTAACGGGACGTTCCACCAAGTAATTTTGCGTTTGGTAAATAGTCTCGGTAATCGGCTTTTGAACGATTACATGCTGCGTTTGGTATTGAGTTTCGACGATGGGTTTCATCGTTGTCACGATCTGTTCGACTTGGGACGTCTCGTTGACGTAGGTGGTCTCGTCGACGTAGTCCGTTTTGACGACCTGTTTATAAACCGTATAGGACTCGTTGCGAGTGGAAGTTTCGATAACTGGCTTTCGAACAGTGTACTGACGTTTCTCAACTCGCTCTTGAACTGCGGGTCGATACGATACGATTTCCTTATCCACCAATCGATCTTCGTACTCGATGCGCATCGATGTTACGGGCACTTGCTCGTACACCGTTTCAGGTTGGAGGCGATAGGATCTAACCGGTTCGCACATCTGAGCGTAGGAACGCTCGCTGACTAGCAAGGATGAACCAGCAATTGCTAGGGCGCCTCGAAAGAGGGTTCGGAATGCCAGTCTTCGGCGAAATCTTGAGTCCATAACGTAATAACCTTAGAGAATTTCTGAAACAAGTGCTCTAATTGTGGTTTATTCGACCAAGTCTTTCAAATAAGAAATGGAATCATGGTCGATAAATGTCCCTGCAAGTGCTTGTCGTGTCGATCTTTAGGAAAACAGGTTTTTTTGAAACCTTAACGGCAACTTAGTTGCCGGCACAGTCCTTGCAACCCGCATACACTATACAAACCGAACTGTTTGATCCCCCAAACAACGCAGACTTCCCAAGTCCTCAAAATGAAAACGAATGACTGAACCTAAGTTCATTGACCCGAAATTTACGCCGCCGAGCGAGACAAGCTCGGACGAGATCCGCTCCCATACGAATGGAGTATGGCATGGTTTTTCTCAGGAAAAAGGGGCTGTATTGGTCGTCGGGCATGGCACTCGCAAGGCGTCCGGAGCAGCACAGCTCCTCGATCTCGTCTCGCAAATGCAAAGACTCGCCCCAGCCGCGCTCATTGTGGGTAGCTTTCTCGAGCTTGCAGAGCCCTCGATATCGCAAGCCATCGAGTCGCTTCATGATCAAGGCATTGAGAGGATTGTGGTTGTTCCGGTTCTCTTGTTTACCGCCGCACATGCCCGTGAAGATATTCCCGAAGCCGTCGGGGAGGCGGCGACTGCATGCGGGTTAGAGCTCGTTGGGCAATCGGGGTCACTCGGAACCCATCCATCCGTGCTGGCCCTGTCCGCCTCGCGCTACCAAGAGGTCATCGCATTGGAACACGGGGCAACCTGCCCAGACAACGCATGCGCGAAGGTGAAATGCTCTTCCGGAATTTGCGAGTCGCGAGGCCAAGTGTTTGGACGCATCGGCTTGGCAATGGTCGGCCGGGGAACAAGCGACTTAGCCGCTCTAGGTCACATGCGGCAACTGACACAGCTTCGCGTAGCAGAAATAGATGCCAAGCAATTCGAGACTGGCTTCTTTGCCGGTGGCGAACCCGATGTTGATACCCTTCTAGAACAAGCATCGCGTTGGGATTGCGACACGATTATTGTGCAACCGCACTTGCTGTTCGAAGGCGAACTCATTGAGCAGCTTCGGAGCAAGGTCTATGCAAGGCAGCAGGCCCATCCCGATCGCCGCTGGTTAATCGCCAGAACGTTAGGTGCCGACCCCAAGCTTGCCGAAGTGTTTTTGCAACTGGCGGCGGAACAGATACTCAAGAGTGCATAACGCTGCCACCATCCACGTTGATCGTTTGACCAGTCACTTCGGAGGAGCGGGGGCTACTCAGAAATACGACCATCGCAGCGATATCTTCAGCCTGTTGCCAGCGTCCAAGGGGCACCACGAGTCGGATTTTTCTTGCGGCCCATTCCTCGTAGGAAAGGCGTAGATCGCTCGGTTGTTGAGCATTCCAAGCCTCCCAAATAGATGCGTTGAGGGGTGTTTTTACCATGCCCGGAGATACGCAGTTCACTCGAACTCCGTGCGGAGCGAGGTCTTTGGCCATGCACTGCGCAAAATTGATGTTCGCGGCTTTGCTGGCACTGTAAGGCGGATCGGTTTGAGACCCCATCTGACCCGCGATGCTTGTGAGGAAAACCATCGATCCACTTTTTCGACTCTGCATTGCAGGCCCGGCCACATGCGCGACATTTGCCATTCCAAGAATATTGACTTCCAGGACCTTGTGCCACGCCTGCACGGGAACGTGCGTGAAGGGGAATCCGAAATATCCAGATCCGATAGCAGCCGCGTGCACCAATATTTCGACAGGCCCCAATCGTTCTTCGGTGTCATTCCAAGCTGCCTGGACCTGCTCGCCTTTCGTAACATCAACGCCTCGAAAGGAGATTTCATTTTCGGATTGTTTGCGTTGCAGATCCCAAGACGAAACGATTGAGCCTTCTTGAGCGAGAACTTTCACGCAAGCCGCTCCGATACCGCTTTCCCCGCCGATAACAACCGCAACTTTTCCTGCAATTCCTAAATCCAAACCATCCTCCTCTTGCGGAAGCAAAAAACGAACGAAGCAACAACCGACAAACAACGCTACCCAAGCAAGCAAGCCAACCTAATCGATTAATCTACTCGATTAGCCGACGCCACCAGGATTTGACTGGCGGTGGAGGCAATGCATCGATTCTCTTCATCGGTTGGGTCTCCGTTACACTCCCTTTTGGACGTGGTGGTGGCATGGCTGGCAGTTCGTCTTCTGTCGAGAAAACAACTTCCAGCCGGAGGGCTCCGATTTGAATCGATTCGCCTGGCATCAACGTCTTGCTGTGGATTCTCTCATCATCAACATAGGTCCCATTCTTGGAGTCGAGATCCTTAACGACAAGAGCGCCATCACTATTCTGTGAAAGCTGGCAGTGCTTTCGACTGATCGAGTCGTGCTCGATACAAATACCAGAACTTGGATCGCGTCCAACCACTGTCGGCGGCCGAAAGGTCCAGCTCTTGGTCGTTAAACCATCGACCTGGTTTTGCAGTTTTAGTTTGTAAATCATGGCTTGCGTCATCGAAAAACGAAAAGAAAGAAGAGTCGAGGCAGGCCTATTCTAAACAGGATCGTCCCTGTCTGCTTGCAATCAAAACGTTTCCTATCTTCCAATCTCTACTTCTTTGGGCGTGCGCATCAGCCTCTTAGCGGCGGTGACTACCAACAATACCAACGCACCTACCATTAAGCCAACCGAGCCATCCAGGAGCAATTTAGTAATCGTTTCGAGCACATATCCTACGACGGGTACATCGGCTGCGAGGTGCACGAGGTGTTCCACTTGGTGATGGATCGGACCAATCTTATGGACTAGGATTCCACCTCCCACAAAGAACATGGCCGCCGTTCCTGCAATGGTGAGAAATTTCATCAAGTACGGAGCGGATGCGAGCAGAAACCGACCCGTTTTCGCATAAGCGCCTTTTTTCGTTGCCAAATAAATACCGAGATCGTCGATTTTGACAATCGCTGCAACGAGGCCATAGACCCCTGCGGTCATCAAGACTCCGACGCCACTCAAAACCAAAAATCGAGTGATAAAGGGAGATGTCTCTACGATGTCGAGGGCGATTACGATGATTTCAGCCGACAAGATAAAATCGGTTCGGACAGCACCTCGAATTTTCACTTTCTCGGCCGCCACAACGTCAATCTCTTCGGTCGCGAGGACTTCTAAATGCTGGATGTGGTGCGTTTCATCTTCGACGGTGGAGTGCAGGAATTTGTGCGCGAGTTTTTCGAACCCTTCGAAGCACAGAAAGGAGCCGCCGACGATCATCAACGGCGTAATCGCCCATGGTGCAACGGAGCTGAGTAGCAAGGCGGATGGTATGAGAATCGCCTTGTTCACCGCAGAGCCCTTCGCGACAGCCCACACGATTGGCAGCTCGCGATTGGGCAATGCTCCCGAGACTTGTTGAGCATTGAGTGCTAAATCATCCCCAAGCACCCCCGCCGTTTTGGTCATTGAGACCTTGGTGAGTACGGCAACGTCGTCGAGAATGGATGCAATGTCATCGAGGAGTAAGAAGAGGCCAGATGCCATTGAACAAGTTCTTTCTTAGGGGGTTCGCAACTGCGCATGCATAGCAGTTTAGCAAGCTTTCGCGATTAAGCAAAATGACGAATCCGGGTGCGCAAGAGGATAGGAACGACGCAATCTGGCCTAGCTTTGCCGTTCCGAAAATGTTAGATGGTTTCCAGGCCGATTCAGAGCTCGGTTTTTACGTTCCGCAGGCAAAGTGCCAAAACGCAAAACACAACGTATTCAGGGATGAAGTTGATGAGAATCCGATTCGAAATTCCGGTTATTGATCTCTTTACCAAGCTTTGTGTTGCGATTGCGCTTAGCTGCTCCCTGTTTTGCTCAGAAACCATAGGGCAAAACACTGGCGACGGGCTTCCGGACCGCCTCGTTCTCAAGCCTGAGAATGGGCCTTGGTTTGTGATGGCAAAGTCGTACCGTGGCCCAGAAGCAAAGAAGCTTGCTGAGCAGCTTGCGAATGAACTGCGTAAGGATTTCCAGCTCAAAGCGTATTGCGTGAGCAAGAAGCTCGACTACACCGAACGCGTGGAAGGTGTCGGATTCGATGAAAATGGCAACGCACGCCGCATGAAATTTCGCGATAACAAAGTCGTGGAGGGATACACGGTTCTCGTAGGCGATTTCGATTCGATCGACAGTCCAGCCATCACCGAAACGCTTTCCAAAATCAAAAGAATTACGCCGAGCATGATGGCAAACGGAGCGGAAGCGTCCGATCCCAACAGCGACACGGTGAGCAGCTATCGGAAATATTTGCAAAAGGTGGTTGTGAAGTCCAAAGAAAACGCGAAAGAGAACGCGATTGCGAATCCAGGCCCAATGTTCGGGGCTTTCGTGACACGCAATCCGCTTCTTCCTGCTGAGTTTTACAAAGCGCCCGAACTGGACAAATTTGTGAAAAAACTTAACGAAGAAAAGAACTTTTCGGACTTTTCTTTGATCAACTGTGCCGGCAAGTACACCGTTCGAGTGGCCGTTTTCCGAGGCGATGATCAGACGGTTAGCTGGGGGCGATCGACAAGTAGCCTGAGCGATGAAGATAAAGTTTCTCAGTTGGATCTCGCTGCTGAGCGTGCGGCATTGACGGTTCGCGCATTGCGACGAGCGGGTTACGAGGCCTATCAATATCACGATCGATCCCAAAGCTATGTCACCGTGGGCAGCTTCAATGAGTTGGGGACAACCAACAGTGCGAACCAGTTCGTGTACTCGGATCGCATCCAAGAAATCATCTCACGCTTTGGTGGAACAAAAAAGGTAACGCGGTCGCAATACGGACAAACGCAATCTCCAACGTTGCTTTTCGATTTAGTGGACCAACGAACGATTCCCGAACTCAACGATCGGGAAAGCAAGAAACTGGGCGAGTGGTTAGCGAAATACTCCGTTGCATTCGATCTCAAGCCTGCCCCGATGGCGATCCCTAAGATGCCGGTCTACAACGGAATGCTTTTCGGCAAGGACCGTCGCTAGCGAATCAACCTCGCGGATGAAATTGCTTGTGAACCTTTTTCAACTTGCTATTTTCCACTTGGGTGTAGATCTGAGTGGTCTGAATACTAGCGTGACCCAGCATTTCTTGGATCAATCTCAAATCCGCCCCACCGCCCAACAAATGCGTTGCGAAAGAATGCCGCAGCGTATGTGGGCTGACCTCCGAATCGATACCAGCCCTCGCGGCGTAACGTTTGATGAGCTCCCAGATCGCTTCGCGTCGCAGTCGGTGCCCTGTACGCGACAAAATCAGCCAAGGGGATTCTGCTAGTTCGCGCCGTGCGGAGAGCAACGGACGCTGTTCCTTCAAATAGAACTCGATCGCTTCGATGGCTCTTTCCCCGAGCGGAACCATCCGCTGCTTGCTCCCCTTGCCTTCAGCCAAACAGTACCCGTCCGCCAAATGGACATTCGCCACCAGTAGATCGCTGATTTCGGAAACTCGGCAACCCGTCGCATACATGAGTTCGAGTATCGCTCGGTCTCGCATCCCATTCGCATCGTAACGCTGAGGAGCGTTCAAAAAGCGGTCGACTTGTGCGATCGTCAAGACTTTTGGGACCCGCTGCCAAACCTTGGGCGTTGTCAAAAGTTCCGCAGGATTGTCGGTGATGGCGCTTTCCAGTTGCAAAAATTTGTAGAACATTCTGATCGCTACAATATGCCTAGAAATCGACGTGGCTGCCAACTGCTTTTGTTTGAGAAAAGCCGCAAAGTCCGTCAGATCCGAGATGACCAAGAGGGTTGGCGAACGACCGTTCAACCACTCCCTCATATGCTCCAGATCGCGCCGATACGCTTGGACGGTATTTTCGGCCAAATGACACTCGCTCCGCAAATAAACGGTGTAGCGATCAATCCATCCGGCCATGGTTTCCAAAGGATTTGGAGCTTCAGGCGCGGATTGCTTGAGTTTTTTGAGCTTGCTAACAGCCATGATTCCATTGTCCACTCGCGTTACTCGGCAAAACAAAATACGATTGTGGCATTGTCGAAGGTCGCGGATGAAGTGATTGATTGTACAGTCTTTTTGGAGAATGCAGGATGAAGATATTGGTTGTGGGCGGCGCCGGTTACGTAGGTTCGCACACCGTAAAGCTTTTGAGGTCGTTGGGACATACCGTTTGGGTTTACGACAATCTTTCACGAGGCCACCGAGAAAGCGTCCCAAAAGAGATCCTCATTGAGGGCAATCTGACGGATCGCGCTCTGCTCATACGGGTCATGCAGGAGAAAGAGATCGAAGCAGTTATGCACTTTGCAGCCTATGCATTGGTTGGCGAATCGATGCAGAATCCAGCCATGTACTACCAAAATAACGTGACCGCCACCTTCGAGCTCTTGGAAGCGATGCGGTCTTCGGGCGTTTGGCGGTTTGTCTTTTCAAGTACGACGGCAACGTATGGCCAACCGGACAAGATGCCGATCAAAGAGGATACGCCGCAAAACCCCATTAATCCATACGGCTTTACCAAGCTCGTCGTCGAACGCGCATTGGTCGATTACGCGCACGCCTACGGCTTCGGAGTCGCTGCGCTTCGCTACTTCAACGCTTCGGGCGCCTCGTCGGATGCTACCATCGGTGAAGACCACGATCCAGAAAGTCACTTGATCCCCATCGTCTTGCAGGTCGCTCTCGGTCAACGCGAAAGCATTTCCGTGTTCGGCAAAGACTATCCAACACCGGATGGCACCTGCATCCGCGACTACATTCACGTCGAAGATCTGGCAACGGCGCACGTCTCAGCCTTGTTCAAACTGCAACCGAGCGCGGTGATGCAAATGAATCTAGGAACGGGAGTGGGGCATAGCGTAGTACAAGTCATCGACGCCTGCCGGAAAGTCACAGGACATCCTATACCAGCCGTCTATTCGGATCGTCGACCTGGCGACCCTGCATGCTTGATTGCAGATAGTACTAACGCCCAAACAACGCTCCAATGGCGCCCCAAGTATGTGGAAATTGAAGGTATTATCGAAACAGCTTGGCGGTGGCATCAGTCGCATCCACGCGGATACGCAACCTAGATATGACGTAATCTCACGGTAATCTCACGGTAATCTCACGGTAATCTCATGGTAATCTCATGCACGACATCATCATCGAAAAACCGTATCAATTCGTCCCACCGCATCGTGGAAAATTCTTACCTTGGTTAATCCTCAAACTTGGAATCGTGCCGTGGTACCTTCGCAAGTACGAAGGCGTTTGCTCCCATCAGTTGCATGGCGTCGACCATTTGCGAGAATCGATGCGGCAAGGGCATGGAGTCTTGCTTGCTCCAAACCATTGTCGTTATGCAGATCCTCTCGTCATCGCGTTTTTGGCCGCCGAGGCCAAGGTGCCGATGTTCGCAATGGCCAGCTGGCATTTGTTTGAACAAAGCCGCCTTCAACGTTTAGCACTTCGAATCGTTGGAGCGTTTAGTGTGTATCGCGAGGGGCTCGATCGTATGTCGCTTGATACCGCTGTCGATATTCTTTCCAACCCAGAACGCCCTTTGGTTGTCTTTCCGGAAGGGACGGTTTTTCGAACGAATGATCAGCTTCAGCCACTGTTGGACGGTGTCGCCTTTATGGCGAGAACCGCTGCGAAACGACGCGCAAAGGATGGTGGTACCGGCAAGGTGGTGATTCATCCTGTGGCGATTAAGTACGTGTTCCACGGAGATCTCAATAAAGCGGTCGACGCGACCCTGGATGCCTTAGAGAAACGGCTTACATGGACTCAGCTGAAGGAGTCGAGCACTCTGCATCGGATCAATCGAATCACTCTCGCCATGTTAAGCCTGAAGGAAATTGAATATCTCGGTGCAGCTCAACAAGGAACCATCGTGGAACGCCAACAACGACTGGTAGATCATTTGCTGTGTCCACTCGAACAAGAATGGCTGGGCAAAACGATGGTCGATACCATCATCCCTAGAATCAAAGCCCTGCGAATGAAAATAGTCCCAGAACTCACAACGGGAGAGTTGGAGGAACGGGAACGAGAACGGAGATGGTCGCATCTTTCGCGAATCTACTTGTCGCAGCAGATTGCGTCCTACCCCCCGAAATATCTTCACTCGCCAACAACCGACACTCGCATTCTCGAAACCGTCGAACGCTTGGAGGAGGACATCACCGACCGAGCCGGCATTCATGGCCCGCTAGAGGTGATCATCGAAGTGGATGAAGCCATC
>CAMCMB010000098.1 GCA_945875845.1 Pirellula staleyi DSM 6068
TTCTGGCCCGGCTGGAACATCTTGCTTCCGGAGGCTGCCATCTCACGCATTCGATCGGGCGATCCGGCACCTCGGCTCCTTCCAAAGTACTTTTTGAAATTCCATACCAAGTCGATCCACATTCCAGCATCAATGCCAACTCGTTCCAATACAGGCGCATAGTCCGCAGGAATCGAGCCTCTCTTGTCCGATCGCTTTTGTTGACCTGTCCAAACTAACAATCGCAAGTAATCCTCGACGCTCATGTCCAAGAACCCCTTGTCACTCGCTCGAAGCCCTTCTTTGCTCGCCATCGGACCATCCGATTTCCGATCCAACGTTAGCGGTGCCAACCAAGCGTCTCGCAACACTCGCGGACCCTTTCGCTTACGAGCCTTCTTGCGAGTCATCCGCAACTGTTCCGGGGTCAAGTCACGCAACATCTTGGCCGCTTCCTCGCGCGGGATCGCACGCATCTGGGCCGCAGAGGATTCGACTTTCTTTCCCGCTTGAGCGGCAAGCCGGTCGTAGGCCGACGTGAACTCGGATTTTTCAAGCGATTCCGCCATAGCAGCGCGAATAGGATTCAAATCGACATACATACAACACGCCAGCAAGGCCGCCTCGTCGATAATTCTTTGCGCTTTAAAGCGTCCCTCCCAAAAAGAACCCGTACAGTCGTCGTCCCGGTTCGCAAGTCGAGCAATCGGTTCGGAAAGAGCCCGCATGAACCAAGAGATATCCGAAAGCCTCTTTCGCACCAAAGCCAATCGTTCTGGATCCTTCGCAAGAGCATCTACATCGGCAGTAGTAGGATCCCCAAGTTGATCTTCGATCCGTTTCCCAGGGAAAATCTGAAGCCAACGCAAAGCGACTTTCTTATCCGACCAGGTCTCGGCGACGTCGGGTCGATTGCGCAAAACAACGTGCAGGTGATTTGAGAGAATCGCGTAAGACAAAACATCAACGGCGAAGACGGATGCAAGTTTTTCGATTCGTTGTCGAATCCACTCTTTGCGGTAAGAGTAATCTTTTCCCGAGAAATCGTCGACGCCGCTCAAGTATGCCCTGCGAACGCAACGCTGACAGACGTGTAGGATCGAAACCTCGGAAGGGCTATAAATTTCAGAACGTAGCGGTCTAGGCACTTTAGCTCTCCTATTCGTTGCAACAGTTCTACCGACCTTTTACCACATCAAGCTTACCGATCCGCAATCTAACAGGCAAGCTAAAAAATGCAAAAAGTGGGTGGCACCGTGTGAATTGTCCATAAAATTTAGAAAGTGGGTGGCACCTGGTGAATTGGGTCAGTGATAAAGTTCATGTGAACTAAAAACCAAATCAATTGGTAAGTAAGCAAATCTCGGACGAACGCTTCGCCATTTAATTGAACGAAGTGTTTTTAAACAAGTGCACACCGCATCGATTGCTGCTAAGCTCTTGGGATAGCAATACGAATCCATGCCGAGCGATATCTTTCGCAAGGCTGTCATATAATTCAGCGTGATGAATCTCCATGATCAAGTATCGACATCTCGAAATTGCACTGGACATCGCGCTTGAAAAAACCTCGTTTTCCGCACCTTCAATATCGATTTTGCAGATGTCGACAGGTTGGTCTTTGGGCACGAATTGATCGAATAAGCTATTCAATGTTATCCCATTTATAGAGATTCCGATTGGATCGGAATCGGATTCCTTGTAGATCGAATCGCCTGTCGAGCCGATGCCCAGATTCACGTGGACTTCCCGACCATCGCCCGTTATCGCAGTATTGACCAGATGATACTCCGTAGAAGGGTAGAAATTATAAGCGATATTGAATTGTAATCGTATAAAGGTTCTCGGGTTCAATTCAACGCAGATAAGTTTTTTCAGCTTGTATCCTTGTGACTTCAGCAGAAGAGAAAATCCGCCGACGTTTGCCCCAATATCCAAAACGATCATTGATTCAGTTTTTCTATCGATATACGACAGAAAATCGCGGTACATCGAGGTTCCCAGGCAAGTTCGAATGGATCCAGCATCCGCAGCTCGCCTATCAATAATGGCTTCAATTTCGCCAAATCGATGCACAGAAAGTCTGGTTTGCCTGAATAAAATCGCATCCGCGAGCAGTTGAAAACGGTTGCTAAACGGTAGTATTGTGCGAAGCTTATTGATAAATGACATGGAAGGATATTGAGTTTGCGGTAGCGGTCAGACGGCCAAAACGTGAAAAACGATTCTAAAGGAATTCCCGCGTTCGAGGTAAGGGGGGCGCAGTTCTATTTGGGTGAGTTGAGGTAGAAAAGGGGGAAAACGGGGCTGTGCCGTGCTAAATACCGCACATGGTTAATTTAACAACAAAATCTTGTTCTTGAAAATTCAACCTTGCGAATTGCTATTTACGAACTTGAATTAACCCCACTAATTTCAGAGTTTTCCTTCGGACGATACTACCTACGAGCATTGGTTCGCCACCTACGAGCGTTCCTTCGGACGGTGCCAACTAAGTTACCCGCAACCACCACCTACGTGACCCTCTCTAATTTTAGAGCGTGCCTTCTGACTGTGCTTCCTACGTAACCCGCTAAGAGAACTTCAGAATACCTTTGCTGTCTCCGAAGCTGTCGGCTTTGACGCCCGATTGATTGAGCATCCAAAGATAAAGATCACAGAGTGGTGTATTCGTCGGAAACTTCCAGTGCGATGCTCGCTTGATTTTGCCACCCGCTTTGCCTGCCATCAAAATCGGTAAGTCGTCGTGATTGTGCCTGTCGCCATCCGAAATGCCTCCACCATAGATGATCATGCAATTGTCCAGCAACTTACTGCCCGCTTCTTCTACTCCTGCGAAATGATCGAGCAAGTAGGCGAAGTGCTGCATATGAAAGAGGTTTATCTTTTGAATCTTTGCTTGTTTCTCTTCGCTTTTTCCGTGATGTGACAAATCGTGATGCCCCTCCGGAGCTCCGATTTCCGGATAGCCGCGGTTGTTCCCTTCGTTGGCAAACATGAACGTCAAGACTCGCGTCGAATCGGTTCGGATTGCGATCGCCGCCATATCCAACATGAGCTTACAGTGCTCGCTCCAATCGCGTGGCACGCCGGCTGGTCGAGGGAAATTCGGGATGCCATCTTCGCCCACGCGAAGCTTATCCGAATGAACAATTCGGTTTTCGACATCGCGGACCGCATACATGTACTCTTCTAGTTTTCGTTGGTCGCCAGCCCCTAATTTCCTCTGCAAAGATTTCGCATCGTCGAGCACAAAGTCCAAGACGCTTTTGCGTCGATCGTTTCGCGCAGCCCGGTTTTTGCCTTCATGGGCGGCATCACCATTTCCGAACAGTCGATCAAAGACCGAGGACGGGTCGTTTTCTTTTGCGAGTGGACTATTTTCGTTACGCCAGGCAAGATTGCTTGAGTAAGCACACGAGTAACCGCTATCGCAGGAACCCGATTGGGCGGACCCTTCCAGCCCCATCTCCAACGATGCGAATCGCGTCTTTGAACCGATAGCCAACGCAGCTACCTGATCAACTGACACACTGTTTTTGATATCTGCTCCATCGGTCTTCTTGGGATGAGCGCCTGTCAAGAACGAGGCTCCCGAACGAGCGTGATCGCCACCGCCATCGCCATGATCACGCGCACCATCGAGCGTCAGTCCGCTGAAGACCGAGATATATTCACGATGCTTGGCCAGCGGTTCTAACGTTGTTGACAATTCATAGTTGGCACCTTCGGTCGATGGTGTCCAAGCTGGCATGTGAGCCCCGTTGGGCACCATGAGAAACATCATTCGCAACGGAGCTGCTGCAGACGCGGTTGCCAACGCATTGCCGGTTGGCAGCATTGCATCCAGGAATGGCAAACTCATGGACGTTCCCAAACCACGGAGGAGAGTACGTCGAGATAACTTTCGGTTTTTCATAGTTCGTCACGAACACCTTTGCGTTGGAATGGATCGCTGGAAACAATTTCAAAAATCAGCGTTGAGAACTTGGTGTCCTCTTGGGTGAGCTTGGCTTGGATCTGGTCCAATGCGCATCGATCGTAGTATTCAATGCCGCGGCCCAAAGCATAAATCAGCATTTTCTCGGTAACACAGCGAATGAATTTATCTGCGTTTTTGTCACGCAAGTTGCGAATCAAATCCGCTGGCCCCTTCACTTGTTCGCCACCGGGTAGTTCACCCGATGTGTCGATCGGTGCCCCTTGGTCCAAGGTCCGCCACCGACCTACAGCATCATAGTTTTCCAATGCTAAGCCAATGGGGTCCATCAATTTATGGCAGGAAGCACAGGCTGGATCAGCACGGTGTTGTTCGATTCTCTGTCGCAAAGTTCCAGTTGCTTCGGTTTTCTCCAATTCCGGAACACCTGGAGGCGCGGGCGGTGGCGGAGTGCCAAGGATGTTATCAAGCACCCATTTGCCACGCTTCACTGGGCTTGTGCGAGTCGGATTGCTGGTCACGGCTAAAATAGATGCATGAGTCAGCAGACCCATTCGCCGTTGTCCTTTGGTTGATACGAGACGGAACTCCGGACCCGTGATGCCCGGTATTCCATAGAACTTCGCCAGCTTGTCATTCAAAAACGTATAGTCGGCATCCAGCAAACGCATCAGGCTTTTATCTTCCCGCATGATGTTTGCAAAAAAAGTGTACGTCTCAAGTCGAGCCAGGTCCCGAATTTCGTCATTCCACTCGCGAAACATGTTCGCGTTCGGCACAAATTGATCAAGCTTACGAAGCGTTAGCCATTGCCCTGCGAAATTTTCTACGAACGCTTTGGAACGCGAGTGTTCCATCATTCGCTTGATTTGTTGCTTGAGAATGGCAGGATCTCGCAACTGTCTCTTTTGGGCGAGCTGCAACAACTCTTGGTCCGGCATGGAGCTCCATAGAAAGTAACTTAAGCGAGTTGCGAGTTCAAAATCCGTTAGCAATGGATATTGATTGGCAAGCTTCTCGGCAGGCTCTTCGACTTTGAAGAGAAAGCTCGGAGACACCAAGATGGCCTGAAGGCCCGATTGCAAAGCACTTTCGTAGGACTCACCGGACTCAACAATGTCGTTGACAAGGTCTGCCAATCGAGTGACCTCTTCCTTGGTGGCGAGTCTTCGAAACGCCATACTCGCAAGAGGCCTCAATACATCGGTTGCAGCTTGCTGAACAGTCACACCCGGACCAGGTACAGACTTCACGATTCTCAAGTGGCTCTTCGTGAGCTGCGACGCAGGTACTGGTTCGGACGGCTTCTGGCCAACGATCTTCAAATCGTATATCCAGATATTGCGGTCTTCGGCTGGCTTTCCGTTCTTGGCTTCAATCATCTTATCGTTCGTAAAGGCAAGCGTTATCTTTCGCTTGCCCGCTTTGGCAAATCGGAGCGCGACGGTGAAGCTCTTCGGGGTCGATGCGGACTCCGTTTGAACGGTGAGCTCTTTGATTTTCTTTCCATCGATTGCGATCTCAACTCGCGGGTATTCGTTGGCAGCCGGCGAGCCCGCCATCCCGATTTCCATTGTGAACGTACCTTTCCAAGGAATCTGCTCTTCGATCGAAATTGTGCCGTTGGAGAAAATGACAAACTTGGAATCCTCCGCCTTGCCACCCGTGTCGATTGTTAACTGCGAAGGTTTCCGAACGGCTTCGAAGATTGGCCCTGGTTCCGGCGCAATGATGGCTTGACGACTGATTTCCTCGGCTGCTCGCAGGTACTTTTCCATTAAGAGGGGTGGCAAAGTGAGAACGTCCCCGATGTTGTCGAATCCGTATCCGACGTCATCACCTGGAAACCCCGAAGCGGGAGCGTAGTCGATCCCCAGAAGATCTCGAATCGTGTTCCGATACTCCCCGCGGTTGAGTCGCCGAAGAGTAACGCTCCCAGGGTTCGGGGTTTTGCCGCATTCGATATCGTTGATTGCGAACTGGATCCAGTCCACAAGTTTCTTCCTGTCTTCGGCGGCCAACTTTGGCGATTCCGGAGGGGGCATGTCACCGAGTTCCAAACGCTGAATTACCTTCTCCCACGTGCGGCGCTCCTTTAAGATAGCCTTTGTCGAGGTAAAGTGGCTCAACGCAAGTCCCCCCTCCGCTTCAGCCCCGCTGTGGCATTCCAAACAAAACTTCTTCACAATCGGGAGGATTCGTTCCGTGAACTCTTTGTCCCGTTTGGCCCAATCGATCGCATTCGCGACGTTCGAAGTTGACTCGCCAAGAAAATACCATAGCAAGACCCCGCAAAGGCAAATGCGAAAAAGTTCTATTCGATTTGGAATTCGCAAAACAATCAAGTTAACTTGTCCTAATGGTTGGCGATGGCGAAATATTCGGAGACGATCATAACTTAGGCAATCACGTCGGCTAGCCACAAAGCATAACAAATCCCCAGGGCAAGCCTGGGGTATTTCGAATCCCGCCAGCCTTGTGCGGCGGTTCGTTCAGGTTTTTGGGCTAAACCGCACGACAAACGGCGGCCCGTGTTATGATCGATGCCTTTTAACCTAACTGTACTAAGTTTACGTTTCAAACCACACGAATCGCCCAAGATGGAGCAAAACTTTTATGCAAATTGTACCCGCAGATCAACTTGTTTCCCGAAAATGTTCAGCGTGCGAGGGAGGGGTGGATCCGTGTTCGCTCGAACATTCCCAAGGGCAACTGCAAATTCTGTCGAATTGGAAACTTAGTTCGGATGGCAAGGCGATCTCGCGAAGCTTGATTTTAAAGAACTTCGTTCAAGCGGTTTCATGTTTGAACAGGATTGGAGACTTGGCCGAGGTCGAAGCCCATCATCCTGATTTTCATTTGACGGGGTACCGCAATTTGGTGATTGCAATTACGACCCATGCAATCGGAGGTCTCAGTGAAAACGACTTCATCTTAGCGGCCAAGATTGACGCTCTGATACGGGAACACTTTCCCAAGGCGAAGGACTCCGAAACAGGGAATTCGCACTGATGGGGATCTCGCTCCCTACCGAGAACGATCGAGCTAACGAGTCGGCTGCGGCGTTTATCTCTTGTTCCAATGTTGTTTTGGATTTTCAGTCGCGTGGAGTTTCGCAACGTGTCCTAAGCGACCTGTCGTTGCGGGTAATGTCCGGGCAAATCGTTTCCCTTTTGGGGCCAAGCGGTTGTGGCAAGAGCACGCTGCTACGGGGCATCGCCGGCTTGATCGACGCGGATTCCGGCCGGACTGAAATTCGAGGGCAACCCATCTCCAAGACAATGCCAAACGCGACTCGCGATGAGATCTCGTTTGTTTTTCAGGAACCGGCATTGCTGCCTTGGCGAACGGTTTGGCACAACGTCATGCTTCCCCTCGAAATCCGAGGCTTGAGCAAGCTCAAAGACAAGCAGGATACCATCGAACACTTGCTGCAAGTCGTGGGGTTCAAATCGTCGGATTGGCACAAGTTACCATCGCAGCTTTCCGGCGGCATGAAGATGCGAGCCTCGATCGCCAGAGCCATGTCGACAAACCCAAAGATTCTGTTGTTGGACGAACCGTTCGCCGCTCTCGACGATATGCTGCGTTCGAAGTTAAATGATTTATTGCTGGCGATCTCGAAAGAACAAAAATGCACAATGCTCTTTGTTACTCACAACATTGCGGAAGCGATCTACTTAAGCGATGAGATTGCAGTGATGAGCCATGGTCGCATTGCGGAATGCTTGAAAGTGCCCATACCCTTTCCTCGGGAATCAAAGATGCGCAGTTCCAGTGAGTTTGCGGCGTATTACGGTGTGGTTTCAGAAGCGCTCTCAAGGTGTCATTCATGAACTCCTGGATACGGCGATGCAGCCCCTATATCGCGCCCTTGGGGCTATTTCTGTTCTTCGGAATTGCTTGGCATTGGGTCGTCCAATGGTTCGACATACCCAAAATCATTTTGCCAAGTCCTCTCTCGGTGCTAAATGCTCTATGGGTGGAACGTTGGATTCTGTTGCGAGCAAGTTGGGTTACCTTGCAAGCTGCGTCGGCCGGATTATTGTGCAGTGCCGTGTTGGGAAGCTTGATCGCAGTGCTTTTTAGTCAATCGACTGCATTGCGGATTGCGCTTTATCCCTACGTGATCTTTTTGCAAACAGTCCCCATCGTGGCCATTGCTCCATTGCTCATCATTTGGTCTGGTTACAACTTTCGTACGATTGTTTTGGTCGCAGTTATCATTAGCATCTTTCCAGTAATCTCCAACGTAACCAGTGGCTTACTTTCGGTGAACGAAAACTTGCGAGATCTATTTCGGATGCAGTCGGCGACGCGTTGGCAAATGTTGACCAAGCTGCGAATTCCGGCGGCGGTTTCGCAACTCATTCTCGGTTTGCGAATCAGTTCGGGGTTGTCCGTGATAGGGGCAATTGTCGCTGAATTTTTCGTGGGTAATAGCGGGGAATACGATGGGCTAGGGGCCATCATGACGGCTCGGCAAGCTCAGCTCAAGACGGCGGAATTGATGGCTGCGTTGATGGCCTGTACCGCTTTGGGGATTTTGCTTTTCTCGCTCGTCAATCTTATTGGCGCGACCGTGCTCAGACGCTGGACTAGGACGACGGGGTTTGAAAGTGAGAAGTAAAGCACAGGTGGCTGTCGCCTCACTCGTCCTTATTCAACGCAACTTGCGTTCCTTCGGACGGTGCCACCCACGAGCGTTCCTTAGTCCAAAACTTTCTCCTGTGAAATACTCTCTTACGCGGAGCCACGAAGTTCCATTTGGTTTTGTGGCCGTCAAGTTAAGCAATCCGTTTCCGAAGATTGACATCAGCCTTGAGGTCGACAGTAAACGTGGTCAACTCCCGTCCGATTTTTCGTCTAGTGTCTTCGGTAATGCAACCCAATTGGAATCACTCGTTCAGAAAAATGCGGAAAGGAATCGTTCGATGGAGCAACCCGACTGGCGTGTCTGGACGTGGAAACAAGCGTCGGTTACTTACAAAGTCTGGGCGGAGTTTGGAGGGGTCATTAACTCGTCAGCAGGGTCCAGTTCGGTTCTGTTGTGCAACGCGACAGGTAAGCAGGTGCGTGTACCCTGGGAGTCCTTGTCCCCCGCCGATCATGAGTCCATTAAAAAGGGGCGTATTTGGGATTCCAAGAAGAAGGAGGGACCTCTAACGCTGGACAAGGAGGATGAGATCAAGAAAGTGATTACGTTTGGATATCCAGGATCCCCCTCAAATATGCAGATTGGATCGAGTATAGAGAACCTGAGCTCCGTCGACAAAAAATTTCTAGACAGACGACGGGTAGCCGCGAAGTTAAACATCACCCCCACGCAAATGGTCGAATCTTGGAAGAGTTTTGCAACCTATGTCAAATGATCGCCAAGACCGCCCACGCCGCTGGTTCTTATTTATGCAACAAATGAAAAAAGTCGTTCAACGTGGCGGTCTTTTCTTGTTAGCGATGGGGATCGTGCTACTGAGTGTCCTAACTTGGAATTACCTCCATTTTTCGACCATGCAGATTCAGGTGGACCCTGTTCCCCAAATCGCCCTGGAGGACGAGTCCCTTTTCCAGAGACTCCAAGGCGCGATCCAGATACCGACTGTGTCCGAACCCTTATCAAGGCTCACCGAGAACTCTCCACAGCACCGATTCAGAGACTATCTTGCGGAAGCGTTCCCAAGCCTGCATCGCTCTCCGTTTATTCGTCGGACTGGACTCGATTTTGGGGACGCGTTGATTCCAAGTGTGCTGTTCGAATGGCCAGGGCGAGATCCCAGTTTGTCTGGCATTTTATTGATGTCTCATTTCGATGTCGTAGACATTGAACCGAGCACCTACACGAAATGGACGCACGAGCCATTCAGTGGGCACATCGATGACGAATTTTTGTGGGGGCGCGGTACGCTGGACTGCAAACACGGAGTCATGGCGATCCTCGAAGCAATGGCTAGACTTGCTGCCGATGGATTTCAACCAGAACGAACGATTTACGTTGCTCTGGGACATGACGAAGAACTCGGCGGAATGGATGGCAACAAAAAAATGGCGGAATGGTTTCGCAGCCAACGCCTCCGGTTGCACACGGTTTTGGACGAGGGGGGCTGTATCTTTACTGAGTTTCCAGGTCTCGACCGACCCGCGGCCTTGATCGGAGTTGCGGAGAAAGGAATGTTGAATGTCCAACTAAACGTGGACGTGTCTCCCACGGAGGCCGGGCACGCTTCCATGCCGCCGCCGCAAACGGCAGTTAGTATTTTGGCTTCAGCAATTCACCGTGTGCAAGCATCTCCGTTCCCTGCCCGAATCGATGGTGGGCTGCGCGACACTCTCCGCTTTCTTGGCCCAGAAATGCCATCGTTTGGTCGGCGGATAGCGATGGCCAACCTTTGGTTGACAGGGCCCATGGTGAAAAGTCAGCTAGCCAGTAAGCCAAGCAGCAATGCACTCCTGCGTACGACCGTCGCTCCCACGCTGATCAACGGTGGTATCCAAGTCAACGTTTTGCCGCAACATGCTTCCGCGTCCCTCAATCTCAGGCTGCTCCCAGGGGACACGATCGAAGGGGCCATGGAGTACATCCGGCAGAATATTCACGACACACGCGTTGACGTTTCGGCGCTTCCGTTTGGCAAACAAGCGTCCCCAATGTCGAGTATCGAATCGGATGCCTTTCGTCAGCTACATCGAACGATTCGCGAGGTCTATCCGGAGGTTGCCGTCGCACCTTTCGTTTTGGTCGGCAGCACGGACAGCGTGCACTACGGTGATCTGTGCGACAACATTTATCGCTTTATCCCAGCACGGCTCGCCGAACGTGACACGCAACGATTCCACGGAATCGACGAACGCATCGCGTTACAAGATTACACGGATATCGTACGTTTCTTTCATCAATTGATCCGAAACCAAGCGGGCCGATGAACCGCTGCCAACCAATGGATTGCTCGCTCGGGGTGGCCGCAGCCTTTTAACAATTTTTCTGAGACTTTGCCCAACCCATTCATAGCTCGGGAGGGTGAGGCTCCTGCCGAACCTTTGCGTAAATCGCTCGGCAGGAGCCTCGCCCTCCCGTAGGATTGCAAGCAATCCTAAACGGAAATTCTGTATCACCCAGACAAACGTCGTGGAGAGACAGCTAGATGGTTTAGGCGATTTCTTTTAATGTCGCTTGTTCGCCCGACATTGCTGGAAAACGAATCGAAAAAGAGGTTCCTCGACCGATCGTACTTTCCACCCGGATACGGCCATGATGTTGGTCGACGATGTCTTTGCAAGCCGACAACCCAAGACCAGTCCCGCCTTTCCCGCTGCTATCCGGTCCGCTCTTGGTGGTAAAGAACGGTTCAAAAATCTTGGGCAAATTTTCTGCCGAAATTCCGGAGCCTGAGTCTCGCACCGTTAGGACAACTGAGTTCGATTTTGCTTCGTATGCGATACGAATTCGAATCGTCCCGACTTCTCCGATCGCTTGCCGAGCGTTGGTTAGCAAATTCAACATCAATCGCTGAATTTGATTGCCGGCAGCCATCACGTTGGGGACGTCCTCGAATTGTGTTTCAACCGTGACTCGGTATCTCTGCAGTTCGCGTTCGAGCAGAACCAGCGTGTCTTGGATGAGGGGAACGAGATTGGTGGGTTCCATTTCGCCGCTTCGATTGCGGGCAAGTCCTAGGACGGTACTCGTTATTTTTGCGCCGCGATTGGCTGCGTCGAGGATTCGCGTGAATGCTTTGTCGCGACTTGCCTCGTCTTTGTTCCTCAACCCCATTTTGGCGTAGTTCAAAATGGTCATCAATAAGTTATTGAATTCGTGCGTGGTGGTGCTCGTTAACTCACCGATGGCCGCCAGTCGTTCGACTTGTGCCAGTCTCGCTTGCAATTGCCCGACAGTGCTTTCCATCTGGCTGGGTTCGTGAGTGTGAATCGATGTCGCAACCGCAGAGGTGATGGCGAGTTGATCGGACGAGCGATTTTCCGGCATTTGTGGCATTCGGTTGATATGGTGGTCCAAACAGGCAAACGCTAACGTTCGCGAAGGTCGCTAGAGAACCTGGTCTAGCCACCCGAACCCGTTAGGTACACGAATCGCGGCCCTCGAATCAAGTCGGAAAGCCGAGTTCGAATGACTTCGCGATCCAATGAAACTTCTTTTAAGGACGATTTTGCAAGATGATTCAGACCCTTGACCGTTTGGAAAGACTTCTGGAAATTGCCTCCGAAGAAGGGATTTCGGTTCGATGTGAATGGCTGGGTGGCGTGCGCGGTGGTTTGGTTCGGATTGGGAAAAATCCTATTTTGTTTGTCGACGAGTCGTTAAGTGTCACCGAACAATACGAGCAAGTCCGCGGCTCCTTGAGTCTTTTGGATTGGTGCGAGTCGGAGTGGAGGGATGAAATGAGCCAACTTTTGGAGCTGGGACATCGATAATGTGTGTCCGCCGAACAAGCACCTTTGAAAAGAAAACGAACTTGTGGGCTAGCCTATTTATTGGAAAAACGTTATCTAAAAGAGTCCCCAGACACTGGGAGTCCTGTTTCAAGTCCCAATTCCCAAAGAAACTCAAAATTCTTTGTTCGAGGAACAATCGAAAATGCAAGTCAGTGAAGATGTTTTTTCCAAAGTTCAAATCGCATTAGTTGACGCCCTGGGTGTCGATGAAGGCGAAGTAACGCCAGATGCGACCATGGTCGGCGACCTAGGTGCCGAATCGATCGATTTCCTGGACATTGTCTTCAAGTTGGAAAAAAGTTTTGGCATCAAGATTGCTACGGAAGATCTTTTTCCAAAAGATATTTTGACCGAGAGCTCTTACGTTCAGGACGGAAAGGTGACTGCACCCGGCGTTGCCGAACTGAAATTGCGAATGCCTTGGGCAGACCTTAGCAAGTTTGAAATGAATCCTCGCGTTCAGGATTTCGGTGATCTGTTGACGGTTAGCGATTTGTGTCGCTACGTGGTTTCCAAAATCGCTTAGGTTAGTCAGGCAACGAAATGCGATGGTTTTGGATCGATCGGTTTACAGAGTTCGTGCGCGATACGCGGGCGACGTCCATTAAGAACGTCAGCTTTGGTGAAGAACCAATCGACGATTATTTACCAGGCCATCCTCACTATCCGCACTCGCTCATCATCGAGGGCATGGCCCAAACTGGGGGCCTGCTCGTTTCCGAAGCGAATGGCTTTCGGACAAAAACGGTGCTAGCAAAAGTTTCCAAGGCTGTGTTCCACAATCTAATTGTCCCAGGGGATCAGATTCAGCTAAAAGCAGTCGTACAAGACAAGCAAGCTTCCGGTTCAATTGTGCAAGGTACGGTCTTGGTCGACGGCAACGTTCAAGCGGAGCTTGAGCTTTGGTTTGCATTTTTAGATGATCGATTTGGCGAAACATCGCTTTTCCCGCCGGAAGATTTGCTGCGAACTCTTCGTATACTGAAGTTGTTCGATGTTGCTGTGGATCAAAACGGGAATAGAATACACGCGCCCGAGCACATGCTCGAGGCTGAACGAATTGCCGCACAACGCTTTGAACGCTGAGCAAGCGGTTTTTCGGAATGCAAACCGGGTGCTAGCGCACTGCGGCTAATCCAACAATTTTTCGAAACGCAAACCGGGTGCTAGCGCACTCCGTCGAATCCAATAAGCCGAATCGCGTTTGCGACCGGTTTTTTCAAGCACTGTATTAGGGAGTGATAGCGTTGATACGCCGCCGTGTAGTTGTAACTGGTATTGGAATGGTCAATCCGTTGGGGCATGATGTCCAATCGGTCTGGTCTGCATTGAAAGAAAGTAAAAGCGGCGTTGGACCGATTACGATCTTTGATCCGACCGGCTATCCAACGACCATCGCTGCCGAGGTCAAGAATTGGGATATCTCGCTCGCTGGCGAGGATCCGAGCATTTGGAAGCATCGGGGGCGGCATACTCGTTTCGCGATCGGGGCAGCCAAGCAAGCAATGGCCCAATCCGGCATCCTTGATTCAAAAATTGCTCCGACCCGACTGGGTGTCTACATGGGAGCGGGTGAAGGAAACCAAGAATTCCCTCATTTTACCAACATGATGGCCGCAGCGGTCGAAAATGGTCCTTTTGATTTATCTGCGTTCTTGCGTCGAGGACTCGAGGTGCTCAATGTCGAAGCGGAACTTGAGCAAGAACCGAATATGCCCTCCGCTCACTTAGCCGCCTTTTTCAATGCTCAGGGACCGAACAGCAACTGCTTGACAGCCTGCGCGGCGAGCAGCCAAGCGGTCGGCGAAGCGACGGAGTTGATCCGGTGTGGAGATGCCGATGCGATGATTGCAGGAGGCGCTCACAGCATGATTCATCCATTTGGATTAACAGGCTTCAGCCTGTTGACCACGTTGTCGCAACGAAACGGTGAGCCTACCAAAGCCTCTAGACCGTTCGACAAAGAGAGGGACGGGTTCGTCCTGGGTGAGGGAGCTGCCATAGTGATCTTGGAAGAATACGAGCACGCCCGCAAACGTGGCGCTCAAATTTACGGCGAAGTGCTGGGTTATGGAAGCACGGCGGACGCGTATCGCATCACCGACATTCATCCAGAAGGGCGCGGCGCTATCGGCTGCATGCGACAAGCCATCAGCGACGCCAAACTCAACGTCGAGGAAATTGGATACGTTAATGCTCACGGCACGAGTACTTCCGTGAACGATCGCACCGAGACCATGGCCTGCAAAGGAGTCTTTGGTGACCGCGCCAAGATCACCCCTGTATCCAGTACCAAAAGCATGATGGGGCATTTGATCGCGGCAGCTGGGGTTACCGAAATGATCGTTTGCTTAATGGCCATACGCGATGGCGTTTTGCCACCCACAATTAACCAAGAAACACCTGACCCGGATTGCGATTTGGATTATATTCCCAACGTGGCGCGACCCGCCAAGCTCAAAGTGGCGCTCAACAACAGCTTTGGCTTTGGCGGGCAGAATGTGACATTGGCCGTAGGTTCACTGAGAAACATCTAATCAAATGATCACAGATCTAATGCTGCTGGCCTATCTCGAAGAGTCACTGCCGAGCGAGAGCATGTCTTTCATCGAAATCGCATTGCGGGACGACGAAGAGTTGCGTCGACGGCTGAGCCTTCTGATCGGCCGCCGCGATAGCGGTGTTCATACCGTGGGTGACATTTGGAGACGACATCGATTGAGCTGCCCCCCCAGAGAAGAGCTTGGTAGCTATTTGCTCGGCGCGATGATGGATGACCAAGCGGACTACATCAAGTTTCATCTTGAGCAAATTGGCTGCCGATTCTGCCAGTCGAAT
The DNA here is from genome assembly GCA_945875845.1 of Pirellula staleyi DSM 6068. Lineage (GTDB taxonomy): Bacteria > Planctomycetota > Planctomycetia > Pirellulales > Pirellulaceae > JBKCUI01. Next base: position 15,206 of record CAMCMB010000098.1, read on the forward strand.
CTTGACGATCTTTCTGCGAGCCATCACCGCGACGCAGTCATTGCCCGCCGCCGAAAGTACTTTCAAAGCAGCGTGGGACGATTGCGTTCTGAGGGGATAGGCTAGTCATGCGAGTCGGACATATCATTAAAGTTGTTTATGATCGCAAATTCGGTTTCATCAAAACCGAACACTTTCGCGACGACGTTTTCTTTCATTTTTCTGTGCTCAAAGAATTGCAAGGACGCTTTCTCGAAGAGGGACAAGAGGTCGAATTCGAGATCAATGAGATCCTTCGATTGGATGAAGAAAAGCTTGAAGCCACAATCGTGCAAGCTGCCTCTCGACCGCTGATTAAATCGTTGGACGAAAAAGCGATCCCGGAAATGCAAGCATCGCATCATCCTCGTGCTCGCCAACGCAAGCCAATTTGGCGAGAAAAGCAAGTGCCAAGTATCCCGATTTCGGAAGAAGCAACCAGCCACGAAAACGACGACCTTAGCCGCGGCTCTCCGTCGTAAGTTGCCCTTCGCCCGAGCGGGCTTGTTGATTTACCCGAGCGGGCTTGTTGATTTAATGGTACGACGGACTTCCAAGGTCCCCTGTGTGAGTTGCATTGCTCGTTACGTCGCCAAGGGCTTGTTGATTTAATGGTACGACGGACTTCCAAGTCCGTCGTATTCCCCATTGACGGACTTGGAAGTCCGTCATACCGCCCTTAACCAAAAACGACTTCACTAAATCAACAAGCCGCTAGCGGGCTGTACCGTTAAATCAACCGCCCGCTAGCGTGAAGGAAACGATCCCTTGAGATAAACCAAGGGGATTCGTTCAGTCACTTGATGCAGCGAAAGCCACAATGATTGCTGCTTGTACTCACCTCGCCTTTACCGCGCGTGCCTATCATGTATCGGGTGCAGTACTGATCGTTGCATAGAAACGAACCGCCGCGATGAACGCGTTTGGGTTCTTGTGGCTCGGCAGGATCATAGGAACTGGGCGGACCTTTCGGATTGCGGGAGACCTCTTTCGAACGGGCTTGCTCGTTGTAGTAGTCGCCTCGGTACCAGTCGGAACACCATTCCCATAGATTTCCCCCCATGTCAAAGAGCCCGTATCCATTGGGAGGATACTGAGCTACGGGAGCGATGCCAGCGAAACCGTCTTCTCCCTTGTCCTGGACGGGGAATCTCCCTTGAAAAATGTTTCCCATCCATTTGCCGCTTGGTCGAAATTCGTCGCCCCAGGAATAGAGTTTGCCTGTTTCGCCACCTCGGGCTGCAAACTCCCACTCCGCCTCCGTTGGCAAGCGTTTGCCGGCCCATTTCGCGTACGCTTCCGCGTCCTCGTATGCGATTTGAGAGACAGGATATTGCTCTTTTCCGTCAAGGTTGCTATCCGGTCCAGTCGGATGACGCCAACTTGCTCCTTTGACGTAACTCCACCATCGATAATGGGAGTCAAGAGAAACAGGTCGGTCCGGCGGTGTAAAAACAGTTGAGCCTGCGACTAGGTTTTCGATGGGTGCGCCGGGAAAGTCTTCCGCCTTGGGCGTCCTCTCTGCGACAGTCACGTACTGGGTCGCCTTTACAAATTCCGAAAACTGCGCATTGGTAACTTCGGTCTTGTCCATCCAAAAACCATCCACGTAAACGCGATGAATGGGACGGGTATCGAGCATTGGATCGTTTCCGCCGTTGGGTTTCGATGTGGGGTCTTCACATCCCATCGAAAACTCCCCACCTGGAATCCAGACCATCCCCGGAGGGGCATCGGAAACGTTGCTGGGCAAAGCGTTCGCCACGGTGAGTTGAAATCCAGCTGAGGGTACGGCTCCTGGTGACGATGCGTCCGAACTTTGCGTCGAACCATCGCTCGCGGTTTCCGTCGAAGAACGAATTGGCTTGGTGGGCTGGTACATGGCCAGCTTGGTAAGCCCCCAAACGATAACGCCCGCACCCAGCACTAGCAAAACGCTGGCGAGCAAGTTGGATGTACTTGCGGCGGGAGGTTGATTGCCTTGGTGTTTGTCCACTGCTCTTGCGTTTTTTGGCTTGTTCATCAAATTTGTTTCGTCATTGGATGTTTGTTCGGCAAAACATAGTCGCCTTTTGCTCCGCAAAAGAAGCGGTACGTGCGCGACCTTTCGCGTAGAGGCCGTGAATTTATTCTGTTTAACTCACCGGACGGCTTGCGCCGTTCCGCTACCCAATGATAGCGGCAGGGCGCAAGCCCTCCGGTGATGACTAAGCATTTTTCACAACCTAATCTCAAGTCATTCAGCTTTTTTAGGGCGTAGAGAGCAACTGTTTGCTAGACGGCAAGGTGCAGCACCCCCCAGAATCGCAAGCCCCCGCCCCCTTGGCGGCCTTGGCTCTATCCGAAGAAGCGTTGGAGTTGACTTCAATTGCGAAGGCCGTCAGTCCAAGCACGGCTCCAAGCCCAAGAAGGCCAAGTGTCGTTAGAACTTTTTTTCTTACCATGGTGTCAATATTCCTTAACTGGTCGGTCTTAATTAGTTCGATGGACGAACGTCGACTGCGTCGATCGTATTGGATTGCTCTCGGTTTGCGGATTCGGCCTCGTACATGAATTCCGAGGAATTCTCATCTTCGTAATCGTCCTCATCCAATTCGTCACCATCATAGTCGAGACGTTCGTCCGACTCTGGCGACCAATCCAGTCTTTGGCTGAAGTGATAGTTCCCTTCCCCAAGTGGATGGAGAGTTCGCAAGATTCGGAGTTGTTTCTCCATCGAATCATGTGGACCAGGCATGTACAAAGGCTTGCCATCTCTACCAAACACAAACTCCGTTGTGCATTCGGCAGCGTCTGTTGTACCAAAAATCTGCTTGTAGATATCGGTTTCTGCGGATGGTTCAAAGCCGATACCGCGAGCATAGGCAATCGCATCCTGGATCAATTTGAGTGCATGCTCCGGAGTAACTTTCTCGGATTCCCGATCCCTATTTCTGTCGCGGAAGGCGTCCAAGTCAAAGTTACGGATGAAGAACGAATCCTTGACACCTAAGCAAAGGCTATCCACCAAAAAAATGCTTGCTACCGTTCCGTTGCGAGTCTGCCTGATCGCATATACGCTGTGCATGCCATCGCCTCCGGAAACATAGCAGCCGACCCAAGGAGCTCGGGCGGCAGCTAAAATTATTTCGCGACTCGAAACATTGAGCTTAATGTTACGCTGTTTTTTCAGGTCGTTGGTTCGGCGTTGCTTTTTGGCCAACTTCTGTTGCCGTTTATGTTCATTTCTTGCCATGGTAAATCCCCCTTGTATGGTGGAACGGGTTTAGTGTCGCCTTTCGCTCCGCGAAAGTTGCGTGGAGATCGCTACTTTTGCGGAGCAAAACTGGACAATCGGACACTAATTTGTCGAACGGTCCTATGGATCGGTCGATTCATTAGTAAGATTGGCTTCCAGCTTGTCAAGCTGAAAAGGACAGGCTAGAAGCCTATCCCACGGGAGATCCTAGGTTGGTTTTAGAATTTTTCGTCCTAGGGTCGGATTAAAGGTCGTCCATGCATCTCGCGTTCGGTCGCTATCGATCAAGGCCATTGCCCCATTCAATTTCGCATCCATCTCGTCTAAATAATGGAAAGCCAAGGCCTCCAGAGTCATTGGGATTTTTGGGCTGCCGTGCTCCAAGCACCCATGGTGGCTCACGATGATATGTTGCACTCTGAGGATAAAGGCTGGGTCGAGCGTTGCACCTTGCGCTTGAATCTCGGCAACTTTTCGATCGAGCATTTGAATCCCTTGAACCAAATGTCCTAGCAATTGGCCTGGATCACTGTAGGTCAACTCACCTTCAAACAGCAGTTCCTCAAGCTTGCCAATATCGTGCAGCATTGCGCCCAACATCAGCACATCGCGATCGAGAACAGTGTAGTGGGAGGACGTTTGATGGGATAATTCCATCAACGAGACGACGTGTTCGAGCAGTCCGCCTGGATAAGCGTGATGGGCTTTGATTCCCGCCGGAGCGATGCGAATGAGCTGCTCGATCTTGGGATCTTGATAAAAGCATTTTGCAATCCGGCTCGCCGTTTCGTTCGTCATCGACTCAATCAGTTCACCCAATCGAATCCAGAGCGTGTCTGCGTCGACCCGATTGCCGGCGTCGAAGTCCGCATGATCGACCGTGGTCTCTTCTACCTGAACGATTTGATTGACTATCAATTGCAATACGCCATTGTGCAATTGCGATGCACCTTGGACGCGAACGTACGTTCCTTTGTTAAAACGTTCGGCAAGTTTCTCGTCGGCATTCCAGCGCATGCCCGAAATGATACCCGTGCGATCCTGCAGTTGCATCAACAGGTATAAGTTGCCTTGGCGGTTTGCTCTCAGTTGGCGGTCCGCAATTCGAAACGTTTCGTCCACTTGCATTTGTGGCTGAATCTCGTTGACGAAAAGTTTTGGCATTGGTATTTGTCAGTTGTTATGTGTTTTGGCCTGTGGATAGCGGCCTAGTCAAAGCGGTCAAAAGATACCCTGCAATCCGCTAAAGTCCATATGCTTGGGGCTCTAACTGCTCGCGCTCGAATAACTTTTCAACGCCCATTGAAATATCCAGCGACTGATAAATAAAGAGGCAACGGTTGCAAAGAAGCCAAACAGGACGAGCCCCCACTCCCAAGGTTGGCGTGGCGCCAGGGGTTGAGCTAGCAATCTTGCCGGCACGTTGACAACCACCAGAACAGGCACGATGAAAGTAAACGCATACCAAAGTGGTATTCCCCAGCCCGACTGATAAATCTCCATTGGATAGCGAGAGAAATTCGTAATGTAAAACCAAAAGTCATACAGACTCTGATTGCGCCCAAGCCAGATACTGGTCGCGGCCAAGCAAATCATCAAGCTATAAAGCAAAATCACTCCGCACACCACAAAAGCAATGTAGAGCAGCAATACACCAGGGCCGATCGACCAAACAGGATCCACCCGTTGACTCAGCTTGACAATCGCGTATCCCAAAATCAGTAAGCCTAAGAAAAAATTACTTAGGGATGACCATTCGACCTTGCGAAATGAAATTAAAAACTGAGTGTCAATCGGTTTCAGCAACGCAAAGTCGAGCCCTCCGGTTCGAATGAGTTCACTGAACTCTTGAGCGTTGGGCATTAAAAATGCTTGCACAATCGAATTGATGAGCCATGTGGTTGCAAGAAAAACATAGAACTCGTCTTTGCCCCAACCCGTCGACACGCCGATCGTACGAACATGAAAAAACACGATCAAGTAAAACCCAAGGTTCATCAGCAACCACGCCACGCTCGACACGCAGTCCAACCAGAAATTGCTTCGAAAGGACATGTCGCGAATGAGGCTGTTTTGTGCAAAAGTCAAGAATACGCCTAGGTAGTTTGGTTTGTTGCTGGATGCCATCGTCAAATCGAAGGATCTTGTTTAGATAGACTGGTCAAATGGAAACAAGTCTCGCAAAACGCATGGATGCACGCAATAACCAAATCGGAAAAAGACCCGGAGGCACTTGGGAAATCGCGTTGGTCTAGTTGGCGAAGCAACCGCGAACTGCGACAATGATTTGTCGATAGCAGCTTCCCAGTGTCGCTCTTTCCCATCCAGGGATTATCACGGAGTTAAAGTAGTTATGTTGCCAGTTTCTCGAAGATCCTTTCTGACCAAGTCCTCGCTGGGAGGCCTTTTTCTCGGCATCTCGGCCAAAAGTTATCGTGCCACGTTCGCGGGCGAATCTCCCAGCGAACGCGTTCGCGTGGGTATGATCGGCGTTGGGAACCAGGGGGGCCCTAAGAACAACATGAAGTACTTTCTGAAGAACATCGTGGCTCTTTGCGATCTGGACAAAAACTACCTTGCCGAAGCCAGCGACTTTTTGCAGAAACAGGCAAACCTGTCCGCTCTGATGACGGACGACTACCGAAGATTGCTCGACGCCAAGGACATCGATGCCGTGGTTGTGACCGTACCCGATCAATGGCATGCGACCATGACCATCGAAGCTTGCAAGGCTGGCAAAGACGTCTATTGCGAAAAGCCGTTGACACTTGTCATCAATGAAGGCAAGCCCATGATCGAAGCTGCCCAAAAGCATGGCCGTGTCGTGCAGACCGGTACGATGCAACGCAGCGGAGAGGAATTCAAGCTGGCCGTCGAGCTACTACGAAAAGGGATCGTCGGTAAAGTATCGTCGGTCAACGTAACCCTTCCAAGCCCGAACTGGATCTCGAGGGCAGGCAAGCCGGTACCGGATAGTGCACCGCCGGAAGGCTTTGACTACAACCGTTGGCTCGGGCCTGCTCCCATGCGACCTTACAATCTCAATCGCCTCCATTATCTGTTTCGTTTCTTTTGGGATTACAGTGGCGGTCAACAAACCAACTTCGGCGCGCATCATCTGGATATTGCGCAGTGGGGGCTCGGCATGGACGAGAGTGGCCCGGTCAGCGTCGAAGGTTCCGGTGTTTATCATCCGGATGGCTGGTACGAAACGCCCGACACGACGGAGATTAAATACACCTATGCCAATGGTGTAACCATGACTTGCCGCCAAAAAACAGATACAAAAAACACCGATCAGGGAACCGAGTTCATCGGCGACAAAGGCAGCTTGTTCGTCTATCGAGGCGGCATCGTCACGAACCCAAAAGAATTGCTCAAAGACGTTGAAATGCCGAAGGTAGTCAGTTCGAACGCCAACATAAGCCACGTCAACAACTTCTTTGATTGTGTGAAGTCTCGCAAGACTCCGGCGGCGGACATCCGTATCGGGCATCGTTCCGCCACGGTGTGCCATCTTGGAAACATCGCCATCCGAACGAAGAAGAAAATTACATGGGACCCCAAATCCGAAACCATTGTAGGTGACGCGGAAGCCTCCAAATGGTTAACCAAAGAGTATCGAAAACCCTGGAGCTTGGGGTGATAGAAAGAACAAGCAACACACGGGACGGGTCGGGCGTTCTATTGCGATCCTTGGTCGACCTGCTGCTTGTCTCGGGAACTCGCCAAATACCCTTCGCGACGAAAAAGAAATGTGGGTAGCGCGAAGCAAATACCGACGAGAAAGATAGCGAGGAAGTGCCAATGAAAACCAGGCATCCTCAGCCGACGCGATTCGGAAGACATCCAAATCGTGCATGCTGCGGCTGTGATCAATAGGTCCCATGTGAAGCCCGAGAGAACCCAAGTGGCAAAAGGGGCCGCGAAGAATTCGGGCCAAGCTGCTTCGCCGCGTTGCGAAAAATGCAAACTAAAACACAGAACAGGAAAAAACAATCCGCAGATTGATAAGAATGCAAAAGCAATTTTCATTTGGATCATTCGCTCGTTAGTGATTGCTCATCTCTTGAAGCTGCTTGGCGCCGGGACGAAGGTGATACCGCCATCCATGATGTACTGCCCGTGACAATGAGCGCAGCAGGTATGGCTTTGAGGGTGTGCCTCACGCAGTAGACGGGCAGAAGGTGGCGTTGTTCGAATCATAGCAACCTGGCTTGCGTTAGTCACCTTATCGCGGTTCGATTCCAAGCTAAGTCACTTTTGCAATGTGGGGGTACGCTTCCTCATCATTCAAAAACGCCAGTGCCGTATCCCTCAATAATTTTCCGAAAAAAGTGCACTCTGAGCATATAAAAGTGTTGAAATGAGCAACGAGCCTTTTTAACCTTTTGCAGCAGTGACCCCAGAATTCCATTTTTGTCCTGGGTTTCTTTCCTCTCTATTTTTCACAATAAGGTCATTTTAATGGCGATCCGCAGGCTTCCACCGATCCAAAACATATTAGGTATCATTGACAATTCAGTCCAGCTTCCAGATCGCGGCGCAGTCGGTGACGCATGGTATCAGGAAGGGGCCGGACTTCTCTGGATCTGGGACGCTGCCAATGATCGATGGATCGACATCGGCCGGACTCAGGCGAGCCTTGCCGGGCTCGCGACAGGCGTGATGACCGGCGCGGCAGGAGTGGCCGGCATCGAAGGGCTTCGGGGAGGCCGCGGCGAGCAAGGACCCGTCGGACAGGATGGGCGTTCTGGTGCGAAAGGCGAAAAGGGAGACCCCGGGATCGCGGGGAAACCCGGCCGCGACGGCGTCGATGGCAAGCCAGGACCGGCCGGGTTGGACGGAAAAGCAGGCGTGGATGGGAAGCCTGGACTACCAGGCCCAGCCGGTGCTACAGGACCAGCAGGTGCCAAGGGAGACAAGGGAGACAAGGGAGACAAGGGAGACAAGGGAGACAAGGGAGACAAGGGAGACCCGGGCCTCGCGGGTAAGGACGGCAAAGCAGGCGTCGACGGGAAAGCCGGTCTCGATGGGAAGCCTGGACTACCAGGCCCAGCCGGTGCCAAGGGAGAAAAGGGAGACACGGGCCTCGCGGGTAAGGACGGCAAAGCAGGTCTCGATGGCAAAGCAGGCCTCGATGGGAAGCCTGGACTACCAGGCCCAGCCGGTGCCAAGGGGGAAAAGGGAGACCCGGGCATCGCGGGTAAGGACGGGAAAGCAGGCCTCGATGGCAAAGCAGGCGTCGATGGGAAGCCTGGACTACCAGGCCCAGCCGGTGCCAAGGGGGAAAAGGGAGACCCGGGCATCGCGGGTAAGGACGGCAAAGCAGGTCTCGACGGGAAAGCAGGCGTGGCCGGACCTTCGGGTAAGGACGGCAAGCCAGGTGTCGATGGGAAAGCCGGAGTGGCCGGACCTGTTGGACCTGCGGGTAAGGATGGCAAGCCAGGTGTCGATGGGAAAGCCGGAGTGGCCGGACCTGTTGGACCTGCGGGTAAGGATGGCAAGCCAGGTGTCGATGGGAAAGCCGGAGTGGCCGGACCTGTTGGACCTTCGGGTAAGGACGGCAA
>CAMCMB010000099.1 GCA_945875845.1 Pirellula staleyi DSM 6068
GCAAATCGCAACCAACCATGATAACCTTAGACATAATTCGGCCCTCGTTGGAGAATGAAGTAATTTGGTATTCCCAACGAGTGTGCCGGATTTTTTTCTTGATGCAACCCTACATAGTTTCTCCGCGAAAGGTGCGTTCTCCGTCGGATGGCTATGGTGACCCGACGCGTAATCGAGGTGCTGACAGCAATCCCTCACTCACCGGCTTGTTGATTTAATGGTACGACGGACTTCCTAGTCCGTCGAATTCCCCATGGACGGACTTGGAAGTCCGTCTTACCGTCCTTACCCAATAACGACTTCACTAAAGCAACAAGCCGTCACGCGTCGGGTTGTGAAACTGCTGGATCCTCGCTTACGCGTCGGGTTTTCAGCGGGGCGATGTTCGCCTATTATCGCCCGAGCGGATATACTCGGGTTTGACCTGGGGGGTTAGTGCGATCGCTTTGCGTTATCGCAAAGAGGAAAGTCCGGGCTCCATAGAGCAAGGTGGTCGATAACGTCGACCGGCCGCAAGGCTAGGGAAAGTGCAACAGAAAGCAAACCGCTGGGCACCTGCTCAGTAAGGGTGAAACGGTGGGGTAAGAGCCCACCAGAGCTCAAGGTGACTTGAACTGCTAGGTAAACCCCACCTGGAGCAAGAACAAACAGAACGTCAACTCACCAGCAAGCTATGCTTGTTGATGGGTGGGTTGCTGCTCGCAGCCTCGCACGTTCGGGTTGATCGCTCGACGCCGTTAGCAATAACGGTGCTAGATAAATGATCGCAGCGCCTCGGCGAACAGAACCCGGCTTACGAACCCCCCAGGTCTTTTAAGCCCGCCCAGAGTCGAAGTGCAGGAAGTGCATGTAAGCTTTCCTTCGGACTGATCTATCCACGCGTTTTCTTCCTCTTGCCCCGCTTTGGCCTATTCAAGGGCGAGTAGGGAAAAGATCAAGAATTACGTTAAGCGACGTTTCCGCCTTGGAAAAACCAGGCCTTCGCGATAAAGGTGCCACGTGTCACAAATAAAAGTGCCACTTGTTTTTATTAAAGGTGGCACTTGTTTGTGCTGAGGGTGCTGCCGTTTAGTGTTCCGTCATTCTCGAAAGTGGTGAGCTTCCCAGCTTGCATTCCAAGATTCATTGCAAGCTGGAAGTTTACGCCACTTAGACTTGCTTTCGCATGCAACAATTTTTGTATTTCTTGCCCGATCCACAGGTGCAAGGATCGTTTCGACCGGCCCGCTCCGTCCGGTTGCGAATCGTTTCGATGCGGGGCGGCTCGCTGGGGCTTCCCGCGCTTTCGGCTGCCGCTAAGTCTGCGTTCTTTTCAGCCATCAATTCGCTTGTGACGTCAAACGCATCGTGTCGAGCGCTCGTCTCGACCCAAGAGTCTGCAACCATGTCGCTGTCCATGGCTTCCATTCGGAAAATGACATCCGTCATGCGTTCGCCGATCGACATCCACATCTGTTCGAACAGACGCATGCCTTCGCGTTTGTACTCGACCTTCGGATCCATTTGTCCCATGCTGCGGAAATTGACACTGCTCCGAACGTGATCCATTGCGAGCAAGTGATCCTTCCATGCAGAGTCTAGCTGCGTCAGCAACACCGTGCGTTCCATACGGCGAATTTCCGGATAGTAGCGGTCATCGATCAGCTGCATGAATTTGTTCGACAACTCAACCTTCGTAAGCTTCTTTAGTTCGCTGGGCTCTCCTGACCACTTGAGATTGTCTCGCATCCATTGAGCGGTACTTTCGAGAGATCCATTGGCATCGCCAATCGCCTCTCCAAGAGTCGAGGTGCTCCTGCCGAAGAGTGCGTTGGCTTTCTCGAGTGCCGATGCGCGCAGTGCGCTGGCTCGCTCGACGGACTTGCGGCTAATCCCTACAAGTGTCTCGGCGGACTTTTCGGTCGACTCTTGCAACTGATCGAGGACGTTCGGCTCTTCAAAGCGACTGGATGCCCAGTCCGCAATTGCACCACCATCGATCGAGTAACTTTGTGGTCCAGTCTGTTGCTGGAAACGATTGAACGCCACCATGACAGGAAACTGGCATTCTCTCTCGATGTAAGTTGCCTCCGCCTTGGCGAGCAGTCTCGATTTGAGTTGATCCAAATCAACTCCGCGAATATCTTCAATTGCGATTTCGATGCCAAACTTATTTCGCATCCAACCCACAAGCATCTTCAAGCCAAACTCTTCGCTCAGGAAACCGGAACCCTCCGAAAGATCGATCGCTTCGATGCTTTTTTTTGCCTGACCGATCAACTCCTCATCCATACGGTCGCGATCGATTTTTTTGAGCATCCCGACGGTGTAGTTGGTTCCAAATCGGGTGTTGGACCATTTTGCCATGGCGTCCCAGTTCCATTCGGACTGATCTTCCTCCGAAGGGAGGTTCTCATCGATCGCGTCGAGAATTTGTGTTTCGGCAGTTCGTTCCGCTTGATCTTTGGCATACGCATCGGCTGTGGTTGCATCGACTCCGCGGAAGTCTTTCGGTTCGAGCTGAACACCAAGTCGAGCACCGGCCCATTTCGCATACGATTCTGGCCCGTAAAGCGGATCGCAGAATTGCTCAACGTTGCTTTCGATCTGCTGCTTGAGTTGGTGCATAACCAGATCGCGGCAACTGGTACCCTCGAGAATCTGTTGACGGTACCCGTAAACTTTCTTGCGTTGAAAGTCCATCACCTCGTCGTACTCGAGCAAGCTCTTGCGTTGTTCGAAGTTTCGTTCCTCGACTTTCTTTTGCGCACCAGAAATCCGTTTAGAAACATAGGGGCTTTCGATCGCGTCTCCTTCGCCCATGCCCATTCGCTTCATCCATTCGCGAACCCAATCGCCCGCAAAGATACGCATCAAGTCATCTTCGAGCGAGAGATAGAATCGACTCGAGCCAGGGTCACCTTGTCGACCGCAACGTCCTCGCAATTGCAAGTCAATCCGCCGCGACTCATGACGTTCGGTCGCGATCACATACAGACCACCGAGCCCGCGTACTCGCTCCCCTTCTTCTTTCATTTTTTCGCGTTGATCGATTTCATGAACGAGTGCATCCCATTCTTCCTTAGGGACTTCCAGCCGCGTTGGATACTTGTCTTGCAACTGGGCCCAAGCCATCGTTTCGGGGTTCCCGCCGAGGATAATATCGGTGCCGCGTCCGGCCATATTGGTTGCGATGGTAACCGATTTGGTACGCCCCGCCTGAGCGATGATTTCGGCCTCTCGCTTGTGCTGTTTGGCATTGAGCACTTCGTGTTTGACACCGCGCATATCGAGTAGGTTAGAGAGGCGTTCGCTCTTCTCGATCGAGACGGTTCCAACCAATATCGGGCGACCGGCGGTTTCGATCGATTCGATCTCTGCTACGGGAATCTCCTCGATTTCCTTGGAATCCGACTTCTTAAAGCGAATGCTCGAGTCGTTTTGGGATTGGATTACCCCGATGACAAATCCCTTTTTTTGGTCCTTGTAATAGAGCGTATCAAATTTGTGAACGCGTTCAATTTCGTCCGCGACCGCAGCATACTTTTCTTTTTCTGAGAGATAGATCGAATCGGAAAACTCAATCCGTTTCAGTCCGCGATTCGGTGGGATCGCTGTTACGCCAAGATGATAAATCTTGCTGAACTCGGTCGCTTCGGTCATTGCCGTCCCGGTCATACCTGAGATTTTTTTGTACAGCTTAAAGAAATTTTGAAGTGTGATGGTAGCAAGTGTTTGCGTTTCTTCTTTGATTCGCACGCCTTCCTTTGCTTCGACCGATTGGTGAAGCCCATCGCTCCACTGGCGTCCTTCCATCAATCGCCCTGTGAATTCATCCACGATGATAATCTCGCCTTCCTTGACGACATAATTAACATCTCTTTTGTACAGATGATGGGCCTTTAGTGCATTGTCGAGCAAGTGCGGCCATTCCATGTTACCGACCGTGTAGAAGCTTTCGACGCCAGCAAGCTTTTCGGCATCGCGGATCCCGGCATCGGTTAAGTTGACGGTGTGATCTTTTTCATTTACGACGAAGTGCTCTTCGCGTTTCAGTGCTCGCGCAACGCGGTCGGCTTCGGAGTATTTCGCCAAATCGCGTGAGGCCGGTCCGGAGATAATAAGCGGTGTTCGGGCTTCGTCGATGAGAATATTGTCGACTTCGTCAATCACTGCGTAATGCAAGGGACCTTGGACTTGCTGCATGTGCTTGGCAAATCGATCGTCCCCTCGCGCGGCCATTCGCATGTTATCCCGGAGATAGTCGAATCCCAATTCATTATTCGTTGCATACGTGATGTCACATGCGTAAGCGCGCTGCCGTTCGTCGTTCTCCATCCCGCTCTGGATATTTCCAACCGTAAGTCCCAAGCCCATGTACAAAGGCGCCATCCATTCCATATCTCGCCGAGCCAGATAGTCGTTGACCGTCACGACGTGAACTCCGCGACCCTCCAACGCATTGAGGTAAACCGGAAGGGTCGCAACCAGCGTCTTGCCTTCGCCCGTAATCATTTCGGCAATATTGCCGCCATGGAGCACCATTCCGCCCACCAGTTGAACGTCATAATGACGCATGCGCATGAATCGGCGACCAGCTTCGCGGCAAGTCGCAAAGGCCTCGACGAGCAAATCATCAATCGTTTCGCCGTTCGCGAGTCGCTTTTTGAATTTCTCCGTTTGACCGCAAAGTTCCGCATCGCTCAATGCGATCATTCGGGGTTCAAGCTCACCCACTAGCTTTGCGTCTGCAGTGTAACGCTTGATTTGACGCGAATTCGCAGAGCCAAAGAAAGTGGTAAGCCCTCGGTCGATTCCACCCAGAACGCCATTAATGGTGTTGGTGGTTCCTTCCCAAATTTTTTCCAGCAGATCCATTTTTAGGGTTCGTTCGAAAGTGGATTCTTCAAAAGTGTCCGACGGCGGTTCCATCGATTTTCATGATGTAAGGTCGGGGCGCGCAGGCCCCAACCCCATCGTCTGATGTATTCTACGCAATTTCCGCAATCGGTCGCCGGGGAGGGTATAGATTCCAGGGATTCGAGTCAATTGAAATGCTTGCTTGAGATTGTCACGTGCGACGTTTTTTCGTGAACAGGAACGAACCCGCCTAGTATTCCATTTAACCGATTTAAGTCCTTTCTCCGAAGAAAAGTGCTAGAATTTCTTGGGAATGGCACGAAAATAAGAATACTTATCCACTTCTTGCCGTCTCGTAATTGAATGGAATGCAGATTTTCTATGCCTCTTTTGAAACCAGAGCAGGACATTTGGCCACTCAATTTGCTGGATTTCCTCGATTCGGACGAATCCGAAGTCAATCGCGAGCCGTGGTGGGCCCTCTACACCCTTGCTCGGTTTGAGAAGAAACTGATGCGTCAGCTCATCCAGATCGAAGTCCCTTTCTTTGGACCTACCATCGCTCGACGCTATCGGTCGCCGCAAGGTCGAATTCGAACGTCCGTCGAACCTCTTTTCCCCAACTATGTCTTCATCAAAGGGGACGACAGCGTTCGATATAATGCAGTTTGTACGGGAAGCGTCAGTCGTTGGATGCCTGTCGCGGACCCAACGCAACTTGTCGAAGATCTACGGCAAATTCGAAACTTGATTCTTACCGATGCCCCGCTCGCTCCGGAACTAAGGCTTGAGCCCGGTCAGAAAGTTCGCGTAAAAACAGGGATTTTCAAGGGATTTGAGGGTACGGTCCTGCGCCGAGAAAACGAAATCCGCTTGCTGATTTCCGTAAGATACATGGGGCGAGGTGCAAGCGTCGCGCTAGACGACTGCCAACTCGAGCAGATCTAGCGATTTTTGAAAGATTTGCACTGAATACCAACTATGATTTCCTATCCCGAGGATGATCGGGCGACATCCCTAAAACCTTAATCCCTTTCCCTCAGTTTCATGATCGAATCTCCCGTTTTTGTAGCCGGTCACGGCGGTATGGTTGGTTCAGCCGTTTGCCGTAGGCTCAGTAAGCTCCCCGAAATTCAGATAATCACCAAGCCGAGATCCGAGCTTGATTTATGCAACGAAACGGAAGTTAACGCCTTCTTTGAGGCGTACAAGCCCGCAACCGTCATTTTTGCGTCGGCCAAAGTTGGTGGAATTCACGCTAACAAAACATTCCCCGTCGAGTTCCTCACCGACAATTTGCGTCAAGAGTTGGCAACCATCCACGCAAGTTATCGAACGGGCGTAAAACGATTCTTGTTCCTTGGGAGCACTTGTATCTATCCGAGGCTTGCCAAGCAACCCATCAAAGAAGACGAGCTGCTTTCAAGTCCACTGGAGCTAACCAACGAAGCATATGCACTAGCGAAGATCGCCGGACTCAAGCTTTGCCAGTACTTTCGACAGCAATATGGGGTGCTTTATCATTCTGCCATGCCAACAAACCTCTATGGACCTGGCGATAACTACCATCCAGACCATAGTCACGTCCTCCCGGCTTTAATCCGTCGCATCCACGAAGCAAAGCTCAATGGTAATACGAGCGTTTCGATTTGGGGAACCGGAACTCCACTCCGAGAGTTTCTACATGTCGATGACCTGGCGGATGCGATTCTACATTTGTGTCAGTTGGAGAACCCTCCCGACTGGGTAAATGTCGGAACTAGTGTCGATAACAGCATCTATGAGATAGCAAAAATGGTGGCTTCCGCAATTGGCTTCCAAGGTGAAATTCTCACCGACCCATCGCGTCCAGATGGCACGCCAAGGAAGCTAACCGACACAACTTTGTTAAGATCTACCGGCTGGCAGCCTAAGGTAGAACTGAACGAGGGTATCCGAGATACCTATCAGTGCTTCCTGAGGGAGTACGCGTCCGGTCATCTGCGTTCTAAGTAGTTGGATGGCCGTAGAGTGGCGTGAGCTTCCTGCTTGCGATGAATCACGAATGGCAAGCAGCATTTGGAAACCAATGGGAGGGCGAGGCTCCTGCCGAGCTGCTTACGCCCGGGTTCGGCAGGAGCCTCACCCTCCCAAAATTGGTTCGGCAGGAGCCTCACCCTCCCAAAATTGGTTCGGCAGGAGCCTCACCCCCAAATAGCGAACTGCTTTCCTCCAAGAATGGAACGCCGTTGCACAGGATAAACAGGTTTTTCAATTCCTAACTTGTGCATCCACGTTCCTATTCCGTAACGGGTCAATGCGTTTGCCTCTCACCTCAATTCGGATAGTCCCGCGTAGATGGCGCAGTCCTCTAACTGCATCACTAGACTCGATACGGTGGGCTCGATCCATGCAAATTCCGAAACCGCCGGCATCGAATAGCTCAGTATGGAGCTGTAAGAATCCTTTGGTTGCGCCGTCTCGATCGGCTTTTCGTTTGCCAAGTACCCGTCAATCGAAACAGCGGAAACTCCCATTTGAAGATACCGGAACATTTCGTCCGCGCTTCTTAGATTTGCGGACAACAAGATCTTCATGTTTGAGCCAGCATCATGGATTGCATTCAAAGCGAGTTCGACAGCATTTTGCATGGTTGCAAGTTGCCGGCAACCCGTTGGGGAAAAATCGCATTGGACATCGATCAACAAACAGAGATAATCGAAGCCACTGTCCGCCAGGTATCGAACATCTTCGTACACCGATCCAGGACTGATTGCGGCTCCAAGGACACAGCGGCCGTGGGTGAGCATTCGTACGCACTCTACCTTCTTAGCCAGTTGCTCAAATTCGAACATTTCTATGGGGAGGTTGGGAGTCCACTTGGCTCGTCTCGAGGATGGCAGTGAACGAAACGGAAGTCCATATAACTGAAATTCGACTGCGGCAGCCCTCTCGAACGCTTCCACATCGATGGGCTCGTCCAATTGCAGGGGTGCGATTCGCGTTGGTGACGTATCGTTGCCTGATTCCGAATGCATATGAGTTGTTCGGGGTGACTCGTTGGATCGAGGCCCGAGCCAGCCAAGCCCGTATTGATTCATTGCGGTTGTGAAGTGCTCACGCGCACCCGGCGCAAGTGTTGAATCGAATAGCAAACGACTAAATAGCGGCGCCTGAAAAGTCATCGCTTCGTCGTAGCCGAGGGCTTCAATAACGCACGCGTTGCAGGTCGACTGTTGCTTGTCCTGCGTCATCGGATCAAGTCTTGTCACGAGCGGTTCGTAACTCCTCTTGGCTGGCAGGTTGTATCTTTTGGCGGTTGAACCACCTGCGGGTTTCTTGTTTTGCATTTAAGTCTCTCCCTGGATAGGTCGGAATACTCGAAATTCCTTCCCTGTCGGCTTGATACCCGCCTTGAGCATCAACAGCCCGATTTTGAGGCGATCCGCTTCTCGCAATCGATGTTCTTCGACATCCTCGCTGACGGATTCGGCCTCTCCGCGAAGATAGATTGTGCCGCCACGCATCGCTTTTCCTAAATGCTGGCCAGCGTTGCCCCCTACGACTAAGCTTCCGCTTTGCATTCCGAGACAAGCGTAGTCGGCTACCGAGCCACGAATCATAACGTCAGCTCCTTGCATTCCGACCGCAACGCGATCGCCCGCAACGCCATAAACGGTGATCAGACCGCCAACTCCCAACGCGCCAACGCAGTGCGAGGCGTTCCCTCGGACGACAAGAATTCCGGAATGAATGGAATGGCCAAAGAAACTGCCGACGTTCCCGTCGAGATTGCATTCGCCATCCCCGAACGAACACATGCCGAAATCGCCAATGGAGCCTTGGATAGTGATCGAATGCACGCCGCGGATTCCAGCGCCGATGTAGTCTTGCCCCTTGGCGCCTACGACACTGACTGTTTGTAGTGGAGCGGCGCCGGCCTCATCGCGAGATGCGAGCAGTAGTTGGTGCTTTTGTCTTTGAATGGCAAAGAGCATCTCCAGCGGCGAAACCGTTTCGAGATTGATGTTGCAAATAGATTCCAAAGGTGCACCACCGATCTATGCTTGGGGAGAAGGATCGTCAGCAAAACTCCGAAGCAGTCTCTATCTTACTTCGTTACTCGGTCCGAGGGGATGATTCCATTCTGGATTCCTAGCCAAACGAGCAAGCCTTTTTGAAGGTGCAACCGGTTCGCCGCCTGCAAAAAAACGATACTACTCGGTGAATCGATGACTTCATCAGTGATTTCGAGACCGCGCCGAGCAGGCAAACAGTGGAGTACTTTGCAGTGCGCGGGAGCGTGTTTCATCATGGCAGAATTGATTTGATAGGGAGAGAACGAAGCTGTGCGTTCGTTGGCCTCCGTTTCCTGCCCCATACTTGTCCAGACATCGGTGTAGAGAAAATCAGAATCGCGAACCATCGCTGGAATATCAGGGCTTTGGTCAAAATCGAGGTTGCCAAAGTGCTGTCGAACACGTTGTACCAACTTGGCTTCGATTTGAAATTTGGTAGGTCCAGCGAGTCGAAACTTCATCCCGCAAATCGCAGCGCTCTTCAACAACGAGCGTGCAACATTGTTTCCGTCGCCAACGAAAGTCAATTGTTTGCCTTGGAGTTCTCCCCCACATTGTTCGCGCATGGTCATAATGTCCGCCATGGCTTGGCAAGGGTGAGATTCGTTCGTAAGTCCATTGATAACGGGCAAAACATTGTAGGCCGCGAGTTGGTCAACCGTTGCTTGTGAGATGGCGCGACAGACGACAAAATCGCAATACTCGCCGAGGACTTGCACGAAGTCCCCAATCGTTTCACGTTCTCGCCAGCCGACGTCGTTGGTCAAATAGATCGCTGCTCCGCCAAGTTGAATCATGCCGGCTTCAAAGCTAACGCGAGTGCGCAAACTGGCCTTTTCAAACAAAAGCGCGAGGCTTCGATTCTTTAACAAATCGGCGCGCTGGCCATCGACCAACTTTTGTTTGAGTGAGTCTGCCAGGTTGAGAATGTCGTGAAATTCGTCGATGCTCAGATCGAATAGGGAACGCAGGTGCTTCATATTAGGTTAGGCCGATGCGCGTAGCACTCGACTGTCGGCTTTGGACAATCTCCGTCCCAACTCCAGCGGTCGTGTAAATTTCGAGCAGCAAGGAATGACGCAATTGACCGTCGATGATATGCACTTTTCCAACGCCTCGGTCCAAGGTAGATAAGCACGCTTCGACCTTCGGAATCATTCCGCCAGCAATGACTCCATCGGCGATTAACTGGCGTGCTTCGGCGGCAGTCAAAGAATGGATGACGCTCTGAGGATCCGTCTTTTCACGTCGCACTCCGTTGACATCGCTAATAAAAATCAACTTCTCCGCTCCTAATGCCTCTGCGACCGCCATCGCTGCAGTGTCTGCGTTGACATTGTACTTCTGGCCATTTGCATCGATGCACATCGACGGAATGATAGGAATCTGTTCGGTGTACGTCAGACTCTCGATCGTCTGACGATCGACACGAGTCACTTGACCGACGAACCCCATATCGATCGGTTCCGAGCCAGGCTCCTCAAGAAGCAGCTTTTCGCCGAAGAGAACGTTGGTTGTGCGGAAATTAAGGTTCATCGCCCGCCCCCCCAATCGTTCGATCTCTTGCGCTAGCTGTTCGTTCAATTCGTAGGCCAAGACGTTTTCGACGATCTCAAGCGTGCGAGCGTCGGTGGATCGACGTCCTTTTACCCACACGGGTTCGATCTTCGCGGCCTCCATCGCTTTGTTGATCGAAGGACCACCACCGTGCACCACGACAGGACGCATCCCAACCGATTCCATAAAAATGATATCGAGCAAGGTATGACGCATCGCATCGTTGTTTCCCATCAGGGAGCCACCGAGCTTGATAACCGTTGTTTTGCCTCGAAACCTGCGAATCCAGCCCATCGCTTCGATGAGTGTATCGGCTTTGGCAATCGCTTCCTTCTGCTCGTTCACGTTCACGTCGGGTCCTGGTCTATTTTTGCCTGCTGACGCACTATCCTGCAGGGCCAATAAATTAACAACGCCGGCTCGAATCCGATCGGGCCGGCGAAGAAGGTTTTGAAGTTTCCAGCATTCTTGCGAATCGAAATCGCACTCGGGAAACTTTCAAATTGTACTTGCGAACGAGCACCCATGTCAACGATGGGCCCCAAGGAAGAAGATCCTATAGACACGAGGCATCACCTCCACCTTCGTTCCGCAGAGCGTGCCAACTCATTTCCAGACAGATTTCAAACTGCCGCTGCGAATATTACCACCTATCCTTTCCATTGGTTTCCATTCGTTCTGAACCATGGATTGCGAATTCGTTGCGAAAAAGGTATTCTCGCCATTTGTTTCGCGTTGTTTCCTGCTCGTCCTCGGCCCGGCAAAACCCCCTGAAGTAAAAGTCTATCTGATGAACGCATCACCCCCAACCCTTTCGCGACTAGCAATCGACACGATTCGTACGTTAAGCATGGACGGCGTTCAAGCAGCGAATAGCGGGCATCCCGGAACACCAATGGCTTTGGCTCCCGTCACCTTCCAGTTGTGGTCGGATTCGCTAACGTACGACCCCCAAAACCCAGTTTGGCCGAATCGTGATCGATTTGTGCTTTCGTGCGGTCACGCTTCGATGTTGCTCTATTCGATGATTCACTTGGCTGGAGTGCGAGGTGTGGATGCTCATGGAAAAGTCACCCGAGACGAATCCATTACCATCGAAGACATCAAGAACTTTCGCCAATTGAATAGCCCGTGTGCGGGCCACCCTGAACTGGGGTATGCAGCAGGCATCGAAACAACCACTGGTCCGCTCGGACAAGGCGTTGGCAATGCGGTTGGAATGGCAATCGCCGCCAAACACCTTGGAGCCAAATACAATCGTCCCGGCTTTGATTTGTTTGACCATAACGTTTACGCCCTCTGCAGCGACGGCGACATAATGGAGGGTGTGGCCTCCGAAGCGGCTTCGATCGCCGGGCATCTCAAGCTATCCAATCTTTGCTGGATCTACGATGACAACGGAATCACGATCGAAGGCCATACGGATCTTGCATTCAAGGAAAACGTCGGGCACCGTTTCGAAGGGTACGGCTGGCACACCGTTCTCGTCGAAGATGCGAACGATCTTGTCGCTTTGAAAAAGGCCTTTGACGCGTTTCAAGCAACGAAGGACAAACCGACGCTCATCATCGTCCGATCGGTGATCGGGTACGGTTCCCCCAACAAAGCCAACACGCACAATGCACACGGGGCCCCGCTGGGCGAGGACGAAATCAAACTCACGAAAAAAGCGTACGGTTGGCCCGAAAACGAAAAGTTCTACGTGCCCGATGAAGTTCGCAAGTATTTTGCCGACACGATGGGGAAACGAGGCCAGCAAGCAAGCAACGCTTGGTCGAAATTGTTTGCCGACTACCAAGTCAAGTTTCCAAAGGAAGCCGCGGAACTCCATTGCATCGTCCATCGCGAATTGCCGCCTGGCTGGGACAGTGGGCTCAAACCATTTGCGGCCGACCCAAAGGGACTTGCGACCCGCGTTAGCAGTGGCAAAGTACTCAACATGTTGGCACCCTTTTTGCCGAGTCTGATCGGTGGTTCCGCAGACTTGGCACCGTCGACGATGACGTTGCTCGATGGCCAAGGGGACTTTGGACACGACAATTATGCGAGCCGAAACATGCACTGGGGGATCCGTGAACACGGAATGGCTTCGGCGTTAAACGGCATGAGCTTGGCTGGTCTTCGAGCCTATGGCGCAACGTTCTTCGTTTTCACCGACTACATGCGTCCGTCGATGCGACTCAGTAGCATCATGCATCAACCGGTCCTATATGTGTTGACCCACGACTCGATCGGATTGGGAGAGGATGGACCAACTCACCAACCGGTGGAGCACTTGGCCGCATGCCGTGCTATTCCAGGTTTGTACGTGTTTCGCCCGGCAGATGCAAACGAAGTCTTGTATAGCTACAAAGCGGCTATGAAATTAACGAATCATCCATCGGCAATGGTCTTGTCCCGTCAAAACGTTCCGACACTCGACCGAACCAACATGGGTGACGCGGCCCATGCAGAAAAAGGGGGCTACATTCTGAGCGATTGCGCAGTCAAACCCAAAGCGATCCTCATGGGGACAGGAACCGAAATCCCAATCTGTCTCAAGGCACAAGAGCTTCTGGCCGCAGCCGGGATCGCGACGCGCGTTGTCAGCATGCCTTGTTTCGAGCTTTTTGATGACCAGACGCCGGAGTACCGAGCCAGCGTGTTACCCAACGACGGCACGTTGCGTGTGGCTTGCGAAGCAGGTATTCGGCAGTGCTGGGATAAATACCTTGGGTTCGACGGGAAATTTGTAGGCATGTGCACCTTCGGAGCATCTGCTCCTTTCAATCAGTTGTACGATCACTTCAAAATCACTGCCGAACACATTGTACATGCCGTTCAGGCTTAACTTCGCGACGAGGCTGTGAATGGATTATCGTCGCCTTTCGCTCCGCGAAAGTACGAGTTCTCCGTCGGATAGGCTATGGTAACCCGACGTGTGACGGCTCGTTGCTTTAATGGACTGTGATACGGGGTATTCGAACGTGGTATGGGCGTCTCGCCCATAAAGTCACGAGCGAGCGCGCTCGTGCCACGCGATGGTAACCCGACGCGTAAGCGAGGGATCGTGATTGGCCCCTCGCTCACGGGCACGGGGTTACGATGACTGTCCGACAGAGAACGCATCTTTCGCGGAGCGAAAGGCGACGATAATAAATCCTAGCCTTGGAGCTGGCGTGATTCGTGCGACGCGGAGCGTCGCACAACGAAGGGGATGAATTTAATAAAAGAGGGTACGTTGTTTAGACGTACCCTCTTTTTGATTTCATCGCGACCCGATGTGTCGAGCCACATCGATAATGTGAAATTACTTGAGTTCGACAGTTGCGCCGGCTTCGGTAAGTTCCTTCTTGACCTTTTCAGCGTCTTCTTTCGAAACGCCCTCTTTGATCTTGGCAGGAACGCCTTCCACCAATTTCTTGGCATCCATCAGCGAGAGACCAGTCAGGTTCTTGACAACCTTGACGACGTCTAGCTTCTTCTCACCGAACGACGACATGACGACGTCGAACTCGGTTTGAACGACAGGCGCTGCAGCAGCAGAGTCGGAAGGTGCTGCCATCATGACGGCGCCGCCCGAGGCAGCTTCGATGCCGTGGACTTCCTTAAGATAATCACTCAATTCTTTGGCTTGCTTGAGAGTCAAACCGACGATCTTCTCGCCTAGGGTCTTGATCTCTTCCGCGAAAGCGGTTGCTGACTCGGACATAATCTATCATCCTCATGCTTGGAAACAAAAAACAAAAAACGACCGGCGAGAAAGTTTTGAAACCGGCTGTTCGACACGTACGCTTATTCAGCAACCGAGGGTGAGTCGGTCGCTTCTACCGTAACCGAGACTGGCTCGACCACTTCATCTGAGTTTTCTTCTAGATTCTCGATCATCTTCTTGACCTGACCGGCGATCTTGCGTGCTGGACCGACCAATTGGCCTGACAGCGTTGCACCGGGCGAGAGAATCTGACCAACCAAAATAGAGATCTGTTCTTGACGACTTGGCCACTTGCTAACCTTTTTAACTTGGTCAGCAGTCAGAGCCTCACCATCCATCACACCGCCTTTGATTTCCAGTTTGACGAACTTTCCAGAGTCCGCCATCTTGGTCACCATTCGAACCAGGGACACGAAATCTTCGCAGCCCCAGATTACCGCCATACTTCCAGCCTGATTGGTGAAAGCAGGTCGAAGCGCCGTTCCTTCGGTAGCCCGCTCGGCCATGGTTCGCTTGACGACCATGACTGTCACACCGCTCTCGCGGAAAGTCTTTCGGATGTTGTAATTTTGCTCGCCCGTCATTCCAACAATGTTGGCGACAATAGCGTCGTTGACCCCATCCAATCGATTCGCAATGTCGCGTGAAACGAGCTTCTTGACTAGCTTGCTCATGGGAACCTCTCTTTACGCGGAAACGCGAATGCTAGGGGACATCGTCGCACAAATCGCGATCGACTTGATGTAATTGCCACGAACCGTATTGGGTTTAATGGACTGAACGAACGTGATAAACGACGTGGTGTTTTCGACAAGCATGGACGCATCGAAACTCATTTTGCCAACAACTGCATGGATGTTAGCTCCCTTATCGTTTCTGAACTCGACCTTTCCTGCCTTGTATTCTTTCACAACACGCGCGACATCGGTCGTGACTGTTCCAGAGCGAGGCGAAGGCATCAAGCCGCGTGGGCCGAGAACTTTACCGAGCGGACCAACCATCCCCATCATGTCGGGAGTCGCGATACAAACATCGAAGTCGAGAAAGCCGTCTTTGATCCGTTTGGCTAAATCCTCGGCGCCAACCACATCGGCTCCGGCATCTGTTGCCAACTTGGCAAGTTCGCCCTTGGCGAACACGACCACGCGTTGGATTTTTCCAATTCCGTGCGGCAGAACAACCGATCCCCGAATCAATTGATCCGCTTGGGAAGGGTCGATCCCCAGATTCATATGTATTTCAATTGTCTGATCGAACTTTCGACCAGAGAACTTCTTCAGTAGCTCGACAGCTTGCTGCAAGGGCAGCGGGTCTTTGCCCGGCGCCTTGGCGAGCATCGCTTTCATAGCTTTCGTTGGCTTAACCATCGTTACGCTTGCTCCCCTCGTTTAACCTACGACCTCGATACCCATACTGCGAGCGGTGCCCTCAATCATGCGACGAGCATGTTCGAGATCGCGAGCGTTCAAGTCAGCCATCTTTTTCTTGCAGATGTCTTCAACTTGAGCGGCCGTCACCTTACCTACTTTTGTTTTGTGTGGCTCACCCGATCCGCTAGCTACTCCAGCAGCAATCTTGAGCAATGCCGAAGCCGGTGGGCTTTTGGTCATGAACTCAAAACTTCGATCCGAGTAAACCGTTACCACGACCGGGATCGGGGTACCATTAAATTCCTTGGTACGCTCGTTAAACTGGGAAACGAATTGTCCCAAGTTAATGCCGAACTTACCCAAAGAAGTGCCAACTGGGGGTGCAGGCGTCGCCTTACCTCCAGGTACTTGGAACTTCGCTTGTCCTACGACTTGCTTGGCCATTGCTAGTGAACCTTTTGTCCGCTCTTGTCACCGATATTAAAGGTTGAGTCTCAATACTCTACTGAAACCCTAATGTTTTATAATTTCTCAAGAAATGCCAGCCGCTAGAAACAACGGTGCTACCCGCTTAGGTCTCTCGCTTGATTGGCAGTCTCAGAGGGATTCGATCTGCCAGTGGTCAAGCTCAACAGGTGTGCTGCGACCAAAAATGCTGATGATGACCGTTACCCGCCCGTTGGCTTCGTCGATTCTGTCGACATCGCCCTCGAGACTCTGGAAGTTTCCTTCTTTCACTCGAATGCGTTCGCCTGACCGGAAAGGAATGGTCGTCTTTGGCACTTGCTCGTCGTCAGCATCTGGGTAAGCCATCTTCAGAATCCGCTCTACGTCAGAGTCGGTCATCGGAGTAGGCTTACCACCCGACCCAGTAAAATCGCCAACTCCACTGGTCTCACGGACCAAGAACCAGGTGTCATCATTGATGACCATGTGGATCACCAAGTAGCCTGGATAGAGTTTGCGTTTCATGACACGGCGCTTACCGGCACGTGTAAATTCCACAACGTCTTCGGTCGGGACCAGAATCTCGCCGAATAAGCTCTTGAGCTCGGAAAGCCGAATACGCTTTTCCAATGCCTCGCGAATCGTGTCTTCGCGATTGAACTGAACCTTGAGAATGTACCAACGCATTTCACCTGCGTCGGGAGATTCAGTTGCTGGTTGTGCGGAAATGTTCACTCGTAAACCTAGCGCCAGTGCTGACGAACAACCAAACCAGCCATCAGAAGCTTGCACTTTCGCGCCGCTTACCAACAACTGCCTGCCATTCTCCTGGCTTGTAGGACAGTCGGTTTGTCACCTTGTGTCCAGCCTGTAAAAACAAACGTTCTCAACAAAAAAGCTGAGAATCAAAACTTAACTAACTCCGATGGCGTCAAAGATCGCTTGCCAGATTAGATCGTACGCAAACAAGATGACCGCCAAGAAAGCCATGGTGAATATACACACCATCGACGCCCTGTAAAGCTCAGTTTTACCGGGCCACGAAACCTTTGTCATTTCTGCTTCGACGCTGATCAAAAAATCAGCGAATTTTGGCCAATTCACAGCTCTAAAGGCTAGCCACATTCCGACCAAGACCAACGTTAACGGTAACAGGATTTGTACTGCCCGGAAACTCGACCAAGTATTGATCTTAAACCAGCCCGATCCAATGACTTCGTAGAGCTGCCAACCGCCCAACCACAAGGTCAACCAAAGAGCCAAGCAGGTCAATTGGCGAACAATTCGCCCCTGACTTCGCTTGTGAATTTGCCCAGTAAACAATTCGCTGAAGAACGAGCGATTGGATGCGGAATCTCCGGGTACAGTTGCCATGCTTTTTTTATGAAAGTCGAATCGTCGAATCTTGAAACAGGGGCGGAGGGAATCGAACCCGCAACCCCCGGTTTTGGAAACCGGTGCTCTGCCAATTGAGCTACACCCCTAGTTGCAGCATGCGGCCCCGTACGGGACAGCATGCTCTGGCTATCGCGAGAACAGGAACAAGCCCATGTTCTCTTCACTCATTCTATCGGGTTCGCACAACCGCACCAGTGCGATCGGCTCGTCCGAAATTACTCGATAATCTTGGTTACGACGCCGGATCCGACCGTTTTTCCGCCTTCGCGGATAGCAAAACGAACGCCTTCATCGATCGCTACCGTCTTCTGAAGTTCGACAACCAAGCGAACGTTGTCGCCAGGCATGCACATTTCCGCATCGGAAAGATTAGCTGTTCCTGTAACGTCGGTTGTTCGGAAGTAAAACTGTGGTCGATAACCCGAGAAGAACGGAGTGTGGCGTCCGCCCTCTTCTTTGCTCAAGCAGTAGACTTCCGCATCGAATTTCTTGTGCGGGGTGATGGAGTTTGGCTTGGCCAAGACTTGGCCACGCTCGATATCTTCACGGCGCACACCGCGTAGCAGACAGCCAACGTTATCGCCAGCCTTGCCTTCTTTCATTTCCTTGCGGAACTGCTCAACGCCCGTTACGGTCGTCTTCTTCTTTTCGTCCATCAAACCGATGATTTCGACTTCTTCACCGACTTTGATCACTCCGCGTTCGATACGACCCGTCGCAACCGTTCCACGACCTTCGATCGAGAAAACGTCTTCGACTGCCATCAAGAATGGCTTGTCTTCTTGACGAACAGGTTGCGGAATGAACGCATCGATGGTTGCAATCAAATCCGAGATGCATTTGCTTGCAACCGGATCCGCTGGCTTGTCGTAGGCCAATTTCGCGTTTCCACGCGTGATTGGGGTCTCTTCGCCTGGGAAGCCGTATTTGCTGAGCAATTCACGAATTTCCAGTTCAACCAATTCAAGCAACTCTTCGTCGTCGACCAAGTCGCATTTGTTTAAGAACACAACGATCGCTGGCACTCCAACCTGACGTGCGAGCAAAACGTGCTCCTTGGTTTGCGGCATTGGGCCGTCCGCTGCGCTAACGACGAGAATCGCGCCGTCCATCTGAGCGGCACCGGTAATCATGTTCTTGATGAAGTCCGCGTGACCCGGGCAGTCAATGTGAGCATAGTGCCGGTTTTCCGACTCATACTCAACGTGAGATGCGGCAATGGTAACCGTCTTGGTCGCGTCACGAACGGTACCACCCTTGGCAATATCTGCGTATGACTTTGGCTTTGCTAGCCCTTTTGCTGCCTGTACTGCCAACAACGCACCAGTCGTGGTCGTCTTGCCGTGGTCGATGTGACCGATGGTGCCTACGTTACAGTGGGGTTTCTTGCGTTCAAATACCTCTTTGGCCATTATTGCTCACAACACCTAAACAAATAGAAAACTCGAAATTACGCCGTGAGGTCTTTGCCCACGAGCAAACATAAGGATAAACCGCGATCCCTCGTACGAACTATCGCCATTGACGATCCATGTCAACTGCTTCTAGCCCATCCTCGGAGCCAAAACCCCTTAACAGGGCTAAGCTCAGACAGAGCTACTGATGGGACTTGAACCCATGACCTCTTCATTACCAATGAAGTGCTCTACCAACTGAGCTACAGCAGCGTGAAAGGGAAAGCGGGTGAAGGGAATCGAACCCTCGTATTCAGCTTGGAAGGCTGCTGCTCTACCATTGAGCTACACCCGCGAGACCAACAAAATCGAGCCATTTGAAATGGGAGGTGTAGGATTCGAACCTACGTAGGCGTAAGCCAACGGATTTACAGTCCGTCCCCTTTAGCCACTCGGGCAACCTCCCTTATCAAATGCTTGACTCAATCAAAAACCTCGACTCTATCCAATCAGAGCCGGCGAAGGGACTTGAACCCCCGACCAGCTGATTACAAATCAGCTGCTCTACCACTGAGCTACACCGGCATTGTGCCGAAACACAACTCCCGACAGGCCGTTTTTCGCCACGACAAGTCAAGAGTCGCACTAGTGTACAGACGGACCCATCCTCTGCAAGACGACTTTTGAGGGGTTTGCCGTGCCATCCACGGTTTCTTCGATGCGAAACGCCTTGTTCAGGCTGGCTCTAACGCTCCTCTGCCACTTTTGGAAAGATCTGCAGGTCTGGTCTCACCGGACCCAGCGTTGCCGCCCGCAAGTGCAGCAAAACGACGGTTCGCTCCCTGTTCTGCTTGGCTTCTGGGGTAATCTTTAAGCCGCCGAGCGGTTTGTCCGTCCAACCCACAGCGATATATTCACCTGGGCCCATCGGATAAGATTTTACGATCTGTTCTAACATGGGTCCCAAGTACAGTTCCTCGCCCAGTTCGTTTTCCGTCCACATTGTCTCATCCGCTCGCAAGAGTGTCGGTGCCGCAAGACTTGGCCTGCGATCCCACTCTTTTCTCCATCCAACCCCGTCTGCACGCGTTTCCAAATCGCCAATGGCAGTCGCCCCCAGCTCAATATTCCCAAGCCAAGCCGATTGCATCGTACCGTTTTCATTCAAACCAACGACGCCGACGTCCAGAATCGGGAAATTTAGGCCGCTGGACACCTCAATGCTCGACATGTCATTCGCAAATTGGGCCGTCAACGACCCTCCGAGCTCCAGCATTTCCTCCGACTGCAATAATCCCGTGGTGTTGGAGGCCACTGGAATGCTCTGCAGACCAGCTCCTTCATTATCCGCATACGAATAATCGATCTTGCTCAAATCCGCCAAACTTCGACGTCGGTTCGTCGGCAACGTCGCAGAGGCGAGAGGCAATACCACTCCTTCATCGCGATCGTAGACCGCCCTGTAGTTGGTCGATAACGACGAATAGAGCG
This sequence comes from Pirellula staleyi DSM 6068, assembly GCA_945875845.1. Taxonomy (GTDB): domain Bacteria; phylum Planctomycetota; class Planctomycetia; order Pirellulales; family Pirellulaceae; genus JBKCUI01. The sequence continues at coordinate 20,249 of CAMCMB010000099.1, forward strand.
CGGTGTACTGCGACAGCATGCCACGCGAGTACCCTTGGGGAACCTCCAAGAAACCCTGCACCGTCTGACTCCTCGAAAAACCAACGTCGAGCTGAACACTCCGCGCGACCACGAATGCACCGACGATCGCAATGATCGGAGCCGCAAGCCATGCCAGTTCAACTCGCCCCATCAATCGAAAGACTATCCAGTTAAGTGGAACCAAAACAATGAGATAGCCGATCAACAACTTAATGATCGTGTTAATGCGTGGGACGGTAATGCCAGACGACTCTTGCAAACTGGTTCGAGCGTTTCGCAACACAAGCGACTCGGAGTTCCACGCACCTAGACTGGACCGTTTAATGGTCTTGATCGGTGTCGGCAGCCCCAGACCTCTGGGCAGTTTCTCAACTTCCTTCGGTGCATCTGCCAAGTCGGGAAAAGAAAATGGGGGGCTCCCCGGACCTCGCGGCGGTTTCTCAACTTCCTTCGGTATGGAGAGCTTGGAGGATTTAGTCATGGTCGAGTCTAAATCGCGAGCCCATAGTCGCAGCCTTGTCGTGTGAATGGGGTTCTGCTCCGTGCCTGCGAATTCGCCATCGTACAGGGTGTCCGATTCGGCACCCTGGGTCACCACGGTGCGACGCGGTTTTCGCAGGACAACGTTATGGATAAAAGAGCTGTAGGAAGGCCAACTCAAGAACGCACTATCCGTCATCGGAAACGTGGTCATGACAATTCGACCCTGCCCAACCAGTCGTTCCGCGACCAGCCCCTCAAGCGACCGCATTTCATTTCCCTCACCCTCGAATGCAACCCAAGAAGCCCCTTCGCTGAGCTGTCCGGCCAGTTTCGGAATAGGCTTGGCCGGCGAAAAAAGAATGCGTTCCCCATTGACTTGTTTGATGGACCAAGTCGTTCTCAAAGGTGCCATTTCCTCATCGGAAAGCGTCGAGTTCGTGGTGCTGCTCAGCGGAGCCAATTCTTTTAAGAAACTCGATTCAATACCGCCAATCGCCTCTGGGCCATTGAGTATGATCGTACCGCCAAACCGCAGCCAATCTTGAACGGCTTCGTTCTGCTCGGGCGACAGGATCGAAAGAGAGGCATCGTTCATCACGAGATGCGAGATCGATGTCATGGCATACAAGCGATCGGGAAACTGGGCTGCAACTTCCTCCTCTTTCAAGTCGATGATGCGATGAGGTGCAATTCTCTCGTCGGACATCCTCGACATCGAAGGCCATATGATGCAATCCTGTTTTCTCCAAAATGTGTATCGCGACGGGTCGCGACTGATCGAGACGATGTTGTACTGATAACCGGACAATGTTTTGTTGGGGAATGACACCTCAAGAATGCTGGTGCCAATGGAACGCTGGCTAAGCGCTAAAACCAACTGCGCCGCGATGTTCGGGTTTTCCATCGGATCATTTCCAGTTACCGCTACCTCGGGTTGAAAAAACCGGAGGCGAATATTTTTTTCTTGCCCTTTTGCGAGTGATAGACCGCGGTTGAACTCGATATGGGGCTGCCCCGCCATGAACGGGACACGTTTCCCCACAACGTTGACTACCGTCAAATTTGCATTCAAGGACTCGTCGTCGTAGTTCGCCTTAAGCTTGCTGTTGGCCTGATACCAATGCCCAGGCTTCACGAAATTGGTTTCCACCAATACTCCAGTGGATTCCTCGCTAAACGGCAGCGACCGCACATCCTTGGAGGTCAGGCGATTTAGCTTCTTTTTTTTGGTACCGTCCTCGTTGAGCTCCTCTTTCTTCGGCTGCGTGCAACCACGACACCCAACCAGCTGAACGACAAGCAAGCAGAGCCAAAAAAATCGCGTTCTAGATGACATAACGATCGCCTGGTTCTTCTTTTAGTCATTCCAACGGGGTACTTGCCTAGTTGCCATTCATGCATCCGCCGCTTGCGCATTGCGATCGACCGCAAAGACCTGATTCCACGGAACTCTTGCGAGCCGAATCGGCTCCACCGCCCATCACGGGCGAACCGATCACGCTCAGCAACTTGGTCAATTTCTTGGACCCGCACTGAGGACAACTGGGCTTGGCATTCGCGCTACTGACAAGAATTTCGACTTGCTTGGAGCAGTCTTTGCAATCGTATTCGTATAAGGGCATTGGGAATTCCTCGGATGCAAACGGGGGATGAAAGGGGTGAGACCCCGTTTTTAGTAGTCAGCGTTTGGACAATGGACGAACTAGATTCTACTCGGAATAGGACCCGCCCACATCGTGTCGAAGATCGAAATGCAGTAGGTCGTCGCGTCGTCGTGATTAGCGTCGAGTCGTCGGGATTAGTCGCGAAGCGACCTCATGCCGCCGCGTTGCGTTTCGGATACATGCCCGCGCTTCGGATCCATGCGTTCGGCACCTGCGTTTGAGTCCCGAAGGGACGACATGTTGTAGCCATGGGCGCGAGCCCATGGTCCGCGAATCAACACAGAATCACCAGCCCCAACGGGGCGACATGACCGTACCCTGATGCACCGAATAAAAAGGGCTTTTTCATTTTTATCCTGTGGATCCATGTTCATCCATGTTTCTGTTTCGTACGGGTCAATGCGTATTGATTCCCGCCGAGCGAGCATGAATCTACGCTCTATTTTTTATGCCAAAACATTTTAACGGTTTCGGGCTTGCTAAACCAAAAAACCCTTAAAAACCTGGATTAGACCGATTAAGAACAACTTCCCTAGGCTAAGTTTCCCATTGATGAAATCATGCGACATGACCCAAGTGAGTAAAATGGGAACGCCAAACCCCAACAAAAGCCATGCTGCACGAAGTACCGACGAGGAAATGCCACGTCCGTAGAACAGTGAGATCGCCATCTCACCCAAAATGGTTCATCGCATTTCGTAACTCCGCACGACAAGACCACCAAAGGGGACCAAAGACCAATCGCAAGAAGCGCCACAGGAATGGCCAAGATCCTCAACCACCAAAGCTCTGCGTCGGTGGCCTCAATCGGTTGATTGCTTTCGGATTCTTGCATGACACCAAGCCCTATTTTTTATGCCAAAACGCATTAAAGAACATTGGATTCCAGAAGCTTTGCAACTCAATAAAAAACCAAATTATGCCAATTTCGCTCAATTTCCGTTGTTCGATTCTACCATTTAGGTAATTCAACGAAACGTCCCACGCGATCAAAAGTGGCAGTCCAATCGCCATGAAAAGCCAGACGGTACGAAGTAACCACAAAGGAACTCCACGCCCGGCGGCCGCAATCGGTTGATTGCTATTGGATTCTTGCATGTTACCAGTTAATTCTTGCATGCTCCAAGCCCCATGATTGATCGTTCGGAATTGGAATAAGGTGTGCCACTGCGCGATAGGACCATTCGCCCCCTTTTTGAGGACCCTGGGAAATTTACCATACCTCGGAGTGGTTTTCCATAATTATCGTACTTGAAATACGCAATCGCGTGTTTGGTTAACGAAGGCCTGGAAGCCAATCTTGGATTGAGCAAAGCTTTCAATCGAACCATGAGTGCTCCACCCAGTCCGTCCACGCAAGCGCAGCGAGCGGTCACTGCCCCAACGACCGCAAGCGCAGTGAGCGGTCACTGCCCCAACGACCTTGTGTCGTTGGACAGCAAGTTTGGTCCGCTAAACCCAGCCAAACCGCGCAGCGGTCCCGGCCCCCATGTGCTTGCCACATGGGTGAGGAAAGTTTCCTCGGCACCGCGACGTTAGAAACTTCAGCGACCCATGACACAAGGTCATGAGGGGGCTCAAAACGCCTGA
>CAMCMB010000100.1 GCA_945875845.1 Pirellula staleyi DSM 6068
CCGTTCCAAAGTGATAGCTGAATCGTCGAAAATCCAGCCCGTCAGTTTGGATTCGGGTGCCGTTTCTTTGCAATATCGATATCGCGTCAAGCAAACTTCGCGGACACAAAATTAATCAAAAACAACACGGACAAGCCGACTGCACCCGAGAAGGTCGGGAGAATATAGCTGGGTGGCACCTTAATTCTGCCCTTAATTCTGCCCTTAATTCTTACCTTAATTCTTAATTCGCACCTTAATTCCGCCTTAATTCCTAGTCCCTCGCTTACCGGCTTGTTGCTTTAATGGTACGACGGACTTCCTAGTCCGTCGAATTCCCCATTGACGGACTTGGAAGTCCGTCGTACTGCCCTTATTCAATAACGACTTCACTAAATCAACAAGCCGTTACACTTCGGGTTGGGATTACTAAATTACCATTGCAAGCGTCGGGCGATAAATGACACTCACTTTCGGTTCGAACAAATGCTCTTGTAGCGGAGTGTCGCAAGCCGCCCGGTGAATTCCCACGTGATTTGAGAATCCTCACCGGACAGCTTGGGCTGTTCCGCTACAATTTGAGTGCCACTGGGCAATAGCCAACGAGATCTGCAACTACGGCTAAAGCCTGTACTCCAACGAAATCATCAAGGGAGTACTTCGCCAAAGAACCGAAGCCAGTTCCCATGAAAGAAGGACTCGATGTCCGCTTTCGGAAATCCTCGGCGTTGCATGATCGCAGTTAAGGTTTGCAAGTCGCGGTACCGGTTCAAATCGGCGGGTGTTTGCTCATTCCCATATCCGCCATCCAAGTCGGTGCCGATGCCCACATGCCGAATGGAACCTGATAATTGGCAGACGTGATCGATCTGATCGACGGCGCGTTCGAGCGTTGCGGTCGGCTTGGTCTTGCCCCGCACGAAGCCATCCTGCAACATGATGACATCCATCGAAACGCCGAGTACTCCGTCTCGCTCGATGACAAACTGAATCTGATCATCGCTGAACTGGCGTTGCCAATTGCAAATGGCTCTCGCGTTTTGGTGGCTCGCGTGAACCCTTCCTGGAAAGTGCTTTGCAACTTGCCAAAATGAGACGTCCGAAAGGTGCGTCATGTCGATCGTGATGGCCAATTCCTGGCAATACTTCAGCAATTCGATGGCATCGAGCGACAAACCGACTTCGCTCCGCGTTCCGCCTCCATATCGATTGGTTCCGTAATGCGTTAACCCGAGCGCCCGCAGACCTGCCTCATGAAACTCAAAGATCGTCTTCGGTTGGAGGATCGGATCGGCACCCTCCATCGTTAGGATAAAACCGAGTGGAGTTGTTTTGGGTTCGACTCGATAGGCTTCGAAATGCGATTTCAATTCCGCTGCGGTGCGAAGCATTCGCATGGTACCATCTGCCTCCAGGGCTCGGTAATACGCGAGGTGGGCATGCGCCATGGCATAGCACGTGTGCGGGCTGGTCCAGCCAAATGAATGATTGATCGGTTGCTCCTGTCTTGCGAGCAAGGTCGTGAGGCATACGGCAAGTTCCGAGACCCTGAGTTCTGGGAAACTCAGGGTGTTCGTTTGCCGACCTTTTTCCTCCATTTCAAGCGTTGTTTCTTGAGCTCGAATGTCATCCACCGATTGGCGGAGATCGCGATTCCAATCGACACCATTTAGCGCCAGATCTAGGTGTGAATCGAAAATTAGCATGTTTATTGCCCCAAAAGCTCTTTTCGCAATTGAACAAGGAGCTCCACTGCGTGCTGGATCTCTGCCTTTTGACGCTCACGATCTTGTGGGATTTCTCGCTCGATGGTGAGCGGTCCGCGATATCCAATCTCTTTGAGCGCCGTCAAATAGGCCCTCATATCTACTTGTCCTTTGCCCAGTGGTACCTCGGCACCCCAGGTTTTTCCTGGTTCTTGGCTCCATGTGGCATCTTTGCAGTGAATACTCCTGACGAGCGAACCGAGTTGCTTGAGCGCAGGGATTGGTTCCCCCATTCCGTAGAGAATCATGTTGGCTGGATCGAAATTGATGAAAAGATTTTGTCGCTGCGTATCGGTGATGAATTGCATCAACGCATCGGCTGACTCTTGTCCGGTTTCAAGATGCACGTTCTGTTCGTTGTGTTTGGCATGGTCGCACAACTGGCGGGTCACCTCAATAATTTCGGCATATTCCTTGGAATGCGTGTCATGAGGCACCACACCCAAATGCAATCCGATCGTGTTGCAGCCAAGGAGTCTGGTGAAATCCGAAATCTCCTTCATTTCAACCAAACGAGCTGCTCTTGTTGCGAGCGGGACCAAGCCGACAGTGCGTTCGACGGTTGGGATGTCCGCATAGCTTTCCCCATCAAAGCCACCAAAAACGCAGGTAAGGTCAATTCCATAAGCATCGAGCTTCTTTAAAAACCTCTCAGCGGCCTCGGGTGTTCGGCCTTCCGCGTGAGGCGTGTGTAACTGGATCGACGGAATCCCCAGTTCCTTGGCCACCTCCAAGTGAACCCCAAGACCAGCATCAATACTCGTGAATACACCAATCGACCAGGGAGGAAGGTTCATGAACTTGAGCTCAATAAATAGGAGGAAATTGCGGAAGGGGCGAAACAAAGACGAACAGTCAGAAAGAAATAATTCACTATCGGCCGATCATGCGAGATCGGGCCATCGCGTCCTCGGCCATCTGAATGTAGCGTTGGTCCTGTGTTCCCGCCCAGGCTCTTTGGTAGGTGACGCTCAGCACGGTGTAATTGGTGGAATCGTTGGGCTCCAATTGGCAAGCCATTTCGGCGTGTTTCACAGCGTCTTCGTGTTTTCCGGTCGCGGTGCAGATTCGTGCAAGCGTAAGATGGGCGAGTACGTGCTTGGGATCCTCAGCCAAGATTTCCGTCAATATTGCAGCAGCTTCTTCTTGGTTGCCCTGGTCTTTGAGTTTCTCGGCTTCGTTCAAGCGTTGCGTGGTTGTCGTCATCGGAATTCAGAATCGTGAAATAGTTCGGTATGGAGAAAATCAGTTCAGGCCAATCAATGGCTCAAAACTGAACGAATTGTAGTCGATGCGCGAGGATTATGGTACGGACCTGAGCTCAAGGCTCAAGTTCTTTGCTCATTTCCAGGAGTGCATCCATGATTTTCACGGAAGCTTGCGGTTCCAAATAGTTCGTCCCAGGCCACGTTTCATACCCACCCAGCTCAAAATGCCTTGGCGTAGGGAGGTAGCCATAATATCCATGTGCAAGCTCGACCATGAACGAAGCCGCAAATGGACTGCGTGCCTTGAATTCGAGTCCCGTTTCTGCAAAGGTTTCGCAAGGACTCGTCGCGATGCAGACGTCACCAATTCGGAACACTTGCACGGGTGCTTTCGTCGACGAGCTCGCATTCGCAAGCCGTTTGATCCTGGCAGCATAGATAAACGGTAGCTCGTTCTTTTTAGAAGCCGTATCCTTAGCTTCTGTTTCTTGAACCCATGCCCGCAAAGCGTCGTCGACCTTACGCCACTGCACATCCAGTTCACGATAGCGAGCCCCCAATTTCGCTCGATCTTTCCATGTTAGGTTAGCGAACGAAGCATGAACTTTGTTTGCAACATCTTCTGCCACATATTGCATCTGTTCATAGTTGTTTTTTCGAGGGCGCGGCTGGCGGAAGTTGATATTGTTGATATCTCCGCTCGTGCCATTGGCCATGATTGCGACGAGAGGAGGATCGGAATCGGAATTGCTTTGCAGTTTCATTAAGGCCTCACAATACATCCCGAAATAGTCGGCAGAGATGTGTCCTTCCCCAACGCCACCCACGTAATGGAGCGAGTACGCGGAAAAGACCGATACTAGCCGCCCTGCCGGTTCTCGAACCGCGATATACGAGATTTTGGGATCGATTGGGCCAGCTGGCTCGACGAGATCCGGGCTCCCACTGGCCGGATTCATTTTTACCTTGTCGATTTTCCCAAACGGATTGACGGGAGCGGTCCCCTCTTTCATAAGCCAACGTCGGTTGAACAGATGTTCCGGTACCTCAGCGGTACCAAACGCAATCTCCGCCGGCCGCAGCAAGTTCGATGCACGTCGCACACCATCCGCAATCCGGCGTGCAACGAAACGTTGATAATCATCCAACTCCTGGTCGGAGTTGTATTCCCGAACGCCCAACGCAGAAGCGGCCGAATGGGTGTGGGTGCCGCTGATAAGAACATTGTCGGGGGGAATACCGCAGGATTCCTTGATCAACCGGCGGGCCTCGACGCTCAGGCTGCGATGAATCCCCAAGAGGTCGCAGACGATAAGCGCAAGCTTCGTTTTGCCGTCGTCGAGTACCAGGCAACGCGCATGAAGTTCATCATGAATATGCTTGGACGGCAGTGGAACAAAACCCCCTATGATTTCCAACCCGAGTTCGGGAGTGATAACGCTTGTCGCCGCTCCAGCACGCAATGGCAAGGACTCTTGCGACAGGGCAAACCTCGGAGAAGCGAGTAAAACCGCGATGAGTGCAAAACAAGTGATGGGATGGTTCATGGGTGCGTTTCGAATGAGTAAGGAAGTGACTCAGGCTCCCGCCGAGCGAGAGTTCCAATGGTTCGGCAGGAGCCTCACCCTCCCGCCGAGTTCCAATGGTTCGGCAGGAGCCTCACCCTCCCGAGCAAGGCCAGTGGGGCCAGTTTCGGTCAAACCTAATTCGATTTCGATTCTAGTGTGGATCGCAAGATGGGTAAAGATGACGCTTTACCCCAGTGGGAACAGACCTTAACCCTATCCTATCGGAAGCGTGACTCGGCATATCGTTCCACCCTCAACGGCTTGTTCGAATCGCAACTCGCCTCCTAAGCCGTAGATGACGTTGCGAGTCAAGAACACACCGAGCCCCATCCCCTGTCCAACTTCTTTGGTCGTAAAGAAGGGTTCGCCCACGCGACGTTGAACTTCCGAGCTCATACCTGAGCCGTTATCGACGATCATGATTTGCCAAAGTTCTCTGAAACGTTTTCCCTCCATCGCATTTTCCGTCGTCACTCGCAATTCAACCCGTTGGCCTGCCTGCGAAGCATCCAAGCCATTTTGTAACAGGTTGCGAATCGCCTGCGAAAGCGCTTGCTTTGGGAGAAGGGCTTGACGCTCTCCAATGTCTTGCGAGAACTGAAGATCGACTCGATGCGGCTCTCGCATCGCCTTGATCGTTTCTTGGATAATCTCGCTCAAGGATATGGGATGCAAATGTTCGGCGGCAGCTTCACCAGCACCGCTTTTCATGCGATGCAAGATCTCTTTGCACCGATTCAGTTCCTCGCGAATCAGTGCGACATCGCGTCGAACCGATTGTGATGCATCGGTTTTTTCAAGGTTGCGAGATAATTCCTTAGCCACGACCGCAATGGTGGATAACGGCGAAGCGAGTTCGTGTCCCGCTCCCGCAGCCAGGGTTGCAAGCGCCTCCAATCGTTGGGACCTTTCACGCTCTTTCTCAACCACCGCAAGTTCCACTTCTCGCTGTCGCAGCTCCATCGCCAACATCGAAACAAAGTAGGTTATGACGCAACAGCAGGTTGAAAACGCAATGAAGAATGCATACTTCGACACACTCCACTCCGCGAGGTGCGAAAGCGGCGATTGCTCGAACACCTGCAGCGAATGCGATTGGTTTAGCAATAACAAACAGCCTAGTATCGACACGAACGAAATGCACCATGCCCATACTCTAGGCAATACCATGCCGGCGATTGCGATATTGGCGAAGTAGAAAAAAATGAACGGATTGGCTGCCCCACCAGAGCAATAGAGCAACGTCGACAACGTAAAAACGTCGATCCCGAGCAGAACACTGATCGCGCGACTGCCGATCGTATCATCATCATAGGGATACGCCGACTCGGTTGTCCTTTTGGGTGAGTCGCTTGGCGAGCCCAACGAACCTTTCTTTAGCCGTCTTGCCCATAACCAAAGAGCCAAATTGCTTGCCGCCGTACCAGCAACAAGTAGCAACATTGCCACAATCGGCAGAGGGATTTGCAGAATAAACCAAACGTATCCAATCACCAAGAGTTGGCCCGCGACTGCAACCCATCTCAATTGAGTTAGCCAAATGGCAGTCGAAACATGCGGCTCAGAAAACACGTGCAATCGTTGGCTTGTCATCTCTCATGATCTCTTGGATTCGACTCACCAAGGATCTCAGAGAGCGTATTAAAATAGTGACGGAAACTTTCAACATGGTACCGACACTGAGCGTCCTCGCGGCGTGCATAGTGTTCTCGCCACAGCTCTCGTTGTTGTTCGGACCATTCGCCCCATGTTACCATGGGTGTATCGGTAACCAGTCCCGCAATTTCGATGCCCGTCAAAGCGTGTTCGTAAACTTGCAGTCGAGCCACCAAGCCACCCGCCAGCCCTTGATCCTTCTCGCGAGCTCCGATGCTTAGCAGACCATCGTCACCTCGGAATTGGAAATCGTTTTGCAAGGAGTCTTGAAGGATGTCCACTTCTGCACGATGGCCGTCGATGTAGATGCATGTATTTCTCGCTGAGTTCGTACCACCGTACGCGAGCGCAACATGCATCCATTTCGCGAGTGGTACGGGAGCTTTGCAGCGAATGCGAATCGCGTTCGAGGGTTCGCTGTGAATTAATCCGAAACGGAAATGCCCCTTTTCGATCAGCAACTCATAACCAATGAAGCCACCCGCTATTCGCGACTTCGTGCGATGGAGAACCACCGCTCGATTTAGATGCTCAGGAACTTTGAGTTCCAAACAGATGGTAAACTCTTCGGTGCGAGAGAAGTTTCCGGTCTCGGGGAATACCAGGGAATGTTCGCCATCGAGAAGGACGGCTTTGCGGTTTTCATCTATCACGAAGGTGATATCGGCTCCTTCCATCCGTCCCGGACGTTCCGGCCGAGCAAGATTGGCCAGCGTCGTCGTCGGATTTTTACTGGGCGAATTGTCGAGCGGAAATTCGGCAGTAACCCAAGTCTCTTTTGGCTGCGGCCATCCAGCCAAGGAGCTATACCAGTTCTCAACCACGACGCTCTCAGAAAGTTTTTGCAACTCATCTGCATAAGCTTGCGTAACGCTCGCCATCGCCTTTTCCAGCGTTTTGACTCTGTTTTTTTTGGCATCCGTGTTGCTGCTGACTTGTTGCGACCACGTTTGGCTCGGCAGCCAAAGGGAAACGACCAACGAAAATAGCTGGATACGGCTTGAGCTGGCGAGTAACCAAGTGGCTTTTTTCGCTTCAACCATCGGTTTTATCCTTCGCTTTTTGAGTTGAATCGCGTTTAGTATACATCCGCATTGCCCACGTATCCAATTGACACCGCTTCGAAGGAATTCAAATTCGCATGTTTTCATGGATAGTTTCCGCGACGGGAATGATGTGGCGAACGATCAGCTTGGTCGTTCTTCTGAGCATTGTCGCAACGATTCCGATACTTCAATTTGCGAGTTTCGGGTACATGCTTGAGTCGGCGGCCAGGGTATCCAAGGGTTTACCTGCTAGTCGATGTTTTCCAGGTTCGCAAATAGCTGGCCGTTTGTTCCTTGCGTTGGGCTGCATTTTTGTATCGTGGCTGCCTGTGTGGTATGTGGCAGACATGGCGTATTCGGCTGAAATCATCGACGGTGGAAGTCGTAGTGCACGCGTTCTGCGAATTGTGGCCCGAGCGATTTCAGCCGTCTGGATTTTCTGGGCCTTGTGGGCCGTTTTTCGTGGAGGCAAGTTGCGTCACTTTATCTGGCCCGCGCCGATCCTAGCCCTGAAAAGTCTCTTTCGCACGGCTGTTTGGAGAGAAGCTGAGGATCGACTTTGGTCCTTTGCCGCATCGCTTCACTTGCCCCAATTATTATGGCTCGGCCTTAAGGGATCGATGGCTGCATTGGTTTGGCTCGTTTTGCCAAGTAGTTTTATTGTGATCGGACTATCGGGAACAGGTGGCGGTATTGGGTTGGTCGGGTTGATTGGTGCGATTGGAATGGGGTGGGTGCTTCTCCACCTCCCATTCTTGCAGATCCAGTTGGCCCGTGAAAGCAACTTCTACGCGGGGTTTGATTTGAGATTGGCGCGGCGATCGTTTCGATTGGCCCCGTGGTCGTTTTGCTTGGCGACTTGGGCCACATTTTTGCTGGCTACACCGCTCTATTTGTTGCGCATTGAGCCACCTCCATCCCAGCTTTGGTGGATACTCTCGCTGTTCTTTGTGATGCTGATGTTCCCGGCCAAGCTTTGTTGTGGATGGGCGATACGGCGCAGCTTGGCACGCAAAAACGATGCGGCTAGCACAGGAGATGTTTTCTGGCTTTGGCGATACTGTGCTTGGTTCCCGCAGATCTCGGTGGTTCTGGCGTACCTGGGCGTCCTATACCTAGCCAAGTTCGCGTTGTGGGAAGGGGCTTCGAGTATCTATTTGCAACATGCGTTTCTCCCCCCAGTCCCATTCTTCATTCGGTAAAACGTTTTCGGACCCAGCAAATCATTTGCGGAAATGGGGAGAGCGAGGCTCCTGCCGAGCTATTTACGCAATGGTTCGGCAGGAGCCTCACCCTCCCGAGCAATGACTTGGTGGGGCAAAATCCAAGACCGGAATGCTATTTGCCACCCGATTTGATAGGAGAATTCGCTTTGGGGGCGCTTTCGCTTGGCTTGTCTCCCGCCTCGGCAGCCTTGTCGGAAACGGATTCACGCTTGATGACTTTTGGCACGTCTTTGCCCTTGGCAATAAACGTCATCGAGGAACTGTTCACACAGTGTCGGATGTTCTTGGACGTGTATCGCTCACCCTCGAAAATGTGGCCGAGGTGCCCACTGCAATTCTTGCATATGATCTCGATGCGACCGCTGCCGTCTGTTTCTAACTTGCGCTGAACGGCGTTTTCGATTTCGTCATCGAAACTAGGCCAACCGCAATCGCTTAAAAATTTGTGAGTTGAATTATAGAGAGGAGCATTGCATCGCTTGCAAATGTAAATCCCATCTGCCTTGTTCTTCGTGTACCCGCCATTGCCGGGCCGGTCGGTATCCTTGTACAAAAGGACTCGCTGCTCTTGCGGCGTTAGCTTATTGTAGATTGGTTCATCGCTCATTTTTTTTGACTTCGATAGCGTGTTTGCTTTGGAGGACTTGGTACTCGTTGTTGCCGGCTCAGTCTTAGGTTCAGAATCCTTAGGCGGATCGAAGGCGAAACTGTAGGCGGTGATACCGGCAACGATTAAGACCGCCGATGTAACAAGGGGTAGTGAAAATTTCATTTTTGCCTCGAAGGAATGGAAGGTGGGAAAAAGCGAATAGCGCTAGTTGCGAGCGTCCTGTCGGCAAGCCTGGACGCATGATCCAAAAAATCAACCACCCTATTGTAGCAACCTAAGAGGGTCGAAATAAGTCGGATTTCGCCGTTTGACTTGACCGCCCCCTGAGTTGCGGATAACTTTTTCTCGCTCAGCGACGGGAGATTTGATTGCCAAGCCCGTCGTTTTTAGCGGATGTGGCGGAATTGGCAGACGCGCTAGACTCAGGATCTAGTGGCCAAATACATACGGCCGTGGAGGTTCGATTCCTCTCATCCGCATTGAAACATTGATTTTTACGGATTTGATGACCGAAAGATTTGTCGCTGACGCAGTATGCCAAAAGACTTTCTAGCCGGAGTGCTTCCCGAGTACGATGTGGTGGTGATCGGGAGCGGATTGGCGGGCATGACTTCGGCCAATATCCTTGGGCGAGCCGGGCATCGCGTCCTGCTTTTGGAGCAGCATTATAAATTGGGCGGGTTGGCCACTTGGTTTAAACGACCTGGTAGCCACACGTTCGACATTTCGCTGCACGGTTTTCCGTACGGAATGCTCAAGAGTTGCCGACGCTATTGGAACGAAGAGATCGCGGCCAATATTCATCAGTTGAACAACATTCGGTTCGACAACCCGATGTTCTCGTTGACAACAACCTTCAATCGCGAAGATTTCACTAAGTTGTTGACCGGTCCATTCGGTATCGAGCCGGAAGCGGTCAAACAATTCTTCGAAACGGCCCGTGGAATGAATTTCTACGATGACCAATCGATGACCACGGGTGAGCTATTCGAAAAGTTTTTTCCTGGCCGCGAAGACGTCGTTCGCTTATTGATGGAACCGATCACGTATGCCAACGGCTCGACTCTCGAAGATCCCGCCATCACCTACGGCATCGTTTTTTCCAATTTCATGGCCAAAGGCGTCTTTATCTATGAGGGTGGAACGGACGATTTGGTAACCAAGATGCAAGCCGAGCTGACCAAGAATGGGGTCGACACTCGCATTCGTTGCGATGTCTCGAAGATTCTCGTAGGTGCGGGTGGTGTACAAGGGGTATTGGTGAACGGTCGCGAGATCAAGTGCAAGGCGGTCGTAAGCAATTCCAATTTGCGATCAACGATTCTTGACATGGTTGGTGTTGAGCATTTCGAACCACAGTTCGTTGCCGATTCAAAAGCAGTTCGGCTGAACAACAGCAGCACTCAAGTCTACATGGCATTGAAACCGGGAGTGACTATTCCTGAGTCCACAGGCGATTTGCTGTTCTGCTCCACCGCACCACTCTTCCGAACCAATCTATTGCTCGATCGCAATATTACTTCGCGGACCTTTAGCTTCTACTATCCGAAAACACGACCCACAGGCAAAGAACGATTCGCAATCGTCAGCAGTACCAATGCGAATTGGAGCGATTGGGCCAACCTCACCGAAGAGGAATATGCTGCCAGCAAGCAAGATTTGGTAGAGACCACTCTCGACGCGTTGGAAAAATACGTTCCAAATTGCCGGGAAAAAATCGAACTCGCCGAAGCCGCAACCCCACGCACCTTTCACCACTACACAAAACATCAACTTGGCGCTAGCTTCGGTACCAAGTTCGAAGGACTTGCCGTTTCGCGAGGATTGCCACAACAAATCCAAGGCCTTTATCATGCCGGTTCCGTCGGTATCATCATGTCGGGTTGGCTCGGTGCAATCAACTACGGTGTCATCGTATCGAACGAAGTGGACTCGTTGCTTTGCAAGGATAGTTCGATATTACCCGTCAACTAGCACTACCCAAAATTCACATTCGCCTTGAGCTGAATGATACTGCGTTAAGTTTCCCCCGCCGCTGTTCTTTTCCAATTTGCGTTTTAGTATGACCACACGTCGCCGAGCCAGAGAAGTTGTCTTGCAAGTCCTTTACGAAGAGGACGTGAATCCACTGCGGGATTTGGAGATCGCCAATCAATTTCTCGCCAAGCGAATGTTGCACAACAAACCGCTCATTGCGTTTGCTCAGCAATTGCTCGTCGGTGTGCGGGATCGTCGGGACGAATTGGATGCGATATTGACTCGGCATGCTGCAAACTGGTCGGTCAAACGCATGACGACCATCGATCGCAATATCTTGCGAATGTCTTCCTTCGAGATGGTATTTGGAGATGTGCCTGGTCGTGTATCGATCAACGAAGCGATCGAGCTGGCGAAACGCTACGGAAACAAGAACTCTCACCAATTCGTGAACGGCATCCTTGATCGCGTGCTACGCGAGAACGACGCAAACAAGAAGGAAGTCGTCAGCGGTTGAAAGGGCCCACGGCCCAGCGCATTGGTTGCTTGGGCAGGGTGAGGCTCCTGCCGAACCTTGGCGTATAAAGCTCGGCAGGAGCCTCGCCCTCCCGATGAAATTGCAAGCAATTCCAACAAAGCGACACGGCCTCTAACGCATGGATTGCTAGGGGCCCCTTCACTTGGCGGTGCAACCGCCTGCGATGGCGCATACCGCACAGCCGCCACTGGTGCCGCATCCTGACTTTTCTTTCGTCCCGCAACCTGGGCCACAACCGTGCTCCAGCAATTCTGCAAAACGCGAGGCTGCAACTTTTTTCTGATAGACATCCGAAAGCTCTTGAATATGTCGTTCGGTCGCGTCCGAGGGATCGCCAAGAAAATGAAAGTAGAGCGTGCGACCATCGATGAGAGGCTCAACCTCGATCAGAATGTCCGATGCCCCTCGCTCTTGCAGATACTGTTGACACGCAATACTGGCATCCACACTGAGCGCTCGGAGCTGTTGCCAGAGAAGCTGATCCTCGGGGCGACATCGACGGATGAATTTTCCTGGACTCACGGCTGGCAAGTGGTCGGGGGGGACGGCCGCCAACACCGCACCCATTTCGATACCTCGGCTAGTGCGACACACGATCTCGTCGCCGCGAGTTAGTGGAACGAGCCCCGTTTGAATGGGAACCACATCTCTTTGATAACCGAATCGAACAAGATAAAGACCCGTATGTTCTCTATCGATGTTGCGAGAGGCTGGATCGGTAGTGACAGTGTCGCTCATTTGCACATAGCTAAGCTTTGTTCGCGTACGATCTCGATAGACTGTTTCATGGCGGATTCATCGATTTCGTGAACGTTGATGTTGTGACCAACCGCCCGCAACATGGTGACTGTCAAGCGGCCGCCTAAGTGCTGCCGAAATTCCTCCAACCCATCAAAGATGGCCTGCGTATTGAGTTCGGCGTCAAAAATAGGAAGTCCCAGATCGGTTAAAACTCTCAGCGTTCGTTGGACATCGGCACGGTCCAAACCATGTACCAGGTGAGAGTATACCGTATCGAGTGCGACTCCGATGGAAACGGCCTCGCCATGCCGCAAACGGAAGTTGGTCAAATGCTCTAGTTTGTGAGCGGACCAATGTCCAAAGTCCAACGGGCGGGCTTCTTGCATTTCGAACGGATCGCCACCATGTGTGATGTGATACAAATGCATCAACACGCTGGAACGAATGGCTGGCATGACGGCACTCCAATCGCGGTTTGCAATGGCGGTCGCATGATCGCACAAATAACCAAAGGCCGATGGACTTTTGAGCAGCGAGACTTTGACCGCTTCCGAGAAGCCAGCCCGGAAATCTCGGTCCGGAAGGTTTGCAATTAAGGATTGATCGTTGACAACGGCCCAAGGCACGGAAAAAGTGCCCTTCCAATTTTTCTTGCCGTAGGCGTTGATCGCATTTTTGACTCCGACACCAGAATCCGCTTGTCCAAGCGTGGTGGTTGGGAATCGAATGAG
This sequence comes from Pirellula staleyi DSM 6068, assembly GCA_945875845.1. Taxonomy (GTDB): domain Bacteria; phylum Planctomycetota; class Planctomycetia; order Pirellulales; family Pirellulaceae; genus JBKCUI01. The sequence continues at coordinate 13,047 of CAMCMB010000100.1, forward strand.
CCGTATCCCTCGGTGCGCGATGGCGGCAGCGTATCCAACGGCATCCAGGACGGCTCCGCCTCCAATAACAAGAACGTAACTGCGTCGATCCAGTCCATCGCGATCGATAGCGCGAAAAATGCTCTCGATCGAGTCATGGTCATTCTTAATCTGTTCGCCACCATCGACCAGAGCGATGGGTGCCACCAAGTCGATCACGCTATCCGATTCGGCAAGTCGACGCGACAAATCCGTCAAGACCGAAGGATTGCTGTCGACAACGCTCCGATCGATCCAGACTTGCACGCGAGCTTTGGTCGAGTCCGTTTTGAGAAGCGGCAAGACTTGATCCCAATCGTCGGTAAAACAATTGCGGGTGCAACGCAATCGAAGCAACTGGGGTACGGAAAAGTTCACGTCGAGTGAATCTTCGGCGACAGACCAAGGAATCGTGGCCATGGAAGTAAATCAGGGGAGGAAGTGAGCGGTGGGAAGGAACGGACTAGAGTTTAACCCAAAAGTTCTTCGATTGCACTCAGTTGTGTCGTGGCTTTTCGAATTCCGTAGAGTCGCCTTTCGCTCCTAGGCTGTGAGAAAATGCTTGGGTCATCACCGGAGGGCTCGCGCCCTGCCGCTAACATTGGTAGCGGAACGGCGCGAGCCGTCCGGTGAGTCAAACAGAATAAATTCCCAGCCCTACCTCACGGCTCTTGGCCCCTAGTATTTCCATTGAAGTCCATAGTTGAGGCTATGGAGTGAAAAATCGCTTTCCGCCAATGTAAAGCTAGGTCGTGTCGGACCGGTGAGCGGATTGCTCAAATTCACTGCCAGTTGCGGATCTAGTTGGTCCGCCACGCGAGCCACCTTGGGCAACCCCAAATACGAGTAACCCAACGTTGCTTCCAATCGCTGCGTGAGGCGGTAACCCAGCGTGACATTCACTTCGGGTGTGAGCACAAACGTATTAATCACGTAATTTCCTTCGTTTGTACCGCGTGCAAGCAATCCGTTGGCAGTCGAGTTTGTGCTCGGCGGATTACCTGGAACGGTAATTGTTGAGGCACCATCAATGCTGATGGTACGCTCCATGTTGCCCATTCCCAATTTGAACATTCCAGATAGACTCCATGCTCTTTCACGCATGATACCGTTTAGCCCCAACGCCATCCCGTTGAACCGATTTGTCGTCGCAAAGTGATCGGTCAGTTGTGAGACCGTTCCAGCCGGGGCTGCGGTGTTGGAGAGCGCGGTCGTCGTCGAGGAGATTGTTAGCTCATCCGCCAGTCTTGCGGTTTGATAGCCTGCCAAAAATTCCAAACTATCGGCACAGTCTCGATGAATGAGTTTTCGAAAGAGGATGTCACCCCCGTAGAGCTCATTCGAGATCTTTGCATCCAATGAACCCGAAGTGCTACCGGGATAGTTGACGGCAATCGTTGCCTGCGCATTGTTGTTTGTGCTGAAGAACGGACGCATCACGACGGATTCGGATGTTGGGGTGCTGCTGTAGGACTCCGAGTTGCTTCCCGCATCAAAGAATCGAAGCATAATTCCGTTGGTCCTACAGGCATTAAAAAACAACCCATATTCGCCGCGTGTTCCTTGAGAGGTTTTGCCAAGAGATTCTTCGCCTCCAAACAGATTGATCGTATCCGAGTTTCCTATCAACCCATCTGTTGTGGGATCATTGGCTGGCCGACGCGTCGTAACCAACTGCGGCAAATTTCTGCCTTCGGGCCAGTAGGTCACCGCCTCAAATCGCAATTGAGATCGACGCAAAATCTGACTGATTAGGCCCGCGGGTTGGATGAAACCATTAGAGTCGCAACCGCTTGCACACGATTGGCGGTTTGAGTGGGCTGACACCCCGTCCAGTTCGTAACTCGGATCGGATTCGAACATGGCGTTATCCGATTCAAACATCACGGACGGTTCGTCGCTCTCCATCTCCAAGTGTTCTCGTGGCGATGTCGACATGGGACCATGCGAATGGGAAATTCCGGCTTGGCAATTTTTGCAGCCCGCGTGCACAACGCCAGAGGATTCGCTTTGCCTGGTTCCTTCGAGTTCCGACGCTTGAACCATTCCTCCTTTTCCGGCTTTCGCTACCTTTGCAGTGCGGGGCGCTGCCGAAGCCCTTGGTACGTTTCCTCGAGCCTGGGAGGAGGTGGGCAGAGGGGACGGTTGCGTCGAATAGAAATCCCGATCGGATTCGCGACCTGTCCTCAATTGCGCCGAGGCAGTACTTGCAAGAGCAACGGAAGCTAGCGTTATGGCGCCCACACGAAGTCCCTGACGCAACAAACTACGCGCTGTTTCTCGACGGTAAACGCCATTTTTCGTTTTCATCATTTCGCTCCCCATGCTTCAACCTTGGACGACGGCGCAGGATTTAACGTTTGCGCAACCAGTTAGGGTTGTATTCGGATATTCCGAATGTAGAAGTTGAGTAAACATGGTCGAATTTAACGCGGGTAGACATGCCGCCAATGCATGCATTCAGCCGAAAATGAGTCTACCGGATGCGACGCTTGCACGATGCCCTCGAGCAATGTCGATGGAACCGAGAACGGTCGGCCGATGACTTTCCTTAATGACTAGGAATAGCGCTAGCCTGGATTATTCATTAGCCGAAGGGCGCTAGCCCACGGTTGTCTAATCCGTCATAACCGGAAGCTAGCGCCTTTCGGCTGATCATGAAACCCCCGTGAATAATCCGGGATAGTGGCCGTGGAGTTCGGTTAACGACTCGTTGGCAATCGATTGGATAAGGGATTTGAAAAATGCGGCGTACATTTGCATGGTTAACAGGTTTCGTTTTGGTTTTTGCCTCAGTCAGCATGGTCGATGCGGGCTGGCCGGAATTCAAACACCAGTGTCATATTGACTATGCTCGGAACAACTGTTGGCCGCAACCTTTTCGAGGTGCAGACGCCAACAGCGTCGTGGCTCCATTTGAGGTCATGCGAAACAATGGATGGCGGGAAAACAACACGCTTGGGACCGCACTGTTTTCACAACAAAACGAGCTGAGCGAAGCGGGCCAACTCAAGATTGAGTGGATATTAACCCAAGCTCCTCAAAACTACCGAGTGCTCTATGTCAAAACCGGCCGTACGAGCGAAGAGACGGCCAGACGCGTTGAAATCGTACAGATCGCTGTTTCTCAAATGATTACGTCGGGGCCGCTCCCGCCGATTATGATTACCGAAACCGAGCCATCCATTTCGTCGGGTTCCTACCAAACGCTTCTTCACCGAGCGATTGTGAAAACGACACCTGTTCCTCGCCTAGGCGTGATCAATGGGGTCAATACTCCGTCGGCGCAGACGGTTGCGCCGCAAGCGCAGAACAATGCTAGCGGCGGGAGGTAGTGTTCACCGGACAGCTTGCGCTGTTCCGCTACACCCGACAGCGGGGCAATCCATCGAGTCGTGGATTGTCCAAAGCCCGGCTAGCTACTTCGCTCGAAGACTGTTTCGAATAAACGCAACGTGATTCGATTGGAACTCGTAGGTGTAACTCGTAGGGACACTGCCACTACTGTTCGGCACACTTGTTGCGAACGGTGGACGGCGCGGCTGTTTTTTCGTAAATTCCTGAACCACACTTGATTTCGGTAATTTCATAAACGACTTGCTTCGCTTGGCACAAGAATTGCGCTGCTCCGTGACAACGATCTTCCGCTGCCACATTTGCAACCTAGTATGTCCCTCGACGACTCCAGATCCAATATTCCTCCCAAGGAAATCAAAGGACTAAAGTACTTCAGAGCTTTAGGCACTATGCTTGCACGCCTGCATGAGGTTGGCAAAGAGCGCGATAAAGCCAATAACCGCCATCTCCACATGGATCAGTACTGCACTCTGATTCTGCTTTGGCTTTATTCTCCCCTTGTCGATTCCTTGCGAGGCTTGCAACAGGCTTCCATGTTAAAGAAAGTCCAGAAGAAGTTCGCTGTCCCCCCGACCTCGCTGGGGTCTCTTTCTGAATCGGTCAGCATCTTTGATCCCGAACCTCTCAAGCAAATCGCAAAGGAGCTTGGCGACCAACTGCCAAACGCGGTAGCTCGTAAACGATCTAAGGGCTTTCAGGAAGCTCTTCTGGATCAACTCTCCAACCTTGGAAAGACCATCACGGCTGTGGATGGATCCATCGTTCAGATACTTGCAAGGATCGCCAGGCTGGCTTGGATTACGGTCGGTGATGGCCAACCTACATGCGGCTATCGATTGCAGACTCAATTTGAAATCCTCAAGGGAATCCCTAGTCGCATCGACGCGACAACCGCAAACCCGAAAGGAACTGCCGATGAACGGGCTGTTTTGGAACGCACCCTCGAGCCGGATCGACTGTATGTAACCGATCGAGGCTATCAGAGTTGGAAACTATGGAATGCTATTCACACCAAGTCCAGTAGCTCTATCTGTCGGGTTCGAGACAAGATCCATTATGAAATCATCGAGTCCAAGGAGCTTACCCAAGCCGATATGGAAGCAGGGGTCATCAGTGACCAAACTGTTTTTTAAAATGTTCAAGCATCTACTCGGTTGCCGCCGCCTACTAAGCACCAAGCAGAACGGGTGGAGATTCAAGTTTACTGCGCCATCATTGCTTGCATGTTGATCTTGCTCTACACGGGGCGCTCTCCTACCAAGCGTACGTTTGAAATGATTTATTTTTGCTTGAGCGGCTGGGCGAGCCTAGAAGAACTGGAATCGCATATCGAAAAAATGAAATCGTAATGCTCTTAAGAACTCTGCGCGTACAGCGTACTGAGTCGATTCGATGCTGCGCGGTTGCTGAGTTCGTAATCAAAAGTCTTGGGTTTTCACCTATCGCAGTGGTCAGCCCAAGCATACTGCTGACTCGTCGCCTCGTTCAGCTCCGGAATCCCAAGCCTCCAATCGAAACCGTAAGTACCGTGCCGAACAGTAGTGGGTGTGTCCCTTTGCATCCCTTGTGTGTCCCCTTGCATCCCTTGCTTGCCCGGCTTTGACTTCGATGCGCCGAACTGGAAGCTCTTACAGTACTGGGGTGAAGGTCTTCCGCGTCGACGGGCATCGGTTGCACGATTACTGAAACGAGTGTCTAAGCCAAAAGCAAAGCCTAGAATTCCAAAGGGGGCTCGACCGAAACTTAAGCCATTGTTTCTGCCCGGAGACTGTTTGCTCTATCAACGTACCAATGGAAGATTCGTCCCACTTGTATTTTGGGACGTAGACGAATGCCCTGGTGCGGAACATCTATTCGCTATCCCCAATCTTTCAAGAGTCGAATATCCAGCATTGATCAAGCGATTCCTCAGCCATCCCAATACACTATCGGAAGCAGAATTAGCTCATTTCTTCAACAGCAAGAATCGTTTCAAAACGATTGCTGTTCGAGCCAAATTGATAAAGGCAAATCGAGAAAGATTTATCTGCTTTGCCCAACGAAGCTTCCCTCCTTCGGCTTGGAGGAATTCCATCGTCGGGAATTCCGCAGAAACGCTGGCGTGCTTTGAGCAACTGCTCAACGGTACCGGCTCAAGGTCCGTTTCTCAAATGGAGATTGAACAAATGACGTCTGATGGATTATGAGATCCTGAAAATACCACCGCGACATGTACTCTGTGTGCTCGGGTGCCCGTGCGAAAACGTCACCGGGAGCAAGGGTTTCAGATGGTACAGCAGAATATGCTTTTGCCCGGTGAATCAGCTATGCGTTTGTTCCGATGCTTATCGGACGAGCGAAACCACCAGGTCACGCCGCATTGATGGGACCGCAAAGCTACTGCACTCTCACTCTAGCAGGCGTGACGGCGAACCATCGAGTAAGACCCATGAATCCAAGACTATGTCAACTCACTTGCGCGCTGATTCACAGCACTTCGCAATTGCAACAGTAGCCGACCATAGCGGTATAGCGGCCCGAGGTAAAGCAGGCTGAAAGACAAAACTGGCACCAGCCGAACCAGAGGCCAAAGCAACGCCTCAGGTAGCCCGTACGCTCGCCAGCCCATTTGCACGAACGCAAATCCCAAATAAATCAAGTACCACGTGCAAGGGCAAAGAAGCAGTAGGAACAAAATCACGATGATAATCGTCGACGCTGAGAAGTTACCACCGAACACAAACAACACCCGGATCGGTCGCAATGCCAAATCATCGCGTTCAAGATAAACAGCGATGTTGCGTGCGAACATAACGAAAAATACTGCAGCCAGTACATGCGCGCACCCAGCCAGCAAAATACCAATCAATATTCGCACTGGAAGTTCCAGCTCGGGGATCGACACTAGAGTTGTGACAAACAAGATAATCGCTGCAAGCTGACAACCAATCGACCCGGCGATTGTGGCGCGCGTCGCCTGAGTGACCGGAACAACTGAACAGAGCAACCTGCCCGCGAAGTCGAAAGTAAGCGCCGCTAAAAAGCCAGCTCCGAGCTTATAGCCAACGCCCGATGTCAACAGTGCTTGCGGATTCGCCACTGCCAAGGCACTAACGATTAAAAACATCAGCCCAGAAAGACGGATTGCCACCAGCTTTAGCGACAGTCCACGACTCACCCAATTCCACTGCACAGCAGTAGCACGCCCGGTGTTTAGCCCGGTGGCCGGAGTCTCATTCGACACTTCTTGCTCCTTCTACGCAAATAATCGGCTTTCGGCATTTGGACTGCCGACACAAATTTCATTGCTCGAAACAAATGCTAGGATGCAGGTCAAGCACCAATGGCGTAAAGCCACTGGCATGTAAATCAAAAGCTTAACGGAATAAACGAACATGGATACACAGGATACGCAGGATACACAGGATACGAATTCGGGGTTCTAGAATCGTGAAATGCCACCTGCATTGTAATGCCTTTATCCTGTTCATCCTGTCTATCCATGTCCATTCGAAAGCGGGCTATTTCGAAAGCTCTGACGAATTTATGATAGCGTTCCAAGCGTTCCAGGGTAGTTCTCCAAATGACCATCGCCACCAGAACAAAAAACGACAAAGATCTAAATCGCTTTGAGCGAGGAATCCTCAAGAACATTCAGAAGTTCGGCTGGCATGCGAATGGCATTCCGGGCGAGGGCACTTCACCGGCTTGGGCCTCTAGCGTTGGGCTTTTTGCAAAGTATGAAACCGGTAGCTTCGAACCCGGTAGCCACGACATGCCCGGCTTTTATGGATCGTCCTTTTTAACCACAAAAAAACACGGAAGACACGAAAAAATACGTGCTTTCGTTCGTGCTTTTCGTGTCTTTCGTGGTTCTAGAGACTCTCGAAAGACTCTCCAGAGACCGCCCCAAAAAGAACGTTTTTACAAGCAAAAAATCATTCTCCGGGACGTCGTCCGGCTAAATTGCATAGATATACCTGAGAATCGCTTTGGTCCGGTTCGGTAGGTTGAATGTGCTTAAACATGACTCAGGAAGTTATATGTCCGAGATAGTCTCGCTGGCGGAGCAGGTAAAGCGGGTGGCATCAACCCCAGGACTGGCAGGGTCGTGCGAACTTGCGAAGTGAAGACCAAAGGAAACAGAAAGTACAGGAAACAGAAGGTGCCACCCACCAACAGAATGTGCCACCCACGAATTGAGCGGACGCGTATAACACACATGCATAGCAATGTGATTGGGAGAACCGAGTGCTGGTCATCACGGACACCGAAGGTTTCCGCCGCCCTTCTGGCTTGCTCTTTAGGGCGGAATGATTTGCCAGGTTGAAGGCGGAGAGCCATGCTTTGCATCATCGCGCCATGGTCTAGCTGGCCTGTCATGCTCGCGACCGACCAAGGTCGATGGCGAGTGGAGAATATACGGATTCACGAACCTCGACTCTGTAAGCTGATCCGGGGTAGATAAAGCCGAGACACCTCGGCTCCGAGAGACTTGACGACAGGTACAGTCTTAAGAAAGACGCTTGGAATACCTCGTTCAGACAAAGCACTTGCGAGCCAGCTTCTGTCCCGGTTGGAACATCTTGCCTCCCGAGACTGCCATCTCACGCATTCGATCGGGCGATCCGGCACCTCGGCTCCTTCCAAAGTACTTTTTGAAATTCCATACCAAGTCGATCCACATTCCAGCATCAATACCAATTCGTTCCAATACAGGCGCATAGTCCGCAGGAATCGAGCCTTTCTTGTCCGATCGCTTTTGTTGACCTGTCCAAAC
>CAMCMB010000101.1 GCA_945875845.1 Pirellula staleyi DSM 6068
CCGATTCAATCCGCTTTACACGCGAACGAGTTTACTGATCTACGGGCTAACCCTCGTAAGATCGAATAGCAGCTTGCGGCGTACGACGGAAAATTTACCAACAATTGTCCCGACCACCCTTGACACAAAACAATACATAGCAGCGAAAGACGACGATGATCAATTCACAGCTTAGACGAGAACACTTGTTCGAAGCGAAGTTACGCACCATGATCTGTGCACCGATAACCATCTTGCAAAAAAGGTAATAACAATGCAGATCGACTTCACGACTCCAGCGCTTCTTTTTTCGACGATTTCGTTGCTCTTGCTTGCCTATACGAATCGATTCTTGGGGTTGTCGAAGGTTATTCGCGAGCTGCATGCGGGTTGGGAAGAAGTTGGCAAATGGATCTTCGGAGGCAGCTTGTTGCTAATGGCAGCATCGCTGGGAATATCTCTTGTCGAGATCCGGATGTCGGTCGGTGCGTTGGATATCCACTTGAAAGAGATGGAACAGTAGGGAGCATCGGCCCAATGGTTCGCGGCTCGCGCATGAATCCATGGGCGAGACGCGTCGGAGCCCCATGCTACGGTAGGGTGAGCCAGTTGGTAGTGATCCCCTCGGAAGTTCGTTCGTTCCCTCGGATGTTCGCTATTAGCGAACATGAGCGTTCCTTAGCGATTGAGTTTTTCTTCAAGAGTGCCAGCTTACCGTCTGACTTGGCAACTCAATCTCGGCTTTCCGGGTCAAAAAAGATTTTCGAAACCGGATTTTTTCTTCTGAGGACCTGGGGGAAATGGCAGTGCATGGCGTCCAGGAGGAACAGATCTCCTGAGCCGTGATCCAAGCGGTTGATAGGCCGCTCGTTCATGATCTGCACCCTCTAACTATAGGGATTTCTATCATGAAGAAAAGGTCTTTTTCGTTGGTCCAGTCGTGGGGCTCCCTCGCACTGGTGCATTCAAACCTCGAACGCGTCTTCGTTGGCGACGAGAACGTCGTGGTCGAAATCGTAGCTGCGACGATCTGCGAAGCCGACCGTCGCTTCGTTTCAGGCTCCAAAAGGGTCGAAGGAAATTCGCCCTGCACGACTTTAGGGCACGAAGCCGTCGGCACAATCGTGGCCGTCGGTAGCAACGTCAAACGCTTGAAAGTCGGACAATTGGTCGCAATCATGCCCCATCAAGTCCCCGCAGAGGAACGCAAAAAGCAGGCCTTTGCCAAAGGGGAGATTTTCAAGCTGCATACCCACCATTGCGGCATGCAATGCGATGGCATCATCGCTAACCACATCGAATGGCCAGCCGATTGGGTTCGCCCCATTCCCAAAGCAGCGATACGCAAGGCGATGAACGCTAGCGTCGAACATGGATTGCACTGGAGTTTGCCCTTGGCGGAGATCGAGCACTTGGCTTGCGTCATGACCTCGGTGGCGCAGTTCGAAGTCGCTGACCGCGCTTGGGCTGGCAACGCTAACGTCAATCGACTCAAGTCGGGTAAAGGGCGGGTACTGCTGATCGGTGCAGGTTGGATGGGATTCCTCTATTGCATGCATCTTTACGCCAAGTACCCCAATGCGAACGTCGCGATCAAAGATCCGGACGAACAACGCTTGCGCATGTTCCGGGATCTTTCCGCATCGGTGCTGGGGAAACGGCCTGATATCGCCTATGGTCTTGATCCTAACGCTGAGGAAACCTTTGACGTTGTGATTATGGCGACGGCTGCCCGTGCGGCTGCGATGGACCTGTTTCGGTACCTCAAGCCCGGTGGACACGTCGTGCTTTTCTCCGGGATCCACAATGGGGCCATCGAACTGGTCTTTGACCCGGCCAAACTCTCGGATTTGGAGCGAGTCCACCGCGATGGCATCCATACCATGGTGTACCGAACTCCGGAAGCCGAGCAGCGGGACATGGTTGTCGCTTCGGGCACATCCGGCTACACCGTCCGTGCGTTCGAGGCAGCGACCCGCAACATTGGCGACTATGCGGCGGGAATTGGGGCGGGGATTACCGGTGTCGTCATGGGCATGGAGTCCAAGGAGTTGATCGCCGTGCGTCGCGGAGCAACGCCTCTGGTCAGTGCCGATGGTCAGCCGATCCTCAAAACGCTCTTTGAGCCAACTTGGCATGGGCGTCAGAATCACCTCAAGATCGGAATCCATCCGAACCCTACCAGCGAGATTCGATCCAGCTACGAAGAGTTCATTGGCAAAGGAGCGCGATGATGAAAACGGATTACAAAAAGTTAATCGTTTTCGATCTCGATGGCACTTTGGTCGATAGTCTCCCGGTGTTGGACTTCGGTATCAACCAGATGCGGCAAGCGCGTGGATTGTCCTGCCTCGCCCCTCGTGAGATCGCCATGATGTCTGGGGGGCCGATGCACGGTTTTCTGAGACGCGTCGTAGCGGTCGGTGGATCCTCCATTGTGCCAACGGAAAATGAGACGGACGCGGGAATCGAAGCCGAGTACGCCGGCTACTACCGGCAAGCTTGTGCTCAAGGACTCATGCGAGCTTATCCGGGGACCGATGCGATGTTGCAGACGATCTTCGGGGCGGATTATGCGATGGCGATCTGCACCAACAAAAGCCGGGCGTTGGCGATGACGACGCTTGATGCGGTCGGTTGGAATGGGTTCTTTGGCGAGGACAGCGTGATCGGTTGCGACACGTTGAGCAAGGTCAAACCCGATCCTATGCCGATGCGATGGTTGATGAGTCGCTATGGCGTTGCACCGAAGGCGACTTGGATGGTCGGGGACTGTTTTGGGCCATCCTAAACTCAAATGAATTCGTATTCAACCATTAATCAAAGATGTCTTACAACACACGTAAAAGTTGGCATAGTCGGTTTAGCGTAACTGGCGGTTTTCTCGGATGCCTTGTCTCTCTATTGCCATTGCCGAATCGTCTTGTAGCCCAGAACATGGCATCGCAATCCGGTGAACCGAGCGCGAACCAAATCGTTTCCTATGGCGCCGTTCAAGTGGTCATTCGCAAGCACTGTGCGAGTTGCCACAATGAAGACCAACCTCGCGGCGACTTGGTCTTAACCTCGTTTGACAAGGTTATGGCAGGTTCTAGTTCAGGGCCTGTTGTCGTGCCTGGCAGTGTTGCCGAGAGCCCGCTATACACGCTCGCGGCTCACTTGGACTCACCCAAGATGCCGCCCAACAAGCCTCGTATCTCACAACGGGAACTCAACTTAATAGAACGCTGGATCAATACTGGGCTCAAAGAGAAAGTGAACTCTAGTATCGCCAAGTTACCCATGGATAGCGAAACGATTGTTACTAGCGATACGAAACAGCAAACAGTAACCTCGTCTCTTCGCCGATTATCTCAAGCGACACCCATTCTCGCGGTTGCTGCCCACCCCTCGGATCCGGTTGCTGCCGTTGCAGGTTTCCATCAAGTTGGCTTGATCCGAACCGATACTGGACCATTGCATCCCTCGATTGCAATCACGACTCATCGATGCTTGCGATAGGTACTACTTCTCGTGTCGTGAAAACACTGCGAGTGGACTCTGGCGAGCAACTCAGCGCGCATCGCAAGCACACCGATTGGGTCTTGTCCGTTGCGTTCAGTCCAGACGGTCTGCTGCTGGCCAGCGGCGATCGATTCGGTGGAATTCACGTTTGGGAATCTGAGTCGGGGACAGAGTTTGCAGGACTGCGAGGGCATTCGGGCGGAATCACTGGGTTAAGCTGGTCCCGCGATGGTAACCAATTGGCTTCGTCGAGCTTGGACGGAACGGTGCGCGTTTGGGACATGCACACGTTGCAGAGCGTCGAACGTTGGGGTGCACACGACAAAGGGGCATTGTGCATATCCCGCGATGTTGAAGATCGTCTTGTCACGGGTGGCCGAGATGGGACAGTTCGGAAATGGGGATCGGATCGGTCCAAACCCATTTGGGAGAATCGGCTCTCCGATGATGTGCTTGGACTGGCCAGTCTCAAGGGTGGGCTGTTGGCGACGGACGCAGGCGGTAGTGTTCTGCTGTTCAACACAAAGGACGCAGAGACGACTGGGATAGCTCTTGTTTTACCGATTGAAAAGACCAAGCGAGTTTTCACGACGAGCGCACACCTACTAACTGCCAATGCCCCCACCGTCACGTCTTCGTATGGCGATGGTCGCGGAGCGGGGGCGTCCCCCATCAGGTCCGTCCGGCCAGTTGCTGTACTTGGTTGGCGCCATCGGGTCGCTGACTTCGTCGGCTGGCTCACCTGGGTGTTGAATGTTGACGAACATGGTTTTGCGATCGGGCGTCATTGCAATTCCGGTTATTTCGCAACCGCGAGGACCGGTTAAAAAGCGCCTCACTTCCCCCGAAACAGGATCTGCCGCGAGCATCATGTTATTGCCGAGCTCGACATAACCATCCTTTCCAAGGACGCTGCTGGACATGTCGGTTTGGATCCAAAGAACGCCAGACGAGTCAAATTTCAGACCGTCCGGGCATCCGAACGCATCGCCCATGACGTTGCCATGATGCGTAGGGTCTTTGTGAGCTGGGTTCCCAGCGACAACGAACACTTTCCAATGAAAGCTCAAGGCTGCAGGATCGTCGCCATTCTCCTTCCAACGCAAGATGTGTCCGAACAAGTTGTTCGCCCTTGGGTTTGCGGCGTCGGCTTCTTTACGACCTTTGTTGTTCGTAAGCGAAACATAGACCTCGTGGGTCTTTGGGTGGACAGCGACCCACTCTGGACGATCCATCGGGGTAGCACCAGCAGCAGTGGCCGCTAAGCGTGTTCGAATGCAGATATCTGCTTGGTCGAAACCCTCGCTATCATCGGAATGTTTCTTCGCTGGAATTCCATTCTCTCCGGGCACAAGTGCCAACCATCGACCGGTTCCATCGGCATCGAACCGAGCGACATACAGCGTTCCCTCGTCCAAGAGGTTATTGCTCGAACTGTAGCCATTTTCGGATGGCTTCCAAACGTTCTTTGAAACGAATTTGTAGACGAATTCATTCATCTCATCGTCCCCCATATAGACGACGACCCGACCGTCTTTCGCGACCACGAGCTCCGCGTTCTCATGTTTGATTCTACCCAAGGCCGTTCGCTTAATAGGCTTGGAACTTGGATCAAACGGATCGATTTCGACTACAAATCCAAATCGCTTCGAATCATTGTCCGGGTTGGCAAGATCGAATCGACGATCTTGTTCCCACCATCGAAAGGCTCCTACCTTTTGACCATTGATGGTGTAAGCAAAGCCGCTTGGGCTAAGTCCATATCGTTTTTGGTCGGCCGACGGTGTGAACTTTGGATCGTTTGTCCCAAAGACCCCTTGGAAATTCTCTTCGCACGTAAGATACGTACCCCATGGAGTTCGACCGGCCGCACAATTGTTGATAGTTCCGCGTACTGGCTCGCCCAGTTGCCCTGCCGCAGGCCCCGAGATCTTCATCGGCGTGTCCGCAGTGATTCGACGTGCTTTGGGGGACGGCCTTAGTCCCCAAATGCCAGCCGCATCGCGTTCGATTTCAACAATCGATACTCCATGAGAGGCCATCGATTTACGTACTTTCTCAAGGGGCATGAGTGCCGGTGGCAAAGGCTCCAAGCCATCCGAAAAAAGAAGCACTTGATCGGTGTACTCATGGTTGACCGCGAGCAACCCACGCTGATTGGGGTCCTGCCCGGGGATTGCAAAGAACTCCATTCCGTCGTGCCCCATACCTGCTTGGAGCATCTGTTCGTCAGCCGTGTTCGACGCATCCGCTCGGAACTTTGGCGTCGAGCCATTGATCGGGTCGCCCCAGCGATAAAGCACTTCCGTTACGTAACCTTCGGGAACAACCACGGTGTCGCTTTGTGAAGCGGAAACATTCTTGAAATGAAAGAGGGATGTCGGAACCGTGGGCTCCACCACTTCGCGCGCCGCAACCTCGGCAGCCTCGCTCGAATTCGACAACAACGCAGAGCAAGCCCCCACCATTGCAACGTTCAAGAATGCCCGTCGATCAAGCGACTGTTCAATCATTTCCCGAAGCGGTGTTGCCCCAAGCGGTGTTGCCCCACGAGATGTTGCCCCACGAGATGTTGCCGCACGAGATGTTGATTGTGAATCCACTTCGGAATGGCTCTCGGTGTTCATGGTTTGTGATGGGTTCGCGGTCATGGCCTTACTTGACGTTTGGTTGATGCACAAGGGACATAACGTAGAGCATTTCTCTGGCGATCTGCTCGCCCCGCTTGTCGTAGGTAGCGGATTCACTCGGCGTACCATCCGAGACCTTGGGGTCATCGTATGGAATTGCAACTCGCAACTCGCATCCAGGAGCTGTTGGACATGCCTTGTCGGCTTGCGAGCAAGTCATGATGGCGCAATAGCCACTGGTTGGGTTCGGAGCATCATTGTAGACTTTGGAAAAACAAGTGATAGGCTCTCCACTGTCTTGGAAACGTACGGAATAGTGAGGGTTGGCATCCGAAGGGGACGTCGCATCCGCTTTGAAACCAGAGCGTTTCAACGCGGCAATCGTGCGAGGGTTGCAAGCCGTGGCTTCCGTTCCACCCGAGAATGAGATAACGTTTTTGATTCCGTAGTGAGATGCGGCCGTTTGAGCCCACACTTGTGTGAAATGACTTCGCCGAGAATTATGAGTGCACACGAAGGTCAGTTTGGCAGGCTTGCCTTGCGAGTTGCATTTTTGAATGTAGACGGCTAATTGCTTTAGCTGCGCTTTTCGCTCGTCGGATATCTCGCCAAACTCGGTCTTGCGCTGTTCAACAAATTTCGCAATCTCTGGGTAAAGTTCGGCACGCGTCGAAGTTGTTGTCATTGAGAACATCCACAAACAAGAAAGTATTGTCAAAGAACGCATCATTTCTACCCTCACTCTGCAGGTCGCATGAACAAATCAAAGTCCAGCGCGTAGGTTATCTCATGTGCGATTTATGGCAATCCCATCGTTGTTAAGAATCGGTGAAGAGGCCTGGGGTTTTATTGAAGTTCCAGCCTTGATTTTCGAAAAATAGACCGCCGCGATGACCGTAAAGACCAAGCTAATCGCCACCGATATCCAGCAGGCCCACCGAAACCCGATCCAAATTTGCGTTGTGGAAGAAACGTCTGCCTTTGGCAAAAAGTTTCGGAAGATCATGATGGCGACATACCCGCAGTAGCCTAACGAATCAACAATGTACATCAGAAAGCCAATGTTGCCCCGATCGCGGGTCAAAGCAATCATCCGCTCGAACACCGTCGTGTGAATGGCCACATAGGGCAAGTACAGGCCCGCTCCGACCATGACCATAAATCCAAGCGGCGAAATGATCGACATGTCTTGAAGGAGCATTGAGCCAGCGATCATCAGAAAGCCTACGAAGGATACGCCAAACGAAAGCATCAAAGCTCGCTTGTTGTCCCGAATTGCAACGCTGATACCGTTTACCAACAGCACGATGGCTGCAACACAACTATCGATGGTCGCATAGGCAGAGGGCTTCACGTTTGCCCCCATTCCCGAAAGTATCTCGGGCGCAAAGTCGTCTCGTAAACTCCGAAGGATGGTCGTCAAAAAGTACAATACAGCTACCGATCCAATGCCAATGCCGTACTTCGACAACAATCTCAACCGATCTGTTCCCGACATGGGCGAGCGTTCACTCCGTTCCGAAATGTCGTGATCATTAGGTGAAGGGATTTGCGCAAGCATCCAAACACTTACCAGCAACGGAACGACAAATAGCAGCCCTGCAAGGAACGGCATCCATCGTTCCGCAACCACCATCGAAAGCCCTAACGATTCGGTTGAGTAACCAAGTACCCATTGCCCAATCGCTTTCGAAAAGCCACCCGCCAATATAAAACTTGCACAAAGCCCCGCCGTCAAGGCTTCTGTCATGCGTCGTCCCTCAAGGAAACCGAGCACCAGACCAAAGACCATCCCCAGCGGCAAACCATTCAGGAAAATGGCGATTATATGCAACGGAGGGGGGACGATAGCAAACAAAAGCAATGCCAAGTGAGACGCCAAGATCAATCCCAGCAGTAACACCGCGCGCTTGCCGCGAGACACTTCCGCAACAACTTTCACTCCGATCAGTTTCGAAATCAGATAACCGATAACTTGAGCGGAAACCAGCAAGGTTTTCTGATCCCAATCCGACAAAACGGCTTCTTGGTAGGACGCAGCCGTGAAAGGCTTTCGGAACATATACATGCAAAAGTACGTTCCGAAGGCAGCGGTAACCGCCCACAGGTTGAGCAACCATGGACGTTTGCTCAATTCAAGTTGAAGTCGTGATGTTAAGTACATACTAGATTTCTATAGGATGATCCCAAGGCGAGCGGCAGACTGAAATCTACAAAAATGGTTCGACCGATCCTACGCGGTTGCCGCTTCAGAACATACCGTTAGCAAGGGAATAAAATACTCAATACTGGGTATTTCCTTTTGCTCATCCTTGGCCAAATCATCCCATCGCCGAAGAACCAACGCTTCCTGACAGTAAGGCTCGTCGCGAAATGATTCAAGCTCATCGTTCGACATGAGCCCCCCTTGATCGTGAAAGCTCTTGAGCGACGTGGGTGATAACGAGCGAACGTATTCCGGCTCGACGGTACAAAGAAATCGCTTTGCCAGTACATGAAGTCGCACTGGCTCTGCAACCTCGATTCCAAAGTTGACCAGCAACCACTGGTACGCTTTTTCTTCGTGAAAATCATTCAGGTCTTCGTCATCGCTTTCAGGCAAATCACTATCGCCGATGATATGCCCAATATCATGGAGCAATGACGCAACCACCAACGTATGGCTCGCTCCCGACTCCTCGGCAAGGAGGGCAGCTTGGATCGCGTGTTCCGATTGCGAGACACACTCGTCGCCGTACCGACCATTTCCACGCTCTTGAAAGACTCGGATGATCCTCTCAACTGCTTTGTTTTTCATTATTTTCTTCCATTATGCGAGCGACAAACTGAAAACTACCAATCATAACCCGATATGTAACGGCTTGTTGATTTAATGGTACGACGGACTTCCTAGTCCGTCGAATTTCCCAATGACGGACTTGGAAGTCCGTCGTACTGCCCTCACTCGCCTTATCACACGTGCCGCTGGATTGTAACCATCGAAAACTTGAGTCCTAAATGATACCGAACACCCGCTGGTCATTCTGAAGATCGGATGCAGATCCGAAGAAGGAATTGTGAAGATCCTTGCCTTCATTTCCGAAACAATTCTGCGAGCTCAACCACAGATCCCACGACGAGATCAGCTCCCGCTCCCAAGAACTCTTGCTCTATGCCAAGGAGCGTTGCGTGCAATTCACTCGGAGGGATCTTTTCAACATCCGACTCGGACAAACCGAGCGCATTCCCTGTTTTGGAAACGGCGACGGAGATGCAACCCGCACTTCGCCCCGCTTGAATACCTGCTACCGAGTCATCCACGATCATCACGTTTTTCATCGGATAGACACCGAGCAGTTCGGCTGCCCGATAATTGAGCCATGGTGCCGGTCGACCAGCGGTCACTTCGTCCGAGCAAACCGAAACGTCAGGAGAGTAGCCCTGGGCTGCTGCAAGCGGTATGACGACGTCCAAGAGCTCTCGCGTGTAGCCCGTGGTTGAGCCTATCTTGATCCCTTGTTTTCGAAAAAATTCAATCGCTTGTGGAACGCCCGAAATCGGCGTTGAATGATCGCTCAATATTTGTTTCTGCAACACAAGGAATGTTTCGTACAGTTGCAGCACGTCTGATTCTTTCGGATCGAAACCGTAAAGTGATTTCCATTTCATCGCGATGCGAGGCATGGCAAGCATCGCTCGAATGTGGTCGAGTTTGGCTTGACCCATGGGTTCTCGAGCTTCCGCTTCGGTGACTTCGATTCCGCATTTGGAAAAGATACTTTTGAAAACGGCGACAGGTGCTAGGCTACCGAAGTCGACAGTGGTTCCCGCCCAGTCGAATAGAATCGCCTTAACTGAGGCAAAATCGATCGGTGTTTCGGCCCGCATCATGATTCTTGACTCCAACGTTTCCAGGATCGTTCCGCGACACCAAAAGCAAGTGTCATTCCACTTCCACCCAGGCCCGTCGCAATGTGAACTTTTGGGATCGGCTCGCTTTCGAACACGATTCCATCCGAATATTTCGAATATGTCCCGTTCCATCGGCTTTCGATTTGCCACGATGGGAGCTGAATGATCTGTGTTAGCTCGCGAAGTATCAATCGATCGATCTCTGCGGAATCGAACGGCTCGATGTCGGAGTCGTACTCATGAGAATCTCCCAATACAACTCGTCCTGCATCGTCTTGGGAAGCCATCACGTGAATGCCAAAGCGATCAAGTTCAGGAGTCTCATACGATATGCGTTCGATGAGCGACTTGAGAGTTGGGCAATGTCGAAAGCTTGAATAGTGTCGTAGCGTGAGCCCGCTTGCAAGGTGAGGCCCGAGCCTCCAGGATCCGGTTTGGCCGACGGTGCGCATCATTTGGAGTTTGCATTTCCGGATCGGAGTCTCGCGAAACACTTCGGGAAACAGTGTTTCAAAATCATGCCCCGAGCAAACCACGATTCGATCAAATTGACTCTCTTGATAACCAGGGGTCCGAATCCAGCCAGCGCCTACTTCCACGACAGGCGTACTGAAATGGAACTTTACGCCGAATGATTCATTCAAGAATTTCGGCATGGCCCGAACAGCGTTGGTCGGGTTGACACACAACTCCATGTCACTGAAAAGCCCGCCGAGAAATCCATTGGGTTGGATCGCAGGCGATAGTGCATGGCACTGGCTGGGGTTTAAGAGCTTGAGATGCGAACCCAACTCCCCTTCTTTACCACTATCGAAGTACTCGCGCAGAACATTCCATTCGTCGTCGTGGTGTGCAAGGTGGAGCGACCCAACTTGATTGACCCAGATGTCGGTCCTTTCGGCTAAACGAAGCCAACGCTCACGCGCAACCATAGCGACCGGACGAGACACCTCGGGTTGGCCGATTGGCCATACCATGCCAAAATTGCGTATCGACGCCTCGCTGGCCCTGGCGGTTCGTTCAAAAACGGTGACCGCATGCCCGCGTTCCGCCGCAGACCAAGCGTGCGCCAGCCCGACGATCCCCGCTCCAACAATGCCTATCTTTTGTTTCTTCATGGGTTTATGGTAAGAACGTATTGCGAGCTTGACAACACCTGTCTTCTTTCAGGAACAAATGAGAAATGGCACTTTTGGCTTCGACTACCGCACTCTTGTTCCAAGGTCCTGGGCAGCCATGGTTATTCGAGAGCGTGCCTATCCCGCAGCCACGAAACGGCGAAATTTTGGTGCGAGTGCTTGCGTGTACCATTTGCGGAAGCGATCTCCATTCCATATCCGGTCGCCGAACGGCTCCAACTCCATCTGTTCTAGGGCACGAGATCGTTGGCGAAATCGTTGAGTTTGGCCCGACAGTCCGTCGATTGTCGATTGACGGTACTCCGTTGCATGTTGGTACACGAGTGTGTTGGTCGCTCGTAGCGAATTGCGATCACTGCTTCTACTGCGAACACGACTTACCGCAAAAGTGCTTCACGATGATCAAATACGGTCATCACGCTTATAGCAGCCCTATCGATTTGACGGGCGGATTTGCGGGACATTGCCTATTGGTGAGCGGAACCAAGATCATGCAATTGCCTGCTTCGATGCCATTGGAAGTGGCTTGCCCGATCAGTTGCGCAACGGCGACGATCGCATCCGCGATGGAAATAGCCAAGATCATTCCAGGTGAGACTGTGGTTGTCTTTGGTGCAGGTATGCTAGGACTGACCGCGTGCGCGTTGGCAAAGGAATTAGGGGCGGACAAGGTTGTTTGCATTGAAAGATCCGCGGTGCGCCGTGAATCGTCCCTTCTCTTTGGAGCCGACATTGCAATCGAAGATTCACAACTCAGCGAAGTCGTTCGCGACCTGACAAACGGTCGCGGTGCAGATTGCGTGTTGGAGTGCAGCGGTTCCAACCAAGCGTTTGAAAGTGCAATGAACGTCATGCGGTTAGGCGGTAGAGTCGTTCTCGTCGGGGCAGTCTTTCCACAAGAACCGGTTCCGATTGTGCTTGAACGCATCGTTCGGCGCAACCTCCTTGTTGCCGGCGTACACAACTACGCCCCGCGAAATCTCAAGCAAGCCGCCGATTTTCTGACTGCATCTGGGGGTAAGTACCCATTCGCATCGTTGGTTTCGGCTTGGTATCCGTTTACCGAAATAGAAAGGGCCGTCGAGCATGCATGTAGTGGAAATGCAGTTCGTGTAGGCTTAAAGCCGACTCCCATTTAGCCGAAGGGCGATAGCCCCGGTTCTCGACGAATGTCGAGCAATTGGAAAACCGGGGCTATCGCCCAATGGCACTCACTTTCGGTTCGAACCAATGTTTTCGTAGCGGAGCGGAGCGGAGCGAGCCGCCCGGTGAATATCCAAGTGATTTGCCTACGGTCACCGGACAGCTTGCGCTGTTCCGCTACAAAGTGAGCACCATTTGGCTATCGCCCAACGGCGCGTTGGTATGAAAAACAGTTGCGGATGTGCTTAGCCGTCCAACTTCATCAAAACTTCACGAAGGGACGATTGCGATCCGTCGCTCGGCGGGCACATACTCTCACATGATCTCATCTACACAGCCTGCTCGTTCTGACAAATTGTTTGTCGTCGATACCAATGTCATTCTGCACGATGCACAGTGCATCCGGCGATTCAAAGAACACGATATTGCGATCCCAATCGCCGTTCTGGAAGAGTTGGACAACTTCAAAAAGGGAAATGAAGCCATTCATTTTCAAGCGAGAGCGTTTTTGCGAACGGTCGACGAGTTGACTGGAGATGTTCTTTCGCCAAACGGAGCAGCCCTGGGACCGGGACTTGGTTCGATTCGGATTGTACTCGGTGAGGAACCAGATGCCCGATTGGAAAAAGCGTTCCTTGAGGACAATCCAGACCACCGCATTTTGAGCGTCGCGCTGATGTTGCAACAACGAGAAACGCATCGTCCCGTTGTCCTGGTTTCGAAAGATACAAACTTGCGACTCAAGGCCAAATCATTTGGGCTTACCGCCCAAGACTATAACAATGACAAAGTCGAAAGTTTTGAGAAGCTCTACACCGGCAAGCGGCTGGTCAAGGATTTGCCCAGTTCTTTGTTTGCCCAATTTTCCGAAAACGGCGGTCAAGTGTCTGCAAACTTATTGCCGGATATTCTGGACCCGATCCCGAACGAGAATTTCATTCTGCGGAACCACACAAGCTCAATGCTCGCCACGTACCAAGGAAAAAACAAGGTCTATAAGCGTATCGACCCGATCTCTGCGGCTGGCATCATTCCTCGCAATGCCGAACAATCGTTTGCATTGCGGGCGCTGCTAGACGACCAATTGAAATTGGTGACTCTCACGGGTAAAGCCGGATCCGGGAAAACACTCCTAGCCTTGGCGGCCGCAATGGAGAGCCGTTCTCGCTACAGTCAAACCTTGCTGGCGCGACCGACGGTCCCGTTGAGCAATCGCGATCTTGGTTTTTTGCCCGGAGATATCGACGCAAAATTAGATCCCTACATGCAGCCCATCTATGATAACCTCGCCGTTATGAACCCAGGCAATAGCAACGGAAATGCCTCGGTTCGAAGCCGTGAATTTCTCCAAACGAATCATGTTGAAGTCACACCGCTTGCGTACATCCGCGGCCGTAGTTTGCAACGCGTTTTCTTCATCGTCGATGAAGCTCAAAACCTAACGCCGCACGAGATCAAAACGATCATCACGCGGGCAGGAGAAGGGACCAAAATTGTTTTCACAGGGGACATTCAACAAATAGACCATCCGTATTTGGATTCGCTGTCCAACGGATTGAGTTACTTGATCCATCGCATGGTCGGGCAACCGATCTTCGGTCACGTGGCGCTCGAAAAAGGCGAACGTTCCGAGCTTGCGGAACTGGCAAGTAATTTGCTGTAGAGCGAGCGGCGGCCTGAAAACTATCTGAAATGCACCGTTCGATTTGATAACCATTCGTACTCGTACTCGAAAACAAGCGATCGAGTACGAGTACGAACGGAGAGGTGTGCACGATCGTGCCAAAACAAGAAAGGAAGGAAATCAACAAGCGGCTCATTCGCTAGGAAAAACTTCCATCTTACGATATGCCCATCATGCCGAAACGCCCACGTGGCCGGTAGGCTTCACCCTGCCGCTTGCCTTAGCATCGTTGGCCGAGCTTTCGCATTAACCGAAAGTTAATTTCTTCTTAGCGCGGTCATAAAGTAGCCACGCTATCTTGCTTGGGCTAGCGTCTCATGTGCTCATCGTTTCTCATTGCGTGGAGTTGGTTTTGATGACTACAAGTCTTAGGAATAAGCGAGGGTTTACTCTCGTTGAGCTTTTGGTCGTGATTGCGATCATCGGGATTTTGGTAGGGTTGCTGTTGCCTGCCGTGCAAGCCGCACGTGAAGCTGCCCGAAGGATGAGTTGCCAAAATAATCTCAAGAACATGGGTCTTGCGATGCTGAACTATGAGTCAGCCTACAAAAAATTTCCAGCTGCCCTAAGGGGAGCAATCGCTGGTAGCCCTGCGGATGATGGGATTGGTTGGGCAGTATCCATCCTGCCATTTATGGAACAGACTGCACTCTATGCAACGCTTGAGCAAGGAAGTCTTGCCTTAGGTGCGCCTCTCGGTACACCCGGAATCTTTCGCAGATCGAAAGGTGGATCATGGCCGAGTTCCGGTCCCCTTGGTCCGAATACGATAAGCGGCAGTGGCGGAAGCTCAACCGCTACGACGATTGTTCCCGGTGGTGACACGAAAGTGTCCGTATACCGTTGTCCTTCGTCCACTTTGCCAGATATAGTACCTTTGAACTGGACTATTCCAGGCTCGACAACTGTTACTGAATCTCGCAATTTTTCTCTAGGGTACGCCACCATTGACTACAAAGGTGCTGGTGGGTCCAATCGCGGAGACTTCGGCGTTATGCATAAACTTTCTGAGAATCGTACTCAGACGCGAATTGCCGACATCACCGATGGGACGAGCAACACCATCATGATAGCCGAGTCAGCCTACTTGACGGGAACAGGCGGCACACAACTTGCGCCGACCGGCCATGAGGACTGGCCCGTTTGGATGGGCGGCCCAAATACGGACGAATCGATTCGCACCAATGGTCGTTTCAATTCGCCCATCAATTGCCAATGCAAGCCTAACACCATGGTTCGTGCTATTAATGACGATTGCGCTTTCAGCTTTCATGCGGGTGGAGCACAGTTTGCGTTTGCCGATGGATCCGTTCACTTCGTTAGCGAGAATTTGTCGCAACAAACCAATAGCGATCTCAACGACAAGAGCGATGGGCGTCCGTTGGGAGAATGGCAGTAATGTCACTTTAAAATCATTAGCCGCCTTTTGCTCCTCAAAAGCAGCGTTGATGATGCGGAGCGAAAGGCGGCAGTCATCCCATCGCACCTATGTTTCTGTTGATTATTTCCTTCTTTATAAACTTGGAGCATTTGGGCTATGTCCCTTCGCATTACCAGTCTCATGCTTGCGAACAATGGTTGCAAGCTCATTCCCTTTTTATTGTGCTCATTCTGCGGTTGCAATGGCATGGTTGAATTCCCCTTAGCACCCGTCTCTGGCGTAGTTACTTGCGAAGGTAAGCCTATCCCTGGTGCTCAAGTATTTTTTGAACCAATCCAGACAGGTGAGTCCGCTTTGGTTGGCAAACAGGGCTACGCAGCGGCCAACGAAAAAGGAGAATTTGTGATTACGACCTACAATACGAACGATGGAGCCGTCCTCGGAAAGCATTTGGTACATGTGATGGCACCCAATGCCGAATATTCTCGCGGGTTTAAATGCCCATGCGAATTCGACTCCCAGACGCAACCGATCAATGTCGAAGTCCAGAAGGGTAGCAGGAATGAATTTAAATTCGAGTTACCCATCTCGAAAAGCAAGAACCAACCGTTGACTGCGGACCAACGTGAAGCATTGGAAGAGGCTAAGCAACAGAATCCTTAGACTACATCTATGTTCGACAGTTGAACTTGCGATAGAACAATGAGGATCGATGGAACTTTTGGATTGCCACTTGAACTCAGCAGCATCGATCGATGATCGTGGTGGCTTGACGAGACTTTTGACTTCGCTAGCGCATCCAATAGATAACTCCAGCGTTACTTTCTTCCGCATCGGGTTTGGCGCGATGTTCTCATGGTGGGCCTGGGATTATCTGTCCTCCGGGCGAGTGAGCGCCCTTTACGTCGAACCCAAGTTCCACTTCAAGTACCAGCTATTTGATTGGATAAGCCCTTGGCCAGAGTCTGGAATGGTTGTCACGTTCCTAGCTGTGGTCGTTCTGGGATTGTTGGTTGCGGCAGGGATTTGGTACCGCGTTGCCGCGTTGATGCTGGCAATCACGTTCACGTACATTTTTATGTTGGATAAGACAAACTACCAGAACCACTACTATTTGTTGACATTGATCGTTTGGTGGCTCCCAATTCTGCCTCTTTCTCGCAACGTTTCATATGACGCCGTTTGGTATCCGGCAGTTGCGGGACTTACGACCTCCGCTTGGGTACTTTGGATTTTGCGGTTTCATGTAGGACTTCCTTACTTCTTTGGTGGAATTGCGAAGTTGCATGGGGATTGGCTTGCCGGTGAGCCAATGCGGCAGATCCTCGCGTCACAAAGTCAGATTCCTCTCGTTGGATCTTGGCTCAGCAATGAAAGTGCGGTTTGGTTTTTCGTTTGGGGAGGACTGATTTTCGATATTGGCATCGTTCCGCTCTTGCTAATACGCAGGACTCGAACACTAGCCTATGGTCTTTGCGTGGCATTCCACGTGATCAACGCCACTATTTTCAGCATCCACGTTTTTCCGTGGTTCATGATCTTTGCAACCACTCTATTTTTCGATCCAGATTGGGCTCGCAAAGCGCTGGGAGGGACTCCACTGATTTTTACGCAGAAGGGCCAAGTTCGATGGTCCGATCTCACACCTCAAGCCAAAATTGGATTCACGCTGATCGTGCTGTATTGCGTGTTTCATTGTCTTTGGCCGCTTCGTCACCTGTGTTACGAGGGAGATCCAAGCTGGACCGAGCGCTGTCATATGTTTTCGTGGCGAATGATGTTGCGGGGCAAAACAGCAGGCGTACGTTACTTCGTCGTCGATCCGAAGTCCGGGGAAATTTATAATCCGAATTTGCGCGGCGTCATCCATGTTGAGCAAGCGAACCGGTTCTCCCGAGACCCAGGCATGATTGTCCAGCTTGCGCATTATCTCGCTTACCAACATGAGCGTCGCACAGGCAATTTTCCCCAAGTGAAAGCACTTGTACTGACGTCGCTCAATGGCCGCAAGCCGCAGGTCTTTATCGACCCGAATACGGATCTTGCCAAAGAGCCTCGCTTTGCAGGGAAACGGACATGGTTGCAACCTTTGCGCGAAGCACTTCGAGATACTCCCTGGAAAGTCCCACTGGCAGAATGGGAAAAAAGCGTCGAGATACCATCGCTTCCAATTGTCAATTCTCGCGCACCGAACGCTGCGAAATAAAGAGGAAATTGCCATGGCACAATCCAACTCACTCTTTCTTAATTGTAGATTAATACGTTCTTAACGGTTGTTCGATATGTTTTTTGATCAGATTCTGAGCGAGTTATTTCAATATCTTTTCGGCGTTCCAGGAAATCGCCAACGATTTTGAGTCGCCTGTACCACGGGGAGCTAAACTTTGTTAGTCGATCGATTTCGAACGTTTTTGGTAGCCATTTGTCTAGTTGGTATTGCCATGAGTTTGAGGCTCATTGCACATGACGGGGAGGATGGACACACGCACAAGGTTCGGGCGGTCAAGCCCGCCGAAATCTACGAGCCAACGATCATGCCTGATCGAATCGTTCTTACTTGGTCGGGTGATCCAACGACGTCGCAAGCGGTAACTTGGCGGACGTCCACCGAGGTTAGAGATGGCTTCGGGGAGATCGCTTTGGCAGGCCCAGGGCCTGACTTTGCAAAGGATTCGAAAATACTCAGCGCCACGTCATCCGCTCTCAAGACCGATCTCAACACGGCCCATTTCCATAGTGTCCAATTCCATGATCTCAAACCGAACACCAAGTATGCGTATCGTGTCGGCGACAAGACCAATTGGAGCGAGTGGTTCCATTTCTCGACTGCAAGTGACAAGCCAGCCCCGTTTTCGTTCATCTACTTTGGCGATGCGCAAAACGACCTGCGTTCGATGTGGTCACGAGTCATTCGCGAAGCCCATTCGGATGCGCCCAAATCTAAGTTCATTTTGCATGCTGGTGACTTGATCAACACCGCCCAATCGGATGGTGAATGGGGTGAGTGGTTTGGTGCCGGTGCTTGGCTCAACGCCATGATTCCAAGTGTGCCAGTTGTTGGCAATCACGAAATGCAAAAGTCGGAGACGGGCGACAAAAAGCTCACGAATCACTGGCGAACGCAGTTTACATTGCCCGAGGATGGCCCCGAGGGCTTGAGCGAGACCTGCTACACCTTTGAATACCAAAACGCCCGGTTCGTCATGCTCAATAGCAACGAAAGGATCGAACAGCAAGTTGAATGGCTGGACAGCGTTCTCAGCAGGAACAAACAACCATGGGTTATCTGCTCGTTCCACCATCCGATCTTTTCAACCGCAAAGGACCGCGATAATGCGAAACTGCGGAGCCTCTGGAAGCCGATCCTAGACAAGTATCGAGTTGATTTGGTATTGCAGGGACACGATCATACATACGGCCGAACCGGTTTAGAAACCCCAGCAGCCGAGCCGCTTACGGTTGGAAATGTTCCTACCGGAGTGAATAAAGTCGACACCTTTACTGGCACGATCTACGTCGTTTCCGTTAGCGGCCCCAAGATGTACAACTTATCTCCAGCACCGTTTATGACACGCGTAGCGGAAGACACTCAACTCTACCAAATCATCCACATCGATGGCAATGCGCTGCGCTATGAATCGAGAACTGCGATTGGCGATTTGTATGATGGCTTCGTTTTGAACAAGGTGCTAGGCAAGGTCAATACGATGCTGGAGATTGCCCCG
Source organism: Pirellula staleyi DSM 6068 (assembly GCA_945875845.1). Lineage (GTDB taxonomy): Bacteria > Planctomycetota > Planctomycetia > Pirellulales > Pirellulaceae > JBKCUI01. The sequence goes on from CAMCMB010000101.1 coordinate 19,077, forward strand.
GAGGTAGCGGAGCGACGCAGAACGAACGGCAGTGAAAAAGCACAGCAGTCAACGGAAGCAAAGGTTAAATAGGAGGTCGTTGAGGCAGGCAAGCAAGAACGCGAGGTCGTTATGGCCGCAAAACGGCAGCGCATGCTTGGCGAACGTACTCTTCGTATTCCGACTGACCACGATTAAGCATGTGGTAAATCGCTTCCTCCGCATCTGCTCGCTTAACACGCCCTACTGCGCCGCCCCCAGAAACATCGCACACAGTGCCTTTTCCCTTTTCATTGCCGAGGACGACTGTTGATTTAAGAGGCTGGCTCGATTTGTTCGACATTACTCATTGTCACCAATGGATAGACGTGGTGGGACCCTTCGGTAGGTGCCAGGGGGACCCTTCGGTAGGTGCCAGGCACGAATGGCACCAGGCACGAATGGCACTGTACGCCTCGCGTAAACTGTTTCACTCAAACGAGTTATCTCCATTGCTGAGCCTCTGCCGCTAGTCGTCTCGGGGCTCCATGAGGATACAGCCGACAAAAGTAGCAGGCACGCTCCGCCGTGCCGTTCGCAGTCAAGCTTTTGCCGGGATTCTAGCTGGACGGCACATGGAATGTGCCTACTACTTTGACTTTTGTCGGCTGTGTCCATGAGGGCCTTGCCATTCGTGCCTGACACCTACCGAAGGCCTCCTGGCACCTACCGAAGGCCTTTGAGCCACGTAGCTTGGATCGCTTCTCGGAATTGCCGCAATCGATCGTAATTGCCGGGTACCGCATAATATTGGCACCAACCTCTAAACACCGATTGCAGCCATGCACCTACCTCTGCGAGGTCGTCATCCCGTTTCCGAAATAGCTGTGGGCGAAAGCAGTAACTAAAGCCTTTGAAGTCTTCTTCGTACATACATTCCAGGATGACACGAGTTGCTTGTTGGACGATTTTGTCTTCCAGAGCAGCAATCCCAAGAGGTCTATTCCGGCCGTCGAGCTTAAAAATGTAAGTCCACTTGGATGGCTTCGCCCGGTGCGCTACGCGATGCATTCGTCCATGAAGATCGTTGCTCCGCTGTTCGAGATCCACTGCGTAGTCATTCCACGTTTGGCCGTCGACTCCTGGCGCTGCTTGCTTCTTGAGATCGAAGAAACTGCTCCGAAGAAGTTCTGGTGTAATGTGGTGAAACACACTGGTGAACTTGAACTTCTTATCCTTCTGTGCCGCTTCGCGTATACCAAGCAATCCACGCGACCTGGGTATGAACGGTTTCCCATCTGAGGTCCGGCGATCCAGTTCCATGGGTGAACTGGGTGTTGCTGGGGTCTCTCGGCTCACATGAGAAAAGTTTCCAACCGTGCGTGTGGTCTCTGACTCCGTGGGGATTATGTCGGACTTGCCATTAACGTTCGTCATAATTGTTGCCTCCCCTTGTCAGGACAAGGTCGGCCACCATAAAGAGATGCCCCGTTTTCAAATAACACTTGGATGTTCAATACACAGCCCGGCTGTACCTCTGTGAACGTTTCGATGCGACAGTTGCCCGTCGCGTCGCATCACTCGAGGCCAAGGCGACTGGCTAGATCTTACCTCGTACGACTCTTTCATTCGCGACCTTTCTCCGGCTTACGCCGACGCACCCTGACACCTTTCTGTGCTTCAATTGTTATGCCAAGCTTTTGGCGGTGGCTTCCAAAAATCGGTACCGCTCGACTATAACGGTGGGAAAGACGGATGCTGAAAACCCCAATCGCTACGCCAACGCATCATTTAAGATCATGCGAAAATCAACCGTGAATGGACTCACCCACTCGCGAAACATCCCGCGGCTGCGTTTTGCCCTGGAGCAAATTTGCGATTTCGTTGGGAAGCTGACTTTTTGAGGCTCTCTGGCGAACCTGCTGCGCTTCCGCGACCAAAGTACTTTTTGAAATTCCATACCAAGTCGCACCACATCTGTCCCTCTATTCCAATCCTTGCAAGGATAGGAGCAAGATCTTTCGGAATGGTGGGTTTTTCTAAGCTGCCAACACGCTGGCGACCCGTCCAATCCAACAGACTCAAGTAGTCGCCCAACTTCATCGACAG
>CAMCMB010000102.1 GCA_945875845.1 Pirellula staleyi DSM 6068
ACCCACCATTCCGAAAGATCTTGCTCCAATCCTTGCAAGGATTGGAATAGAGGGACAGATGTGGTGCGACTTGGTGTGGAATTTCAAAAAATACTTTGGTCGTGGAAGCGCAGCAGGTTCGCCAGAGAGCCTCAAAAAGTCAGCTTCCCAGCGAAATCGCAAATTTGCTCCAGGGCAAAACGCAGCCTCGGGATGTTTCGCGAGTGGGTGAGTCCATTCACGGTTGATTCGCGTGATCTCAAGTGAGGTGTTGGCGTAGCGATTGGGTAGCCCCGTCATGTACCTATGAGTGAGATTCCCACTTGTCCGTCATTCCTGTCTGCGCGGGAACGAATTATGCACTGGATTCCTGCCTGTGTGGGCACGACTTACGTGTGGTTCATTGCGTGATTCCTGGGGCCATCCATCTGATTCATGGGGGATTCATGGGGCCATCCATCTATGCTTGTCGACCGATTTTATTTTTTCTAGATTTCTAGCTCAGTTTTGTGGCGATGCAGTTTCGTTAGGCATTTACGGAAAGGGTCTCTTTCCATTGCTGGGCAGAATCGTCGCGATATCTTTGATCCGAATGAAGTTGGCTTTTTCATGCTGTGCAGAGGACCGTTCGTCGGGCTTGGCTATGTGGCTCCTACCGGGTTTCTGACAAATCCTTCGAACATCGGCGGACTTGGATTCAGAATCGACTGCGGAGGCAGTTTTGATTTGCTTGTCTGTGTGGCTTCAACGAGAGCGCTTTTAGGCAAATCGCTAATTCTCATTCACGAACATTGCTACGAGAGATGAGTGAGGGGTTATAGGTATATATTCTAGATCCATTTTCGTCCTGATCCGAATTGTGGAAGAGTGTATTATTCCTGATTCCTGTAGACGACAATTCCGTACTGTTCATCTACCTTTGCAAATCCAGAACGAATCGCTTCGCGCTCGACGGCTTGGATCTCCGCGTCGTTCTGTTGGAAATGTTCTAAACGATCCAAGATCACCCATCGGTAATGCAGCATCGGCTGATCCAGACGATCGGCAAGTTTCGCGAGCTTGTCTCTACGCTGCCCGAATTGACCTACCGTTTCGACATCTCGATTGCCAACACAATGGGAAGCGATACGACCTGTCGCAAGCACTGCGTCACGGCTTACCCGAATCTTAGCGACTTGTTCATGCAACCAAAGATTATCTACGCCACCTTGTTGCAAACGAAATTCCGTTTCCGTGGGTTGATACGTCTGAACTTGGACATCCTGTAGCGTTCTAGAACTAAAAGGAAATTGGCCAAGGAACAAGCTGAGCGTTGCTGCGGTTGCAAACGCGCCAAGCGCGGCGGCGCAACCGCTCCAACTCGGTAAACGCCATCGGGATTTAGTGTCGCTTGCTACCAAAGGTTCTGGCGATTGAGAACCAAGCATCGTCGATAACCATAGGACTGGGAGCAAGATACTCGAATATTGAAAGGCTAGACTTTGTGCAGGCCGATGTTCCCAAACCAACAATACACCAAGCGGGAAGACCACAGCCAACACGTACCGCCACCCGCGAACCATCGAAGGCAAGAAGCAAGGCAAGCACAATCCAAGCAGAAAGATACCATTCTTCGCGCTGAGCAGTTGGCTCCAAAAAATATTTGGACGAAGCACAGGTGACAAAAGTACCTGGACCGGAGTTTGACCCAAGGAAGCAAACCTTGCCGTCTGAAATTCGGCAAGTCCACTGAAACGAAAAACCAAAATGAAGCCAACTACGAATCCAAGGCAAAGCAGCGTCCACACTTGCCAAGACATGGTGTTGTAGATCTGCCTCTCAGGTTTTCGCGCGCGATCGAAGCAACCATAGCGGAGTGTAGCGTTTAGTCCGCAAAACAAGGCAGCGATTACGAAAACACCCTCCTCCATCGACAACGCAAGCAGTATGGATGCGAACGCCAATCCAACGCGTCGCTTCTGAAGGCAGAGTACCGACACCAGCAGCAACGGAATAGCAAGACTAATAGGATGCCATCCGTAAGTATAGGCCAAGTTCATTTGACCAAGCACCGGTTGAAAAAGCCATGCGGCGGACCATAACACGGCACTCACGACCACGTGCCCCGCTGCGCGAGCGATTTTCCAAACGAGAATGGCGCTTCCCGCTAACGAGATAGACTGTAAGTAGAATGCTACGGTCACGTCCGGAAACAACTTCCAAAGCGGAACCAACATCAATAGGCCTGGATTGAAGTGATCCCAAAAGGCTGGCAAGACAGGGGTTTCTAGCAAGATGCCTCGACCGTCCGCCGTATTCGCGACGCGCTGCATGAAATGGCCAAAGTCATTGAAGCCGAGCATGAACCGGTTGTAGAAGTCGTAGGACTGATGTGTCCACCATATTCCACAAGTCAAGCTCAGTGCACACACAGTTGCAAAGCCGATCCACGATTGCGTCGCGTTCGTCTCGCCAGACGTTTCCCTGGGCTTGCTCGCTCCAAGGCCACAGGCTCTCCCGAGTTCGGCGAAACTAAGGCCGGTCCAAGCGGACATCCAAAACACGTTCCAGATGCTTTCTATTGCGATACTCTCGGCGGACCCTTGTAGGATCCATGCAAAGGCCGGCAAAAGCGAAATGGCTAGAAAGATCTTTGCAAGTGTGATGGAACGTCGATTCTCAGCCGAACTCAAAACCACTTGATGTAAAACAAGCCAAACGACAATCGACACAATCGCAAACGCATTCGCAAACAACGTCGACCGAAAGGGTTCAAGCATCGGGTCGACGCTGCGCAACGCACCATAGTTGAGCAAGTAGTAATCGCGGCTACTCAATCCAATTGCCAGAAACCACCAAAGGAATGCCAACGCGAACGCTGACAAATTCGACCCTAGACCTCCACGTGGTTTGCTTCTGAACGGCTTCATACTATGGGGTTACGGTACCCATGGGTATAGGCGATTCCGATTCATTCGAATCGGAATCGCTATTCGTTCCGTTCCCTTTTACCTTGCGAATCAGGCCGCTGAGCGACTTAGGTTCGGTAGCAGAGATTGCATTTTCGGTCGTGGAGTCCTCCGATTTTCTAAAGTGCGTTAGCTCGGTTCTCAAGATGCCTAGCAATGTTTGGAGAAGTACCACCACCATCGGTCCTACCAAGATTCCGATCGGGCCAAGTGACTGAATGCCTCCGAGTACACTCAGTAATGCGAGCAAAGGATGAAGCTGGCTTTGGCCATGCAAAACGAACATCTTTACGACGTTATCGACCGTTCCAACAACGAACATACCCCATAATGCTAACGCCCCGGCGGCAACAAAGTTCTCTTCGTAAACAGCAAGGTAGACACAAACCGGTACCCAAACGATCGCTGGCCCAACAAACGGAACGAGCGCGCACGTGGCTGTCAACGCAGTCAATAGAATGAGCGATGGTATGCCAGCAAAGTAGTATCCAATCCCGGCAACAAGACCTTGAAGCAGAGCGGACAAAACGGTTGCCAAGACAATGGCACGCGAAATTCGATCAAACTCCGCCAGCAGTTCGAGTTCATACCGATCGTCCAGCGGACTCAATTCCATCAGCGTGCGAACCATTCCCGGGCCGTCGTACAGAAAGAAATAAAGCGACAGCAATAGAATGCTGCTGGCGATAACGAAGCGAAGCAAAAACGAGGCCAGATCTCCGGAGAAACCAACTAGCCTTGGTCCAATGTAATCAAAAAAACTTCGGTTTAGCTTCTCAAGATCCTCGACGGATGGATTGGCGATTTCTTTTAAGGCTCTCAACCAAGCACCACCCGAGATAGTGTCACGCGTCCTTTGCCACTGCGAACCCAGTTCGACGGCCGCTCTTTGCACTTGAGACACGTTCTGATCTGGTGCGGGGGTGAATGCCTCCAAGCACTTTTCCATCTCCGCGAGTTGTTGGTCCCATGCCAACCCCTTCTTTAAAAGGTCTTCGCGTGCATGCGAGATTTTCGCTCCCTCGTCTGGCGAGAAACCCGTCAACGCGATACTAGGCTCGTAAAGGATTCGAGAAAGCTCTACTTGTGGCGATTCCGGGGCGTCCGGAGATACACTGCGGCTTATTGCAAGCAGTGAGCCCAAGTCTTTCTCGACCTGCTCAAAGTATTTTGAAATTTCAGTTTCAATTTTCTCTCGAGGTATTGGTTCTTTCACACTTTTGCGACGGGTCTTTCCAATCTGCGTTACAAGTTCCTTCTTGGTTGAAACGACGAGCTGAGGGATAAATGTCTTAAGCTCCATTCGGATTGCGGAAACGTCTCCCTCCAGCAAACCTTTGCTGTTCATCAAGTTCATGAGAGCGTCATAGCTCTGCTGTTTCGACACCAAGTCCTGAATGTTGTCTATCTTCTTCTGAATATCTTGAACTTCCTTTGCGTAGGGGAATTCCAGTGGAAGTAAGCTATTGGACCGAAGTTTTGCGAGGGTCAACGTAACACTGGTCGACCGAACCAGATTCGTTCCTTGTACGGCTGCCATCGATACGACCAACGCAGCCGGAATGAGAACGATAAGAATAATAAGCATCGTGGTAATTCCAGCCGCCACGTGCTCGCGATCACTGACCTTGACCAAAACCCATCGATGCAAAGGACGAAAAACGACGACCAGCACCACCGCGAGAAACACGGGTACAAAAAATCCAATCATCACTTTGTAGAACAGAGCGCCGATAACGACGATGATCGCAAGCAAAACGGCAAACGAAATATAACGGGCCATCTCGGCGAATGCTTTACAGAAAAGGGGGGGGAACTGACCTAGACAAATATGCCATCTATGCCAGGATTTCTTTCCATGATTTTATCGCAAAAACAAATTAAGCTCTACCACTCTGGCTTTTCTTATCCTATTGCTAAGACATCGAATTTTTATGCAGAACGTCGAGAAAACCCAGGCAGTCGAGGGTGCCCCACCCAATCGGGTACGCAACAAAACGGAGAGTTCCGGCTGGATTGGCCGGGCGAAGCCGATTTTGAAATGGGTTATTGTGATTGTCGTGTTGGCCTTTTTAGGCCTGACGATGCAACGCGCCTACCACGATGTTCAGCAACACCGTGAGCAACTCGATTTTTCAAAAATGGATTGGAAATGGCTGGTGGCTGGCGTCGTTGTGTACGCGATCGGGATGCTTCCTGCCGGACTTGCTTGGCTGCAAACGCTGAAAGCATTCGGGGAAACGGTCCCTTTTTGGACGGGTCTCTACGTGTACTTCCTTGGTCATCTAGGCAAATATGTTCCTGGAAAAGCCATGGTGATTGTGCTTCGGGCCGGTAAACTGCACCCGCTAGGAGTCGCGATCAAACCCACGGTGGTGAGCGTATTTGTAGAGACTTTAACAAGTGTTTGCACCGGGGCTATTCTTGGCTGCATTTTCTTGTTGACGCAATCACCCCCGAAATGGATGCTACTAGGGGCCGCGGTCTGTATACCCTGCGCAGCCTTGCTGCTGCTGCCGCATACCTTTCGGGCAGTGCTAGCAGTACTAGCCAAGAGCAAAATCGGGCGCATGCCACGTTCTGTCAGCGATGCGTTTACGGGAAAGTTGATGTTCCGAACGTGTTCTTGGATGTTGCTCGGCTGGACACTACACGGTACGGCTGCCTGGCTGGTGCTAGGGGGCATACAACCGTCAGCCGGATTATGGACCGTGCATGGTTGGTCGGCGTGTGTCGCAGCCGTTTCGCTTGCCGCAGTAGCGGGCTTTGCCTCCATGCTACCCAGTGGAGCGATTGTGCGTGAGTTGGTCATCACTTGGCTGCTCAGCAGGCTTGTGCCCCAACCCATCGCCCTATTCGCTGCGATCGCATTTCGAATCGCGAATTTGATCGCTGAGTTCGTAATGATCGGATTATTGAAGGTCGCGAAACGAAATGAGAAAACACTGGAACCGAGAAACCGCTGAGCGGTTTGGGAGGGCGAGGCCACCCCTGTAAACATGTTTTCCTCGACTTTGCCCAATCCATTCCTTGCTTGGGAGGGTGAGGCTCCTGCCGAACCATTGCGTCGTAAGCTCGGCAGGAGCCTCGCCCTCCCGTCTTTCTCAAGCCTATTCCGCTTGATCCACCAGCAGCATCTGGTCGACCTGGGGTTGCAAAACAACTTGCGTTTTGCCATCTGGCCAATGAATCGTGAGGCGGTCGACGGATTCGATCGCACCCAAGCCAAACGTAACCGGGAGTTCCACTTGCGAAAGATAACTGCGTGTCGGGCTTACTCGTCGCGTCTGTGTCGCATCGCCGATTCGCAATTCGACCAACGCCCCAATGGCATCTCGATTGGACGACTTGCCAACCAACTTGACTCTCAGCCAGTGGTTCTTGAGCGCTTGATCATTCCTTAACAGACGAGGCTTTTGGCCACACCCAACGATGAGCAAATCCAAGTCCCCATCGCCGTCGATATCTGCGTAGGACGCGCCTCGACCCACCATCGGTTTTTGGAATGCCTCTCCCGTTTCGGATTCGCGACACTTGATGAACTCGGTGTTGAATTCTGCGCCGGCATTCCAGAATAGCTGTGGTGATTGCTCGTATTTTTGGCTGGCTTGAACCTTGGCAATGTCTTCCTCCAAGTGGCCGTTCGCTTGAAACAGGTCGAGCCGTCCATCGAGGTCGAAATCCATAAACAGAACGCCAAACGTCAATTCAAGTCGCGTGGCTGGCCCAAAACCGTTCGCGACCGCTGCGTCATAAAACTGCAAGTTTCGAGAACGCGATACATAGAGTGCCGACATCTCGTTGGCAAAGTTACCAATAGCCACTCCGATCGAATTATCGTTGCGGAATGCGGCTGCGTCGATTCCCATCGCACCGCGGGCCGCTCCCGCCGCATCAAATGCAACGCCCGACATGGCACCTATTTCTTCAAATTTTCCATTCCCCAAATTGCGAAACATAAAATTCTGCACAGTATCGTTCGAAACAATGCAATCCAAATTCCCATCCCCATCAAAATCTTCGAACACAAGGCCAAGCGACTTACCCATCGGTACAGACGTTGCCGGGTTCACTACGTTGAGGCCGGATTCTTGTGATACGTCCACGAACTTCCCATCGCCGTCGTTTCGAAAGAGCGATGGAAATGTTCCACCAAAGGGCTGCGGCCTTCCATAAGCTCGTTCGTTACCACCGATCAAGCGAAACTCCTGCGCCAAGTCAAACTCGCGAGTCCATTCAACATAGTGGCATACCATCAAATCGAGATCTCCGTCCCGATCGTAGTCAAACCATCCGCTGGAGGCGCTCCATGCCTTGGGATCACCACCCACTCCAGCGCGAACGGTCACGTCAACAAACTTGCCACCGTCGTTGTGAAACAGCTTGTCCGGTCCCAAACAAGAAATGAACAAATCGACACGTCCATCATTGTCGTAGTCTCCGCACGCGACACCCATCCCGTAGACCGAAACATCCAGTCCGGCTTGCTTGGTAACGTCCGTGAAGTTTCCTCGTCCATCGTTCGCGAACAGGGCCAAGGTGCTTGGCGGCTTGGAGGTGTTGTGGTTTTCGGGCCATGGGCACGAATTAACTAGTAAAATGTCTTGGTCGCCGTCGGAGTCGAAATCAAAGAAGGCGCAACCGCTCCCCATGGTTTCTGGCAGAAGTTTTTCACCCGTTGCACCGCTATCATGCGTGAACTGGATGTTCGTTGCCTCCGTCCTATCTACCCAGTTGACAACCGGAACTGTCACCTTCGGCATGGCTCGCCTCTCGGGCAACGAAACCGACTTCGATATGTCTTCGACTTTGACGGGTTTGCTGGACAAAAAATAGTAGGCGAGCCCACCAATCAAGCCAATGGCTGTAAAGACAATCGCAGATCCCAAAAAAGCGCGGCCTATGACCGCATCATCTTCCTCGCGTTCCGGCGCTTCGCTTTCGGGACCTCCTCCTCCTACTGATGGTTGCATACCGAAATCACTCTGATTCAAACTGTAGTGGATAGATGACCAACGACTCGGCTGCACTATTTGCGGCGGGATACTTTTTTCGTGCAAGTCCCACGGCAACACCTTGCGCATTGTCGTCCGTTTTGTATCGCAGGTGTAGCGCTTTGTGCTTCTTTTCGGCTGCCGTCTCTCCTAGCTCGGTGTAGATCGAACCTAGATTGTAATGGGCGGTCGCGTTTTCGGAATCGATGGCAATCGTCCGCTGAAATTGTTTCGCAGCATCCCTGAGAAGTGCCTCCCGCTCGTTCTTTTGCGAATCCAGTCGCATTTGCTCACCGCGATCAAAAAGGGTTCGTCCCAGCGTGTTGAGCACTTCGATATCGCGACTGAAGTCAAAACCGCGAGACTTTCGTTCTTCCGTCGTCTGATCGACAATGCTTCGGAAGTTCGATTCGGCTTCCACCAACCTGCCTTGTTCGCGGTTGACCAATCCACTGAACCAAGCCAACGACCATTCCGGGGCTTTTGGTTCGGAGAACGTAGCGGCTCGTTGGACAGCATCGGACGCCTCATCGATTCGACCTTCGCGTAGGTAAACTCTCGCAAGGTTGATGGGCCCATCGAAGCGGTTCATTTTCTCGACTTGCTGGAAGACCTGTTCCGCTTGCTTAAGCTCGGCTTTTCCCTCCAGGAATAACCCGATGCCATAGTCGTTCCAGCGTTGCCAAGCGGGTATCTTCGATTCCTGAGCTGCCAGTTCCTCCTCTAAGCCATCGATTGGAAAGACCACGGTGTCGGTTGCTAGAGTTAGCACAGGTAGATTGTTGCGATAGGTTCCGTCCTCTTGCATGCCGGAGTTCGATACATTCACCCCGCTATCGACGATACGATTTGTGTCGTTGGTACTCGCATCCGCTGGATTCGTGGACTGCAATTGTTTGTGAACGATGTCCATGTACTCATAGTCAAATTTCCGGTATTGAAGTTTCACGGTCGCTGAAATCGACTGCTTGATATCATTGGGAACTTGGAACGAATAATGAACGACTTGCCCTGAGCCAGGAGGAATTTGGTGGTTGTACAGTGGCGTGAAGATGTCTTGCGGATTGCGGCGATTGATTCGGTTTCCGTTTCGGTCAAGCATAAAGACATTGATGAAATGTGAGCGCGGGTTGACTTCCCCTTTGGAGTCCATTCCGCCACTTTTGCCGATGACTTGGTCACCGCTTTGCAATGTGACTTCTAACCAGACTTCGTTTGAGTCCACCGTTCCTTGTGTGAACTCATGACCCACCTTCAGAGTTCGCACGACGGTCTCAAGAAGGTAACTTTCGCCGCGTTTGAGTTTGGGAACCTCGGGCCGGATTGGACCGAGAAGTTTTCCGTCGATCTTTGCCTCTTCCTTGACGCCGAAGATATCGACTCGCATTGTTCCATCGAGGAATTTTTTGTGTTTCGCTTCCACTTCATCGAGATACCCCCGCATGAACGGCAAACCGGTGTTTCCGGATGCGAAATTATGGTCGTGAATCGAGAATTTTCCGTCAGATCCCTCAAAAAGTTTGGCTCCAAAATCGTTGGATTCGGTGAGCTGCATATGGCAGCCTGCACATGCCTTTTGGGCTTTCTCTGGATAATAAAAGCTCCGCGCACCATGCCCGGATACGCCGCTCAGAAGCCACGAATCGTAATGGTTCTGACCACGTAAAAAGTCCTTGTACTCGTTCAGTGCGTAGGGCAGGTGTACTTTGTGGCACGTCGAACAGAATTCAGAGCTTTTGTGAAAGTCCTTCAGAAAGGTCTTTTTATGGAATGCGGGTTTGGCTTTGATGAGCTGATGATTGACCCACTTTAGCACCGAGTTTTCGCTGAATGCGAATGGGTAGTGGAGGGGTTCCTCGATCGTGTAGTCTGCATTCCCTCGGGTCGAGTTCACGTTGGTGATGGCATGGCAAACCGTGCACGTAATTCCAGACTGCGAGGTTGGATGTTGGACATCATCGAAATGTGGATCATCGAACGCACCGCTAAAGAAAGGCACAGGATCGTGGCAACCCGCACACCAACGAGCCGCTTTAACGCTTCCGTCGCGTTTCAATGATACCTCGCGGGTCTCTCGGACGCTGACGAGATAAGCCGGGTTGTTGAAGGAGCTGAAGTGATGGGCGCTGTGGTTCCAACTTTTGTAGGCATCCGCGTGACAGGACAAGCAGTACTCATCGTTGTCGAGGACTTTGGCCGAAATGAACGCACCGGTCGAAGTCCGTGCCAGAGACGGTTCAAAATACTGAATTCCATCCACGGAACCAACCTTATTCCATTCCCGTGGATCTTGAACATGCAAGGAGACTATGACGGCAACCGACGCAATGGCAGCCCCACCGTAGGCGATACCGAGTTTCCACTTGATTTTCTGACCCACCAAACGATGGAGCCAATAAAGCCAAATCGCAACGATTGGGCTTAAAACGTGGAGCCAGTAGACTGTCGACCGGGTCGCGGGATGTTTGAGATCGAAAATCTCACCGACACGAACCAGCAGCAGTCCCGTCCCGAGAACGACCAGGCTCAAGGCAAAGAGCGCGTAGCCCACTCGAATCGCACGCTTGTTCTTTCGCTTTCTGGCGGTGAACAAGTGGATGAGTCCAAAGGCAAGAAACGGCACGAGAAAGAGGAAGCCCAGAAACACGTGGCCGAGAAACATGGCCATATAAAACTGGTTTTGATAGGATTCCCCACGTTGCCATTCAAGGAATGTGATGGTCGCCAAGTAAAGCGAATTTGCCCCCAGCAAAGAAAGCATTCCGAATAGAACAAACAATAACCTTTTGAGCTTCGGTCCTATCGCAGGAACATATTTTCGTTTGGTATTGGTAGTCGTCGAGGCCATTACTTCAGTACCGCTTGCAATGTCTTTTCACCCTCGAGCGGCAGCGAAAAAACGTTCTTTTGACGAGGATCGGCAATTAGCAATCGATCTTGATCGATTGCAATACCGACGGGGTTATTAAGCGGGTCGCCGCTTACCATCTTTTCGGGTTTGCCACCGGACGGAATTTTCCAGACGGCGTTGGCATAACCATCGCATACATAAGCATTCCCTTTCGAGTCTACTACCATCTGGTTCGCAAACTCAAACACCGGTTCTCCTACGATGACTTCGCTCTTTCGGTTCTCATCGAATCGAATCACGGGCTGTTTTGAACTAGATAGAACCCAGACGCGATCTTGGGCGTCGACCGCAATTCCTCTCGGTGCCGGCACTTTGGCGTATTCGGTGGGCGTTCCGCCGCCGGACGGGACTTGATAAACGCAATGAAGTTCCAAGTCGGCAACGAATAGATTTCCCTTGGAATCAAACGCCATGGCCATTGGAATTCCGATTCCTCCGGAGGTCAGGGGTTGAGGCTGACCTGATTCGTCGAAGCGATAGACTTCGCGGGTTGCGGAATCCCCCGCGTAAAGAACCCCTTTGGCATCCACGGCCACGCATCGGACTGCATTGAGCGGCGTGCGAAATTTTTTCGAGCCCTGGAAATAGATCGACGGATTGCCTTGGTCAATTTTCCAAATTCCCGGGAGATTGCGGTCCGCTACAAAAAGGCGGCCGTACGGACCAGCAACCACCCCAATGGGATACTCCATTCCCTCCGCGAGACAAGTCGTTGCGCAAATCGGAATCTGGATCGCAAAAAGGAAAATCAGTGCCATTGGCGATGGAAAAATCATCGTGATGCGTCCCTTATCTGATCCCAAAAGAGACCAAGGTTCTGTTTGCGGGTTTGAAATTGTTCAAGAAAATCGATGTGCTTCGAAGTGGACGGGAATGTCTCATCGGGTTCATACGGGTAGCGTTTCATCGATCGAAAGGGGAGAGGCTCGACGCTCTGACCATGAATTGTATTCAAGTCCGCATCTTTGTCCCACCCAACGTTGTAAACAATAAAATCACGAACCCAACCTTCGGGTATGGGAGCCGTTTCGGTTGAGAACTCAAGTGTCAGTTCATCGCCAGCTCCCATCACGACTTGCAGGTCGTCCGCTTCCTCGATCAGTTCTTTGACGTCACCGAATCGAGTGAAATTTCCCGACATCGGCGGCCAAATCGACTCCTTGGTCACATTTGCGTACTCGAATCGTTTCGGCGCGTTCCCTGCTTGTGGCACCAACTCTGAGAATCCACGGAAATGCAAATCTGCACTTTCCAGCTCTAGCTTACTCAGTCTGTATTTGGAGCTGTCATTTCCTTCGTTCATTGTCCAAAATACTTCGTCCCAGCAAAGTTCCATGTTCGTTACAATCCGAACGCGATGATCGTTCGATACAAACTTGCCTGACAGGTCGATGGCAATCGTCTTGGTTTTGCCGCCGGGAAATCCCGCGTAGGGAATGACCTCAACCCAGTTCCCTTGTTCATCGGGTACTTGGACCCCAGGCGGTTTTAGCTTGGGTCTCAGTGGATTCTCGGTCATTGCCAGATTGAGGGACGTGCATGTAGGAAAAACCCAGCCCGTCAAAAACAAAGTCAGTTGGTCCGCTTGCTCGCCAGCTTCATTCATATCAATTTCCAGCCAGTGATCTTCGACGAGGCCTTGATTGAACCCTTCGCTCCAAGATTTTGTAAATCGTTGATCTCGTCTTGAAACCAATTCGGTTACCACGTTTCCACGCTGATCCGTTACGGATTTCGCCGTTCGCCGATTTTCAACGGTGTGGACTCGAAACGCAGCCAAATCCGGCGGCCCCACTTTTTCATTGGTGAAGATCTCGACTTCTTTGGGATGATCCACCGCCATCAGTTGGACCGAGTCGAAGTAAGCGGCTTCCCAAAGCTCTTCGGTCGCTTGTAGAACATACCGTCCTTCGCGAGGACGAATTAACTGCCCGTCGATTTTCAAGTATTCCCACTCCCGTGTTGGAGCCGAGACTCCCTGAGCAAATTGAAGCCCGATCGGTGCTGCCCACAAACAATCCGTGCAAAATTCAAATCGCTCTCCATTCCAGGCGTACAGATAGGGACAAGAGCCGCCCAGGTTTTGCTGGTCGAAGACAGTCGAAGAATTTTTGACATTGAGAACATTGTTCGGAATGCCGTTCGTCCAGAGAACACGCATGATATCGGCTCCCTTTTGTTTGCCGATTCCGAATTTAGTCCGCGTCCCACGGACGATTCGCGGTTGATAGGTTCCGCTCGATTTGAGTTCGATGAGACTGCCAACTCCGTGCATATTGCAACGTTCCCTTGGCCGCTGTTTTCCGTCCTCGTCGGCTCGAACCACCACCTCAAGTTGCTGGTTCGCATTTCCGCCTTGATTGTCGAGGAATCGCAAACTCCCGTCGCCGTTTATGCAAACCAAGTCTTCGTCCCCATCCCGATCCACATCCAACGGGACCGCCTGAAATATACTGTCGCGAATGCTTAAAGCGCCTGCGTCAAGCATCAGCTTTCCATCCGAACCACCACGAAACAACTCCATGCCCGCTGAGCCCCAAGCAATACAATCCGAGTAGCCATCGTTGTCGACATCGATCACCGACAGACCGATCATGGGCTTGGTCGACAACGTGGAAACTTGATTCGAAACCCATCCATGTCTGCCTACGGACTTCATCGTGGCAAGCTTTGTTCCCTTTTTACCGCACGCGACAAAATCCCAACAAGCATCCGCGTTGGCATCAATAGGCTCTATCGCGCGACCGACATTGGCTAGCTCGCGTTTCCAGGAAAGGTCACGGAGCTGATAACGACCATGCAGGTTGTTGGCTAGCATGATGGGCTCTTCGAATTCATCGGACCCGAGCAGAAAATCATTGAGCACGTTTCGATCGAGGTCCAAGGCCAAAATCGAGTCGATCTTGGCAGAGGTGGGTGGTAGGGTTGAGAACGGGGTAAAGTCCGCAAAGGTCCAGTCTCCGCGATTGGACCAGAAAGAAACTCCACTGCTCGACGAAACGACGAGATCGAGATCCGAGTCATGGTCAAAGTCAATAACCGCAGCGGTACGGATGCCGAGCAATGCCGAAAATTCCTCGGATTGTGGCATCGCCGTGAGAGAGCGTTGTCCAGTGACGACATCGAGATCGTTTCGATAAAGTCGGATTCCAGCCTCCCCAAAGGCAATCAAGTCGACATCCGTATCGACCAGATTCGACTGCAGAGGCGGTTGCGAGCCCGGCGCGGCCGTCGTCGGCAATGCAGAGGGTGGCAACGCATCTTTTCGGTATTGATAGTCATGGTCCAAATCCGCCAGCAAAAGTCCTCGACACTCGATTTCCAAAGGGAAGGACGCCAAATTCTTCGCTGCTTGCGAACCATGGACACTCCAAATGTCAAGTTGTTTGCCCGCCGCACAAAAAAGGTCAAAATGACCATCCAGATCGAAGTCTTCGGTTGCAATCGCGGAGATGTTTTTGGAAGCAAATTGCAAACCCTCACCTTGTAGAAATCGCTGTTGGGTGGAAGCGGCTTGGCGAGCGCGGGTCTTTGATCCTTGCGATTCGAATTCGAGCTGAACATATTCCAGGTTGTGCGGTTCGAGCAAATGGAGGTCGTTCTGATAGGCAAGTTCGGCCAGCAAAACGTTGCGAAGGAATGCGACTTGCGTTTGGGCTGTTCTCCAGTCGTCTTTGCCAGCGGCTGCGACTGCGTTGTCTAGAAGCGCTGGGATGCGACTGTTGGTTCGAGACATCAACGGTCGAAATAGTTCACGACATCGCTCCGCTACCTCGCTGAATTTCATCTCTTGCGTTTTCGCCATCACATCGAGCAACTGCACCGACAGCACGAGGTTGTTGGGAGCAAGCAGAATGGCCGATTCCAACAAGGTGCGGATCTCGTTGACATTCTCTGGCTTGAACTCGTCCTGGAGCAGTTGGATGAGCTGAGAAAAAGTATCTGCCGTTGCGTTTTTCTTTTGGGTTGCCGTACGCATGGATTGGATTGCGAGCTCCCGGTCGCCTCTCTCTTGTCGATAACGCGATTCCAAAACATCGGCATCAGGTTCATTGGGCGAAAGACGCCGGAGAGCATCGAGGGCTGTTTCAAGTTCCTTGGAAATCGAAGCGAAGGCTGTCGGATCATCGACCGCATCCGTGTTCTTCAGTCGCGTAAGCAGCGCCACGCAGAGGTTTTGAAAACCAAGCCGCTCTTTGGGAAGCTGCAACGCGAGTTTTCGAAACCCGTCGATGGCTTCGTTCAGCATCGTTCCTTCCTTGTCACCCTCGGCTCCGTTTTCCAAGAGCGCCACAGATCGGTTTTTCAAGCCTTGCTGCTCAACGCGTTGCGTTTCCGAATTGGAAAAACAACCCACCAGGCAAGCGATTGGAAAAAGGGCTCCCCAGCTCAAGAGTCGCAAGGGAGTGAGACAAATGCGTTGAAAAAATGTACCAACGGACATCCTTGTCCATTGAAGACTAGACCGACTTGGAAATCCGTCGTACGGTAATTCCATTTTGAGCGGTTGCCTAAGACAAAAAGTCTTGAAGTGAACTTGGAACATAAAGGACTCGAAGCAAGGAGAGTGATTGAGGGTGACGCTGTATTTTCTCGAGTATCTTGCTACTTCACCAGAAACGGCTTCTCCAATCGAGCAATATCTGGCGTAACAACGGCAATTTCAAAACCAGCATCTGTACCTGCAGCACCCCATCGACCTTGTTTGTTGATCGCAAGAAAATTGATGTGTAGGTCGGCTGGCGATTTCTTGTCATGCTTGGCGATGCGTTCGATGGTTGTGCGGCACGCGGCCTCGGGTTCCATGCCGGATCGCATCAGTTCCACGATGAGAAACGAAGCGCAATAACGCATCACGTTTTCTCCGATACCCGTCGCTCCAGCCGCGCCAATTTCGCCATCCACATAGAGACCGCTTCCCAGAATGGGGCTGTCACCCACTCGGCCCGCCATTTTGTACGCCAAGCCGCTTGTCGAACATCCACCAGCAAGATGCCCGTTTGTGTCCATGCCCACCAACGAAATGGTGTCGTGATTGACAGAAGGTGAAGTTTCAACGGGCTGTTTGGCTTTCCACGCTAGCCACTTGACGCGTTGTTCTTCGGTCATTAAGTCTTGCGTTTTGAAACCTTGTTTTTTCGCGAATTCAGCAGCCCCACTTCCAACCAGCAAAACGTGTTTCGTTTTTTCCATCACGCGGCGAGCAACCGAAATGGGATGCGGATAGTTTTCGAGAGCCGCGACCGAACCTGCCCGATGGGTTTGGCCGTCCATGAAACATGCATCCAATTGCACGACGCCGTCGGCATTCGGTGCGCCCCCCACGCCAACCGAATCATTTTTTACATCCGCTTCCGCAACGTTGATCCCCTTTTCGATCGCATCCAGCACCGAGCCTGATCGGACAAGCGTTTCGAGCGATTGCTGGCACGCAGGTAAACCGAAATTCCACGTTGCAACAAAAAGCGGCTGATTCTTGGTCGTTTGCGAAAATTCGAAGTTCGCGAAACCGCTGGTTGCCGCAAGGGCACTCAATCCTCCAGCAAACTGGCGACGGTCGATCTTCATGGAGCGGCTTTCCTATTGTCTGGATGTTGCACTTCCGAAAAATATCGTTCAATTACTTCAATGGCATAGTGTAGCCGGAACGGAAACATCCAATAACCCTAGCAGAATATTCCAATGTCAATTCCTGCAAGTCCGTCAATGGCCGGCAAATCGTGGATCGCGAAACGCACCCTGGCCTTTGATTCGAGCGGTATTCGTCGCGTTTTCGAACTTGCGGCGACCCTCAAGAATCCAATCAACCTTTCCATCGGACAACCGGATTTCGATGTGCCCGACCCCATCAAGGATGCTTGTATCGAAGCCATCCAGCAAGGCAAAAACGCGTACTCGCCAACCCAAGGGATAGGTCCACTGCGGGAACGGTTGCAATCCGACATCGACCACAAGTTCCAGCATTCGGATCGCAAATTATTTATCAGCTCGGGTACCAGTGGCGGTCTAGTCATGTCGATGCTAGCAATGGTCGACCCTGGGGACGAAGTCATCGTGTTCGACCCCTACTTCGTTATGTATGTTCCGCTGATCCAATTGGTCGGCGGCATCCCGGTCTTGATCGATACGTATCCGGATTTCCGAATCGATTTGGAAAAAGTGCGGGACGCAATAACGCCCAAGACCAAGATGGTACTGTTCAATAGCCCGGGCAATCCAACCGGTGTTACGGCCACGCTCGAAGAAATCGAAGGACTCGCCAAACTGTGCGCAGAGAAAAATATCGCTCTCATTTCAGACGAAATCTATAGCGGATTTCATTTTTCCGGACCGATGCGGTCGCCCGCGGAGTTCAATCCTAACACGATCGTCATCGATGGATTCTCCAAAAGCCATGCAATGACGGGTTGGCGACTCGGATATGTGCATGGACCCAACGAAGTTATTCAAACCATGATCAAACTCCAGCAGTACTCGTTTGTTTGCGCGCCGACACCGATGCAGTGGGGAGCGCTCGCCGCCATGGATCACGACATGTCACACCACTATCGCAATTATGCACTCAAACGCGATCGTATCGTTGAGGGCTTGCGAGGGTACTATGAATTCGCCGAACCTGGAGGAGCGTTTTACATTTTCCCCAAGGTGCCGTCGGGAACGGCAACCGCGTTTGTTCGTCGAGCGATCGAGCACGAATTGTTGGTGATACCCGGTAACATCTTTTCTGCGCGCGACACGCATTTTCGAATCTCGTTTGCGGCCTCCGACGAAACGCTCGATCGCGGCATTGCTGTCCTGCGGAAGCTCGCCAAGGTGCGTTAGGTTGGGGCGAGCGGTTTTGCACGGGTGCGAACTGTCTGTCGATTGGTAACCCGACGCGTGACGGCTTGTTGATTTAATGGTACGACGGACTTCCTAGTCCGTCGAATTCGCCATTGACGGACTTGGAAGTCCGTCTTACCGCCCTTGCCCAATAACGACTTCACTAAGTCAACGAACCGGTAAGCGAGGGATTGCAGTCGGCTCCTCGCTTACGGGCACGGGTTACTATCGCGTGGCACGAGCGCGCTCGCTCGTGAATTCATGGGCGAGACGCCCATGCCACGTTCGAATACCCCGTATCACAGTCCATTAATGCAACGAGCCGGTAAGCGAGGGATTGCAGTCAAAGCCTCGCTTACGGGCACGGATTACCATCGCGTGGCACGAGCGCGCTCGTGAATTCATGGGCGAGACGCCCATGCCACGTTCGAAGAGGAATTCAAAACTGCCGCTGGCCTTTCGACTTACATGGCATCCGGAAATCGCTACAATGGTGCGTTTTCCAAGGCATGAAGTTAACCCGTCTTGGGTTGGCCCATTTCGGTGTTCTCATTTATAAAAACGGCTTCTAGCGGAGTTCCAAACTCCTCCCTTTCGTCCAGCGTCGCAGACAATCTTTTGAGCGAGCGCGTGTTGGTTCTTGATTTCGGTTCTCAATTCGCACAATTGATCGCCCGGCGAATTCGAGAGCAAAACGTGTATTGCGAAATCATTCGCCATGATGTCTCAGCCGAAGTGATTTTGGCTCGCAAGCCGATCGCCATTGTTCTTTCGGGTGGACCGTCTAGTGTCTACGAGGACAAAGCCCCCAAGTGCGACCCTCGTCTTTTCGAACTGGGAATCCCGATACTTGGTATCTGTTACGGAATGCAGTTGGCAACGCAAGCCTTAGGGGGAGCGGTCGAGAGTTTTCCGTCGCGCGAGTTCGGGCGTTCGCGTTTGCAAATCGCATCCATGGAAAAGCTCTTCGCCGGATTTCCGCATGAGATCGACGTTTGGATGAGCCATGGCGATCAGGTGCGTTCGATTCCCGATGGGTTTGAACTGCTTGCCTCCACTTCCACGTGCCCTTTCGCCGCGGTCAAGCACCACACGTTGCCGATCTATGGCCTGCAATTCCATCCTGAAGTTTCGCACACGTCACTTGGCAGTACGCTCATTCATAATTTTCTGTACAACATTGCGGGCTGCGAGGGCAAATGGCACTTAACCGATTTCGTTCAGCGATCGATTGAGCAAATACGGAGTGTGGTGGGCAGCGACCGAGTCATATGCGGACTTTCGGGCGGCGTCGATTCGTCGGTGACCGCCGCCTTGCTCTACAAAGCGATCGGCCCACAGCTCACTTGTATTTTGATTAACAACGGCTTGCTCCGAAAAGACGAACAAGCGGCGGTCATCTCTGAGTTCACCAATCACTTCAAAGCGGACCTGCGTGTCGTCGACGCTACCGAGCGATTTCTGACGACATTGGCGGGTATTCGGGATCCTCAAGAAAAGCGACTTCGCATCGGCCACGCGTTCATCGATTGTTTCAAAGCCGAAGCCGTCAAGATCAACGGCGCCAAGTTCTTGGCGCAAGGAACACTCTATCCCGACGTCATCGAAAGCGGGGCGGCCGCAGATGGTCCAGCCGCCACGATCAAATTGCATCACAACGTCGGTGGTCTACCGGAGCAACTTGGATTCGAACTGATTGAGCCGCTGCGCGATCTTTTCAAAGACGAAGTGAGAAAGTTAGGAGTCGAACTTGGATTGCCGGAACATTTGGTGTGGCGACATCCTTTCCCAGGTCCTGGTTTGGCAGTTCGTTGCCTGGGCGATATCACTCCGGAGAAGCTAGAAATCCTTAGAAACGCTGACGAAATCGTCGTGAGCGAAATCAAAAACGCCAATCTTTATCGCCAGACCTCGCAAGCCTTTGCCGTGTTGCTCGAATCGCAGAGTGTTGGCGTGATGGGCGACGCTCGTACCTACGAGAAGGCAGTCGCCGTACGGTGCGTGAACACCGACGACTTCATGACGGCGGATTGGAGTCATCTGCCGTACGATTTGCTCGCTCGCATCTCCACTCGAATCATCAACGAAGTGCGCGGCGTGAACCGCGTCTGCTACGACATCAGCTCCAAGCCACCTGCAACGATCGAATGGGAATAGAATCAAACAATGAGTCGACAATTCATTTATCAAATCGAAAACCTAACCAAACGCCACGGACAAAAAGAAGTCCTCAAGGACATTTGGTTAGCCTTTTATCCTGGCGCAAAAATTGGAGTGCTCGGATCCAACGGGGCGGGTAAAAGTACATTGCTGCGGATCATGGCGGGTACGGACAAGAATTTTGACGGCACGGCTCGATTGGCCAACGGATTCGTTGCAGGATATCTATCTCAAGAACCGAATCTCAACGCGGACAAAGACGTCCAAGGGAACGTTGAGGAGGCGGTCGCCCCGCGACGGGCCATCGTCGATCGATTCAATGAAATTTCCAATTTGCTGGGCGAAGTAACCGACGACAAGCAGATGGAAAAGCTCTGCGACGAAATGGCGAAACTGCAAGACATCATCGACGCACAAAATCTTTGGGAACTCGATCGGCAAGTCGAACAGTCGATGGACGTGATGAATTTGCC
>CAMCMB010000103.1 GCA_945875845.1 Pirellula staleyi DSM 6068
TCGCTGGCATCGCGGATTTCGGGGGTGACTGCAGTGGAAGGGAACGGGCGTCAGTATTGTCCGGCGGGAAACAAAGATTGGGAATCGTTGTATCGACCGATGTTTCATATCTTGGGAGGTGTCGTGCCGACCGAGCTTCTTTCCGGTACCGGTATCGGCTTTGCATGGCCAAGAAACATGCTGTCCAAGAAATACGCCAGCATGGCCTCGTAAGATCATGGCAAGTTCACTTCCTTTCGAAGTAGGCTTCCCGTATTTCTGTTTCCAGCGATGCGGATTCTGCGATTGCGGATTGGAAACTCGCCTTGCTCAGCGAGCACAGTAGTGTCTCTTCGAGGGTATAAACACTGGCATTGCGCGGCTGGCCCGTCAGCAACGCCATTTCTCCAAAGAAATCACCGGCTTGCAACCTGACGACTTCGATTTCCGGTTGCCCGCGTTTCACAACGACGCTTCCCTCGCGAATTAAGAAAAACCTATCTCCAGGTTCGTTCTCTCGAATGATTTGCGTATTGGGCGGCAGGCTCTGGATGGTCATCTCATCGGCAACCCGAGTTAACGTTCTAGGAGTTACCTTTTCGAAGATACTGCATTTGGCCAACATCTGAGTGATAATTGCCGCTTCTTTTACAAGTGCGTCACTTCGTATCTCTCCGTCGACAAGTGTTATGATTCGATCCGCAACATCAAGAATACGATTGTCGTGCGTCACGATGACAATGGTGGACTGATTTTCGCTAGCCAACCGTTTCAGCAACTCGACGACCGTGCGACCGCTTTGCTCGTCAAGAGCAGCCGTCGGTTCATCCGCCAGAACGAGCTTTGGGTTGTGGACCAGCCCGCGAGCGATCGCGACCCGTTGTTTCTGGCCGCCGGACAACTGATTGGGTTTGTGACCTGAACGGTTCGACAGCCCCACTTGATCTAGCATCTCTTTCGCGACTTTTGTGTTTTCACGCATTGAGTGGTTCGGTCGGGTTAATTCGAGCGACATCCGAACGTTTTGCGTTGCAGTGAGCGATTCAAACAAGTTGTGGGCCTGAAAAATGAAGCCGACTTGACGACGGAATTGTACGAGTTGTGAGGCCGAGGCGCCCTCTAGCGATTGTCCGAGGACCGCGAGTTTCCCCTCCTCCACGCGTCGTAAGGCACCGATCAGTGTCAGAAGCGTTGTTTTGCCAGACCCGCTCGGACCGGTCATGATGATGATCTCACCTGGGTAAACGGTGAGGTTATTCTTGAAAAGAACTTGCTTCCTAAGCTCCCCGGATCCATAAAAATGATTGAGGTTGGTTGCCGAGACGGAAGGGGCGTTTTGCACCGTGCGGAGCCGGATCCACGGATCAAAAAGAGTTGCTCTTTGAACACTTCCCGGCAACATCCTGTCGATTCCTTCGTTTCAACCCAAAAAATTCCCGTATCACGTTCACGGTACTTGCTTTGCAGTGTAACCTATTTTGGATGGAATTCAGCACGTTCCACATTTGGCCCTATGGCGTTACACCGTTTTTCGAGATGGCTCAACCGCCATTTGCGGTCGCCCCCTAGGAAGATAAGTTTGCACCGATTCGCCCCCTCCTTCAACTTGATCGACCCAATAGTACTCTGCTCAAAAGTGGCCTGTGCGGTCGCATTGTTGTGTGGTTGCAGCAGGTTTGCCCCAAAAACCATGGACAATTCGGTCGTCGACCGCATGGATGAAAACCACCAAGTCAGTCTTCTCGAATCCAAGAAACCCAACCAGGTCTTGGCGCAAGGGCGAATCCAACCAGCACGAGGCGTTGTTCGCATCAGCGCAATTCCGGGTGATCGCATCGAGGAAATTGCGGTAAAACCCGGCCAGCCTATTCAAAAGGAGCAACTGCTATTGGTGATGCAAAGCCACCGACTCAAGACACTGGAGCTTGCGTCTGCATCGCTGCGATTAGAAGAAGCGCGATCGATGCTTTTGCTAAAGCAGCAAGAAGCGGACGTTGCCGTTGATGCTGCAACCCTGAAAGTTCAATCCGCCCGTCAAATTCTTTTGCAGTCTATCTCGCAACAGGCATTTGCCAGGAAAAGTACCGACCAAATTTCGTCTTTGGAAAAGCAGATCGCCTCGCTTCAAGAACTTCGCGATGCTCCGCTGACACGCGCAGCCGTCGGCACCATCGAATTGGAGTCGAAAAAGAATGAACTCCTGCGAATCACCTCGATGAACGACCAAGCAAGCTTGGCGGCTGACATGGCGGTAGAACTCGCCGAACTGCAAGTCGCTCAAAGCCAAAAAGGGCTTGTCGCGGCAACCAAAGCGCGAAGCCTAGTGGAGAGTTCGACACCGATTGCAAGTCTTGAAAAGCAAATCGAGATCCTGCAAGTTCAAGTACAGCAGGCAAACCTAGCGTCCCCTATGGATGGAGTAGTCGTCAGTATCAATGGCGAGGTTGGCGAGCGAGCAGGCCAAATCCCTCTCGTAGAGTTAGCGGATTTGACGTCGATCGTGTGTGTCGCCGAAGTGCACGAATCGGATGTGGCCGTGATTGCAATCAATGACCCTGTCGAAATTCGATCTTCTGCACTGACGAAAACGCTATCTGGGCGAGTGCAACGCATCGATCGAGTCGTGGGTGCAGTGCAACTGCGATCCCCAAACCCGATGGCCCGGGCGGATTTTCGGGCCATCCCGGTTTGGATCCTCATCGACCCTAGCGACACGGAAGTTGCCGCTCAACGCTTGCAATTGCAAGTCGAGGTCTCGATCACGACGACGCGATAAGATTCGAATGTACCTTATTTAGGGTGAACTGGTTATGATACTCAATCAGTCACATCCAACTTCATTTTGTTGTTCTCATTATGACATACCTGGACGCCATCACGGGCCCTGCAATGGGGCGACGTTATCCCCTGGAAAACAATCAATACGTACTTGGTCGACACCCGGATTGTGACATCGTTCTCGAAAGTGGGTCTGTTTCCCGGCAGCACGCTCGGATCTCAAAGAGCGGTGGGAATTTTGTTCTCGAAGATCTTAAGAGTCGCAACGGCAGCTTTGTCAACGGGAGGTTGATCGGCGAACCCACCAAATTGCTTGAGGGGGACACGATCCGAATTTGCGATATCGAACTCAACTTTCACGAGGAATCGCAGACTTCTGGATTGTCCGCCAATCTGTCTCCGGAAGGCTCAGCCTCAGGGTTTGGAATCATGATCGTCGAGGATGACGACAGCTCATCCCGTTCGGTCACGGCCAAGCTGGATGTTCGCGGCAGTCAATACGGTGTGCAGCTCAGCTCATCGCCCGAGGCTAGGCTTACAGCCATTCTCGAAATCATGAAAAACCTTGGCAAGGCTGTCTCGCTCGACGAAGTCTTGCCGAAAGTACTGGATACCCTGTTTACGATCTTTATCCAAGCGGATCGGGGCTTCATCATTCTCAAGGATACAGATGGGCAACTCAAAGTTCATTGCGAAAAAACGCGACGTCCCGATCAAAAAGAAAATATTCGCGTCTCGAAAACCGTGCTTCGCGAGGTCATGCAAACCAGGGAAGCGATCATTTCGCTCGATGCAGCTAGCGACTCTCGATTTGAGTTGAGTCAAAGCATTGCCGATTTCCGAATTCGATCGATGATCGTTGCTCCCTTGCTAGATAGTACAGGAGAACCTATCGGCGCCATTCAGATCGATACCGTTCAGCAAAAGGGTGGGTTCGAAAATAAGGACTTGGAAATACTCGTAGGAATTGCTGTGGTTGCAGGTATTGCAATCGAAAATGCACAGTTGCATGAGAAAGAGATCGAGAAGCGGATGGTGAAACAAGATTTGGACTTGGCCAGACAGGTCCAAATGGCATTCTTGCCCAAGGTAGCAACCCATATTCCTGGTTATTCGTTCTTTCAGTATTACAATCCCGCTACGCAAATCGGAGGAGACTATTTCGACTACATCGAACTCGACAAGAATCGCATCGTAATCGTGATTGCAGACGTCGTTGGGCATGGTGTCGCCGCTGCAATGCTCATGGCGAAGCTATCTGCGGAAACACGGTTTGCATTTGCAACCATGGATGATCCTCGGATCGCGTTGGCTACTCTCAATGATCGCATCACTGCCTTAGGGGTCGAGAAATACATTACGATGACCGCCATCATATTGGACTATGTCAGCCACAAAGCCAGCATCGTCATCGCAGGACATATGGCGCCGATTATGTTGACTTCGAGTCGGGATATCGTCGAGCCTGGGTTCGACGTCGGTGGGCTCGCACTTGGCATCGATACGGATCAACTTTACGACGTCTTTGAGCAACAACTGTTGCCTGGCGAATCGTTGACATTGTACACCGACGGTATCTTCGAGGCACCCAATGAAAAGGGCGCACCCTTCTCAATCGAACGAGTGCGTCAACAGGTCGCCGCGAGCGCAGGTGACATCAAAAAAGCAGGTGAAGAAATCATTGGACAAGTCCTCAAGCACTGTGCCGGTTGCGATCAAGAAGATGATATGTGCCTCGTGATATTTGGGCGAAACCCGGATTGAGCAGGCACAGTGACTCTCGTACTCTTACTCGTACTCGAAACTTCGCGATGGCATCGATTACTGTCCTAATCAGCCGGAACGCGCTAGCGGGCTGTTGATTTAGTGAAGTCGTTATTGGGTAAAGGCGGTACGACGGACTTCCAAGTCCGTCGTTGGAAAATTCGACGGACTTGGAAGTCCGCCGTACCATTGAATCAACAGCCCGCTAGCGTCCGGTTTATGGAATACCTTACGAGCACCGTCTTTCGGACCGAGCACTAGTACTAGCACTAACACGAAGTGCAAGAAATCCCAATTTTCGTTGCCTGAAAAAAGGTGGTCAGGGGTTGTTAGCCCTGGCGGATACAAAAATAGTCAAGGGAGACGAGCATCTTACGCGTGCGAAAATCTCTTCTGCCGTCCTTGATGGTAATCAATGGTGGTTGATGACTTCAGGCCTTAGGTCCATTCGCGACAAAGTCGTCACAGCCTAGGTATAAAAAACACAAGCTGGAAGCTTATGCCACGTTTAGAGCGGTATAAAAAACACAAGCTGGAAGCTTATGCCACGTTTAGAGCGGTATAAAAACACAAGCTGGAAGCTTATGCCACGTTTATACTCCTGGACGGTACAAAACCGAGGGATGCGGAAAGCCCAGTCGTTTGTCCACGAGGTTATAGAGCGGTTCACCAGCAACATACCTTCGGAGATTTTCGCAAATCAACTTGGTTGTATCGTCGGTGCGACGGGCGGCTTGGGCGCCTACGTGGGGCGTGATCAAGACATTGGAGAGATCCCACAGAGGACTGCTTTCGGGTAATGGCTCGATATCGGTCACGTCAAGACCCGCGCCTGCCAGATGTCCGCTCGCGAGGGCGCTACATAGATCCGCTTCGTTGACACAGGATCCGCGCGCGACATTGATCAAATACGAACTGCGTGGCATTGCCGTCAGGACGCTCGAATCAACCACTCCTCGCGTCATTTGATTCAGCGGCAACGTTAGAATGAGAATCTCAGACCAGGCCGCAAGTTGCATCAGTTGCGTGTGAGGCATTAGCTGTTCAACGGTATCCGGTTTGTGTTCAGGAAAGTAATCGGTAGCACGAATGGTCACGTCGAACGGTCGCAACACGTCCACCAACCTACGTCCATTGCCACCCAGTCCAACAATGCCCACTCGCTTGCCATGCAGATCATCGGTCGGCCTTCGCACAAACTCTTTCTTTTGCCACTGCCGATAGAAGATCGGAAGGCCGCGAAGCAACCCCAGGAGCAATGCCAGGGTTTGCTCGGCAACTTGATTGGCGAACAATCCGGACGCGCTGCAAACAACGATATCCGAGTCGATCACCGATGGTGCAAGGCAATGATCCAAGCCTGCAGCGGACGATTGGATAAACTTCAATCGCCCTTGTTGTACGACGTTGTCCCAAGGCACCGGCACCTTGGCGTGCCCGACGAAGACGTCCGCATCTATAATTCGTTGCGGAATTGTCTCTTGAGTTGCCTCAATTAACTTTGCGTGCGGAACGGCGGTTTGTATCCATTGAAGATGTCGCTCTTGAATGGGAAAGCAATGGACCAGTTGGATCACGATGGCGTTACGCTAAATCCCGATCTTCGAAAAGCAACAGCCCGATGAGAGTGGCGGCAACCCCATAGATGGCCGTATAGATCAAAACACTTGCAATCACAGACCATGGAATGCCTACCTCTGCATCAATGGCGGCCTCCATAGAAAAGTGACTTAGGTTGGGGACCACAGCCGATATCAATTGCGAAAAGAACTCAACCAAGGGTAAACCGCCTGCCGCCGATTCAACAATCGTGGGAGTCAAGTGACCGAGCAGGTAGATCGAGAAGCAAATGGTGAAGTTCGGTAACAACGAGAATCGAGTGCCCAACGCAACCGCAAATGCGCCGAACACAATGGCCTCAAAGAAGGCTAGTGCTAAACCTGGAATGGTCTGGAACATTTCTGTGTGACATTGCTGCCAAGTCGGTGCTTCCAGGGACGATTCGCGCGATTCGACGATAGGCTTGTATGCGACCGCCAAAAGTTCCACGGTTCCGAGCACCAAGAACATCAGCATCACGATACAAATCACACCCATGATTTTGCCGATAATAAAAGAGCGTCGGTGAATGGGTTTGCTGAGAAGCGTCAACGCTGTTCGCCCCTCGATCTCATCATTGACGGATGTGCTGGCAGACCAAACAGCTTGGAGGATTGCTGCGATTAAGATGAGGGTTACTCCACAGTCCTTGAGCAGCTTGATGTCTTCTCCCAATGTGTGAAATGGCAAGAAAACGAACAAGAGAATCGCGAGCGAAACGATTACCATGAGCATCACCGGTAGCGGTTGTGAAAGCTCGCTTTTTGCCGCTGATAGCGCAATGGCTGCAGCTTTAGGCGAAACCGCTTGCATCAACATGAAAAGCAATCCGAAGACGGTAACAAAAAGAGCCACCCAAACCAACGTAATCGATTCGCGGACAGGTGGTGAAGAAACCAAACGAAACTTGAGTGTCGCACTATCGATTTCTTGATTCTGTGCGTAGAGCGAAACACCTCCCACCATGGGCAATGGGCTTTCCTTGGACCCCATCTTGCTCGTCCAGATTATTGGCGTCTTGGCTTCAATCGTCAGGGCTCTGAGCTGTGCCTCTCCAAGGCTGGGTGCATCCGATAACAGGACTCGCCTGTCCGAATCGATTTGAACGAAAGCGAGCGAATCAGGATTATAGCGAATGGACAGCGGGACGAATTCCGCCGCACTATCGGCAGGAGCCCCTTTGAGTTCAACCGTAGTTATCACGTCCGACAGCTTAAAAAGGGCTGGGATACCTTGAATGGCTGCCATCGGGGCGTCGACGAGAAATGAGGCTGCAAGGCCAATCGCGGCAACGGTTGAAAGCACGGAAAGCATGTAGAGTCCGACTCCTTCAAAAAGGAGGCTACGCAACTCACCTAAAAACCTTGTGGAGGAACAATACACCAAGGCCCAAACCACGATTGCGATCATGAGCGTCGAAGCGAGCAAAATCATCGCCCACTCCTCCGTCTCAAAAGAACCATTGTCGCCAATAAATGCTTTCGAAAGAAAGCCAAATCGAGTCCACAAAGCCAAGCCAGCTCCCAATCCAAGCGTGACAAGCAAGCACACCAAATGCGCGGATCCGTCTCTTCGGAACTTTTCTAACGCTGTTACCTTCGACAACACATAACAGAGAGCTAAGAAAAGGGAGAGAATAGCCAGTCCAAAGACGACACCGACTCCAAGGAACCAAATTGGCGTTAGCCATTTCGTCATCCAGAAATCGTTGGCTGCCAGAATTGGGTTCAAGAATTGGAATGCCATAGGTGGTCGGCTCAAACTGAAAACAGGTGAAAAGGTATCTCGGAGAGTGCGTTTACGCGGTCTCACACACTCATTCTGCGCGGACTAATGTCCCGGCTCTTACGCGACCTGCCCCGCCGAGGTTCGCCAAAACCGAACGTAGCTCTCCAGGATAAGCAAAAAAACGGAAATGAAGAGTGGGATACGCAGAAAATCGCAAGTCTATCCAAAAACGAGTGACTGCCAAAATCGATTGACTGGTCGTGCTGTTGGACTTCGGGTATGATTTAGTTGGGTCGAGAGAAATCATCTTGAAAATCGTCCTCGGCCTCATTTCTTTCCGTATCGATTGAGGTTGATTGAATTGTTTCGTCGAGGAAATCCAGGCGTTTTGGCACTTGAGGACGGTACCGTTTTCGAAGGAATGTCTATTGGCGCGGCGGGTGAAAGAGACGGCGAAGTCGTTTTCAACACTTCCATGACCGGCTATCAGGAAATCTTGACAGACCCAAGTTATCGCGGCCAGATTGTGACGATGACCTACCCGATGATCGGAAATGTCGGGATTAACGACGAAGATCTTGAGTCGAGCCATCCGAGGATTGCGGGTTTCGTGGTTCGCGAATGCAGTCGACTTCACAGCAACTTTCGCGCCCGCCAGTCCCTTCCAGAATACCTGGAAAAGCACGGAATTGTCGCAATCTCCGGGATAGACACGCGTGCCCTTGTTCGCAAAATTCGCAGCCAAGGTGCCCTTAAAGGTGTGCTATCCACTTCCGATTTCAACCGGGACTCGCTCATTCACAAAGCGCGAACCAGTCCGGGCCTAGTCGGGCGGGATCTGGTCAGCGAGGTCATTCCCACAGGATTAAGCCGGTGGAGCTCCAATCTGCACGACTTTTCAACGTTGGGGTTGTCAGCCTTGGACAAAGCGACCATCAACGCTGAGCCGATGGCAAATCATTTGCAGCCACATGTGGTTTGCCTAGACTATGGCATGAAGTGGAATATCCCCAGGCACCTCGCTCATCGCGGGAATCGCGTGACAATTCTTCCTGGGACCGCCTCTGCTAGCGATGTTCTAGCTCAAAAACCCGATGGTGTCTTTTTGAGCAACGGGCCAGGTGACCCAGAGCCCTTGGCATACGCCATCACAACCATCCAAGACCTTCTCGGAGAGCTACCCGTTTTTGGCATCTGCTTGGGCCACCAACTGCTCTCGTTGGCCGGCGGTGCCAAGACGTTCAAAATGAAATTTGGTCACCGAGGTGCCAACCAACCGGTTCTTAACTGCAAAACGGGTAGAGTCGAGATAACTTCGCAAAACCATGGGTTTGCGGTCGAGGAAAAATCCTTGCCCGACTGCTTCGAGATCACACATCGCAATTTGAACGACAATACGATCGCAGGGATTCGACACAAGAATGTGGAGGCCTTCAGCGTGCAGTACCACCCGGAAGCATCTGCTGGGCCACATGACAGCAGCTATTTGTTCGACGAGTTCCAGCAAGCTTTGGATCACCATATCGCGGCCGTTTAACGAAGGTTTGTCCAAATATGTTGGCAAAACGAGTCATTCCCTGCCTCGATGTGTATCAAGGCCGAGTGGTGAAAGGCACGAACTTCATAAACCTTCGCGATGCAGGCGACCCAGTCCTAATCGCTCAGCGATATGAATCCGAAGGTGCCGACGAACTCGTTTTTCTCGACATCACCGCCAGTCACGAAGACCGCGGCATTATGCTCGACGTGGTGCGACGCACAGCCGAGCAAGTCTTTATGCCGCTGACGGTCGGTGGTGGAATCCGGACAATCGAAGATATTCGAACGCTCCTCCAAGCCGGATGTGACAAGGTTTCCATCAATTCTACCGCCTGCAAAGACCCTGATTTTGTAAGGCAAGCGGCGGATCGCTTTGGATCTCAATGCATCGTGGTCAACATCGATCCACGGCGGGTCCTTCGCGACGGAAAAGAGTTTTGGGAGGTCCACATCAATGGAGGCCGAACGCCAACCGGCTTGGAAGCAGTCGCCTGGGCCGAGAAAGTGACCGAGCTGGGGGCAGGCGAAATCGTCGTAACCAGCATGGATCGAGACGGTACCAAAGATGGCTATGACCTTCCGATTACCTTGGCCGTTAGCAATGCCGTTCCTATTCCGGTGGTCGCCAGTGGTGGAGCTGGCAAACCTGAGCACTTGGTCGATGCAATCCTATTGGGCAAGGCGGATGCCGTGCTCGCTGCCAGTATTTTCCATTTCGGTGAATACTCTATCTTACAAACCAAGCGTATGATGGCCGAAAATGGAATTCCAGTTAGGTTGTGATTCCAATTCCTGTCCGTTGAGTCACCATGGATGGTGCAGTGTCTTTTCCTGTTCTATTCTTGTTCGAGAGTGATCCATGTCAGCCACGAAAGTCCGACCAGCTCCAACCTCCAATATCCCCCCCGCAACATCGGACGAATTAGCTGCATCGCTGTTGCAGGTGAAACGCGAACTTGAGGTCGACAAACTCTTCAAGGCCTGCGTAAAACTAGAGGGGAGCGACTTGCACCTGAAAGTAGGCACAGCCCCGATTGTTCGCGTGAAAGGCGATCTCAAGCCGCTCAATCGCCCGCCGATTGATATCGAGGAAATGGTGCGACTCCTCATCCCCATGCTGGATGATCGGAATCGCCGTATCTTTGAAGAAGAAGGTGGTGCCGACTTCTCGTACACCATCAATGTCGATGGCGAGAATTGGCGGTTTCGGGTCAATATGCTCAAACAACTCGGAAAACCCGGGCTTGTCGCACGGCGAATCAATAACTTCATCCCCAACTTTAAGGGTCTGTTTCTACCACCGGTTCTGGAAGAACTTTGCAAATACGATCAAGGGATGGTGTTGCTCGCTGGTGTTACGGGTTCCGGAAAAAGTACGACGATCGCATCGATGCTCAATTGGATCAACGCGGAGTACAGTAAGCACATTCTGACGCTCGAGGACCCAATCGAGTTCGTCTACACCGAGAAAAAATGCCTCATCAATCAACGTGAAGTTGGGACCGACGTCAAGAACTTCGAAATAGCCATGAAGCACGCCGTGCGGGAAGATCCAGACATCATCCTCGTCGGTGAAATGCGAGATCAAGAAACGTTTATGACTGCCATTCACGCTGCCGAAACGGGGCACTTGGTTTTTGGTACGATCCACGCATCGACAGCTCCATCCACCGTCGGCCGTATCCTAGACTTGTTCCCCGAAGAAATGCACAATGCCATTCGAAATGCCATGGCGTTCAACATGAAGGGGATCGTTGCACAAAAACTATTGCCCTCCATCAAGCAAGGTGTGAGCCGTGTGCCAACTTGCGAAATCATGCTGTTTACTCCCA
This sequence comes from Pirellula staleyi DSM 6068, assembly GCA_945875845.1. Lineage (GTDB taxonomy): Bacteria > Planctomycetota > Planctomycetia > Pirellulales > Pirellulaceae > JBKCUI01. The sequence goes on from CAMCMB010000103.1 coordinate 11,220, forward strand.
TCGTTCGCAAGCTCATTCTCGAAAGCAAAGATCAAAAGCTCTCCGATGCCATTCGAATCGGTGTCCAAGACGGCATGCAGGACTTCACGATGAGCCTCAAACAATTGATTGACGACGGACTGATCGATCGCCCAACCGCTTTCGAAGTAGCTCCAAACCCAGATGCACTCAAGATGCTACTCAAGGGCATTAACGTGAGCGCGCCAGGCATCATCTAGTCCCAAGAGCCATTCCATACCTTCGTACCTCTAAGCGTTTCTTTCAACGAGACAACTAATCGATCAATATGATATTTGGAAAAAAGAAGCCAAAGCCAAAGCCAGCCACCGACGGTCCAGCTCTCAATGCTGAGGGGGTCGAAATTCCGGCTCTTGAAATCAAAACCTTGGGGATCGCCAAAGACGAACTCCAGGGGTTGTCCATCGCCGCTCGTCAACTCCCAGGCTATCCTATCGCGATCGTATTGCTTGCAAACGCGATTACCAATCGTGCGGATCGCATCCTCATTGACTATTCCGCTCAAGGGGCCATTGCGCGATATCGAGTCGACGGGAATTGGGAATCACTGCCACCCATGGATCGACCCACAGGTGACTCGGCCCTTGTCGTCTTTAAGAAAGTCCTGGGCCTCAACCCTGCGGAACGAAAAGTCAAACAAGAGGCAAAATTTGCGACCAATTTCAAAGATACCGATTGGGTCATTTCCTTCATGAGCGCCGGCGTTCCAACGGGTGAGCGTGTGCTCTTCCAAATTGACACCAAAAAGCCCACGCTCAAAACCCTCAACGATCTTGGCATGCGCGATGACATGCAAGTCAAATTCAAGGGATTGATGAACGGCCACAAGGGAATTGTGCTGATAAGCGCTCCAGCCGGCCAAGGCTTGCCGACAACCTGGCGAGTCGGCCTGGAGAATACGGATAAATACGTCCGCGACTTCGTATCGCTTGAAAACAAAGCCGAAGCCGAAGCCGAGATCATCAATGTCACTCAAAACCTTTATGAGCCAGGGGTCGGAGATGGGCCCGATACTTTGTTTGAAAAGATGCTGCTCAAGCAACCAGACGTTTTAGTCTTGCCCTCCTTGATCAGCTCCTACATCGCGGAACGAACCATCGATCAAATCACCAAAAACGATAAACACGCTATCACCCGAATGGTTGCGACCGACTCAGTCGACGCCATCATCAAACTGATTTCAACTTACCGGACCGAAGCGAAAGATATTGTGAAATTGCTGAGCGGCGTTCTCAATCAACGCCTCATTCGCCGACTCTGCGACAAATGCAAGCAGCCGTTCCAACCCACACCGCAATTGCTTCAGAAACTTGGTATCCCTGCCGGCCGAGTTCAGAAACTCTACCAACCCACCATTCCGCCTCCGCCCGAACAACGTGTCGATGCGAAAGGAAATCCCATTGAAATTGAGATCTGCAAAAAATGCAACGGGCGAGGGTATTATGGTCGAATGGCGATCTTTGAACTGTTGATTATCGATGACCCGATGCGACAGACGATCTTCAAGTCGTCCGGAAATCCCGACGCCATCCGCCAGTTTGCTAAGCAACGCGGCCACCTCGGCTTTCAAGAAGAAGGAATCTTGGCCTGTGCGCTCGGCGAGACTTCGCTTCAGGAAGTCCAAAAGATGATGGCTGCTAAATAGCCTGCTGGACCAACAGCCGGCCAAGACTCAAGTACTAACTCGGATCCAATCAAGATGCCCAACGTCAAACTGCTTCTAACGCTTTGCCTTTGCTGGTTTTCCTTTTTCAACTTCGCCGATGCTCAAGAGCCCGTCTGGCGAAAGACAGCGGAGGTCGAGGGTGTCTCGGAATTTGTGCTAACCAATGGATGTCGCGTGGTTCTCATCCCTGACGATTCCGCCAGTAGCATCACCGTGAATATGACCGTGCTGGTCGGTTCAAGGCATGAAGGTTATGGTGAAACGGGTATGGCCCACTTGTTGGAGCACATGCTATTCAAAGGGACTCCTCTGCACGCCGACCTCGACAAAGAACTCAAGGAACGTGGCGTCCTAGACATGAACGGAACCACGGACTACGATCGCACCAATTACTATGAGACGCTGCCCGCCTCGGCAGAAAACCTCGACTGGGCTATCTCCATTGAAGCGGACCGATTGGTGAACTGCTACATCCGTGGCGAAGATCTTTTTTCCGAGATGACCGTCGTTCGAAATGAATTTGAATCCGGCGAGGACTCGCCTCAATCGATTCTCATGCAACGCATCATGGCCAACGCCTTCGAATGGCACAACTACGGCAAGAGCGTCATCGGAAATCGCGCCGACATCGAACGGGTCCCTGTCAATCGCTTGAGAGCTTTCTACCAGAAGTACTATCGACCCGACAATGTGGTGCTCTTGGTGGCCGGTCGATTCGACCCTGAAACGGCCTTGGCTTCGGCGGTATCGCATTTCGGTTCGCTTGCCAAGCCAAGCATTCCACTCGAACCGACTTACACCGCTGAGCCAACGCAAGATGGTGAACGCGTGGTATACCTCAATCGAGTCGGCGATGTCCCGATGGTCGGGGTTGGATTCCATGTGCCAGCCGCAGCGGACGTGGATTCGGCGCCGTTGCATGTGCTGCATTACATCTTGGGTGATGAACCGAGCGGCAGACTCTATCAAGACTTGGTCAAAACGCATCAAGCATCTATGGTCCTGGCAACGCATCAGCTCGCATTCGATCCAGGACTATTTGGGTGCCTCGTCAAAGTGGAGCAAGGTGTTCAGGTGGAAACGGTTCGCGAGTCGCTCAACCAAACCCTTGCAAACATCGTCCAAGAGGGAGTGACTCCAGAAGAAGTCGCTCGAGCGATCAAGAAACTACAGAATGAAAAAGAAAAAGCCCAAACCAACACATCCAGGCTAGCTTACGAATTAAGCAATTGGGTCGCGTTTGGCGATTGGCGACTTTTCTACATCGACCGAGACCGCATCGAACAAGTCACCGCCGCAGACGTTCAACGCGTTGCCACCCGCTATTTGAAGGAGAGCAATCGAACCACTGGCATCTTCGTCCCAACCCCCCAACCGGATCGGTCCGTCATCGGCCCTCGGCCCGGCCTGGACGCACTTGTCTCCGGTTACCGTGGTCGTGAGTCCTTGTCCAAAGGCGAAGCGTTTGCTCCGACCCCCGAAAATATCGCCGCACGAACGGTTCGAGGAAAACTAAAATCGGGAATGACGTTTGCACTCCTTCCGAAGCAAGTTCGAGGCGACCGATTTTTTCTAAAAATGACGTTGCGTTACGGTCGCGAAACATCACTCAACACACCGCAGCAATTGCAGGCGATTCGTTTTTTGGGTGACGCTTGGTTGCAGGGTACCCAGGCCTACAACGAAGCGGAACTTCAAGACAAACTCGACGAACTCCAAGCGGAACTAACGCTGAGCAGTGAACCGGGCGCCGTCACGTTTCAACTCACGGGACGCAAAAAGGCGTTCAGCGAATCGTTGGATTTGTTGGCCGAAGTGGTAAAGCACCCAACGTTTCCAGACGAAGAATTTGCCCTGCTCAAATCCGAAAAACGTTCGCAATTGGAATCGGATCGTACAGACCCAAATTTCTTGGCTCAATTGGCATTAACCCGCAAACTTTCGCCCTTGCCCGAGAGCAGCATTCACTACGTCCCTACCCTGGAGCAGCGACTCGCAAGGCTAGAAGCCGCCAAGTCCAGCGATGTTCGTGATTTGTTCGCACGCTTCCTGTCCGGTGAGCACGGTGAAGTTACGGTGGTGGGTGCCTTCGACAAAGATGTCGCCCTCGAAAAACTCAACATCGCCGTTGCGGATTGGAAATCGAAGGAGGCTTACTCGCGAATCGCAAAGCCGTTCGTCGCGATAGCATCCGATAAGATCTCGATCGAAACGCCCGACAAAGAGAACGCTATCATGTTGGCTGCGGCCAACTTGGAAGTTCGTTCCGACGACCCAGATTGGGAAGCCCTCTACATCGCCAACGATATTCTAGGCGGCGGCTCCCTGTCGAGTCGACTCGGCGAACGCGTTCGAGAGCAAGAAGGGTTGTCGTATGGCGTGGGCAGCCAATTCAATGCAAAGGCTCTCGATCGCGCTGGGGTGTTTATGATGTATGCGATCACCAATCCGGTAAATCGCGATAAGTTGCTTAAGACGGTCGATGAAGTACTCGATGAGTTCATCAAGAGCGGGGTTACCGAAGCGGAAATCGACTCGGCAAGGATTAGTTATCTCAAGCAACTTGAGGACATCTTGAGCAACGATGTCCAGTTGACGGACACGTTGCACCAGTATCAAGAGGCGAACCGCGATGAGAAATTTATCGCGAGTCGTCAACGCAACATGGAGCAACTGACGAAAGTCAAGGTCGATGCGGCCATCCAAAAATTGCTCGCTCAAAAGAAACTGGTAATCGTGAGCGCAGGTGACTTCAAAGGTAAACTTGCAAAGGAGTGAAACGCAAGCTTCCCCATTGGGTTTTCAGCTTGGGAGGGTGAGGCTCCTGCCGAACCATTGCGTCGTAAGCTCGGGAGGAGCCTCGCTCTCCCATTGGTTCTCAACCAATTAGGCATTGTAAACATGGATTCATCGATGTTGTCCAACCTTTTTTTGCGTGGAATGAAATCCCGTTTTTTGTCCTTTGGGACAGTCCAACGAGTCACTCTGCTCGCAACGCTATTGTGGTGCTCTGTTGACCCAACTCATTCTGCCCACGCGCAAGAAGTTCGGTATCGATTGGGAAAGCAAGTGATCGCTTTTGAATCCGCCTTTGAAAGCGGCTACCAAGATGCGACACGCCGAAAAAAGGCTGTCGCGCCTTTGCAATCCGCAGTGCAATCCTTTTTTCAATTGGATTTGCTCGCAGCGGAAAAGCAGATCGATGCCGCACATGTTTCGATCCTATCCGACGAGCTCGGCCTCGCCGCGAACTCCGTGATTTCCTTGCGACTCTCGCCAAACAAGCGTTGGCTCGATTCCGCCCAATCGCAGATCGAGTGGTCGTTGAAGCAAGCGTATGAATCCACGATCGAAACGAAACTCCCTCTTCGAATGTTGACCGAGTATCAACTACAAAAGACTCCTTCCGCAAAACCTACCGTTCAACGCGAAGAAGCGGTCGACGCTCTTCCTTGGTCAACGCAACACGCCGATGCGCTCGAGGGAGACTTCCTCGTACAATCATCACTTCAGGTAGGGGAATACAATCTGCGACTGCCTTGGCAAATGGTTTCCTTCAGCAATCATCGCGACGAGCGATTCGCCAAAGCATCAGATCGTCTCAAAGCCTTGCCAAAGTCATTGAATCCAATCCTATCCCAATCGATCAAGTTGAATTTGGGAGTTCTCCGCGACCTCTCACGCGATCGGATTCTTGAGACCGATTATCCTGCCGACACAATGCTTCAGCGGTCGGAGCGTTGGCTGGATCAAGCCGAAAAGAACGAGCCCGCCATCGACATTTCTCAAGCGGGTCAGTATTGGTTGGACTATTCTTTGGTCGGAAGGTCGGGGGTCGCACGCATCCAAGTCCCTTACGATGTCGATCCGAAAAGGCCTTACAAAGTTCTCATCGCATATCATGGCGCAGGCGGTAGCGAGAACATGTTTTTTGATGCCTACGGTGCGGGTCGTATCGCCCAACTTGCGAACGAGTCTGGATATCTTTTAATCGCTCCGAGGCAGCCTGTTCTTTCAGGCTTGTTATCGTTCCAGGCCCTGCTCGATCTCGTTGAGAAGTCGCTACCGATCGATCGGACTCAAATCGATTTGATCGGGCATTCGATGGGGGCAGCCCAAGCGATTGGGCAAGTGGAGCAATGCCCCGGCATTGCGCGTTCGTGCACCATTTTGGGTGGAGGTCGTGCGATTTCGAAGCCGTCGGCTTGGTTGGACCTAGCTGTCTTCGCGGCGGCGGGCGATGTCGATTTTGGAAGACGGGGTGCGGTCGCTTTTGCGGAGTCTGCCAAGAATGCAAGTGCGAACGTGGAGCAACGCATCTATGAAAACGTCGAGCACTTGGCCATTGTTCAAGTCTCTCTGACGGACATCTTCCATTGGTTAATGAAACTCCCTCAAAAGATTCTCCCCACGCAATAAGACTGAGCACAATCGCTGTTCAATTGGCGGCGTGGCTCCATAAGACACAGCCGACAAAAGTAGCAGGCACGCTCCGCCGTGCCGTTCGCAGGCAAGCTTTTGCCAGGATTCTAGGTGGACGGCACATGGAATGCGCCTACTACTTTGACTTTTGTCGGCTGTGTCCCATAAACACCGCGATGATTCTTCGGCAGATTTACGCAGACTCGCCAGAGCAGGGGCAGGTCGTTTGGAACATGGGGGCAAGAGCAAACGAGGCAGCAGATGAGATTGACCGACTATCTCCCTCACATCGCATTCATGCGCACGCTCGGCGCCTATTTTGATACCGCTTTCGCATTCTATTTTTTCTGTTTCGGTTTGACTTTGTTCTCGCCGGTGAACGAGAGATCGAAGTCGTTCTTCTGTGGAGGGCCTACAGTGCTGCGTCCGCTGGCGATATAGCCTTGCATGAGCGTTGTCAGTTTCGTCGCGATGTCCTCGTTTGCGGCCAAGACATCCTGTGTCTCGCTCAAGTCCGCATGCAAGTTGTAAAGTTCTCGCTGTCCTTTTTTGAGGAAGACCAGTTTCCATGGCCCCTGACGGATCGCGAGATCGCCAGCCGCAGACTGGTGAACGGTCGCGTCGCGCGCGCCGTTCGCGGTCGTGCCGAGAAGTTCAGGGATGAGGCTTATGCTATCCTCGCCCGCATTGACTGGGATTTTTGCACCAGCGATTTCTGCGGCCGTAGCCATGAGGTCGTTGAGGCAAATAGTGTGATGGTTGACCGAGCCTGGCATCACCTTGTTCGGCCAGCGAGCGATGAACGGCACGCGATGCCCCCCTTCATAGATGCTGCGTTTGGATTCGCGGAGGGGCTCGTAGGCGCGATGCTCCGCGCCATTGTCGCTGGTAACTAAGATGAGTGTGTTATCGGCAAGTTTATTTCGATCCAGTGCTTCGATGAGTTTCCCGAGCATCGCGTCCCCTTGAAGGAGCCAGTCGCCGTATTTCGGCTCTTGCTTCACAAGATCTTGCGCGCCGCTTTTTCCGTTGAAATCCGCTGAGGGCACGATTGGCTCATGCGGAATACCCAGCGGGAAATACAGAAAGAACGGTTCACTCGCCTTACGCTGGTCGATCCACTGAATCGCCTTGGTGAGCATGAGCGGCTGGTTATCGACAGGCTCAACATGTGTGGCGACGCGATCCTGCTCGATGATCGTGCCGATGTTCCGTGCGTGCGTGAAGCCGCAGAAGTAATCGAAGCCAAGGTCGTTCGGGCCACCGGTCATCTTCGCACCAATAGGCACTTGTTTCTCGGTGCCCGGCTTGCCGTCTACCCAGTCCATGCCGAGGTGCCATTTGCCGATGCACGCGGTCGCATACCCCTGTCGCTTGAGCATCGAAGCCACCGTCATGCGGCCCGCAGGAATGATCGGCTTAGAAAACGTGGTCAGCACGCCAAACTGTCCGAGGCGAGATGGATAGCGGCCCGTCAGTACGCCGTAGCGCGTGGGTGTGCAGACGGCGGCACCAGAATGCGCATCGGTGAAACGCATTCCTTGTGTGGCAAGCTTGTCGAGATTCGGCGTGCGCAATGCAGATTTCGCATTGTAGCTCTGCGGCTGACCGTAACCCATGTCGTCGAACAGGACAAAGACAATATTGGGTGCTGGCTCACCAGCAGCGACGCGATGCGATAGCGATAAAGCTAAGCAGCTGATAAAGCAGATGATGGTGAATTGGATCTTCATAATGTTGGTTCGCTAATGGTTAAGGCCAGCATGACGTAGGTCTTTGATCCCTTCAGGACCATGACTATTGATTTCAAGTGGCCATACCATCATTATTCGTTCTACAGGGGTTGCTGCCGGTACACCAGCATCTCGCCCTTGCTGATCGAGTGTTGTACGATGAACGATCGTTCGGTCCATTCGGGAAAAAGTAGACATTGCTATGCGGTCCAATAAGGGAATTTGTCGACTGCCCAATGGCGATGTACTGCACGTACATATTGTACCAGACCAAGTCAACTCACAAACACCGGTGCGTATTCGTGAGCGTGCAAAAACCAACGATTACGAGGGATACAGATCATTGTGAAGGGCGAACGATTACGAGGGACACAGATCATTGTAGCGGCGGGGCGTGTTGTCGCTGCATTGGTTTCGTCCTCGAATGTAGCATCGGTATCCGATTTTAAGCGATTAGCTTAGGATCAACCCTGGAAACAGTAGCTTCCACACTTCTTGTAGGTCGTTTTGTCCTAGGTTCTTGAAACCGTAGTTGAGCTTGATCGCAAGAAGTTTATTTTAAACCCGAACCGT
>CAMCMB010000104.1 GCA_945875845.1 Pirellula staleyi DSM 6068
AGTCCCAATTCCATGAGATAACCAAACATCTCTCGCTCGGTTTGATCCACCCGTAGTTTTTCTTCCTGCGACCTATCTAGGGTTTCAAACAATTTGGAGAGCGATTCCCACGCATTGGCTGCGTCAAGCATCTTGCAAACCACATCCCTATCTGACAACATACTCATAATCGCCTCCTTGGTTTTAAGTCTGTCTTAAGTCCACAGACATTCGAACCAATGGAGGCGATTCTTTGAATATCAATTCAAATGCTAGCACCGAGATCGGTGAGTTGCACCCATTTCAAATTCCGAAATCTACTCGGCCTCGTTCTCTCTTACCAATTTGCGTTTCCTTACGTCTTCCATGATTTTCGCTTCGATCTCTTTCATCCGTTCCGCATTTGAATCCACAAATGCCTTTCGCCTCTTCTCGCCATCGAACCGCCTCTGCACTTCTTCGTTCAAATGCCTTTGGCCTTTTATGTCAGAATTCTGCAGGCTTTGCAGCCAACCGCCAAGCTGACGCGAGATCTGTTCGCATTCGGCATAGTAGCGATCGATATCGGAAGCCAGCTGATCCAAGTCAGGCATCCGCTTTATAACCGCAAGCATCGATCGAACTTCGCCCGCAGAGCCCCTAGCGATGTACAAGAAAGCGATCAGCTCATTCGTTGTCCCTCGTTCGAACCCTTCCGCAATGTTGTTGGAGATAGAGAGAGCGGCTCGTTGGCTTTGATTGGAAAGGTCGCCCTTGCCGCGAAACGAGGAATGACCAGTCCACTCGAACATGGCCGCCCCTAAATCAGCAGCAAGTTTCCAGACCGGCAACCCTTCAAACCGGTTGTATTTCATAGCGATTATCAACCTCAAATCACCCATCTGAAATCTGAAATCTGAATGACAAATGACAAATGACAAATGACAAATGTCAACGCTTACTCGCTACTCTTTGCAACAACTCGTATCTGCATCGGTAGCGTTGTGGGATTGCCATCCACTGTCGCCCTCAGGTGAAACGGACGTGACTGTTCCTTTACCCACGGTGCTGCCGTGATAAACACTTCTCGAACGGATTGGCCGGCCGGAATGAGCAGACCGCTCAAACCAATGTTGTCCACATAGCAACCGTGCGGCAGGTTGCGTCCACTATCATCACCACCAAATGCAATGTCCCCTTTGTTTTCACCCCGTTCGATAACAAGCTTGGCCGAAATGGTTTGGCCAGGGTGGATAACCAATTCCGTGATGGCCGGTGAATCCGGACCTTGCTGCATCCCAACAACCTTGAGCGGCATTGTCGGTTTTTCATTGATTTTTACGACAAGTTCTTTCCTACCTCCCGCTTCGATCGATTGGCCGTTGAGTTGGGATTGGCAAGTCAATTGCACCGGGAACTCTTTCGGGAATGCAGTCAAGTCGAGAGGGGATTGGAGTGAGCCAATCGCGCGGTGTTGACCGGCCGCAATGATGAGTGGCTTGGTAACCTGGATTCCCTCGGGTACTCCCTCTACGTTGACCACGATATCGCCGTCACATCCGTCGAATCGATCGACCACGACACTGAACTCCGTCCCTACGTTGGGTCTTAGCGAAATTTCTTTCTGCTCGATCCGAAATTCGAATCGCGGGTTCGGGCGTTGAATCGACAGTTTGTATTTGTAGTCGTCACCCGATTGACCTCGCGTGTCACGTACCCGGATCAAATAGCGACCATCCTTCTTCGCAGTGAATGTCACTTGACTATCGGTACCATAGATGCGATTGGAGTCATCGTCATTCGAATAGTAGATCGGAAAGACGGGTAGGCCGTTCGGAATCGCCGGCTCGTTCTCCGCAAGCTCGCGAACAATCCAAACGGGCTCGTTTAGCGCGTGTGTTTGTGCCGTGGTGTCGAAATACGTAAAGCGCTTACCAAAACCTGGATAGACTTTGAAACCGGAGTCGGGACCTCTTGGATAGTGCCACAATTTGACGACCTCGCCACTTGCATAAAGCAGTTCGTTTAGCTCCATGTCTTCCCAGCGATGCAATCGAAAGTCGTCCGCAATGGACGAATCCTTGCCTCGAAAGGTGAAGTAGCTTTCACGCAAGGCTTGCAATCGGGTTCGCAAGATCGGCTCCCCTTTTTCATCGAGAATATCGATGAGGCTATCCATCGGCGAGCCGCTTCGCCTGGCGTCGATTTGGATGACCCATGGCTCGTTCGCCTTGGCTCGGAAAGAATACCAATCGCCCGCTAATTCTCCACTCATGTCGTCATTAGTCAAAAGGCCTTGAACAAGGCAATCGTTTGGTAGCGGCATGGCGCTTCCGATGCTTCGATGCCCTTTTTCTTCCTCTATGGGGGTCAAGCTTTCGGGTTTCTTAACCAACTGGGCTGGAGGGTTCGTATCTGACGGAGCAACTCGCTTTTCCGAGGAGGTATGCTCCATGTATTTTGACGCATCGAACGAGACGAGTTTGCCGCTCTGAGTGCTGACTACGATTGAGGCTTGATTGGGTTCCCAAACCAACCCAGAGGGGACATCGTCCACGGTGCCGACTTGCCCAAGCGGCGAGAGGTCCATTGCGTTCCACAATTTGATCTGTTTGTCTTCGCCGGCGGTTGCGAGAAACCGACCGTCGGCGGTCATGGCAATGAAAGTCACTGGTGCTTCATGAGCAAAGGCAGCGAAGAGCATTGGACTCACCGAAGGCTTTTCCATCGAAAGCAATTTCCAAATGCGTACACGTTTATCTGCACCGGCGGCAAGAATTCGATTTCGAGGAGAATCGAATCGAACCGCGTATTGTTCTGCTTCGCATTGACCGAACGTGTCGAGTCGTTCGCCATTCTCGACGCGCCATACCTTGATCGTTTCGTCAGCGCTCGCGCTAGCGAGGATTTTTCCGGTGGCATCAAAATCCAGATCGTAGATGGCACCGTTATGCCCTTCTAATTTCCGAAGCAATTGGCCATCAAGGGTGTTCCAAATCATAATCACGCGGTCATAACCCGCTGTCGCGAGCAGTTTTCCATCTGGACTCAGAACCCCTGTGTACATGGTGTCGTTGTGGCCTTCGATGACTCGAACGACCTTCGATGCGTTCTGGGGGCTGTTCGCAAGCACGGTCGCTTGGCCACCTACGCCCGGGATTCCCGAGACAACAACGGTGAATCGACCATCCAACGTTGTGCGAATTTGAGTCGCTTTGCCCACGATCTCGATCGGCAACGCGTCGCTCCATTGATCTTGTTTTAAGTAAAGTGCGTTGTAGCGTCCGAGCATCAGTCTTTGGTTTCCAAGAAAGCCGATCGAGGTGATCGACGAACCAAGATCGCTTGACGAAAGGACGGACTTGACGTTAAGCCGCTGCTTTAGGGGAACGGGTTGGTCGTTACCCACAGCTCCTTGTTCGATCCATCGCTGGATGATGTCGATGTCTTGACTGGTCGGTTGTGGGGAATCTTCGGGCGGCATCTTCGGCTCTTGTTTTCCGGACATGAGTCTCCAGAGCGGGGAAGTCATTGGATCTTTGGGGACTATGATTGCCCCATCCGGCCCACCCTTGATAATGCTCGCTAGGGTGTGCAACTGAATATCCGATTCGTGGTCCGTCGCATTGTGGCAGCCAACGCAGTACTTGGTAAAAATCGGTTTCACATCGCGAACATATTCGACATCTCCAGCAATGGCGACGCTGGCTAAGGCAAATGGCGATTGCAAAAGCACGAGAAGGACGAAAAACTTCGCGAAAGTGGTGTGACCAAGTCCCATAAATGCAGGCTCTTGACTCTCAAAAGAGAGATATGAAGGGAAAAAAGATAGCGAGTTGATCGTTCCATTTTAAGCTCTTTTGACTTCACAAGCCACACGTCTGTCGCCTTAAAAAATCGCGATTGTGCGCTAGATCTTTTCGTGGACACGCTAGAATTGGTGAGGTGTGACTTTCAAACCGTCTCGTGCTTTTCGGAAAAGATTTGGCGTAATGATCTTACCGGTTCGACCTATCTGCCATGCCAGCCTAGCTATCACCCTAAGTTTCGTGACTGGGTTTGTTGCCCAGTTTGCCCCGCAAAAAGCGTGGTGTGATGAGCAAGTTGCGAAAGACAGGGTGGGTGCAGCAGATGTTTGGCTGGATGGGTTGACCGACCCCAGTTTTCGCGTTCGCCGCGAGTCGTTTCTTAAGTTGTGCGACCGATCGATCGAAGTGGACGATTGGTTGGCAAAAGAAACGAAGAGCGAAGACAAAAACCGATCCGCCATCGCATGGTGGCTTCTAAGGCTTCGGCGTTCGAACGGCACGCCGGCCGAGCGTCTGTCGATGCTTCGCGATTTGGATGCATTGAGAAATTCCGATGAAAGCGTCCTTGAACGTTACATCTCAGAAGGGCTCTGGGACCAACTGATCGAACTTCTTGGTTTGCTGAACCCAGCCGCGCGGAAAGCATTGCTGGGCGAAGAGAATCGTATCGAAGCGATTATCGAACAGGCTTGGCAATCCCATAACGAAGCCTACGTTCCCAAGCTGCTGAACTTGATCCTGCCACCGGTCGAACGAGTCTACGTGAACCGATGGTGGCGTACACTGGGATTGCCTCAAGAGTGGAGCGTCGACGAACAATCCAACTTGCCGAGTGTTCTGGTGGCTCGATTGGAAGCGGACGGCAAGATCGATGAAGCGGTCGAGTTGGCGAGCAACGGTTCGCTTGTCAATTATGTTGAGAGAATCTGGATGCGAGCGGGGCGATGGGACCAATGGTTGGCATTAAACGAAAACCGAGTCCCTATCTCGGGCTCACAAAACTTCGGTCAGCAAAAGGCAGCGTTATTGATCACCTTAGGTAGGTTGGATGAAGCAGAGGTTCTTTGGGAGCAAACGGCGAAACTAAAAATCACGCCTCCAAAGTCCCGAAATGGCCTTCCAGTCGCAGACTCTCCCATTTCAGCTAACGGAAACGCGTTGTTGGCAATGGCATTGGGTCAAACGACTGAATTCGATGCATTCCTCAAATCACAGCCGGTACCTAAGGCTTTCTTCAATCTGCGTCTGCAAGGAGAAATACACCGGGCTTTCGAATTTGTTGGGTTGCCAGATCTGTCGCTGGAAGCGGTGTCCCAATGGATTGAATCTCGCGAATTCGATAAGTGGCTTGCGGCTGACCCTATCGACGAGGAGACCGTCAAATTAAAGGAACTCGCCATCGTTGACATTGGAGACTTGTTCTTTCAAATCGGGCTCCACAGTCAAGGTCAACTCATCGACGACTACTTGATCCAGAAAACGAAAGAACTCGAGGGTGCACACGGCGTTTCGGCTTGGGCGCCACTTTTGAAACAATGGTTGCTGAGGAACGAACGAAAGAAAGCCATTCATCAATGGACCGAGTTTTTGGCACGTGAATCGCGTCGAACCAAGCCAAGATCCTCAACGGATGCGATACGGGATCAAGTGACTGAGACCAACCCTTTCAGCGATTTCTTTCCTGAGCTCCCCACCTCGGCGGAAAGGATATTCGAATATTTGTTGGAGATGGCGCTCAAATCAGAAGTGGAGTCCGCCAAAGCGAATAACGAAGAAGTCACCAGCCGAGCTATTTCAAAAGCCATGGAACAACTTGAGGATCTCCACACCGGTCGATGGCCGAGCGGGTGGAGCTCCAATCGTATGCTCATGGATTTGCGACAAGGCATCCTGTCGAAAGCCAAAAGAAAGTGGGACTCCACGACCAGTTTGGCCTTCGAATTGGCCGAACTATTTGACTCGCTCGGCGACACTCAGCTCGCCATTGAGACACTCGATATGATTCCAATCGGTAAATCCGTCCTTCAGACGAAAGCTCGGTACCTGGCCAAGCAAGGCGAATTGGATGCCGCATGCAGTCTTCTAGGGAATGAGTTCCAGAGGAATGCAACAGACCTCGGGTTGCTGCTTGATTGCATTGACAATTTGGACAAAGCTGGGCGATATAGCGAAATGGAGCGAAATCTCGTCCAGGGCTTGTCGTCGGTTGGCAACAACCGACTGGACATTTCGGATCGATCGGTATTTCTTTTACCCGTTCGACGCGAAGTGCAACTGATGATGGAGCAACTTTGGTGGCGCAATTATGATTCGGATCCAATCCGATTGGATGCAGTCCGATGTCTGAATTTGCAATTTGGAGAAGCTGCCAACACCGATCTGTCACAAGCCAGTGCGGCAGCGAAGTTTGCTCGGATCGAGACGATCGAACGCGCGAAATTCTATTGGCCCAACGATAGAAACGATTTTGTTCGGCTGCAGATTTCATACACCCGAGCTTTTCGAGCCTTTATATTAGAAGCGATCGCAAACAACAATCGAGAATTGGCCGATACGCTTTATCGCACCGTTCATCGCTGCACACCTCAAGAAATCGACATGCCAATCATTGTCATTCCGTTCGCTGAGAAAGCTTTTGGAAAAGAATTTGCTGACAGTTGGTTTGATCTCTATTACCAACCCATGCTGAACCATCTGAAGGAATTTCCGAACGATCCTTTGATTGGAAACAACACGGCGTGGTTCGCAGCCAAGTGCGATCGCAATCTCGAAACCGCATGGTCGCTGGCGAGCAAGGTGGTGGCGAGCGACCCAACGTCCACTTACCTCGATACACTCGCCGAAATCGAGTACCGTCTTGGACGCGTCGAGCGGGCAATAGAGCTATCCGAGTTATGCCGCGGCCTTGAACCCAAAGACAAACAACATCGAGAACAGCTAAAACGTTTTCGCGAAGGTCGCCCTTAGCTTGATTATTCGTCTACCATCTGAACGCGATCAAACCATCCTAGCAAGCACACTTCACCGATGTTGGCCCAGTGCGTGTTTTTGCCCCAAATGGATTGTTCGCAGTTTGGGCACTGTGGCTCCGTCTCCTCGGAAATAGTTGGGATGCGTTCTTGCATAAATGGGTCGGTCCACATCGCCTCGCATTCATCGCACAGAATAAAACCTGTGACCATTTGATTGCTAACACAAATGCGGACTCGACAAAGACCGTCGCCGCAAATCGGACATGATTCAACGTAGATGATTTTGGAATCCTGAGAGTTCATAAAGGATTATTGAAAAGGAAATGCGGTGATGACGGAATTGCCACGCACGACGACCCGCAACTTTTTGAGTGGAGGTTGGCGTTTTCGACCACCCTCTTGCCCACCAAGAAATCCGATCGGTTTCGCAAAGGACGCTTCGTAAATCGTCGAGCCTTGGTCCGGAATCTTTTTGGTTCCCTTGCCCCCGCTCTTGGCTCGCGAATAAGCGTCGTCGATTGCGACCAAGAACGCATGCATGTCCCCGTCGAAGACGCCATGCAAGCCGGGCCGTTTGGGTTGGTCCTCCAAGTGTCTCTCGATGTGTTTTAGGCGATGCCCTTCTTCTGAGCCAGGCCCATAAACCAGACCCGCCGGCGACTCGAAACGGTTGCGTCCAATTTCCACAAGAATTCCATGGAATTTTTCCGAGGGCGGTTCGGCCCCAACTTGTTGGTCGCTGACTCGCGGTTGAGCGGTAGGAGTCTTGCTTCTCGAATCGTCTTGGTCCGATTTCTTTTCCACCGCCGCTTGGGATTGCTTCGAATCGGATTTGGGCGTGCTGGTTTTTTCGACGGAGTTGGGCTTTTCCTGCTTCGTCTTGCTCGTTGGTTTTTCGTCGCCAACCAGACTTGCAACACTTGGCAGACTCCAGCCAAACCACTTGTTTACTTGTGGTTGAAGGAGGACGTATCCAATGATAGCCACGACAATGATCACAGCCCACTTGGTGGGAATCATTCGCAGCGCGTTGATCGCGGCATCCTGACGTTGCTTTTGAACCATTTTTTTGATCGGAAAATACGATTTGGTAGTTTGTTAGGCGTCGCAGTTTAAGCCAAAGATGCATGGATCGCCAAGGAGAGATGCTATGGGTTTAAAGAGGGCTGGTAGCCTTCATAATACTGCTTTTGTCTCAGCATCCCCAGGAGTATGACATGACTACCAACCCAACTTCCAATCCTATCATTTCAGGCGATGTTTTGTACATGGCCATTGAACTCAGTTCCAGCGAATGGAAGCTCGCTTTTGCCGACTCGCTTGCCCGGAACCCCCGAATCCGAACTATCAAAATTTGCGGACCTTTTGACCTGACCCGAAAGGAAATGCTCAAGGAAATTGCCGCTGCAAAAAAGGCTCTTGGCTTATCCGACGATTGCAAGGTGGTTAGCTGTTACGAAGCAGGGCGACAAGAATCTGGACGTGAAAACGAAAACAGGCCAAAAGTGCACATCGAGGGTATGGATTTTACGCTTTGAGCTAAAAGCAATTTTTGGAGGCATTCCAAGGCGAGCGAGCCAAAAGACAAGGGAGGGCATCTCTCGATACCCTCCCCCATTGCTTCCAGCCTTGGATCGGCGCTCAGGTTGCGTCCCCGCAGAGCCCCATCCTCCGTCCAAGCAAAAACAATTTTAATAAAAACTACTTTCCCCGTGTTGACAAACCAGTACTCATAGAGGGGGTTTACTCTGTGTTTTGATTGGTTTTTTGAGCGTGAATTCAATGTCTAGCCTCGTTGCATAAGCGTAAACAAACCACTGAACCGGAGGCTACCAAGTCAGGGCTCTACTCCTCGCCCCCCCGATCCCCTCTCCCCGAAGCGGCCGAAGCGGGGCGTGGGGGAGAAATCGCACGGAGATCATGCAAATCCATTGGGATTTCGAGCCTAGCCTGCCCTGAAATGTGGGCGTCTCGCCCATGGATTCACGAGCGAGACGCTCGTGCCACACTTTGGTAACCCGTGCACGTAAGCGAGGCTCCGCCAGCAATACCTCGCTTACCGGCTTGTTGCTTTAATGGTACGACGGACTTCCTAGTCCGTCGAATTCCCAATGGACGGACTTGGAAGTCCGTCGTACCGCCCTTACCCAATAACGACTTCACTAAAGCAATAAGCCATTACGCGTCGGGTTACCAAATCACAACCTATCCGCGAAGGAACGCGATTTCATGTACAATGAACGGGACGTTCACTGCAGTTCGTCCGGACCGAAAACGAAATGGGAATTACTAATGCTGCATTCTGAAAACAAAGTGGATACCGAATCCAAGAAGGAAATTGCGCGTCGCGAAAAGATTGGCTTAGTACTGTTAGCGTTTTTCTCTTTCCTTTACTTCGGTTTCATTGCCCTTTGCGCGTTCGCAAATGCGTGGTTCGCCGAAATGGCGTGGTGGGACGTGCCTGCGACGGTTTGGTACGGCTTTGGCTTGATCGCATTAGCACTATTAATTGCCGGCCTTTATGGCCGATTGAGTCGGACGATTTCTTAATCGATTTTTCGAATCGAATAGGCGGGTCATTGTTCATTGCCACCTTTTCCGAGATAACCTTATCAGCGTCGCGTGAGATGGGATTCAATCGCAAACAAGGACAACCCAACTGAATGAGTGCGTCGATACAAACCGTTTTGAAACGACTTGAAACGAACATTGAAGCAGTCGTACTTGGGAAAATAGAAGCAGTTCGAAAGACGTTGGTTGCATTGCTTGCAGGCGAGCATGTGCTGCTCGAGGACGTGCCGGGTGTGGGCAAAACGCTGATCGCAAAGGCTTTGGCCAAGAGCATCGACGGCAAATTTACTCGCATTCAGTTCACCCCCGATTTGCTCCCCAGCGACATTATTGGTAGCAGTATCTATCACAACGGGGACTTCAAATTTAGCCCGGGCCCAATCTTTGCCAATGTCATTCTAGGGGATGAAATCAACAGGGCGCCACCGAGAACCCAAAGCGCTTTGCTTGAAGCGATGAGCGAACGGCAAGCCAGCGTTGATGGCAAAACGCACGTTATGCCAGATCCTTTTTTGGTGATCGCAACGCAAAATCCGTTTGAGTTCGAAGGGACCTATGTGTTACCCGAGAGTCAATTGGATCGCTTCTTGATGCGGATCGATGTTGGGTATCCAGCCCGCGATGCCGAACGCAACGTACTGAAATCGCATCGATCAGGAGAGCCAGTCGATCACATGACGCCCGTCGTAACCTTGGATGAAATTCAGGACGCTCAAGCGTTGACACGGACTGTTCAGGTGGAGGATTCAATCCTTGATTACATTCAGGATATCGTTGAGCAGACTCGCATCAGCCATGAGCTGCAAGTTGGCGTTAGCACGCGAGGGGCATTAGCGTTCTATCGCGCAGCCCAAGCGTTCGCGGTTCTGTCGGGACGAATGTACACAGTTCCAGACGATGTTAAGAAGATGGCTATCCCTGTTCTAGCCCATCGTGTCTTGCCACGCGGTTTCGCAGCTGGAAGCGATCGGTCAGCGGCCGAGTCGATTATTCTGCGTTGTTTGGGATCCGTTCAAGTACCCGTTTAATTAGGCCATCGAATCATTAAGCCATCGAAATGGAGACACGATTGAGTTCAGAATCGACCAGTTCGACGACGATGATGGACGGCCGTGATGGGCGTCGAACGTGGTTATATACAATGATATCCGCACTCCAACGACCTTTCCGGGTGTTGAACTCCGTGAAGATCTCTGCGACGCCCGTGTCAACTCGCTTGACGCGCGAAGGATTGCAAGTGGTATTCATGGCTGCTTTTGTCTTGCTGGGAGCCGTACTGCGGGATGTCAATTTGCTGATCATCCTGGCTGGAACATTGCTGGGCCTCTTGTTGGTTCAATGGCGCGTTTGCGTAAAAACCTTACACGGATTGACGACCCAGCGTCGGCTGCCAAGGTCCATGTCAGCGCGACGATCCTTTGAGATTGAATTGAGCATTAGCAACCCGAAACGATGGTTGGGTTCATGGCTCGTCTTAGCCCAGGACAGAATGGTGTTTCTTTCCCGCAATGAGACTTCCACGCCCGTCTCGCAAGGAATCGGATTGCTCTATCCATCCATCCCGCCCAAGTCCTCTCGCGTTCAGAAGTACCGGTGCGTCGTGGAGCGGCGTGGCAAGTATCAATTCCTTGGAATCGAACTCACAACGCGGTTTCCTATGGGACTCATGCGAGGGATTTTACCTCCCAAAAGCGCTGAGTCTTTCATCGTACAACCCTTGATTGGTAGGCTCTTGCCCAGTTGGGGCGGACTCTTCGATGTTCACAGCTCCAGCGCCAAGCAAAGGAGAACCAAGTCCACTTCCGACGAAGGTGATTTTTTCGGCCTGAGATCGTATCGAGCTGGCGATAGCCCGCGTTGGATTCACTGGCGAAGTTCCGCACGGCGTGATGAGTTGGTGGTAAAACAATTTCAACGCGAGGATAGTCGCGAGTTAGTTATTCTCCTGGATCTTTTTCGAATGCCTCAAACCGGCAAAGAGGTCGTGGATGCGGCTGCAAACCATGAGGATGTTGCCGTCGAATTCGTGGCGACGATCGTCAGTCAAATCGCTTCCTCGAACTCCGGAGTCGTCACGGTGGCAATCGCAGATGCCGAACCGGCAATCGCCGCTCGAGTTCAATCGCGATCGCAAGGTTCTGGACTGCTCGACCGATTGGGCGTTGCGACGCACGGCGAAGATAAGGAAATCTTTACGGCTTTGCGATTGCTCGAAAAGGATTTTCGCCGCATCGAGCACCTCATCGTGGTCAGCACAAGACCGCAAATCGATCTCTTGCAACAAAAGGGCGAAACAGGGACGGTCGTCTTTTGGCGTTCCTTGACTTGGCTTGACGCGACGGCAGGCGATCTCACAAAGTACTTTGCACGTGGGGAGCAGCAGACCCCCTAGGAAAAATCATGTTATCTCTCGTTTTCAAAACCTTGGTCCATTTTCGTGGCCTACTTGTCCCAGTGGCCTTGGGGGTTGCGGTCGCGAGCGCCGTAATCGTCGGCGCGCTGGTGGTCGGCGATAGCATGCGAGGGTCCTTGCGATTCATCGCCATGGATCGAATCGGGTCGATTGAGACGGTATTGGTCGCGCCACGATGGTTCGATGAGTCGCTGGTCCAAAACATCGACAAGCGGAACACGGACTCTCGCCAAACAGAAAGTTTAGTGTACGTCCAGCAAGCCATTGCCGAACACGATTCCTTTGTAGCCAACGAGATGGCGCTCTTAGGTGTCGAGCAATCGTTTTGGTCGCTCGGAACGATCGCGCTCAACGTCGCGCCTGGTGACGACGAGGTCATCCTCAATCAGACGCTTGCGGATAAACTCCATGTTGCCGTTGGCGACGTGATCACCCTTCGCGTTGCGACACAAGCCGTCGTGCCGGCAGACAGTCCACTAGGAAAACGCGAGCAAGACTCGATCGTACTCCCGAGATGGAAAGTAGTGAGCATCTTGCCGGATCGAAGCGTCTCGAGATTTTCCTTGCGAAGCGATCAACGCCCTATCATGAACGCCTTCGCCAATAAGCGCTCGTTACAGAAAGCGCTGGAGATACCGTCCAAAGTCAACGCGGTCTTTGTTTCTCAAGCCAACCAGCAAAGTCCCAGTACCAACGATCCCAAGGTGTCGTCCCCAACGTTGCTAGAAGGGCTCTCCCCCAAGTTGTCGGATCTGGGACTTTCCTGGCAACATGTGACTCGTTCATTCCCCGATCCATCGCTTGGAGACGCGGAGCCTAAGAACGAGGGCAAAGCGTCGGAAGCCAAAACAGTCCTCGACTATCGTCATTTGACGACCGATCAGATGTTGATCTCACCGAACATGATCGACCCCATCCTTGGCGTTGCTGCGTCAGAGAAGCCATCGGTCGTACTCACCTATTTGGCCAACGGGGCGCAGGGCTTTAAGAACAACGAAAAAACGGGTCGAAACGTCCCTTACTCCACCATCAGCGCAGTGGATTGGGAAGTTCTCGGCAACATGCTTGGCTCCAAGGAAACCCCTCAACCAAAACCGAGCGATGCCAATTGGGTCGTTGTCACACGTTGGTTGGCCGATGAGCTTGCGGTTGAGGTTGGTGACACCATTCGCATTGAGTACTATCTCCCAGAAACCGTCGATGGGGAAGAGATTGAAAAGTCGTACGATTTAACACTTGCTGCCATCGCTCCCTTGACGGAACCCAAGGCTCCGTTCGATGGGAATCGTCCCGCTCAATTCGAGCAGCCGCCATCGCCGTTCAACGACCCTGCGTGGACTCCCGTCGTACCCGGTATCACCGATCAGGAGTCCATCAGCAAATGGGACACGCCCTTTCCGCTCACTCGCAAAATTGAAAAGCAAGATGACGAATACTGGAAATTTCATCGGCTGACACCCAAGCTTTATGTATCGCAAGAAGTCGGCCTCCAACTGTTCGGTTCCCGATTCGGAAACGCAAGCAGCCTACGGTTTGACGGATTGGATGAGCGGCAAGCCGCAGAGATCGAAACCAAGATCACTGCCATTGCGAGGAAGGAGATGGCTGGTCTTGGTTGGCGCGAGATACCATTGCGTCGACAACAACTCCAGGCGGCAAGCGGGACAACTCCCTTTGACGCCTTGTTCCTATCGTTGAGTTTCTTTGTCATCATTGCGGCCTTGTTGCTTGTCGCATTGCTCTTTCGACTTGCGATCGAGCAGCGGGCAGACCATTGGGGGTTGTTGTTAGCTTCTGGGTGGACGAGATCCTCGGTGCGACGCTTGTTGTTGTTAGAGGGTGGCGTCGTTTCGGGAATTGGGGCAACCCTGGGTGTGGGGCTGGGTCTTCTTTACGCGTATGCCATGATTTCGGGACTCCGTTCTTGGTGGTTAGGTGCGATCACCGTTTCGTTCTTGAATTATCATGCGCAGCCGCTCAGCTTGGCCCTGGGTTGGTTGTTGGGCTGGCTGGCTGCTTTGGCCACCATCCTTGTTTCAACGCGGCAGCTCAAGAGAATCACGGTTGCTAAGCTGTTGAAGAAGCAGATGGACACGAGTGCTCCGGTCGGAATGGGTGGACAACGTCGTTCGTTTTTGGCTATCGCATTTACAGCGCTCGCCGTGTGCGTTTTGGCTCTAGGGCAGTTCCTGCAGGGGCAAGCTCAAGCTGGAGCGTTTGTGGGTGGAGGAATGTTGTTCCTGATGGGCGGATTGTTCTGGGCTTTTGCTTCATTAAAGTCTGCACCTCCAAGCGACGCAGCAGCCAGTTCGATGATCGACGCATCCTCACTAGCCAGCAGCAATGCAAAGCGGGCACCCTTTCGAAGCATCTTGGCAATTGGACTTGTTGCGGTGGCATCCTTTTTGATTCTGTCGATGAGTCTCTTTCAGTCTCTCCCGACTACGTTAGGGACAGGTGGCTTCGCGTTTGTTGGCAAGAGTTCTTACGCGATTCACAAGGACCTTGCAAACCCCGAGTACCAACGCGATGTTTTGGGGAACCGTGGAGCCGCATTGAAGGATTTTGATTTCGTTCCATTGCGTGTTCGAGGTGGTGACGATGCCAGCTGCAACAATCTTTTTCAAGCGAGTGAGCCGCAAGTTTTAGGCGTTGCGACCCGAATGGATCAAATCGACCGGAACAAGGAAAATCGCACCGCGTTTGGCTGGTTTGCGACAGGCAAAGTTCCTGTGGACCATACGCCTTGGGTGTTACTAGAAGCAGAGGGGACAGGCTCGCAAGATGCGCCTGTGCCCGTCGTTCTCGATCAGAACACTGCGCTTTGGGCGCTGCATTTAGGTGGCTATGTCGGCGAGAGATTCGACTACACATTCGATGATCGCAAAGTGCATTTCCAAACCGTGGGTGTCTTGCAAAACACGATTCTGCAGGGGAGCTTGCTGATCGGTGAAGCGAATTTTGAACGACTCTTTCCTGCCGTCACTGGACACAAGCTGTTCTTGATCAAGTCGAAAGCGGGCGCCGATAACTCGCCAGCGTCTCGAGAGCAAACCGAGCAGGCCAGAAAGATCCTTGAAAATGGGTGGTCCGATTCGGGCTTGAGTCTTGCCCATAGCGACGATGTTTTGAGACAACTGCTTGCGGTGCAAAATACGTATCTAGGAGCGTTCCAAGTTTTGGGTGCCTTGGGATTGCTGTTAGGGACCATGGGGCTCGGTATCGCTCAATTGAGGAGCGCGATGGAGCGGCGAGGGGAGTTGGCAGCCATGCGGGCCATTGGATTTACGAAGGCGAGACTCATATGGCTGCTGACCCTTGAAAACGGATGGCAATTGCTGCGTGGAATCGGGATAGGCGTGGGCTCGGCAGCGTTGGCAACGTTGCCTGCGATACTCAGCGGCCAACCCTACGCTGGACTCGCTTGGCCAGCCACGATGCTAGGAGTGGTGATTGTCACCGGATTGCTTTGCAGCGTCGCGGCAGCATGGGGGGCGATGCGATGGCCTCTCTTGCAAGCCTTGCGAGCGGATAAATAACAATCCCTGCGGGCTGTCGGCTAGTGCTTTGTCAACGCAAAGAATTAGGGTTCAAAAGATTAGCCGCTGGGCGCTAGCCCCGGTTCTCTTAGCCCCGGTTCTCTTAGCCGTTGGGCGCTAGCCCCGGTTCTCTTAGCCGTTGGGCGCTAGCCCCGGTTCTCTTAGCCGTTGGGCGCTAGCCCCGGTTCTCTTAGCCGTTGGGCGCTAGCCCCGGTTCTCGACGAATGTCGAGCAATTAGAAAACCGGGGCTATCGCCCAACGGCTCTATCAGATTTTCAACACCGCGTGAACGTGAACAACCTAGCGTTGCACGCGAGCAGAGCCGCCTTTGGCTAGCTGCTCGACTTCCGGTAGTTTGGCCATCGTGGTGTCGCCTGGGAATGTGGTGATCAAGGCACCATGGGCCCATCCGAGACGCAACGCTTGCTCGGGTTCTTTGCCCGTCAGCATGCCATAAATCAAGCCGGATGCAAAACCATCGCCGCCACCGATTCGATCGACCACGTCGAGACTGCAAGTCGGACTCACATAACGTTTGCCGTCATACCACAAGACAGCAGCCCAATCGTGGCGATTGGTCGAATGCACTTCTCGCAAGGTGGTTGCGACCATCTTCACATTGGGAAATTTATCAACCGCACGTTCAATCATCTTAAAGAAGGAATCGGGATCCAAGGCGCCTTTGGATTCCACGTCATGCCCTGCGATGCCAAGACTTTTTTGAAGGTCCTCTTCGTTGCCGACGAGCATATCCACATTCTTGACGATCTTGCTAATCATTTCTTGGCCCCGGGCTGCACCGCCGATGGTCGCCCACAATTTGGCTCGATAGTTCAAGTCGAAAGAGGTGACAGCCCCTGCCGCTTTGGCCGCCTGCATGCCTTCGACAATCACTTCGGAAGTGGTTTCGGAAAGGGCTGCGAAGATACCGCCGGAGTGGAACCATCGTACGCCTGAGGCGAAGATAGATTTCCAATCAAAGTCACCGGGCTTGAGCATTCCACCCGCTTCGTTGGCCCTGTTGTAGAACACGACTGGTGGACGAACACCCTGACCGCGATCGGAGTAAACGGTAGCAATGTTGGGACCGCGTACACCATCGTGCTCAAAGTGCTTGTAAAAGGGTTTGACGCCCATTTCACGAACCCGTCCTTGAACCATTTCGCCGATGCCGTAGTTTACCATGGCCGTGGCGACACCAGTCTTCAGTCCGAAACAATCGGCGAGATTGGCTGCCACATTGTACTCGCCCCCAGAGACGTGAATATCAAACGATTTCGCTTTGCGAAACGGGATGATTCCCGGATCCAATCGGTGGACGAGTGCGCCCAGGGCAAGGAAGTCGAGATCACAGGAATCGGTACGAACACTGAGCTGCGCCATTATTTCTCCATCAGATGCAATACGAGTAACAGATGCAATACGAGTTAGGGAAACCCATTCCAGCGATTGGGTTTTAGATTGTCGTTGCGGAAAAACCACCGTCAACGACCAAGTTGTGGCCAGTGATAAACGAAGAGGCCTCAGACGAAGCCAAAAACACAATCGCCCCCGCTAGTTCATGCGAATAGCCGAATCGACCGGCTGGAGTGTGGTTGATGATTTGTTGTCCGCGAGGCGAGAGGCTTCCGTCGGGGTTATAGAGCAAACCGCGGTTTTGTTCGGCGGGGAAAAAACCGGGACTGATGCAATTGACTCTCACCCCGCGCGAAGCCCATTCGCGAGCCAAGAACTGGGTCAGATTGATCACGGCAGCTTTGGCGGCAGAATACGCAACGACCCGAGACAAAGGAATGATGCCCGACATGGAAGCAATATTGATGATACTCCCTGAATTCCTAAGCAGCATGGTTTCGCCAAAAACTTGACAGGGAAGAAGTGTGCCACCGATGAGATTGAGGTCAAAAACCTGTTGCCAAGCTTTTAAAGGTAATTGGCAGAAATCATCTCCGGGTTGCAAGGTCGCTTCGGCTTGATTTCCACCGGCCGCATTGATGAGAATTTCGATGGGTCCGAGTGAACGCTCGATCATATCCCGCGCTCGAACGAGCGAGTCGTGGTCAAATGCGTCGGCTGAGTGAAAGACAGCTTCGCCACCATCGCGGCGAATTTGTTCGGCTCGACGCATTCCTCGCTCTGCACTTCGACCGAGAATGGCCACGCGGGCCCCACATGCCCCTAGTGCTTCGGCCATGGCACCACCGAGGCTGCCAGTACCGCCCAAGACCACGGCCGTCCGGTTCGTTAATTGAAAAAGGCTGTTACTCATAGTTTTCTATTCTTGCGAGCGTTTCCCGCTGCCGGAAAGATTTCCGTCAGGATTTTATCATGATTGTCATTCCAATTGGATGGAATGGAGTTCGCTATGACAAGGGGGCTTGGCTGAATTAGCAACGCCTGTAGTGCTTTGAGAACGCCAACCTTTTCCGTGGGTAAAGGCGAGATCGCTGCGGAGGTCTCGCACTCAATGGCAAGCAATTTGCAAGCGGAACAGCGCAAGCTGTCCGGTGAGGAACTGCAAATTACACGGGAATTCAAAGGCCCGAATGTTGTCAACGTTGCGTGATAGCGACCGTTCGGCCTTCTGTTTGCGGAACGCGACGCCGAGAGATTGCGTTCGTTCTCCGCCAGTATCAAGTACCTTGCAGAAGAAGAATCTCTACTAGGCGTCAAGCCAAGTTGGGCCGGTTCGGTAGGCAGCGGGCGACGATGGAACCGGAATATCCGCTTGAAGGGATGGTGGAACTTGTTTTGGTGGGTTGCAAGCAGTTCGTTTACCGATAGAATCGGCGTGAGAAGCTTCTTGTAGAAATTTGCTTGCGAGGGGTTAAAAAATCAAAAGAACGCAACAAGGAACACAAATTTCTTGTGAGACTCGTTCAAGCACCCATAGCTCAACTGGATAGAGCATCGGCCTACGAAGCCGAAGGTTTCAGGTTCGACCCCTGATGGGTGTACTGTAGGTTTACCAAGCGAATCGTTGAGAAAACGACTACCGGAAGCAGTTTTCCGAGCGCGTAAAACCAGTGAAAAAACGTGTAGTACTACACACTTTCCACAGGGCGTTCGAAAATGGCAAAAGAACCGGGTTATTGTCTGCACAAATCCACAGGGCAGGCGTACGTAAGATTCGATGGGAAGCTCTACTATCTGGGCGTGCATGGCTCCGATGAGTCAAAAGAGCGTTATCGGGCACTCAAGGCGGAATGGCTCTTAAATCGTCACGCAGGGGCCTTCAAGCCGGTGGCATCCTCCGGGCCAACTATGGCGGAAGTATGCATTGCGTATCTTGAGTTTGCCGAGAAGTACTATTCCGCTTCAAGCGAGTACGTCAATTTAGAGCTGGCTTGCCGTCCAATCGATTCATTGTACTCGACGCTTCAAGCGAGCAAATTCGATATCTCGAAATTCGAAGTGTGTCGCGATTGGTGGCTAGGCGACCCAAAGCGAAGCCGGCAATACGTGAACAAGCAATCCAAACGTTTGCTACGTGTCCTAAAATGGGCCGCTCAAAAGCAAATGATTAGGGCTCACGTGTACCAGGAATGCAGATTGTTGGCTCCACTTCAAGCCGGTCGTACCGTCGCACCCGAAACGCAAAAGGTGACTTGTGTCGCTCAGAGCGTAGTTGACGCGACACTGCCGGCGATGACGCAAGTTCTACGGGATATGGTTTGCTTTCAACAGCTTGTCGGTTGCCGTCCCGGTGAACTATGTGCGATAGTTCCGGGAATGGTCGATAGAACTGAGAACGTATGGCTCATTCGGTTACCAAAGCATAAGACCGCCTATCGTGGCAAGGAACGTACTATCTACGTCGGGCCGCAAGCACAAAAGATTCTAGCCAAGTATCTATTACGTGCTTCGGATGCCGCTTGTTTTTCGCCCATCGAATCCGAGAAGCAACGCCTACAAGCGAAGCACGAAGCGAGGGTAACACCATTGTCATATGGAAACCGACCGGGCTCCAATCGGACTAAAACGCCACGCAAAACGCCGGGCTCGTCTTTTGATACGGGAAGCTATGCTCATTCCATCAAAGGTGCTTGCCGTCGTGCGTTCCCCGCTCCAAAGGAATTATCTGTTGAGGCTAAAAAGAAATGGCACTCCGAGCATGCTTGGTC
>CAMCMB010000105.1 GCA_945875845.1 Pirellula staleyi DSM 6068
TTCACGCTGCCGTCGTCCTGAAAGTAGACGCGCCCGTAGGTGCTGCCGGCGGCATCTCCCAGCAGCATCGTTCCGTTCAGGATCAAGCCACTGTACACATTGATATTCGCATTGGCTTGTTGAGATAGATCAAGCGTACCGTTGAACGCAATCGCCGTCAGCGTGCCGCCGCTGCTGGTCGGAATCAACAACGAACCGGCCGACTCGGTGATCGTACCATTCTTGACCGTGCCACCCGTTAGATTCCATGAACCTGTGGCCGCATTGATATTCCATGTATTGCCTTGCAGATCGAGAATACCACCTAGGTTGATCATGCCGCCCGTGCGAATGATCGTGCCCAAGCCAGCAAGTGTCATGCTGCTGTTCAAACCCAACGTGCCTGTCGAAACATGGATCGTGCCTGTGTTGGTGAAATTCGATGTTCCATAGCCGATATTGATCGTTCCGCCCGCTGTGTCAGTGCTGATCGTTCCTTGATTGACTATGCTGCCGTTGCCGTACGTGCTGTATAACGAACCGTTCTTGCCGCGAATGGTTACGTTGGAACCGATCGTTAACGTACCCAAAGCCCCCGTACGATTGCTGTTGTTTTGAAGGTAATTACCGTTCGCGCCGAAGATGACCGTCCCCGTACCCGTCAGCGAGTTGCCACTGAGGCCATCGTCTTGAAAGTACACTCGACCATAGTTACTTCCGGTCGCATCCCCAAGGAGCATCGTCCCGTTCAGTTCCAAGCCGCCGAAAACATTCAAATTCGCGTTGGCTTCCAGCGACAAATCAATCGAGCCATCTGTAGATATACTGCTTAGGGTTCCGCCGGTTGCCGTCGCTACGATCTTTGTCTGACTGGTGAGGGTCGCCTGCGAAAGCTTTCCGCCTCGCAACTCAATGGGACTAGAGGAGTCTACCGACCCGCCTGCTAAGTCAAGATTTCCATTCAGAATAATCCTTTCCGCGCTAACGATACTCTTGGCGGTAAAATTGCCTGCGCCAACAGTGATCGTTTGACTCCCTGGCAGATCCGCCGTTACATCCTCGGTGGCAAGCGGCACGTGGCCGAGGCTCCAGTTGGACGGCGTCCCCCATGCCCCCCCTGCCGCGTTGATGAATTCGTTAACCGCTAAAAGTTGTCGGATCTCCAGCAACTCGAATCGTAAGCGTCTGCGAAGCTCCGCGACCCTAGGTTTTTTTGCTCGGCTCATCTCATTGACCTTTCGTGTTTAGGCGGTTGTCAAATCCAATTGGAGATTCGGATGCACTCCTGCAAACATCTTTGCAATGTCGAATGCATTGGAAACCATCGGGAGGGCGAGGCTCCTGCCGAGCTTACTGCGCCAAGGTTCGGCAGGAGCATCACCCTCCCAGGCAATGAATGGATTGGGCAAAGTCGAGGAAAACATGTTTAGAGGGGTGGCCACACCCTCCCGAGCTTTGTTGTAAATCTATTACCGCCTCGAAAACGTTTTACGCCAAAGAATTCCGGATTGCGATGGGAGCTAGTACCTAACTCCGCTTTCGCCGCATTAGGCCGATCGCGATTGGGATACCCAAGAGCAATAGGCTGCTCGGCTCTGGGACTGCCGTTATCGTTAGGCTGCGGCCATTGAGCGAACCACCTGAGGCCACTGCTAGGCTCTCTAGTCCTGAAGCACCAGTCAAGAAGGTTGTAAAATCGCCGTCAGACGAACTGAAATCAGCCAACCTGAACGTTGTTGAACCGGCGGTAGGCGCTACCAAATCGAGAGTTCCCAACAACGCTTCGCGCCTCCCCCCACCGATGTCCGTCGAAGTTCGTCCCGGCTGTCCGAATGAAATACCAAGCGCTACGAAGTTGAGTGTATTCGCATCGTTCGCCGCGCCCGCAAAACCTCCACTTGTATTCAAAGTCAAAGTATTGAATGTACCGTTTGAACCCGTATTGAAAACATTCACCGCGTAAGCATTTAAATTGGCGGCTGCCAAAAGCGATGTTGATCCCCCGCTGACGGTTTCACGGAATATCACTTGCACACCCGTAAATTTTTGCTCAGGTGTCGCGTTTGTCGTGGAGTCGATCGCATCACCAAATGCCCCACGAAAGAATATATCATAGATAAGATCCGCCCGTGCAATATTGCACGAAGCGCAAACCATCATAATAAAAAACAGTACTGCTCGTGTTCTCATTACACTGCCTCCGTAGATTCTTTGTCAATCATGTAAAAATCAAGATAGACCAAACCGTCTGGATTTGCCAGCACGAGCCAATAAGTTCGTCCTGTTCGATTGCCAGAACAATCGATCATTTCATCTCGGTCACCCATTGCCGTAGCATTTTCATTGCCGCTTCGTCGACTCGATTCGTTGCGAGTTGCGGCATTTGTCCTGGTCCTCGCATCCCGACTCGGTGCAAAAGAACCGATCGCTCTGGTGACCCTGCCGCGATGAGCTTTGCGTCCTGCTTGCCGAAGTGATGATGCGTTGGCTCGACTTCGAAAATCCCCATCTGGTCGCGGTTCGCGTAGAACGAAAGATTCATTTTCGCGTTGCCCCCGCCCGCTTCCACATGGCAATAGGCACAATTCGAATGCAAAAACGACCGAGCTCGCAGCCCAAGATCATGGGCCGAATCGTACGGGTCCACCAATTTGGGATATGCGTCCCCTACTTGACCAAGTAGTCCGTCCGAACGAAGTGTCCTTTGCCCGTCACCAACTTTCTCGACAACGACTTGTTTCTCTGCCTCTGCGGGGGACTTGCCGTTCAATACCATCTCCGCTCGCAAAGCGGCTTTCGCAGGTTCAATCCAATTTGTTTTGAGAACTCCCATCGCCTCCAACGCTTCTAGCTGATTGGTTGCAACACCATTCCCATAATCATGGCCCTTATTCATTTGATGGGTCGATAGCCCCAATACGAACCCAGCGGCTCGGGTATGGCAAACCATGCACTCTGTCCGACTTGGGTAATGCCAAGACTGTGTTCTTGCTCCATCGGATTCCTGGATGGCAAACTCTCGATCGAGTCCTGACGCGTCCACCAACGTTGCCTCCGTTTGTTGTTCATTCCAAGCGTAAGAGTAACCCACCCACTCCCCTTGTTGCTTGGCCATCAATCGTGTCTCAATCCATCGACGCGAATCGCGATCCCCGGTCTTCATCTCCAGCGCAAAGGACTTGACGAGTACCGTCGACTCGGGGAAGTCCCAAGCCCATTGATCCGTCAATCCAATGCGGCCACCCTTGGGCAAACCAATGAAACGAGATTTGATGGCTCCATCGGACCAGAAGGGTGCATTCACCGAGTAAGGTATCGCGCCCTCCGCCATTTGATGATTGGCTACGGTTTGAAAGAGCCCCGTTTCGCTGAGCTTTCGAGGGAAGGTGTTGGGCCCGTCTGGCGTGGGCACGGGTTCGAGATGGTAGATGCCGCCTTGCGCATCGCCGCGATGATCCACTACAATCAACTCGCCATCTGGATCGAGCGAGATCGCTGAAATTTGAAAGGGCGTATCCGCGATCTCGCGATGCCACAGGATCTTGGTTCCATCGTGCTTCACTCCCCAAAGCTTGCCCGTGGCGTAGTCGCCATAAATGTACGCTCCGCTTAGCTCCGGCAATCGTGTGCCATGATAGACGACTCCACCGGTGAGCGACCTCGATTCGCTATGCGAATGCTCCACCGTCGGCTTGACGTGCGGTGTCGGTCCCAAGGTACGCTTGGAATAAAATGGCTGACTACCTTCGAACACGCTCCAGCCGTAGTTGGCCCCACGCTCGATCAGGTACGCCTGCTCGAACATATCTTGACCGTTGTTCCCAACCCAAATGTGACCTGTTTTGGCGTCGGTCGTGATGCGCCACGGATTGCGCAAGCCATATGCCCACGTCTCGGGCCTTGCGCCGGCAACACCGACAAAGGGATTGTCGCTCGGTATCGAATACGCTCGCTCGGGATCAGGGTTGTCCACGTCGATGCGTAACACCTTGGCGAGAGGCTTGGAGAGGTCCTGACCGGTGACGTTTGCATCGGAATCCGATGTCCCATCGCCGGAAGTCACGTACAACATTCCATCCAAGCCGAACGTCGCCGCTGCACCGTTATGGCCGTTCGACTCCCACTCGATAATCGTGAGCGGTTCCCCGACGACACCAAACGGAGCGGTTCGACTCAACGAGTATCGGACGATCCGGCTTTTGTGTTTTTCGCCATCCAACTGGCCGTTGCTGCCGACAAACATTTGCCCGTTGGTTTGAAACTGGGGATGAAACGCAATGCTGTACGCGACCCCTTTTGGATCGGCGATCAGCTCCAACTCGCTGCTCGTCAGATCCTCGGAAGATCGCTTGATCAACGTGGGGCCGTAGGAGCCTTTCTCCTCGATAATGACGAATCGCCGACTGCCGGGTTCGACTTGGACATCGATAGGCCATTCGAGTTTCAAGTTGGGAAAAGCGCGAACGGCGCGATAGGGTAGCGGAGGTTCGGGTGAGCCAATGAGTTTGGAATCCACATAATGCGGGCGGGCTGTCAGGATTTTAGCATTCGCATTCGACTCGCTTGCGCCGGCAAAACGAATGGGCGCATAGTCTTCCACACGATGAAAGTCGAACTTCGTCAGCGGAGCAGAGCTGCTCAACTCAGGCTTTCGATCGAGGGTAAAGTCGTAGCGACAAAGCGCGAGTCGCCAAACTTCATCGACGTCCGGACGCCCCCCTGTCGGCATAAAGTCGAGCCAAGGAATTCGGCCTTCCACGGTCCATTTTTCATCGCGATCGTTGCGAACATTGAGCGTTCCCGTTCTTTGTACTTTCGTGTTCCAATGAAACACGTTCGCGGATTTGAGGGCTTGGTAGCCACCGCTTTTGCGATCTGGGAGGAACATGTCCATCTCCGTTCCAGCCGCATTGACTTGAAATTCGTAGTAACCGCTGGCTTCGTCGCTGGGCTTCAAAAAGATTTCGAAAACATCGTTGTCCCAGGTTTTTCCATCATGC
This sequence comes from Pirellula staleyi DSM 6068, assembly GCA_945875845.1. Lineage (GTDB taxonomy): Bacteria > Planctomycetota > Planctomycetia > Pirellulales > Pirellulaceae > JBKCUI01. The sequence goes on from CAMCMB010000105.1 coordinate 4,980, forward strand.
TCCGTGACATCGGCAAACAGATCGTGATCCTCTAGTTCTGCAAAGAAATAGAAGTACTGTCGGTCCCAAAGCAATCGAGCTTGGGTTGACGCGGCGGGCACATTTTTAACTGTCGCGGGAATTCGAAAATGGTCGATGACCTGAGCGTTCCGCCAGGCTGCTTCGTTTGCTTGTCCATCGATCACAATGGGACTACTCGCCCAATGGCACACCATTTCTTGGCAAGCAGCAATCGATGCAAAACAAATGAAAGAGACGCTTGCGATCCAAACGGTTCCGAGCGGATGTCTCATAGCGATTCCAACCCTTGATTATTGACGGGGCCATATTTTTTACTGGGACATGGTGTTGGGCATCAATAACTTGAGACCGAACAACACAATGCTTAACGAATTGAAAAGCATATGAACCAAAATGACAGGAATGAGGCTTTGTCGAATTTGGTAGAGTCTGCCGAGAACGATACCAAACAGGATCAAGTTAACCCAACTGACACCGTAACTAAAATGCGCTAATCCAAAGAGTATTCCACTTAGAACGGCCGGCCACCACGGCGGAACAAAAGATTTGCTCGGGTCCGAATGGAGCGAAATTGGATTGTCCGCTCCCGGTGAGCTGGAGACGTCGAAGTGGTCGTGTGGGCCCGTGATGTGATTCGATGGGCCCGTGATGTGATTCGATGTTTGCAATCCAAACATCCATGCAGAAAACTTGTTTCGGCCGAAATGGATGGATTCAAACCAGCCAACGAGCAAGGTGCGAAAAGCAAACTCCTCCGAAATCGGAGCCACGATACTCGCTTGCCAAAAAGCGACTCCCAACAGCCACGGATACTGCTCCAACATCTTTTGTATCGGATGCTCATAAGGAATCTCCGTGAATTGCACAAGGATAATGTTAAAAATAAACAAGGGTGGGGTGACCATCAGGAAGCATTGCAAGCCTGCCAATAGATCGCCTAAGAATTGATCGCTTCGCCAACCCAGTCGCTTGAGCGAGCAACCGGTCCGAGCACAGATAAAGCCCGTCATCAATAGGACACAAATCAACTGGGTCGTTATGGCGAATCCGCTAAAAAGAAACTGCTTTTCGGTCAACTCTTTTTTGGCCGGAGAAAGGTTAATCGCCTCTGTACTTTCTGTAATTTTTGTACTTTCTGAAGCTGCCTCGGTGCCATCGAATGTTTCCATCTCCGTTACGGGCTGTTGTTCCGAAACGCGAACGACCAGAATATCCTCGCGTTCGACTGGCTTGACCATCGTACGCCAAGAAGTCACGGCCAGGGAAATGAGCATGAACATAACCAGGATCGTCATGGCAACATCGAGCAACCCGATCGTCGCTTGCGGTTCGGTCGCAGTTGACTTGATGCGTCGTACACCGCTCAACCAAAGGATCCAGCAAACAATCGAGCCGACCAATATGGACAGCAGCAAACCGGCGATCGCCAAACTGGCTAGGATTTGAACGGGAGTTAACGAAACGGGTGTCATTGCGATTTCTTTGCGACAAGCATCACGTATTCAAGGCCAGAAACAACCGTAAGTAGGATCGCTAGCCAAACGAATAGTATACTCGTCCAATGCAACCAAGCAGGTGCAGTCGCGTACTGCAATTCGAGTAAGACGGACACAATCGCTGCGCATTGAGCCACCATTTTCCACTTGCCCAATTGTTTGGCGGAAAAGTCGCCCCCCTGTCCTTCGATCATTCCGCGTAAGCTTGACACGAGCAATTCTCGCCCCACCACGAGCGTCGCCATCCAAGGGGCAATCGGCGAATTCGGTACATCGCACAGAGCAATCATGGCACCGCTGATGATGATTTTGTCCACGAACGGGTCGAGTATCCGACCTAGTTTGGTCACTTGATTGAACTTGCGTGCCCACCAGCCATCGATCCAATCCGTACTCGCTGCGATCACGAAGCAGATGACCGCCGGGAACAACCATTGCCATTCAATGAGAACGCACACGACCACGGCCAGAACCAACCTTGCCGCAGAAAGAGCATTTGGCACATTCCAATTGGATGGAGGAGGGCTCGTGCTGTCCATTATCGAATCGGCCCACTTGCGGCAGCGATCAGGTCATAGTTTTTGGACGAAACGATTTCACAATCGATAAGGTCACCAGCCTTAATTGGCTTGTCCTTTTCACCGGTTACGAAAACGGTTGCATCCACGTCCGGGGCGTCTGCATAGGATCGTCCGAGCCAAACGTTGTTGGCTTCGTCCACCACTTTGTCGATCAAGACGTCCATTCTCGTACCGATGCGTTCCTCGCACCACGCAAATGCATTTCTTTGCTGAACGGCCATAAGGCGATTGCGTCGTTCTTTCTTGATCCGCTCGGGTAAGTGATCCGGCAGTTTGGCGGCGGGCGTATCGGGTTCAATTGAATAGGTGAAGACACCGACCCGTTCAAATCGCATTTCGGCTACGAAGGCTTCGAGTTCGTCGAACTGCTCATCGGTTTCCCCGGGGAAGCCAGTGATCATGGTGGTTCGCATGACAAGATTGGGGATCCCGTCGCGCAGCTTAGTGACCAACTCATGCGTCTTGTCACGCGTCACGCGTCGAGCCATGCGCTTGAGCATGGTATCGTTGATGTGTTGCAATGGCATATCGATGTAGGGAACTATTTTTTTTGCGTTCGCAATGGTCTTCACAAGTTGATCGTCAATGTACATCGGGTAAAAGTACATGAGCCGGATCCAATCGAGGCCGTTGATCGAGTCCAATTGCTCGAGGAGTTCAAAGAGTCTAGCCCGGCCATAAAGATCAATACCATAAAAGGTAGTGTCTTGCGCGACGACAATCAATTCACGCACGCCGTTGTCTGCGAGCTTTTGCGCTTCTTCCAGAATGCTTTCGATGGGCTTACTGGCGTGTTTGCCTCTCATCTTGGGAATTGCACAGAACGTGCAGAGACGGTCGCATCCCTCAGAGATTTTCATGTAGGCAAAATGCGGCGGCGTCAATTGCATACGAAAGTTATCCGCCAACGCTCGAATGGGCGCAGGTTTGAAAACGCTCCGTTGTTCATCGAGTCCGTCCATGAATCGATTAACGATGGTGGTGATATCGTCTCGACCAAAGACGCCGACAAGACCATCGATTTCTGGCCGAGCTTCGAGAAGAGCTTCTTGCTGGCGCTCGGCTAGGCAACCTGTCACAATGACGCCACGGATCTTGCCCTGGCGTTTGAGATCAAGCATTTGGTCGATGGCTTCGAAGGACTCCTTACGAGCGTTGTCGATGAAACCACAAGTGTTAATAACCACGAAGTCGCTTCGTTCGGGATCCTGAACGAGGTTGTAACCGTCGCGGTGAAGCAAACCGAGCATTTGTTCGCTGTCGACTAGGTTTTTAGGGCACCCGAGGCTGATAAAGGCATACGATCCCTTGGCGTTTTCCGTTTCGCTTTGAAGTCGAGCGAGCCCTTCGTTGGAAGCATCGTGGTTGGCTAGAATAGGCAGAGAACGCATAGATAACGAAGTAAAAAGGTGAAGGGTTGACGGGACGAGTCAAGAAATGGCTCGCGTCATCCCGTCGGATTGACGAACCAATCGGAAAATTTGCATCTCTCCGATGATAACAATCGGTTGAAATGCGACTAGCGTAATTCGTGTTCCGAATGTTCCGAATATGCTTTTCCTGATGCTTTTTCCAAGAAACCGGCGGCTTTAGGCGGCGGACACACGCCACTTAGACGCTTTGTAACGGTTGTATTTTCGTCCGCAACGAATTTACGCTTGCAAACGCTCAAAATGGAATTTGACATCGCGCTGGTCAGTCGATCTTAAAATTTGTGTCATCGGGTCGACTCTGGAGAGAAGGTGCGACGATACGGAGCCTTCCTCAACGGAAGCTCCTTTTGGGAGTGGTAAATGGATGCCACGTCTAGGATGGACGTTCTAAGCAAGGAGCTTTCCGGTGAGAAAAACTTGGTTTCATGGGCTCGCATTGACATTGGGGGCTACAGCAATCCCCGGAGTCGTGTCCGCTCAGTATTCGATCGGTAACACAGGCTATGGTTTATCAGTCAGCGACGCTAACACGGGCGCAACGGCCACCGCGGGCGATCCTCGCGGTAACGTACTGTCGCGGACGAGCGGCCAAGCGAACTTGATAGCGTACGCTCAAAACGGTGCTGTTGGTAGCGGAGTCCTGGGTGGCCAAGAAACCGTTCCTCCCTCTCCTACCCCGGAATCGCAACCTGGATACGCGCCCTCGAATCCGGCGCAGCCAAGAGTTCCGTCATCCTTTCCAAACGAACACTCTTCGTATGCGCCGGCTTACAATCCAGGAACCGCTGGTGTTGGGATGCCGAATAGGCAGATTGTTTCTCCAGTTGTAAGTGTTGGTGCCGCGAACAGTTACTACTCAATGCCCGAATCCAGCTGCGCTCCATCGATCGCATCTCCGTCGCCATGGATTTTTGGCGCGAGTGGATTGGTCTTCAATCGTGTAGACGATCAGTACACGCGATTGACGAGCGATTATACGAACCCAGACAGCCCAATCTTGACGACGAACGACGCCCGGATGCAACCCACCGGCGGAGTTCAGTTCTACGGTGGCCGATATTTTGGTAGTGGTCAATACGCTATCGTCGGAACCTATTGGGGTGTTTTTTCCAATCCCCAAACCGCCGAAGTGGTTGCACCTGACGGTGGAATCCTTCGATCGAATCTTCCATTCACGGTACAAGGAACCGACCCTGGAGCGACTCCGTACGGGCTCACAATGCCATGCTGTAATGTAAACGACTATTATCAGGGAGCCGTCTCGCACCGACTCATTCGCGACCAACAGTTCCACAATTTCGAGCTCAACTGTTTTTCGTTCGCACTCGGCGGTGGTGCTCGGCAGCCATACCCTGGAGGTGACGGGGGAATGCTCGGAAGACATAAGACAGGCGACTATGGCAGTGGCGGTGATCCGTGTGCCCCCAGCTGCGGACCGACAGGGCCTTGCGCTCCATGGTACGGCGCTCAATGCAGCAAGCTGCGATTGAGCATGTTCGGTGGCCTGCGTTGGTTCCGATTCCAGGACTCGTTTCAATATGCTTCCAGCGTAACCGATGCAGTCTACGGAACAACGGAAGATGACTTCTATTATGACAATGGTGTAACCAATGACCTCATCGGCAGTCAGTTAGGTGCGAATGCCAACTGGTGCACCGGTACGTGCGTCAACTTCTTTGCCGGGACATCCTTCGGGGTATACTGCAATCACATGGAAGCCAATACCCGTGCCGGTACGACAGATACCGTCGCCACGATTCTTTCGGAGAACTCGTTCAATGGTAACGCATATGACTACGGCAGTTCACTCAATGACGTGGCTCTTTTGTGCGAAGGCAATTTAGGGGCCGGTATCCGAATTAGTCGTGGTTGGACCGCCAACTTGGGCTACCGCGTCGTCGGCGTCAACGGTGTCGCAACCGCTGTTGGTCAAATTCCGAGCGACTTCTCCAATGAGAACGATAACAACAGAATCAATAATTCCAGTAGCCTGATTCTGCATGGCGTGGTACTCGGGGCCATGTACAATTTCTAAATTCGTGCGTTAAACCGAACCCGGTCTACCGTATCAATGCATCAAGGCCTTTTGGGGAAACCGAGAGGCCTTTTTCTTTTTTACTAATCCTTCATCACGCTTTAGGAAAACAATGACACGCATACTTGTACTGGGAGCGCATCCCGACGATGCCGAGTTCTTTGCTGGCGGCCTACTGGCTTCGCATTATCGCCTTGGATCGACGATACGACTGATAAGTGCAACCAACGGGCAATCGGGCCACAATTCGGTCCCATCGCAGGAACTGATTGTTCGTCGCCGAGCCGAAGCAGCCGCGGCCGGCCGCGTCATCGGAGCCGACTATGTCACGTGGGATTTCCCGGACGGATCGTTGCTCCCATCCCTCGAACTGCGACTTGCGATCATTCGGGAAATACGCACGTTTCAACCGGATTTGGTTTTGACCCATCGGACTTTTGACTACCATCCCGACCATCGGGCGTTGGGTCAAGCGGTTCAAGACGCTTCGTATATGGTGTTAGTGCCCAAGATCGCGCCAGATCTGCCGCCACCTCACCGGGAACCCATCGTCGCCTACATGCCGGATCTGTTCACACGACCTTGCCCGCTGCGACCAGACGTGGTGCTGGACGTTTCGGAACATTGGGAAAGCGTGCTAGGAATGCTCGATAGCCACGAATCGCAATTCTATGAATGGATGCCTTGGATCGAGGGCGTTCTCGATTCGGTACCAGCGAACAAAGCGGATCGGCGCGAATGGCTTTCACGCTGGTATCAAGAAAAAACAGCCCCGAGACTTTTGCGTTTTTGGCGATCCGAGTTTGGCCCCCAGCCTCGTTTGATTGAGGCTTACGAGATTTCCGAGTACGCAGGAAAACCTTCCAGTGACACGCTTGAAAAGCTCTTCCCTGGCAAGAGGCATTAAAACGTGTCGGCTCCACAGAGACAGGAGGTTTGGTAAAAAAAGGGAGGGTGAGGCTCCTGCCGAACCGTGGCGTATATAGCTCGGCAGGAGCCTCGTCCTCCCGATGATTTCCGATGGTTCGACATGGGAAAGATGTTTACGCCCTCTCGATGAAATCGCTAACCCTTTGGTCGGTCGCGGACTCGAAACAGCTCTTGATAAGGCAGCACAATGCCGCCATCGATAGACAATGTTGCGCCTGTGATGTAATCGCTCTGCGGGTGGACCAAGAAAACGACCCCATGCGAAATGTCGTCCGGTGTTGCGAGTCTGCCCCACGGCAATTGCGAACCGCGTTCCGCCAACTCTTGATCAAAAAAGAATTTCCGCTCGCCGGGTGTGTCCGTCCAACCGGGGTGTACCATATTGACACGAATGCGATACTCGGACAACTCGACCGCGGCCGTGCGAGCCATCTGGTCAAGCGCCGCCTTCGCCATATTGTAAGCCATCGCACCAGGGATGGCTTTGTAGGCATGCGGTGAGCTGACAAAGACCATATTGCCCTGTGTGCTATGACCCTGTGTGCTCGGCCGACCTCCATCAAGCGGTTTGCTGCGGGAGATCATCCGATTGGCGATCGCCCTGGCAAGGTAATAGGGTCCCCACATGCAAACCGCAATCGTCTTTTCAAAACCCTCCATGTTCGCCAAGTAGAACAGCTCTCGATCGCTGTAGGCGGCATTGGAAACGAGAATGCTGACTGGGCCAAGTTCGTTCTCGACTCGATCGACCATCGCTTCGACCAATTTCTGATTCGAAACGTCGGCCACCGCAGCGATGGCTCTGCGGCCCGTGGCGAGACACGCCTCAACCGTTTCCAAAGGCTCACGAATATCATTGACGGCGACGTTCGCACCGGCGGCCGCGAGCGCTTTGGCGATACCAGCTCCAATCCCACGAGCGGCTCCCGTCACGAGTGCGTTTTGGCCTAGCAAAGGCAACATCGGATTCGCGACAGGAACAGAGGGATGGCTCATTTTTTGCTTCGATTTCCTGAATTAGATCGGTTGCCATTGGTGTTTTTGAGGGCTTGCTGCTGCTGTTGCATCTGTTGCTGTTGGGCTTGGTCCAATTCCCCTTGTCCTTGGACTTGGACATTATTGGCTCTCGACCAAGCCGTCAACGCTTTTTCCATGGCTTGGGAATTCGCCCCATCCAACTTCAAGATTTCAACGGACTCGCTGGGCATAGCAGCCGTATCGAGCTGTGTGATCATGTCTAGAACGAGCGTCAGCAGATCCTCCCCCTCGGCGCAGACGATAATCGAATTGGTAAGCTTGTCGACTCCAAGTGACAGCCGACCGGAAAAACTGAAGTTCATTCCGCCGTCAAAAATTGCGTCCGAAGAATCGCTTCGCTTGGGCTCTTTTCCGTCCGCTCCCCCTCCTTCTTTCTCTTTCTGAAACGCTTTGTCATTCGTGCTCAACAAATCGCGATACGCTTCTTTGATGGCCTCGACAATTCCTTCCGCTCGGGAGTACTCGACCTTGACGAGTTTCGTGAACCGAAGCCTTTGCTTGTTGGTCTTCTCGGGCACGTCCCACAATCGAATAAGTTCCTCGATGGTTTTGAGCTGTGCGTCGTCCGCACCGATCACGATCAACGAATTCGTATCGTTGTCGGACAAGAATCTCAACTTGCGTTTTTTTCCTAGTTGCGCCTCGTCGCTCTTTTTTTCGTTGGATGCGTCCATGTCAAAGAAAAAGCGCATAAACGAGTTGCTGGTGTTGTTTTCCTTCTTCTCTTCTTTGTAGTAGTCTTCCAGATTCCACTTGATCCAGCTTGGTTTGGAGTGTTTGATGGCGTAAACCTCGTAGCCGCGTTGTGGAGGAGCATTATCGATCATAAGCTGCTCTAACTTCGACAAGGCATCTGTGTCGTCGCTCCTCAAGACCAAGTTGCCTCGTTCATCAAACGAGATTTGAATCGGAGCTTTTACGTTCTGCGATCCTTTTTCCGAGTCGGCTTTCGCCGCCAAAGGATTGCGCACGGTCAAGGGCTGTTTGGGTGTTTCGAGCTCATCTTTGGGAGTGCCCTCGTCCTCTTGGTTGTCAGCTCCAACCGTTTCCCCGCCTTGGCTTTCTGTTTGGCTTTCGGTCTGGTTCGAGGCGGACAATCGACCCGTTGGTATACCAAGCCGAGCTAGGTTCTGATCGCGCACAGTGGACGGCGTCTGTGAAACCTCTTTGTCCTCAAGCGCCGCATTGATAACTTTTTCTTTGGACGGTTCGTCTTCTATTTTCTTTTTCGCCGAGTCTTTCGGTTCCTTCTCTTTGTCGGACGCCGGTTCCTTCTTGGCGTCCGGAGCATCGAACTGATCCGCCTTGGGTAGCTCCAATGGAGTCGGCGAAATCTTGCTCCATGCCTCTTGCAGCCGCTTCAAATACTCTTGTGTATCGCTCGATCGGTTGGCGTCAATGACTCGGACGCGACTGGCGCTCCCACCTGTAGGCGGAAGCTCACCAAGTTTGATAAGCAGCTTCTGAACTTCGGCCCTCTCGACTTCGTTTGCCCAAATCAACACCTGATTGTCTTGTGAATTTGCCGCGACGCGGAATTGGTCGGTATTCGTATCCTTTTTGCTGTTATTGCTTCCCCATGGATCGTAATAGCGGTTTCGAGAGTTGTCCTCTTTCTTCTCTTCATTCCCCATCAAGAACTTGATCGTACCCACCACGTCTTCGGCCCTGAGTCTTCGCAACTGAATGACATCGACATCGCGAGCAGAACCGTCGAGCCGCTCGATCATCTTTTTGATCGTGTACTGATCGCTGAAGGAGGCATAGGCGATAATAGCTTTGTTCTTTTCGTCGACTTCCAGACGTGTGGTTGGCTCCATGGCATCCATGGCGACGAGACTTGCCACAAGTTGTTTCGGATCGAGCGAACTGAGCCGGTAGACTTGCGTGCGAGCTTGGAGTGCTTCCAGACTATCGGCATTCTCATTGGGGACATCGACTCGTCGCACAAACGCGGCGATAACGGCCATCTTGTCCGGCGGTGCGTGTGCAATGATACTATTGCGACGGACGTTGCCCACGATGTAAATCTCTGCCTTGGATTTTTGATTGGGTGCAGCACCCCCTTTTTGCTGTTGTTGCTGTTGTTGCTGCTGCATCATCATTTGTTGCTGCTGCATTTCCATCATCTGTTGCTCTCGCGACATCGACTCCTTTTTCTTCGTCTCCAGCCCAAGAAATTGCAGCAATTGCTCGCGAACATCGATGGCTCGTACATGTTCGAGAACAAACTCGCGAGCCAAGGATTCTAACGCCGCCTCCGATTGTTCCTCGGACAGTATGCGGCTCAGTTCCGAGAGATTCGCGGCGGTGTCCATGGCTTCTAAACGATTGGTGGCGGCTAGCGCGCTGAGCGTTCCGTTGCTGCTGATCAAAGGTTTCAGTTCGGTCACGACGTCGGCGGCAATCAGCGTGTCCAGGGAAAACGAAACGCGAACAAATCGGTTCGGCGGTAACGATGCCAGTTTGCTGGGCTCGACTTTTGGCACGAGTGCCGCGTTGATTCCGCTGGTCTTTAGAATCTGGATCGTTCCATCAAATTCCAACATCGTAAAGCCACGGGCAAGCAAATGTCGATTGAATAAATCGCGTGATTCCTCAAGCGTATGCTTTCGCTGCGTGGCGATGTTCAAGTAGTCGCCTGGCAGCTCTTGCCAATCCAACGACATCCCACAAACCTCCGCCAACCAACGCATCAAATCAGGCCATGCTTGGTTGCGAAATTGAAATTGCACTAAGCCTTGTTCGTCAGGCTTGACATCGAATTCTCGTTTGTTGGGCGGATCGGGTGGCTCGCTCTTTCGCTTGATAGGTTCCGCCACTTTCTCTGCGTTGTTCTTGTCTTTGTCGCCAGGCTTTCCAGCTTCGCCAGGCTTTCCAGCTTCACCAGGCTTACCGGCACCAGGTGTTGGTGTCTCTCCTCCGGGTGGCTTTCCACCGGGTGGTGTTGCTCCCTGTGGCGGTGGGCCTTGCGTAAATGCGCCCAGCCCTCCCTCAGGAAGCGCGACGCCGGTCCCATCCGGAGTAACCACGGTTCGCTGGCCTAATGCGATTGGGCATAGGCTCGCGGCCATCAGAAACGCACAAACACTCGTCCGATCAAGCCGAAACGGATAGATCGACTGGGGTAATATCATCGTTTGAGTTCCGTGTTGAAGCTTTTCGTTTGTGGGTACCTAATCTCGTTTTTACCGAGCATCTTCGACCATTGCTGGATCGCATCGGCCGAGTTTTTGTCGGGTTGGTAACCCAAGGTTTTGTTGGTGATGGCGGAAAGCTGACTGATTGCCATGATCCGTTCGTCCATGGCAGAACTCGATAATGCTTCCACTAAGATTTTATCCGCACCAGCAGACAATTGCTCCTGGGATTTTGGAATCAGAAGCGACAAAATCGTATTTGCTCGGCTCGGCGCGTCGGCTCGAATGGCTTCGACCAATTGAGTCCTATTCTCTTGTTCGGCAAGGGATTGTGGTATTTGAGCCAGAATCGATGGCCAGTGACTGTGCAAACCTTTCCGATTCAAGATCCCATCGGGCGAAAAAATTGGATCGTATTGGCCGAGCATCATTCGCGTACGCACAGCCAGAGCGGCGAGCTCGCCACGGCGATGTTTGGTCAATTCGAGGAGCTTGGAGTCCAAATCGGTCGGTTCGATGCTTGCCAGCTCGCTTTGGAGATCGGCGGAAGCAAGCTGATCGATGGGACGCTCCGCACTGGTTCGCAGCCACCAAAGCTCCTCGACCAACTCTTGCTTTTCCGAGAGGATCCCTTGTTTCCAAACAACGTACTGCCCTACATTCAACGAGCCTTGCCCGGCGACTTCATTGGGTCCCTGGTACGAAAAAGCGATTTCACCTTGAACGCCTACAAGCCGAACGATGGGCTGTATGTCAAACTTGCCAGCTTGAAGCATTTCATCCGAACATGGCAGCATCACGTTTTGCACTTCTAAACCGCAACAGGCGTCGTCCGTATCGAACCGAATCGAAACCAGAATTCCGTTGCAGTCTACTTCGATCGACTTGGCATCCGGATTTGAAAATAGGAGGGCTCGCCCCGCCTTGAGCCCGACCCTCGCGGAATCGATACTGCTGGGTAATAACTCTAAATCGCTTTCACCCGCACAGAGCCATCGAATACCGGGCTCGATGCGAATTTCGGTGCGTTGTGCTGGAGGTACAACGACGCGTTCGCCGGCTTGGACAACCTCGCCTGCCATCAATCGCTTCCAGTTCGAAGTTCCATCGGCTGCATTGTTGACTTTCGCCAAAACGATCGAATCGGATGAGGGCTTGGAGTCGGGCAACCATTGCATTCGATTCGGCTTGCGGGATGGGATCGAAGAAGGCTCGATGCTAGGGTTGGGGACCGATTCGTTTTTGACACCAGATTTATCTTTATCGCCCAACGACGTAGCGGCACCTTTGGAATCGTCTGCGGATGGCATTGGCGGTGCCAATGGCATTGGCGGTGCCGAAGAAGACTCGGAAATGGGGGCAGCAGCGCGTCGGTCTTTTGGTTCTGTGACTTCGTCACCGGAACGGATGGACTCGGTTTTGGTTTGCTTTGGAACCGAAGGAACTTTGGCAATATCCATTCCATCAGGCTTACCAAGCAAAATGCGAACACGGTCCAGCGGCCCGATCGCAATCGCTCCAGCAACGACCAGTGCGATCAACAAGCAAGCAGCCATTGCAGCTCTTTTCAGCCAACCTCGATCATTTCCGATCAAGTACTCGGGAACTTGCCGACCCAAGCCATCGCTTAACTCGATACCCGACGCTCGCAAATCGACACGCGTCTTGCGCAATGTTTTCGGGGCGGCTGTCGCTGACTCCAATGCGATACCATCGCCAACTCTCACTGGATAGGTCGAACTCGGTGGATCGATTCGCCGGATGGCACCGTACTTTTCGAGTGGACCTCGCAGGCTCGTTGAATAGGCAACCGGCTTGGACGGCAATTCTCGAATACGTTGTCTCAGAGAAGCAGGAATCGAAGCTGGCACCGAGATGGCTCTGGAAAGGATTTGGTGGCAACTGCCGATTTCGATTAAGAGCGTGTTGTTTTCCAAACACTTGCGTTCCATATCCGGCAACGTTTCCATCGGGATCGTGTCGTCTAGAAACTCGGCTACCAAGTTTGCCTCGAACCCAAACTCGCGCGCGTCGACGGGAATAGGTGCGATTTTACGGTTTCGCATCCCCGTTTCGATGCGTTGCGAAATCTGCTGGGCCGTCGAGCTTTCTTTGATTTTTTCTTCAAGAAGGGCCGCTTCTTTTGGGTCCAATACGCCATCTCGGTAAGCAAGCAACGTTCTTAGTGTGAGTCTCATAATTTTTTACGATCTGTTTTCGAATGGCTTTTTTCGAATGGCTTTTTATTCTGAACGGCTAATTCCCGTTTTTCCCGCTTTTTCCTCTCAGCCGGAATGGCGTGGACTCATGCTCAACACCCATTTTGCTCCCTCTCGCCGAGAACAGCCGAGTACAGGGCGAGGGGAGCACGGTTTCTCGCAGAGTTGCGCTTCACTATCTATGTTAGTGACGAACTGAGCGGCGATCCGTTCATACTTTTGTAAGAATTCTGCTTTTTGACGATTTTACTCGCTTAGTAGCCCAACGGGCTTTAACATTCCTAGCCCAGGGGGCAAAGCAAAGCGCCGCCCTTGGAAACCCACTGTGCGTTATTTTTTACCACAGAGACACAGAGACACAGAGACACAGAGACACAGAGACACAGAGAAAAACATTTTCTGCCCGATACGACACAAGGAGGCCGTCTCGCTACCATCCATCGCCGTCAGGCGGTTTGAGCCCCCTCACGGTCCATAGGTGCCAGGCACGAATGGCACTGTGAGCCTTAGCTGATTGCGCAAGCTCTCTAGCGGCTGAGTGGGTGTTTTGTTAAATTCCACCAACCTTGGCAATTGGTACTGATTCAAAAACCTGCCTTGGCTAAAATCCAGAACCTTCCTTGGGTGTTGCA
>CAMCMB010000106.1 GCA_945875845.1 Pirellula staleyi DSM 6068
AAATGCCCCTGGGTTTATCCCAGGGGATTGTTACCTTCATCCTAGCGAGAAGGTCAGATACCACTGGCGTAAAGCCAGATGGCATGCATTGAAAATGCCCCTGGGTTTACCCCAGGGGATCGTTGCCTTCACCCTAGCACGAAGGTCAACTACCACTGGCATAATGCCAGATGGCATGTATTGAAAATGCCCCTGGGTTTACCCCAGGGGATCGTTGCCTTCACCCTAGCACAAAGGTCAACTACCACCGGCGTAAAGCCAGATAGCATGTATTGAAAATGCCCCTGGGTTTACCCCAGGGGATTGTTACCTTCACCCTAGCGAGAAGGTCAGATACCACTGGCGTAAAGCCAGATAGCATGTATTGAAAATGCCCCTGGGTTTACCCCAGGGGATCGTTGCCTTCACCCTAGCACGAAGGTCAACTACCACTGGCATAATGCCAGATAGCATGTATTGAAAATGCCCCTGGGTTTACCCCAGGGGTAACTACTTCTTAAAGCGATCCGCTTTGATGAGCAGAACACCGAGATCGTTAGCACCTTCTTTGAGCGTCAGTTGTACCGTCCCTTTTTTCCAAGTCTCTTTCTTGCCGCCAAGGCTCACTTCTTCGATCGACTTGTCTTGACTTTCGTGCCAAATCTTGAAGTCCAAGGGGACGCCTGCTGGGAGTTTCTCGATCTTGATTTTGCCAACCGAATCGCTGATGCCAGCATAGGGATGGTTGGTTATAATGATATATGCATTCATCCAAGGGTGAATGTTGCAGTCGACGCGTGTTGCGGCTTTTTCTTCCTTGGTGATGATCACGTCTTTGGAACCACCCGCGACAATCATGGGGTTCACTTCTTCGTTTTCGAAGAAACTAAATTTGGCATTGTGAGCGGCGTCATCGGAATTTTTGACGGTGAGCGTTTGACCTGCACGCATCGCGAAAACGTGGGGCACAAACTTGCATTTCACATTGTCCAAGACCGGCTTTGCTGCAGGTACTTTCTGCAAATCGGGATGAAATTGGCTCGTTTCTAGTTTGGTCTTTTTCGTATCGATGGTGAAAACCAAATTCGCAATGCCCTTGGTTTTTGGATCGACGACAAGATCGTCCGAAAGTTGTTTCGTGCTGTTGTTGCAAAGTGGGTCTTTCGTCATGTCGAGCAGCTTGGGTGCCGGAGCATCGCCATCGAGCAAGACGGTCATTGTCAAGTCCGCCCATTTTTGAGCGTGTGCGTTATCCGTTAGGCCAAATGCGGTGCCGGAAAGTGCAACGATGGCCAGGAACAATTTTTTCTTCATTGAGAGACAAACTCCAGAGAATTTGAGCGGGAGGCGGGATGTCGGTTGCCAATCCAGGATAGCAAAAATCGAGTAATTCCGACTGGAGCAATCCTATACCCTCGCGTCAAATTTTCAATCGGAAAAATAGGTTCGCAAGGCCGCCGGCTGAGAAAATCGGCTGATAGAGGTGTTTCCATGCTTTCTAAGTTGCACGACGC
This sequence comes from Pirellula staleyi DSM 6068, assembly GCA_945875845.1. Taxonomy (GTDB): domain Bacteria; phylum Planctomycetota; class Planctomycetia; order Pirellulales; family Pirellulaceae; genus JBKCUI01. The sequence goes on from CAMCMB010000106.1 coordinate 1,494, forward strand.
TCCGCCGTCGTGATTTAGCCGTCGCGATTTTGCCGTCGCGATTTTGCCGTCGCGATTTTGCCGTCGCGATTTTGCCGTCGTGATTTAGCCGTCGTGATTTTGCCGTCGCGATTTTGCCGTCGTGATTTAGCCGTCGTGATTTAGCCGTCGTGATTTTGCCGTCGTGATTTTGCCGTCGTGATTTATGCGACGCGGAGCGTCGCACAACGAAGGGAACGAGGAATATTACTTGGCTGCTGCTTCGGGCTCCGGTTTTTTTTCTGGCTCGGTGATCGCGAGCCAATTTCGCCAGTGCTTTTCTTGTTCCTCGGTCGGCTTGGCCACCCTGACGAGCGTCCAACTATTCTCCGGTTGCATCGCAAGTTTGAGCGATAACTCCACGACCTTACCTCGCCGAGCGATGAGACATTTGCAGACGTCGCTCGGACGGTACAAATTCAGACGTTCACTCCAGTTTTCGGCCGACACTCGGAAGCCATCAAAGCTGATGAGTTCGTCTCCGGAATTAAAGCCTGCAAGGCTTGCCGGTGAATCTCGAGTCACCTTGTCGACCATGGCCTTGCCTAGTTCCGGTTTCAGGTCGAGTCCGACGTACACATTGCCAAAGACGGTTTTTTCACTGGATGCATCTTTGTCGGCGTCGCGTTTTTTCCACTCAAGACCATACCATTCGAGCAATTTGGTGTAGTCTAATTCTTCCGTCGATTGCAGGAGCCGATTGAGCCACTCCTCATGCGAATGACCGCTGACGCTGAGAACGGCATTGCGTACGTCAGCGTTGGTATAGCCAGTCGCACGATGCGTATTCCAAAGCGAACGCATCACGTCGTCTAGTGAGTTGGCGTCGTTGGTTCTCGATCGAATCTCGACATCGAGCAGCATGCCAACCAACGCACCTTTGAGATAGTAGCTGACGCGGCTATTGTTGGCGTTTTCGTCCGGTCGATAGTATTTGATCCAACTGTCGAAACTGCTATCGGTCAATGACTGAGCTAGTCGCCCGGGTGCGTTTTGAACCGTAGCGATGTTTTTGCTGATTCGCTCCAGGTAGTCCTTTGGTTTGCAAAGGCCCGTTCTCGCGACAAACAGATCGTCGTAGTAACTGGTGACTCCCTCTGCGACCCAAAGTTCCTGGAAATACTGCTCGTTGTTGTAATCGTATTGTTTTAGTACTTTCGGACGCAAACGTCGAACGTTCCAAGTATGAAAGAACTCGTGGGACACGAGAGACAACCAATCGGTGTACTTCGATTTTTGTCGCTGTGACCATCGCCCAGTCATGAGCACGCAGCTATCGTCGTGTTCCAAGCCACCACCGGACTCAGTAGCCAAGTTCAAGAACCAATACTCTTGATAGGGTATCTCTTTCCAGAATGATTGTTCGACCTCGACAATTTTTGCAACGTCTTTGGCTGCCGCTGCCGTATCCCAAAAAGACTCTCCACCGAGGGTGGCAAGATGGTGTTTTGCGCCCCCCACTTCGAAGGTCTGAATGTTGATAGTTCCTAGCAAAATCGGGCTATCCACCAGTTGATCGAAATTTTTTGCGGTCCGAGTCCAAAGATCACGCGGGTTCGTCGCTGGAAGACTCGTTGCAATGTTGGGCCAGTTGGGCAACGCATCGATCCGGACGATATGCGGGTGGTCAAGCATATCGGAACGCGTCAAAAAGGTGGCAGCACCTGTCAAGAAGGCAAAGTCGCGTTCAACCCAATTCGTCCGGACACTCATTTCTCGACAATACAGAGTGTAACGTACCAATACTTCGTTTGCGCCATCGCAAACGACCAACCAATGGTTCTTGTCCTTCTTCTTGACGTCAAGGAACGTATTGGTCCCCCCATTCACGGCGGACACTTGTTCGACTTGCCGAGCGTATTCCCGTACCAGATAGCTCCCAGGTGTCCAAACGGGCATCATGAGTTCAATTTCGGCTTTCCCATTCGAAGGAACAGAAAGCTCGATATCCACTCGATGCGTATCCGCTTGTCGAAACGAGAGTCGATACTGGATGGTCGACAGATTTTTTGTATCGTCTGCGTTCGCCAAACCAGCTCCATCCAAAAAGCTCATTTCCATTATCCCAAACAGTGCGATTCCGAAGTAGGTCCAAATTCGACTCAGCATTTTACAGCGATCCAGATTGTTTCAAAGGTTAGGAGTCAGTTCGATGGAGTGCTCCATCATAATTCAAGACACCAGCCAATGGGAAAGCAATCGACAATCAAAACGCTACTACCATGGTAGCCGTCAGTCTGGCCTTTCCTCGAGACAAACGGGCTGTTGATTTAGTGAAGTCGTTATTGGGTAAGGGCGGTACGAAGGGCTTCCAAGTCCGTCAATGGGGGATTCGACGGACTAGGAAGTCCGCCGTACGATTAGATCAGCAGCCCGTAAGCTCGAAGGATAGCTTCGCAATTAGGCCAATCGTTCGGCGACCCGCATCTTGGCACTGCGACTGCGTGAGTTCTCGTTCATTTCGGATTCGCTTGCTACGATCGGTTTTTTGGTCAAAACCGTCAGCTTGTTCGACTCTCGCATCGAGTGCTTGACGATGCGATCTTCGAGGGAATGGAACGAGATCACCAGGAGTCGGCCGCCCGGTGCCAAGCAATCCGGAAGTTTTTCAATGGCCTTAGCGAGATGGTCGAGTTCATGATTGACTGCGATTCGGAGGGCTTGAAAAGTGCGCGTGGCACTATCGATCCGACCATGCACTTTTCCGCCCGGAACGCAGCGATGGACCAAGTCCGCTAACTGTTCCGCCGTTTCGATCGGGTCGAGTTTACGACGCTCCACAATCGCGCGGGCAATGCGACGACTAAAGCGTTCTTCCCCAAACTGGTAAATGATGTCCGCTAGTTCTTTTTCGTCGATCTTGGCCAACAGGTCACGGGCCGAGATCCCTTCGTCGGTGCAGAATCGCATGTCGAGTTCGCCGCCAGTCCGAAAGGAAAAACCGCGTTGCCTGTCTTCCAGTTGATCGCTGGAAAGCCCTAAGTCGAGCAAAATACAATCCGCTTTGGGAATCTCCTGCTCGAACATTAATTGAGGTAGTTCGCGATACGAACTGTGAATCAATCGAATGCGGCAGGTAGAGCGAGTGGTTCCGGCTGTGCCGGCGAGTGTTGGATCCGTAGCTGGCGGGAGATGCGTATCTAAAAACTGCGTGACTCGGTCGATTGCCCCTCCATCTCGGTCGATTCCGATCAAGAAGTCTTGAGGCGAAAGCTTCTCGACAAAGTGCCAAGCGTGCCCGCCACCGCCGAGCGTTCCATCAACCACGGTTCGTGGATGCGTCGTTGGGCGATCCAAACCCGACCAATGAAGCACCTCTTCGAGCAGTACGGGAATGTGGACGGTGGGAGAAACCACTATGGAAGAGTCGTCTAGATTACGTGGATGAAAGTCGAAAAAAAAGCCGGTCGGCCGGTTCATCTCAATTTTCCATCGCAGCAAGCACTCTGATTTTCCATTCAACTGCGCGGTGCTGGGCCATGGAGCACCACAATGTGTGCGTCCTGGTTGTCTAGCTAGCTGCGTCTGATCATCGAATGGTAATGTCTCACTGCTTCATGATCCATTCATGGGGGAGAGCTCGTGGCCGCTAAGCTCTGTCCCAAACCTTTCGAAAATCAGCCACACATTGCTTCGATGGCTGAGATGTCACCGGGCCCGACCGGCTGAAGATCGTGTCCTTGCGACCCGCTCTACGATACTCGATAGCCCATTGACTTGGCTACTCTCTTTTCGATGAACTTTGTCAGTAATCTCCAGCAAATCGTAGGATTTGATATCATTATCGTTTATCCTTGGGCTCCCTCTCCACACCCTGTATCCTTCGTAAACCTTTTCGCAATTGCGACTTAGCAATTCCAAACCGGAAAAAGCACCTAATTTGACGTCATCAATTTTCCTGATCCTCACAGCCTGTATTGCATTTGCTTATGCTGCCTTCCGGCTTTTTGGACCTGGTCGGTACACGCCTTGGGAGCGGCTGCTCTACGCGCCCGTTTACGCTTTGGCTCGAGTTTTGTGGCGTGTGGAGATTGAGTGGAGGGGCTGGAGCACGGATGTTGAAGACCGTCGTTCCGATTCGAGCCGTGTTATTTTGTTGGCGGAACGGATGAAAACGGGCGCGTTGTTGATTGCGAATCACCGTTGTTCGATGGACCCATTTTTTGTTCAATTGGTGAGTGGCCGACGCGTTCATTGGATGGTAGCAGGTGAGTACTTTAAGCACGGCTTGTTTGGGCCCATTTTGCGTTCCTACCAAGCCATACCGACGAATCGGGCAGGTGTCGATACGACGTCGACCAAGCGTGCCATTGCGTTGGCCAAGAGTGGTCGATTCGTCGGAATGTTCCCAGAGGGACGAATCAATCGCACCTCGTCGCCGCTGCTTACCATTCGACCAGGAGCCGCGATTGTGGCGATGCGAGCGGACGTGCCATTGGTGCCGATCTGGATAGAGGGAGCACCCCGTGGCTGGGAGGTCTACAGCGCATTGTTTATGCCTGCCAAAGTACGGATCATTGTTGGCCAACCCAAACGTTTTGAAGAATCACTCCAAGATGGTAGCGCCTCAAACAAAGATAATATCTGCCTAGAAGAATCGACCGACGCTTCTTCGCAGCGTATTCAAGCACGCGAAGAGGCGGTCGCGTGGATATCCAGCGTCATGCAAGAGTCGTTGAAAATGGGTGGATATGCAACCGAAGAAGTGGGTATTGCGGGACGCAAATGGTTGGACAGTTAAACTAAGATGGAATGCATTCTTGCGTTAAATCATTGAACACAAAACCCGGCCAAACATTAAATCAAGAGGGCCCAAAAGCCGTGACAAAGACAAAAATCATTTTGGCAGCACTCGTGTGGTTGGTCGTGTTGGGCGTAGGTGTTTCCGTTTGGAAACTTGTGATCGATCCGGTTAGGACCAAGGCGAAAACGGAAACGGCCAAGCAGGAAGCGGAAGCCAGCGTTGCGGCCACGTCGGGCACGAGCCGATACAGCCAAGAAATCACCCTGGGGCTCGATAGTTTTTCGGGTTACGCCATCCTTCGAACGCCGGAGTTTCAGAATCAGCTCACGAATCGGGGCATCAAACTTCAGTTGGTGGACGATGGAGCAGATTACACGGGTCGCGCGACTGCACTCGAAAAAGGAACTTTGCAGTTCGCCGCTTTTCCCGCCGATGCGCTCATTAAGACTTTTTCCAAGCTTGAGTATCCGCCTGCAACCATCATCGCAATTATCGACGAGACGCGCGGTGCCGACGCCATGCTCGCATACAAGAAGCGTTTTCAAAACGTGGATCAATTGAATTCGCCGAATGTTCGATTCGTCTTGGTTGGGGATTCGCCAAGCGAGACTTTGGCCCGGGTGGTCATGCAGGACTTTGGACTTGACCAAGTATCGTCCAAGTCGATTGATCCTGTGGCTTCACCCGAAAAAGTGATCGATCGCTATCGGAAAGCCGATCCATCCACCAACGAAGTTTACGTGGTCTGGGAGCCCTTTGTCAGCCAAATGCTCGTGAACGAAGGGCTGCATGTTTTGACCGACAGTTCGAAATTCACCGGCTACATCGTCGATACGCTGGTTGTGAACCGCGATTTCTTGCTCAAGCACGAACCGGTGGCAGAAGCCGTTTTGGAAAGCTACTTCACGTCGCTCTTTGCCTTTCGCGAACCTGCCAAGCTATCGCAATTGATGATCGACGATGCCAAAAGGACCAAACTGCAGCTGGAACCAGGTCAAGTTGCCAAGATGATTGAAGGCATACAGTGGAAGAACACGCAAGAGAACTTTGCTCACTTTGGGCTTCGACAAGGTGCGATTGTCCACATCGAGAACATCTTGGAACGCGTCTCCAAGGTCCTTAAATCGACCGGTGCGATTGACCGGGAGCCCGCCGAGGGAAAATGGAATCGCCTCTACTTTGACCGACCCATGAAACAGATCATGTCCAGAAATTTTTATCCTGGTGTGCAGTCTGAGTCGATCCGAGAAGAACTTCAATTGAAGGAGCTATCGCAGGAACAATGGTCAAGCCTTGTGACGGTCGGTACACTCAGTGTTCCAGAGCTGGTTTTTTCGAGAGGAAGTTCTACTCTCTCGGATCGCAGCCGAACTATTTTGGACGAACTTTCCGTAAAACTACAAGCTTGGCCTCAGTACTACTTGATGATTCGAGGAAACGCGTCCAGCTTGGGAGATGTGGAAGCAAACCAACTACTTGCCTCCAAAAGAGCCCAAGGTGCGTTAGAATACTTGCAGTCCGCAGGTATTCCGAAGCAGAGAATGCAAACGATCCCAGGTCAGATTACCGGTGAGACTCGCGTGACCTTCGGCGTAGGCGAGATTCCTTACTAGGTCTGGGGGCACGAAACCCGACAGGGATGAATATCCGGTTTCCATTACGAATTATGAGAATCGACCGTTGACCGACCTACGCTCACGCATTGCAAGTGAATTACTATGGGCCCCGTCCGTTGTGCTTCCTGTGGTCGCGGGCGCATCCGCATGGTTGATGTCTTGGGCGGTTGGCGGTGTCATGGCTCTGAACGTCATTGGACTTGTTGGTGTTTTGGGCGGTGTGGGATGGCTTGCTACCCGAGTGATTTTTCTTGCGGACGATGTGGCAGCAAAAATCCTGCGTGAGGATGCTCAAAAGATTGTTCAAGCCGAAGAGACGGTGCTAGACGACTTGCAAAACCGACTTCGCGTCGATCGCGATTTCCGAACCAACGACTATTTGACACTTCTGCGAACCTGCCGAAGCGAGTTTGAGGAGTTTGCAAAAAAGCCCGGCATTACGATCCAAAGCCAAGAGATCGTCAAACAAGTTCGGCAGCTGTTTTGGTCTGCTATCGATCAACTGGAGCAATCGCTCAAAATGCATTCGCTGGCAGACCGATTGAACGGAGACCAGAAGTCGAGCGTCCTGGGACAGCGTGAGCATATCCTCACCGAAATCCGGGAAAGCATCGATCACATGCAGTCTGCGGTCAAGCAATACCAAGGGTTAATGAACAAGGGAAGCAAAAACGATCTGAATAGCTTGAGAGAGGAACTTGACGCTTCATTGCGAGTGGCCAAACGAACCGAAGAACGAATGCGAGAACTGGAAGGGACCACAAATTATGATGCCTATCTCAAGCAATGATTAACCCGCCGTACGACGGACAACGCGCCTTTCGCCGAGCGAAAGCAACTGCTGCTCGACTAGGTGCCTCCAGTCATTCTATTCGACGAACGTAATCTGCCTTTCCGCCGTGTACGCCGTACCGTTCACGCGAGATGTGGCGCGAATGATTAGTGGCATGTTGAAAGAGTTGAGAGGGCCATTGGTGAACGCTAATTTCAGCACGCCCGTGTTTTGGTCTGACGGGATCTGCAGAACGGATGCGTGCACACAGTGAATATGCTTAGGTGCAATGAGCTCGATTTGGACATCTCCCGTTACTCCTTGTCCGCGTCCTACCGTCACCACCAATTCTGCCTCACCTCCCTGCGAGGCTTTCACCGAGGTGCGGTTGAGACGGACGTCCAATTGCCCTGGATCGACCAGCAAAATGATTTGATCGAATTGCTCACCCGATGTGAAGCTAACCTTGTGAATCGATCCATCTTCCTCCCGAATGTCTGCCACGCCCCTCAAGCACGTGCGACTGGTTCGTCCAATCTCCATCCATGGTGCCAAGTGCAACGGATAATCAAACTCATTGACACCCGGTGGAATGACAATCACCGGTCCACTGACCCCCTGCAAGTGCCTGACCTGCCGCTCCGCCAGGTCAACCGTGATCGGCCCCTCGAAACCTCCGCGTTGGATCGAAAAATGCCGCACATAGGTCGAACCTCGGGCCGCGTACTTGGTTTCGAATTGGCCAACGATTTTGAAGGGTGTCGGCATCGTTACGGCTAAGGTCATGCGATTCGTTTCGGCATGGATTAGAGATACTCGCGGGCGAGTCGCCGCTCTCGTCACAAGTTGATCAGCAATGGTCGCACTACCTATTAAGGTCAACTCGGCCACGTTAATTCTTGCACTCTCCGATGCGCGAAAGATCAGTTCGCACTCGTTTTTCTTCTCGGCAATGGTATTCCCAGTAACCGTCACCCCCTCGGGTAAACCGTTGACTTCGATGGCAATGGCGGCGTTCATGCCATTTTTGCGAATGGCTTTTACTTTCAGTTTCGCCTCACCTTTGCGAGGAACATTCAGCGTGTCTTGTGCAACACTCAATGTGTAGTCCGGTGCAGTTTCGCTGGCCTGCAGCGTTACTCGATACGCAAACGATGTTCCACCCCGGTACGAGAATCGATCGCGCACGGTTAGCACGAAGACACCATCCTCGGGAGCTTTAAATGCAATCCGTGAATCGCTCTGCCCCGCTTCCGCGTCGTCGTTCATCGCCAATTCCTTGCCCGCGAGGTTCTGAATCGACAAAATAGAATCGATGTGTGATCCCAAACGCGAGCCGTGTAGCTCGATGTCAATCCTTTCGTCCTTGCGAGCCGCGAATCGCCAAACATCAATGTCACCTGCCCGATCGATACGACCATTGAGCACGACTGGACATGCAACGGGCTCACTCGAAGCGATACCCTCACTGGAGTCATTGGGTTCGGCCTCCATGGCTTCGGGCAAATCACTCAGTTCCAATCGAATGGTATTGCTTTGGCGACCCGCAATCGCGATTTGGGTTGACCACGTAAGTTCATTCGACTCCGGCGGAACCGCAGGCAATTGCAATGCGACGGGCGAATCAGGCAAATTTGTGCCAGCCAATTGAAATGCTACCTTCGAACCGCGTCGCCCTCCGAGTGGATAAATCGAATCGATAAAGGGACCATCTGTAATGGTCAAGCGATAAACATAGTGCTGAAGACCACCAAAATCGACATCCTGAATGCGGACTTGAACGGGCCCATCCTCGGTTGCCGTGAAATGCAACAGAGAGTCCTTGCCATAGTGATCTTCGTTTTCGGCGATGACTTTGCCGGTTGGACCAACGACGCTCAAGCGAGAGTCCAATGCCGAACCAAAACGTTCGGCCATCACTTCGCATTGGTAAGTGACACCTGCGCGGGCCTCGAAACTCCAGATGTCGACATCTTCGCGAGGGAAAATGCGACCATTGATGGTTACCGGCAATTTCACTGCAACTGGCAACGGTGCACCGTCGATCTCTTGCTCCACGATTTCCGGTAAATCACCGACGACAAAGTTGAGCCAGTTGGAAACGCCTTGAGAGTTTCTCACTCGCGCTTTACGAAAACCCAGCGGCGCCTCCTTCGAGATGGCGACGCTCGCAATCTGATCCCGAGGGTAACTCTCCTGAGCTTGCGATTCGGGCAACGGTATCAGAGGACCTTCGAACCAAACCGTTTCCGTCGCGGGTTCGACTCGCTGCGAAGCAGCAATGCCTTGTCCCGTCATCTCAAGAGGACAACCGTCATGCAAATCGTATCCTCCCAAGCGAAACGGAACGTCGGTTCCTCGTTGTCCTCCCGCCGGAAACAAGTAAATGGCCACGGGTGCATCCGCCAACACGATGCTTGGTGCTAAGGCCGCCCATAGGAAGAGAAGCCAATGATCGCGAAAGGATAAAGAATTGCTAAGCATGCTAAGTCAACCCTTCGATCACTCGGCCACTCCCCGGTACGATAGGAATTGGTCGCCCTTCTGGAGTGTGAAATTCCGTTTTTGGATCGATACCGATGCACTTGTAAAGGGTGGCTGCCAGATCTTCCGGGCCATAGGGAGTGGTGGCGGGCTTTTCTGCCCTCTCGTTCGAGGCACCTACCACAATTCCCCCTTGGATGCCCCCTCCTCCCATCGCGATCGCGGTACTTGGTCCCCAATGATCGCGCCCCGCATCTTTATTGATACGTGGCGTTCTACCGAACTCACCTGTCACCAACACCAAAGTTGATTCGAGCATGCCACGATCATGCAAATCACGGAACAGGGTTGACATCCCTGAATCCAAATGCGGCAGCAGGTCGTTTTTGAGAACATTAAAGTTGTCGAAATGTGTATCCCAATTCGTATGGTCAATCAACACGCAGCGTACTCCGGCTTCAACAAGTCGTCTGGCCATCAAACAAGATTGCCCTAACGAGTGTCGGCCATATTCGTCTCTCAACTTTTCTGGTTCGCGATCAATATCGAATGCCGTCTTGGTGGAAGAAGAAGTCATCAACTCGAAAGCCTTCTTTTGATAGGTGCTCAAGGCATCGGCGCCGCGATTGGCTTTGGCCTCCGTTCCGCGTTGAAAACGATCCATTTTTTGGAGCAATGCGCGGCGGTTATCAAGTCGCTGTGCATCGACATCCAGTGGAGGTGCCAAGTCAGGCACGGTAAAACCTGGCGCATTGGGATCCGCTTCGACCGTGAAGGGGGCGGCCGAAGAGCCCAAGTACGCCGAACCAGCACTGTTGTGCATCTTGGGCAAACATACGTAGGGGGGGACCGCCCCTCGCGGGCCCAGTTTTTTGGCAATAACGGATCCGTGAGCCGGTCTTTGGTTGTTGGGTTTGAGCCCACCATTGAACCCACCCCCTGGACGGTATCCGGTCAACAAGTAGTGATCGGCTGGTCCGTGGTCCGAATTCGAAAGGCCGAAGGAACGGACCAGCGAAAATTTGTCCATCTGTCCAGCTAATCGAGGAAGATGTTCGCATAACTGAATTCCCGGCACATTGGTATTGATCGGTTTGAATTCGCCGCGAAACTCGGACGGGGCTTGCGGCTTCATATCCCATGTGTCGATCGTCGATAGACCGCCTTGCAGAAAGAGTATGATCAACGAAACGTCTTTCGTAGGCGCTCCGCTGGCCGCTGCCTTGGCCTGTCCTGCCAGGATTTGTGGCAACGTTAAACCCATGCCAAAGACACCTGCCGTCCCCATTCGCAACATGTCACGGCGTTTCATCCCATCGCAATAGACTCGGTTCATCAGTGACTCCAGATTGGAATGTTGTTGTAGTAGGACAGGCTGCTCGCCTGTCCTTTTTGGCCTGACCGGCTGGCAGCCTATCGTTTTCCGCGTGATAGGCTGGCAGCCTATCACGCTAATGATTAAACAAAAACTCTAAGGAATTCATCATGCTCCACGCGAGGTCTTCCAACGCCCGTTGCCGATCTGGTCGCCTCTGCATGTGCTCCCTGGCAAGTTGCTGTTCCTCAATGGACGGCACGCGTCCAAAGAAGGTAAGGTACAACTCTTCGGTCAATTGTTCATCGGGTAAATGAATGATTTTGGTCAACCGTCCTCCGTCGTGTGACAACTTCGCTTGAATGTCGGGTGAGTTGAGAACATGTAAGACTTGAGAGACCGTGGGTTCGGAGACTCGTTCGCACTCGCATGCTGTCGTTCTAGCTGGCCGACCAAACAACTGCAGGAAATAGTGCGGCACTTGGCTGTCCCACAACTGAATCGCACGACTCCCTTCAGGAACACCTGCAAACTTTTCATTCACACCTGTCGTTTGGCAAACCGCATCCAAAAGCACTTCTGCCTCCAACTGTTTCAGCGGATAGCGAGCATAGTTTTGCTGGTCGCTCGCGTTGGATTCGTTCGGCTCCGATGAGCGTTGGTACGTATTCGATGCGGTGATCAATCGTATAAGCGAATGTTGATCAAAATCATGTTCGATCAAGTAATCGGCCAAGGCATCGAGCAGCTCGGGGTGGGAGGCGGGGTTCGTCATTCGAACATCGTCCACCGGTTCAATGAGCCCCCGGCCCATGAGATGAGCCCAAATGCGATTGGCCATGTTACGAGCGAAGTAGGGATTTCGCTTGTTCGTCATCCATGCGGATAACTCTTGACGCAAGCGGACCGGTTTCGGAGAGTCTGCATCAACCTTGAAAACGGTTTTATCGCCAAGAGCTCGGGCGGGCACATTCAAACCGGTGCGAGGATTGACCGACGTGGCAGTACCGGTTCCAACCAGCACTTCACCTTGCGGCGATGGCTTGAAGGCCACATCATTGAAAAAGGATTGCATGCCGTAATAGTCCTCTTGTCCCCAGCGGTCATACGGATGATGGTGGCACTGGGCGCATTCGATGCGTATCCCCAAAAACGCTTGCGAGACCGTACTGGCCATTTGCTTGGGATCGGAAACAACTTTGTAAAAGAGTCCGGCAGGCTTTTCTTGGATCGGCCCTTCGGCGGTCAGCAGTTCGTCTGCTAATTGGTCTAGATGCTTGTTCTCCGCGAAACTGTCGCGGATCCAGCGATAATACTGATAGGCATTCTTGCGGCCGAGTGTCAGGCGATTCACGCGGAGTAGATCCGACCATTTGAGTCCCCAATAGTCGGCATACTCGGAGCGTTCGAGCAATCGACTCACCAAGTTTGCGCGCCGGTTGGAACTCGAATCCGCAAAGTACTCTCGCGCCTCGGAAGGCGTAGGAATCGTTCCAATCACATCGAGAAATGTTCTGCGCAAAAAAGTGGGTTCATCGACCGACCCAGAGGGTTGTAGGTTTAATTGTTTGAGCTTGGCGTGAATATGCTGATCGATGAAGTTGGATTCGGCAAAATGGGGCGTCGCACCACTCGCTACTGTGTTTTCACTCGGGACGAGTGCTCGAAATACATCGACATGCCCAACATAACTGGCCATCACCGCCACATCCCCAGGCACTTTGCCAATCGAAACTACCCCCTTTTCATCGACGCTGGCCAAGCCGTCGTTGTTCGACTGGAATGTCGCAAGCGCAGTTACATCGAGTTGAAAGCCATCGCTAAAAGTGGCCTGTACTTTCAACTGCTGTGTCTGCCCCATGGCCAATTGTGCTGACTTAGGGAACATTTCGATCGAGGCAACGTGCGGGTCATCGGGCGAACCAAGCGGCGAGCCCAACGCGATCCAACGCGAAAGCGTTTGATACTCAGGCCGATCGGCCGGGATGCGTACCCCACCACCGTGCGGCAGATCACCGCTGGCTTTCTCAAGAAACAAGCTGTGCATTGGCGAAGCCGGAAATACCCTGCGCCCGCGGCCTTCCTTCGTGATCGCCCGATGATCTGCCAACGGGTCAAAGCCGAAGACCGACAGTTTGAAACCATTCTGTCCTTCCGCTTTGCCGTGACAACCCGATGCATTGCAGCCAAACTTGGTGAGGATCGGTACGATGTCGTTTTCGAAGTTGATCGGTCGTTGTTTTTCGCCTGGATTTACCGAAGTGCTTCCGCCGACGGGTTCCGAAGTAATTCCTTGTTCGGCTGATGGGACAAGCCCAAGAATTAGCAGCAGACAGTAGCCCGTTGAAGGCAACAACCTAATCAGATGTTGATTGAGAGAGAACGCCATGACTGGAACTCATTGACTGCCGCGAGCATTGAGCAACCGAAAAGCAAAGACTAAGGTCGCTACAGGAGGCGAACAAGGCGGGGGGCCGTTAGGACTTCCGGACGGTACGGAATTAGGACGGTATGGAATTAGGACGGTAGGGGGTAGGCGGGATATTTACGAACGAATGGTTGTATGCTAGTGGATGCCGCGAGAAAATGCAACGTATTGCCGAGTCTGTCCTAAAAAACAGGATCGAGGAATTATGCACGCGGAGGCGCGGAGTACGCGGAGTTAGTTACGTGAATCTAAATCACTTTGCCCCGGCAACGTTGACATTACCCTATACTCGATGCTGACAATGACTTAGATACTGCCGATGACTTTGACACTTTGAGGGCTAGTTCGTGCGCACCTGCTTCATCCCTTTTCCTTCTTGTCTTTTGATTCTCACAATCTGCCTCGCAGGTCTTTCCAATGCCCAAGAGGCTGACGATCGGTTGCGTGCCTTTTTTGAGTCGCACCTGGAGCAAACATTCCAAATGCGGCCATTTGAGGCAACACTGTTAGGGGATCACCGCTTCGACCATTTGCTAGACGATATCTCAGTTGGTGCTCGCGCGAAATGGTTAGCCCATTTACGCAAACAACTTGAGACGCTCGTCAAAGAGTTTTCGCAAGCGAGTTTATCGGCGGACGGGAAAATCGATTATCAGATATTCCGTGACGAATTGCTCCGCAACATTTGGTTGACGGAGAATAGCAATCCGTTTGAGGAGGACCCGAGAACATACGGCAACTACATTAGCGATAGTGTCTATTCGCTGTTGACGCAATCGACGCTGCCCAAAGAAGCAAATATTGGAAATGCCATCGCAAGAATCCAACAGATCCCACGAATCGTAGCGAGCGCGCGCGAGAGCTTAACCAGCCCGCCAAAGCCGATTCTCGAAACAAGTATTTTGCAAAATCGCGGTGCAATTGGTTTTTATGAAAAAGGCATCTTGGAACTTGCGGGCACGACTCCGCAGATCGAGCAACTGAAACTTGCATCGTCCATTGCGGTGACTGAGTTGAAAAAGCATCAAGCGTTTTTGGAAAAGGACTTGCTCCCCACCGCGAAAAATAATTGGCGGCTGGGGAAGGAAAAGTTCTCGAGGAAGATAGAGATGGTTTTGGACGTGGGGTGGGATGCCGACCGCGTTTTAGCCGAAGCAGAAACAGAGTTTGTTCGAGTGCAACGCGATATGTATGTGGTAGCAAGGCAGCTTTGGAGTCGCTATTTTCCCAATTTGCCTTTGCCTGCCGATGACGACCAGGGCCGGCGGGCAACCATTGCCAAGGTGACTCAAGCAGTGGGCCTGGAGCATGGCAAGCCCGAGACACTCATTGTCGACGCTCGCGCAACCGTGAGCAGCATTCGGAGTTTCATCCAAGAAAAAGATATCCTTCGCTTGCCCGAACTAGACCGATGCCAAGTGATTGAAATGCCCGAATTTCGTCGCGGCAATTCGTTAGCCTACCTTGATTCCGCATTACCACTGGACCCGAAAGGCTCGAGTTTTTATGCAGTCAGTCCACCGCCGTCGATCTGGGGCGAAGAAAAGGTTCGCAGTTTCTTGGAGGAGTACAATCGCCACATGCTTCAGATACTCACGATCCACGAGGCCTACCCCGGACACTATGTACAGCTTGAGTATTCGAATCGATGCCCGTCGCTGATTCGTCGGGTTCTTCAGTCGGGCGTGTTCATCGAAGGCTGGGCTGTGTACACCGAGCAGATGATGCTGGATCAAGGATACGGAAATGGCGAATTGGCACTTCGACTCAATCAGTTGAAGTTCTATTTGCGAGCGGTTGCCAACGCCATTCTCGATCACAAAATGCACTGTACCGAAATCACCGACGATCAGGCTCTCCAGTTTCTTGTGAACGATGCCTACCAATCCGAGGGAGAGGCAAGACTCAAGATTGTTCGGGCGAAGCAGAGTTCGACTCAGCTGAGTACGTACTTCGTCGGTCGGATGGCTCACTATCGATTGAGGCAAGAGATCCAGCGCGAATTGGGCGACCAATTCGACCTCGGCCGATTTCATGAAGCAGTGCTCGACCACGGTTCGGTCCCTGTCAAATTTTTGCCGGACTTGGTTAGGAAACGACTCGCACAAGCGCGTTAACGCGAGTGGCGAATAACTAGGAATGGCGAGGCCATTCCTGGAAGCATTGTTTCATAGGCTTTGCCCAAACTATTCATTGCTCGCGCGGGGAGGTTCCTGCCGAACCTTTGTCAACTACCTAACGCGGACCGCTGGCGGCATGCCCATTCAACGCAAGCGCAACGAGCGGTCCCTGCCCCAACGACCGCAAGCGCAGCGAGCGGTCCCTGCCCCAACGACCGCAAGCGCAGCGAGCGGTCCCTGCCCCAACGACCTTGTGTCGTTGGTCAGCGAGTTTGGTCAGCTAGCCCGAACCGAACCGCGAAGCGGTCCCGGCCCCCATGTGCTTGCCACATGGGTGAGGAAAGTTTCCTC
>CAMCMB010000107.1 GCA_945875845.1 Pirellula staleyi DSM 6068
AATGGCAACTTCACAGGACTGGAAGATCTGGAGACGAAGCTTCAAAAATTTATCGACTACTTCAATCAGACCTTCGCCAAGCCAATAACTTGGAAGTTTGATGGCTCAAAATCTGGAAGCAAGAATCTTGAGCGGCCTAAGACATGGCGAGAAGCTCGTACGCCCAGACGAGAGGAGCAAATCCTCTCACTTGTGGCCTAGGATTTCCAAATCGTGACACTAGGGCGGAACCGACTAGCTAAACCAATCGGTTAGCGTTCCTTGAGAACCTTGACTGCCCGGCTGGCTCGGTTGAGAAACTCCGTTTTCGGCTCGCCAGGTTCTAGATAGATGGGGCTTCCGATCGTGATGGAACTGAGCAAGGGCACCAACATGAATTCCCCACGCGGCAAGATGCGGTTCAAGTTATCCATGTAGACTGGGATCAATTCTAAATCGGGACGCTTTTTCGCCAAGTAGTAGAGACCGCTCTTGAATTCCCCCATTTCGCCATCCGCAGCCCGGCTCCCTTCCGGAAAGACAATCAACGAGTAAACATCTCCGATTTCTCGCAACATCAATTCGACCGGGCTCTGATGAACCTTGATCTGCTTGCGATCGATCAAGATCGCGTTAAAGGACTTAGCCAAGAATCGACGAAATCGCGAACCACCCCAATAATCCTGAGCCGCAACGGGGCGCGTCAACTGGCGCAATTCCTTGGGCAAGCATGACCAAAGGACGACCGCATCCAGATGACTGGTGTGGTTAGCAAAGTAAACGCGCTGACAAGTGTCGGGTTGCGAGCCACGCCAACGAACCGTAAAGCCACTCACCAGCTTTGCAAGGAATGCAAGCGTATGTCCCGTGGCTTTGCAAAGCGGTGACAACGGTTCGTTTTGAACCAACAAATCATCGTTCGGTTTGGCGATTTGGGAATGTTGGGAAGGGATGGCGGCCAAGAGAGCAAATGTTCTGCGTGAGTGGGAATGAGCGAACTGAAGCTATGTTTGCTGAATTGCCAAAAAAAACAAGGGTTTATTCAAGATTTCGCGAATTCACGCAATCTATCTTGCGGTTTACACGGACGAAATCCTACACTCCACCCGATGGAAGAAAACCGATTTGGAGTCTATGAGACCACACATGCGCAGCAAACGCTCAGCTCGAAAGCGATTGGCTGATATTATCTATCAGCTTCTATTCATGGCGGTGTTTATCGCGATCGCCAGCTCGACAGGCTGCGTTCGCAAACGCATGACCGTTCGAACGAATCCAGCTGGGGCGATGGTCTATATCGATAAACAGCCAATCGGGCTAACACCCGTTTCAACCAGCTTCACGTATTACGGAACCCGCAATATTGAAATCGTGCGTGATGGTTACCGTACAGAACGATTTTTGCGCAAGTTCAGTCCGCCCTGGTACGAAATCCCTCCGCTCGATTTCTTTTCCGAATCACTCTGGCCGTTTGAGAAGCGAGACGAACGCATCGTCGACGTCGAATTGACTCCTGAGCCGATCGTCCCAAACGACGCTTTGATTGCGAGTGCAGAGCAAATCCGATTGCAAGCCAGCCAAGGTGTAGCCGTTTCACCTCCGCCAACACTCGTTCCTATTCAGCCAATTGTGATTCAACCGGGGGCACCCATTGCCGTCCCAAGTTCCTTCGGGACGTTCAATGCAAATCCGCCGATCCTTGGCCCGGTTGGACCGTAGCGATCAAACGGGCGTAACAACCGTATCCCAGAAGAGTTTGGCCCCTTCAGGGCGAGGACGCGTGGGCGGACGTATTATCCAGGGCGGCGCTTCGCTCTACCCTTCGCTAAGCTGTTGCTGCCCCATTCGGGGCGAATTGCAAAAGCCAAACGAAATTTATCGCCGTGCAGGTGCCAAACGGGCCTGATCATGCATCCGACGCTGTTAGCCCACTAAGGGGACCTGCTTCGCAATAATTTGGGTTGCCGAACGATTTCACGGGGATTCCCATGGACTCACTGAAACTCATCAACAGACGGTTGTGCGGCACACCCTTGAAGTCCATCGCGCGACCCATTTCAAATCCACATCCACCCCCAACCAATACGAATGGAATGTTATCGCGCGTGTGCGAATTCCCTTTGCCAAGCTCGTTGGTCCAGACAACGGTGGTGTTATCCAACAACGAACCCTGCCCATCCGGCTCAGGTGTTTCCGCTAACCGTTTCGCCAAGTAAGCCACCTGTTCGCAATACCATGTGTTGATCTTAATTAGCTTTTCGTAAGCGGCTTCATTGGTGTCCGGCTCATGCGATAATTCGTGGTGCCCCTCATCGATATCTAACCATCGCATCTTGGGTTGCCCTACCGAATTCGTGATTTGGAACGTGGCGACACGAGCAAAGTCCGACGCAAAACTGCTGACCAATAAATCGATCTGCATTTTGGAAATCTGCGGAATGTTGTTGTTCTCTTCGTTCACATTGGCAGCCAAGGCCGGTACAGCATGCCCAACGTCCTTCTGCTTATTTTGCTGAACCAGCTCTGTCTGCAATTCCTTTTCCAGTTCGCGCACCATCTGTACGTGGTCGTCGAGCAACCGCCGGTCCGCCGCACTGATCAAAGGCTCAATCTTCTTGAAGTCCGCTGTAAGATCATCTAAAACGCTCGCCAGTAATTCGCGGTTCTTGGATTGACCATACAGTTTGTCGAACATCTGATAGGGATTGTCGATTGGAGCAATCGGTTGGTTGGGACCCGCATACGACATTCGTGTCCAAGTGTCCGCTCGGTCCGGTACCATCACGCCAAATTCCAGCGACCCAAATCGCGTTTGCGTTTCTGGATTGGACTGCAAGTTATTTTTGATATGTTGATCGATCGAGATCCCCATCGACCAGCCTGCAGGTGTATCCGATCCTCCTTGAACATCGCCCGGAAACAATTCGATACCGGTCAGTAAACATCCGATCCCGCGCATGTGACCATCGCCGTCCCCTTTGATGCGATTGCACACACCGTGAAGTGTCAGCATCCGATCCTTGTAATCTGCAAGTGGCTCGAGGATTCGCTTGAGCTCAAATTCTTTGCCAAGCTGATCTGGCCAGAAGTGTTTGGGAATGACACCGTTGGGGCTGAACAAAAACACCATCCGCTTCTTCTTGGGGGTCCCGGACGAAGCCGCCCACCCTAGGCTCGGCAAGGAGTACAAAAAATGTGCTGCGGCCGCACTCACGCCGGTCTTGATCAAGAAATCTCGTCGGGATGTCAATGGATGCATATCAACTTTCCTTTGGTGGGGTGGCATTCTCGGGGGGAGTGGTAGCAATTATAGCAATTTCAACAATCAATTCGCGAATATTGAAGCCGCTTTCTCCGAATCGCTTGACAAGGTCATTCAGTGCATTCGGACCATAGGCGTCCGGCGGTTGCTTGACAAAGTGCTGGAATGCACGACTCACGAAGGCTCGATGAGCATCCGGAGAATCCGCCAAGTAATCCGCAAGCTCTTTTACGTTCTGAAAGGAAACGTTTTCGTCGGCGCGGCTTCGGTAGCTTCCTTTCGGATCAATGGGTTTATTCCGTTCGGTTTCCCGCAAACGACCGACTGCATCGAAATTTTCAAGCACAAACCCAAGTCCATTGATTTTCACATGGCAGACCTGGCAATTTTCTGAACTTGTTTGGAGTTCAACTCGCTCTCGGGTCGTTAGATCTGGGTGCAAGTCGGGGCTAAGCGGCGAAAAAGCATCGCTCGGTGGTCGCAAAGTCCTGCCTAACATATATCGGATCAAAAACACACCGCGATGAATGGGGGAAGTCGAATCGTGATAAGACAGACCACTCATCATAAACGGATGCGTGAGTAACCCGTGTCGCGACCGGGTATCTGCGACGGTCCGGGCGAGTCCCGACGTTTGGCCATCTTCCGTCTTCCAAGCTTCTCCGTAAAACTCCGTCATTCGAGGGGTGGCAAACGACCAATCCGCCCTAAAGAACTGGCGATAATCGCTTTCAGGACTCCAAATCACCTCCTCCAGAAACGCGTCCAAGGACGCTCGTAGATCGCTAACCAGCGCTGCGTCGAAGCCCGCAAACTTGGTTTGATCCTTGGATATCTCTGAGAATTGTGCAAGGTTCAGCCATTCCTGCATCAACTGTTGGGTTTTTGCTTGAGTGCGGTAGTCTCGAACCATGCGCTTGGCCGCCTCACGTATCTGATCCGGTGATTTCAGCTCGTCTTGGCGAACGAGCCGTACAAGCCATTCATCGCTGGGCAGTGAATCGAAAAGAACGAGCGCCAAGCGATCCGCAGCGAGCTGCGAATCGGATCGACCTGAATCCGCCAAAGGATAAAGGAATCGCGGCGACTTAAGCGACATAAGCAGAACACGTTTGATGGCTTCCGCGTCATCGTCCGTTCGCTCCAATTGTCGGTCGATGTACCACTGCTCAAGTTCTTTTTCGATGGGTCCACGAAAGGCCGTTTCGAGGACTTCCTTTAAAAAAGCCTTGAGCTGCGCCCTGTTTTCGTTCGGTTCGTCTTTGTGTTTCTTAAGGAACCGTGGAAACAATTCCGTGGTCGCAATCTGCGAAAACTCGATGGCAGCGGAGGTCGTGGAATCGTCCCACTGACGATTGATTGCAATCCCCCTCTCAAAACCATAACTCCGATCATCTGCTGGCAAAACGCTTTGCAATGCAAAAGCACCTGGACCTGTCACTGGCATCAGGTGACGCGTCGGTATGATCTCCTCGACTCCCCCAGGTTTTACCCAAGAAAGAGAAACGCTTGCAGGTGGGAGTTCGGTTTTCCGCTTTCGCTGAATAAAATCTATTTTGAATGGATAGAGCCTACCTGCCGTGAGCATGAGGGATTTGCGAAACTCGGTCTTGTCTCCAGATTGAACATGATTGTCGATAAACAATCGTTCGGATTTCCCGAAGTCCATTTTAAAGGAGCAAGTGCTGCGAACAATGATTTCATACCAGCCCGTCCGATCCACTTTGAGGCTACCCTCCCATAGGATATAGAACGATTCTTTTTGAATCCCTTCGCCTGGGCTTTCTTTGCCGAAATCAAACTGAAGAACAGGATCGATCCGCTCGATCTTCTTGTTCTCTTTTTTGAAGCGATCCCCATCAAAATAGGTCCCGCTGACTCCGCGTTTCTCGGACGCATCTGCCACTCCCCCAAAATGCGAGTAGAGATCCGCAAGACTTTGTCGAAGCTGATTTCCTGTTAGTCTTGCAAGTCCGATGCGCGGAGGTCTGTTTCTAACTTGAGCCGCCGGGCTATAGTACTGCTCGTAAACATATGCCGCAACGGCCTCCGCATCTTCGCCTACGCATTGCCCCGGTTCACCCTCGGGCATCGTGTCGTGAATTAGCTTCGTAAGTTCGCCAAGACTTAAGTCCCCGATGAGCGGGTCGGGATACGCGCTTGCGACTCCTTCTCCCCCGCCACCATGGCAATTGGCACAGGAATCGCGATAGATGCTAGCGCCACGTTCCGCCAACGTTTGATTGGACGGTTTGCTGGCCCCATCGACATCGGATTCTTGACTTGGAACGCGCTCGCCCACGGTTAGCCAAATGGCACAACCAAGAAGTGCAAATTGGGTTCTAGAAAATAAACAAAACACAGTTTAGGACATCCGGGCGAATGGATCGGAATGAAGGAATCGATTGATTTTAGGGTGGGACTTCCGGAATTAGGGAAAACTCAGTCCGGAAGCGTTGAGGTGAGTTGAGGGAATTGTACCTCGTCCACAACCCCCAGGAAACCTGGATTCGCGGTTCCTCGGCGAAATCATGTCCATGAAAAGGCACCTTTCATGGGCTCTGCCCAACCACCTGTTGCTGGCTCGGGAGGGTGAGGCTCCTGCCGAACCAGTGCTGGCTCGGGAGGGTGAGGCTCCTGCCGAACCAGTGCGTAAATAGCTCGGCAGGAGCCTCGCTCTCCCATCGATTTCTAATTTATTCTAAAACGCAAAGATGTTTGGAGGGTTGGCCTCGCACTCCCGTTGATTTTACCCCTCGTCGGAAACGGGGCTAGCCATTGGTTGCACATCCACGGATACCGAAAGCAATGTGAACCCCCCACCGATAAAAACGCCGTGGATAGGTGCAACGTCCGCATAATCTCTACCCCATGCGACGGTGATGTGTTCTACGCCCGGGATCAAATTATTCGTGGGATCGAAATCGATCCAACCGATCGGTCCGCCGTAAACGCTGAACCAAGCATGCGATGCATCGGCTCCCACAAGTTTTTCTTTCCCATGGGCTGGGGTCGTCAATAAGTAACCGCTAACGTATCGCGAAGGAATGCCGAGTGATCGCAGACAACATATCGCGACATGCGCAAAATCTTGACAAACACCTTGTCGTTTTTCTAAGGCTTCGGCAGGCTCAGTCGAGACATGCGTGGCTTCCGTGGAATACTCGAATTGGACGTAGATTTTCGACATCAACATGTGCACGCACTCAACCAAACTTTGATTTTCGACCACCACGTCTTTCGCGTAGTCAGCAAAGACTTCTGAACGTTGGCAGTGACGTGAGTCGTAGATGAACTCAGCTGCTTCCCGATCGCTGTTTTCTCGCTGTGAGCGCATCATGGACACAACGTCTTTCCAACTCGGGGAATGCTCCAACGCATAGCTTGGTGGGCTTCGTTCCACGATCGATTTTGCAGTGACGGTTAAACTCGGGTGCAGATGCTCGATACTGAAAAACTCGGATTCATTCCCAAAGCTGTCGATCCACTCGTATCTTGAGTCTGGCTTGGGTGATATCTCCACATTGGATTGGTACACCCGCTGAAAAGGCAAGTTGCGAGGGCGCAAATGCATTTGATTATGGCAGAGCGAACTCGGAGAGGAGTACTCATAGTGCGTCTTGTGCGTCACCGCATATTTTCGAATCAATTCGGACATCTAGTCCTTGCCATAATGCTTGACTTTTTCCCAGTACTCTTCGAAAGCATTGTCTTTGTGGAAGTCTGGACTGTTATCATGGTCGTGGCATTCATGGCATTTGTCCTGAGCTTTGTCCAAGGGCAATCGCATCTCGGCCCGAAACCGATCCAACAATACCTTGTCCGCTACAAGATCTCCAAGTTCCGCAGCAGCATGCTTTGCCCCGGGGCCATGGCAGTTCTCACAACCGTTGCCGACCATGTGAGGAGTCGCTTCAAGCGACTCAAAGCCGGTTCGGTATGGCAGAATGCTGAGCGGTTGCCAACCCGTCACATGGCAAGCGAGGCACTCCGGATCAAAATGCCTGGCAGCCGTCCGCTCTGGTGGCTGAACGATCGAATCGGTTGCATGCGAATGCGGAGTTTTTTTCCAGATTTCGTAAGCGGTCGTATGGCACTCTCCGCATTTCTCCGAACCGACAAATTCTCGCGACGTCGGATGCGAGATTGGCCTCAGGCCCAAGCCTTGATAAGAGATCGCTTTCAGCTGATCTTGGTATCTTCCAAAAAGCTCCGTCATTCGAGGTGAGTCATCAAATTGTGAACTCAAAGCAATGCGTTGGTAGCGAAAGGGTTGCTCAGGGTCATCAAACAAACCAAAGAGCCCAACATACATCCCTTTGATCCCGACTTGAACCATTTGCGTCTTGGTTCCTTCGATCAACTCGGGGCGATAGGTCGGTTCGCCGTCTCCTCCGGAAGTAATCAACAATGAAAATTCAGGAAACGCCTTGGCGACTCCTCTCGCTTCTTCAAGCGTTGAGTGCGCGATGAGAATCAGATAGTCGCACTTTTCATTGGCCAGTTCTGCTGTCACTTTTTTCAGTGCCGGAACAGCAGGATCAATCACTAATCGGTCCGTAGCATTCCGAACCCTCTTTGCGTAATCGTCTCCGAGAAACGCCGTTAAACCTATCTTTCGGCCGTTCACTTGAAACGTCTTGTACTTCACATCGAAAGGTGGCTCGACACTGACATTGGCGGAGACAAAAAGTCCACTCTTGTCGCCCCCGTCATCGAGCATCGGGAGCAATAGTGAATCGATTCCTAGCAACAGATCATCTACTCCGAAGGTCGTTGCTTGGTACTCCATCATTTTCATGGCGGTGGCCGACCATTCGTACTTGATTTCCGACTGGCGTCCCTTTCGATTTTCCTTCACTTGGTTGCCACCATCAATGGGTACGACGCTCCAGCCTCGTTGTCGGACGGATGTCAGCAAACTATCTCGCCTGCTTAAACCACCCTTTTGATTCTCAAGTCCGGTACATCCGCATGGCTCAATGTAGCCACTCTGTTTGCCAGTAATAAAGAAAACGGCCCAAGGATCCTTCCAATCCGTTGCAATCTTTTGCTTCTTTTCGTCATCCGTGGCGACGGTAAGGGGCCTGCCTGATGCGGAAGAGTCATCTTTCGTAGCGAGAGTCGCCTTCCCTGCATCCGTAAATTTGCCTTCTTTCAATTTAGGCGAAGACTGTTGCTCAGGATTGCCGGTTTCGTCGGCGGATGGAACGTCCTGAAATCGAATTTTCACTTTGCTCGATTGTGCGGATTTTGTGCTGGATTGAGGTGGCTCCCCAAGCAAATTTGGAATAGCTAAGGAGACTCCACATGCAAGCGAGAAAGCTAGCAATACGCCTGAAGTGCGTTTTCTTGACTTTTTTCGTTGATGAGCCACCGACCGAACCTCCAATGTTGCACGCCTGCGATTTTTCTATTCCGTTATTCTGAACTTGATGAACATCGGAAACTCGCGCGCGCTTTCAATATTGGTTTCCAAAACAATCTTCGCAAAATCCTTGCCGAACGCGCCAGCCATCTCGCATGCTGGACTTCCAGGCTCAACCTCTACGGTTACGGGGAAAATTCTTTGAGTGGCGGAAACGGTCGGTTCGCCAATCTTCACCTTAAGAACCTCGGCGGCCGTATCAGGAGTAATTTTACCCAATCGAATCACCGGGACGATATCACCTTCGTTCTTCACCTTTAACAGGAAACTCTTCTTCAGACCGACACGGGAACTTGCCGAACCAAGGCTGAGGGTGTTCTTTTCTTCGTTGTAATCATTGCCGCCGACTATGGTCAGCACGGTTACGGAACGCCCACGCATAGGGAAATTAAACTGTTCTGCTTCTTCGCTTTCGCCCGAATAGTCTGAATAGGTTAGGGCAACATTTCCGGCAAATCGGCCAGATGGAACGCCTCGACCAAGCTTGACCGTAAAGTCCATAACATGTCGGGCGTCCGCAAATTCGGCAAGCTCACCTTTTTTCAGGTCTCGCACCTCGCCAAGCTGAACATTCACATACTTACTCAGAGACGTCTCGGACCAATTTCCAGCATTCACTCTGAGGGGAGTCTCCTCAAAACTGTAAAGCTTTCCTGAGAAACTGTATTCCTGGCTTGCCAAGCAATCCCCGAAATCGTGGTCGGGGGGATCAAAGACGAACGAGGCTCCAATTTTCCCGTGGATGCTCAGCTTGATCTCCTCTTGGCCTATCACATCCGAAGCAATGGTGGCCGTTTGCGAAAACTCCTTTACGCCCTTTTCGGCATGCCACTCCAAGTCGACGTCGGTTTGTTGCCCTGGTTCCAGCTTCGCTTCCTTAAATTTCCCAACCGTACACTTGCATGTACTGGATTTAAACTCGAGTTGAACAGGACTGCCGCCAACGTTTTTGAACACAAATTTATGCGACCGGGTCGATCCTTGCTTCATGGTCCCAAAATCGAACGTATCGCCGCCGACGACTTCGATTCGCCCTTGCTCCTCTTTCGGAACGGGCACGGTAGCTAAGGTCGCCTCCATGTCCGCCTTCAACCCCAAGGTGCTGACAACCCTGGCAGCCCTTTGATCGACTTGGTACTTTGCGATTCCGAAGCCAGCCGCGATACAAACGAGAGTTAGGATTAAAATTCGCATAACAATTCAACTTCAACCATTAAGACAACGGACCGTCTTCGACAACACCTATATCGTATCAGGCAACCACAAATATGCTAGGTATTCACGGTTCTACCCTATCTTCAGCGTTTGTACGTAGCCACCGCATAACAGGTTCGCCTCTCGCCATCCCAACTTCCATGTTTTTACGTGCCGACTGCTCCAGCGGGGCGAATCTCCGCTCCAACTCTGGCGGAAAATACACGAGGCTGGCGCTCAACCTGCGATCCGAATGAGTGGTCACCCGGTTGATTTCATCCACTCGAGCCAGATAGGACTGGCAAGCTTGATTGTCGTTGCACCACTTGGAACTCACTGCCGCTTGAAGCTGGGTAGAAATGGCGCTCGGATATAACGCCGCAGCACCTCGAAAATGCTTGTCGGCAACCTCTTTTCGCGGTGCAAAAGACAAATCTAGCTCTGCCAGCATCGAATTCCACCGACCACACTCCGTCGCGGAAATCCAGTTGTTTGGGTCACGTCGCATGTACTCTTGGGCGGAATCGTGGAATGCTCGAATCCAATTCTCTTTTTCTGTGGTCGACAAATTCCGCCTCCCCAAAGCGCGAACGCATTCATTCGCAAACAGACGTGGCAATTCCGGGTCCCAGACGTCCGCGGCCTCCAATTCTCGCCATTGCTCAACGGTAGGTACCTGTCTCGAAGCGTCGCTGAATGCTGCTAGCTTTTCTGATTTCCGCAGAATCGGCAGGCACATCGTTCTTGAAAAATCACCGACCGCCAACAACAGCAGCAGCAGCAGAACGGCTGCTCGAATGATCCGTGCCCGCGATCGAAGACCTTTCTCGGCCGCGGAACCAATCCTCCTAACGTGGCTGGTCCCGATTCCGATTCCGATTCCCGCAAGTACGCAGAAACTGTTCATGGTGCCTGGCAACATCCAGCCACCCGACGCACACCAATGCACTACTATTACCATTGCAGCAACCAAACAAGAATTGCGGATATTCGTATCTCCGACCTTCCACATAAACTTATCAAGGCAAACATACGTGAGCGTTCCCAATCCAACGAAGATCAGAACCGAATAAAACAATTCGTCGTCACTTGTAACGAGGTGGTAGGCCAAGGCACCCGAAAATGCGCACATGGCTCCCAAGTAAATCGACACACGTTCGTATTGGTCACTTACCCTAGAACCATCTTCGGAACCGCACGTCGCCCCGCTGCTGGCTTGACGCAACAACGTCCAAATCAGAAGCCCCAAAATCAGACTCAAGATAATTAGCAAGGGCACTCCCCCTGCGAAGGCTGTTTCCAGAAGGAAATTGTGCGGATCTGCCGGTGACTCGGATGCGGTGATGAGTTTGACCCGATTGTAATTGGCCTGAAAGCTGCCCACGCCAAATCCCAGAAAGGGCGACTCCATGATGAGAGTTATCGTCCCTCGCCAATAGTCAAAGCGATAGGAAAGCGACTTGCCCGCCTCTGCGATGAGCAATGGATATTTTATTATCAGGAACAGGAAGCCCGCTCCAATCACGGATGCCACGCCTCCTGCGATGAATCGGTGCCGTTGGACCCATCTAAGGCACTCGCTACGCAGGACTGGATGGGTGAAGCAAATCGCAACAACACCTATCGCAGTTGCAAGCCAAGCCGTGCGACTCTTTGTCAGAAACAGTGTGACACAAAGACCGATGACGAGCGCCGCAACCAACGTCGGGAGAACCCAGTCCTTCCAGCCCTTGGCCTGACTGTCTGGTTTCGCGACGCCCGCTCCGCGAAATGCTTTGCGACTCCAATACAAAGCGACGAGCAAGACCAACCATGCGGCCAAGAAACCTGCAAGCGAATTTGTCAAGATGAAGGGTCCTGTCGGCTCCATACTCGCAAGCCGATTCATGTACAAAATTCCATTCGACGAGTCGGCAGAATATCCAAGTTTCG
This sequence comes from Pirellula staleyi DSM 6068, assembly GCA_945875845.1. Taxonomy (GTDB): domain Bacteria; phylum Planctomycetota; class Planctomycetia; order Pirellulales; family Pirellulaceae; genus JBKCUI01. The sequence goes on from CAMCMB010000107.1 coordinate 11,796, forward strand.
ACAACATCGCATTCGGATCGGCCGCAAACGAACTGCGAAGGTTTGGCATCGTGACAAAGTATTGGAACAATGCGAATCCTATCGTGCCTGCAACGCAAGCCAACATCAGGGAAACGAGCGCTGAAATTACCTTGGGGGACGCGCTAAGCTTTGCAACGGACAACAAAAGAACCAGCTGTGCCATCCATTGCCAACATCCATTATAAACATACCTCGAATTCCCATTACCCGACTGACTGATTGTGCAGATCCACAACCAACCGGAAAAAAGGAAACATAGAACTGCAATCCACGGTACGAATGCACCCTTGGACTCGGTATCGAAAGCTCGGGATCCAAAGCCATACGCAGATAACACACCAGCCATTGCTACACAAAAGCTGACTCCCAAAGTCATCACAATAAAAATCACGCTGTCCCCATTGACCATGCTTACTGTCGAATCGCATGGATTGAGTTGGGATACCACCAGGCATATCGCCAGCAACACACAAGCCAAATGCCGTGGAAGGTCGTACACCCATGTGACTCTCGGTGCGTCAGTTGTTTTCAATGCTTGTCTCAATGTTTTTTAGAGCTTTTTTGTTCCGTTCGTTCCGGTCAGGCTCTCAAGGACTCCGACTAGAGCCAGCATGCAAAGGACAATCGCCAGGACAATGGCAGCTCCCCATATATCGGTTCGCGGCAAAAGCAATGCACCGAGCGAACAGGTGATTGTTGCCAAATAGATCGTGACAACAGCTTGCTTCTTCGTCATCCCGAGGTCGACGAGGCGGTGCGAAAAATGCCGCTTATCCGCTTGAAACGGACTGCGTCCTTCTCGAACTCGAATCCAAATGACGCTACCCATATCGTAAAGCGGGATCGCCAAAATGCACAGCGGAGCAAGCACAGCGTGAGGCGTCAATCCTTTGGCACCTGCGTAGGTTGCGAGAAGCGAACCAATTGCGATCCAATAGCCGACAAAGTAGCTGCCTGCATCTCCCATGAAGATGGTTGCAGGGGGCCAATTGTGTTTCAAGAAACCCAGCAGCGAACCAAGCAATACCAAAAGCATCGCAGCCACAAAAAGTTGAGGTTGGCCCTGGGCTGGCTCTGGATTGACGATCAACATCATCGCGAACATTCCGCAGATGATCGCGGCCACGCCACCGCTCAGGGCATCCATGTTATCCAGCATATTAAACGAATTGATCAGCACGACAATCCAGAGAACACTTAGGATACCAGTCAACCATGGGATACCAATGAATGCGGTGAGTTGCAAGTTTTGCAAGTAAACCACAAACCCGGCAACCAGAAACTCGACCGCAAGCCTCGCTCGCCAATCTAATGAAAATCGATCATCTAGCAAACCGAGGATGGTCAAAATAGTTCCGCCTCCAAGCAGCAACCAAATTTGACCAGCCTTCGACAACAAGCCTGGCAAGTGCGGTTGCAATCGAATCGGTACAAATTCGCGAACCATTTGTTCATTCGACCTCAAGAGATAGAGAACGATCGTTCCAATCAAAAACGTCCCTACGACTCCCAGCCAAATACCTAGCCCACCTCCCAAAGGAATCGGGACCGTATGCACCTTTCTGGCATTAGGTTTGTCCAAAAGCCCGAGGGTCATTGCGAATCTTTTCACCAGACCGACCGCAAAAAGTGAGATCAGAAATGCAGGCAAGGCTGTCGCTAGAAACAGTACCAACATGGGTATGGCAACGCTGCGTATCGTATCGCTATTCATGAGGATTCAGCGATCTGTTTGACGAGTCGCTTGCGGGCTTCGTGAAAAAAAACTCGAAAGTCTTCGCGCTGGTAGTCGGGATATGTCCATGACATCGGCAACCATTGTTGATTTCTAAAGGCCAGTGTCACTTCCGCGTAAATCCCGTCGCGCAAGTAGATACGATGTTCACGATTCTTAGTCGAGGCCAATACGAGTTTGGTCATCGACAAATAGCCAGGGTCCACGTTGAGTGGACGCTCTTCTTCGCATGCGAATTGCATGGCGTATTGCGATTCAAAATCATTGGACATGAGCTTGTGTTTGGCGAGCTCGGCAGGGTCATACCATGGTTCTAGCAGGGCGAATTGCTTGCTCAAACCCACGCCCATGGTGGGTCGATAGTATTCGGACTCGGTGAAGGCAAACTTGGGACTGAGTGCTGCAATGGTACCGAAGCTCTCATGAACCTGTTTCCAAAGCCACTCCAGTGCAGCCTCATGTCGACTAAATGCCGCGACAAGTTGCAAGCAAGGTGGAAAATTTTTGGTTCCCCCCATCCCGATCCCTACTTCTTTGGCTTCATGGAGACATTTCGATTGGGATCCGCGTCAGCGACTCTCGCGATTCTCATCGTTACATTCCTGGCGTTGACTTTGCATCACTTTTTGGTCCGAGCACGATCTGGAAAAGGCCCGTCGGCAATTTGGGGCTATTTGGATCTTTTGCATCGACTGCCTCCTTCTCTAACGTAGTCGTGACCGATTTTCGCTGTTTTTCGGGAACGCTGTTGTAGACTCCGTCCTTCTTGTTCAGCGCTTCGTTGGATTGAAAATAGAGTTGAGTTTCCAGAGTCTCGCGGCGGGGCGCTACAACTCGAAAATGAATATGCGGTGTTCGCCCAGGATACTTTCCTGGCAGTATCGTTTTGAAGGAAAACAATCCGTCTGCACCTGTCTCCATTCGACCCCAATATTGAAAATTTGGATCAAGCGGACTCGGGCCTTTGTCGTTGGGATGACTGTATCTCCCAGAGTTGCACGCTTGCCAAACTTCGACGAAAACGCGATCCAAAGCCTTTCCAGAAAAATCAACGACGGTTCCTCGGATCGCAATGACCTCCCCTTCTGCCAAGGGCGAAGCATCGCTTTTGCGTGTCAAGTCGACGTCGAAAAAGGATTGTTTCTCGATTTCGGGGATAGGGTAAAACGGACCGCGGGTTTGGGATGGCGTCCGCAAAAGCTCGTCGGTACCCCATGTTCGAGACGCCCATGCAGAGCCAAAATACAAAGCAGCCATGTTGAAAGTAAAGCTTCTGCGGTCCATATCGAAATTCCCTTCATGCGACTGTTTTCAAACTCATTCCGGTAACAATTTTTCCAATTGTAACTGGTTTTCTGGATTCACGCCTTCGGAACGGAGCGGACTCGTCAGAAATTGCAATTCTATTGCCAAAGGAGCATCGGTCTTGAAAAATTCGACCCATACTAATAAGGTTGTGTGTCTCCTCGGACGAAATGCTCTTTAGGGATCGAATGTTGCTTCCACAATCTCACAAATTACGTCTCAAGGACTTCGCCATGGAGGTTGGGGATGCTTCAGAACATGAATCTGGCAAAAAGCTAGAGCTGCGACTCTCACGCAGTTCGAAATCGAGCGGCTTAAGACCAGGAAAACCCGCTCCATATCAGTGGAGTCATGTAATTCCGACGCTCCGTCGTGAACAGGCCGTCGAAGGAATGCTGCTGGGATGTGCCGTGGCGGATGCCATCTCGCTGTCTCGTGATGGCCTTCATCCTCGCATCAGCCTGAAGTTGTTTGGGCGAAGTCCAATGCACTTTCAGTTTCGGCCAGGAAAGGGCGTTACATCCCATCGTACTCATTTGATGCTAATGACGATTCAGGCAATGCTTGCATCGAAGACCGACAAAGATCTCTTTGCAAAATCACTCCGAAATCGAATGAAATGGTATCATCTCGCCGGTCCATGGCGGTATGCGAAACAACTCATCGCCAATGTCTATCGACGGCTGTTTCGAAAACCCGACGATGATTCCATGAAAACGGGATTCGCAGATGATCCCTTAATACGTTCCGTTGTCCTCGCAGTAATGCTGCAGGGAAACATGGATTCGTCCTCTCGCTGGTTTCAGAAGTGTATCCAAGTTTCTCATATGGACACTCTTGCACTGCACGCGGGTACCTTGGTCGGTTATGCAGCTCAAATCGCCCAAATTGCCGATCCGGTCAACTTCGATCCACTCGAAGCAATCGATAGCTTGATTGCTTCCACCGACGAACCATCCCTGAGTTGCATGTTGAAAGAGATGCGAAAATTTCTTTCCGAAAACCGATCCGTGGCTTACGTCGCAAGGCATTTCGGATGGACAGATGGCATTCCAGCGGAACTTACTGCCACTGCCGTCATGGGTATCTACGCTTGGCTCAGGCATCCAAAAAACTATTGCAATTGCATAGAAAGATCCGTTTTGCTCGGAGGAGCATGCGGGGATGTTTCGGTTTTAGCGGGTTCGCTGTCTGGCATTCATCTTGGCAAGGTCACGATACCTAAATCATGGCTTCAAAGACTTACCATGTTCCCGTACAGCAAACGGTGGCAAGAATTAGCCATCGAACGTGTCAAGGACTGGCCTCATGGTGTCGAAGATATTCAAAAGGCTCGCGGAATGCCCTCCTTAATCCTCGGGCAAATCGTCCGAAACCTATCAAGCACCGTTTTCCGAACCATTCATGCAACGATTCGATTCCCAACGCAACTGACCCGATTCAGTCTTCGAACTCGTTCTTAATAGCCCAACGGGCTTACACAACCTAGCCCAGGGCAGAGCGCAGCGCCGCCCTGGGTACGCCGCCCTCCTCAATGTCCGTTGCCCTGAAGGGGCCAAACAGAACTGTCCATCCCACACGTAACGCCGGTGAGTTTTGCCCTTTCAGGGCGACGACGCGTAGGCGGACATTTACCCAGGGCGGCGCTTCGCTCTGCCCTGGGCTAAGTTGTTGCTGCCCCTTTCGGGGCGAAATGCAAAAGCCAAACCAAACTTATCCCCGAGCCCGCAGGGCAAGGTGTTTTGTAGCCCATAGGGGCTAATGGATTTGGTAGCCCAACGGGGCTAATGGATTTTGTAGCCCAACGGGCTTACACAACCTAGCCCAGGGCAGAGCGCAGCGCCGCCCTGGGTCACCTTCAATGCATTGGACAAGCATCGAT
>CAMCMB010000108.1 GCA_945875845.1 Pirellula staleyi DSM 6068
CGTCCACTCCTTTAACTTGCCTTTGACCACAATGCGACAAATCCCGGGGGTTTGGGGGCTGGCCCCCAGTGAGAACAAACAGCCTTTAGTCCATTCATCACTAAGCTAAACTCGAACACCGTTTACGCTACTCACGATGGGCCAAAACAATCATCCGAATCACCTAATCCTTTTGCAGTACTTGGCATCAAAGTCGCATAAGTCGCATGGATAAATCAACCGCAAAGCAAAATCCTAGCAACCGAATCTTTAACCACAGCCATAGGTACCTCTCTAAACACGATTATGAATTTGTTCAAGTGTATCAACAGAATTTTCGTGCGAAATCTAAGCGTCCAGAAGCAGTTTCTTGCAGACCTTGCCTTCATTTTGGGTTGCCCGCTCCGGTCGACCTTGATGTGCATAAACAAGTTTCCAATGGTCGACGCCTAGCATGTGCAAAATGGTGGCATGCAAATCATGTACGTGCAATCGATCTTCCACCGCCCTTAGGCCAATCTCATCCGTCGAGCCGATTGCCTGGCCCCCCTTGATGCCGCCGCCTGCCATCCACATCGTAAAGCCATACGCGTTATGGTCGCGACCATCTCCCTTTTCACTCATGGGCGTCCGGCCAAACTCACCACCCCAAACGACAAGCGTGCTATCCAACAAGCCACGCTGTTTTAGGTCGGCAAGCAATCCGGCTACCGGTTTATCGCTCGACTCGCAGAGTTTGCTGTGGTTCTTTTCGATGGCCGAATGCGAGTCCCATTTGCTTCCCGCCCCATGATAAAGCTGGACGAATCGAACGCCACGCTCGACCAACCGTCGGGCCAACAAACAGTTCTTACCAAAGGATGCCGTCGATTTGTCATCGATGCCGTACATTGCCTGAGTTTGCTCGGACTCTTGCGACAAATCGACCGCTTCGGGGGCTTGTGCTTGCATGCGAAAGGCCAGCTCGTACGAATGGATTCGAGCTTCCAACTCGGAATCGGATGCGCGCGGCAATTGGTGTTGCTTGTTGATTTCATTGAGCAGCCGAAGCTTGGCGGCTTGTCGCGACTCGCCCACGCGCTGGGGTGTCTTTAAGAAATCGATGGGCGTATTGCTGCCGTTGATTGCAACTCCTTGGTAGCTTGCGGGCATGAAGCCGCCGGACCAATTGCGTGGTCCATTGATGACGTGCCCGTCGCCGTCTTCGATGACGACAAATGCGGGTAGATTCTCATTCTCACTTCCCAAGCCATACGTGACCCAACTCCCCAACGAAGGGCGACCACCCAGAATCGAGCCTGAGTTCATCTGGCATACACCGTTGGAATGGTTCAATCCATTTCCCCAACATGACCGAATCACTGCCAGGTCATCGGCATGTTCGGCGATGTGCGGCAACCAATCCGATACCCACAACCCGCTTTGTCCATGCTGTTTCCACTTTCTTTTGCTCGGCATCAAGGGTGCACCATACTCGCCCATCGGCGTGATGATGGGGCCAAAGCTCTCAGGCAACGGCTTGCCTGCAAGCTTTTCTATTTCGGGTTTCGGATCGAACAAATCGATGTGACTTGGACCTCCTTCCATGAACAAAAAGATGATGCTCTTGGCCGTCGGCCTGTGGTGTGGTGCCAAAGTCTCCGCCGCAGGAGACGCCCCGAAACCACTCGGTGGCAGCATCGACGCCAAAAACAGCGAGCCAAATCCAGCACCCGCTTGTTGCAGCATGTCGCGCCGGCTCAGATAACCCGATCCGCGAGGAAGCGAGCCCGTGAACCTACTTCGATTAAATTCATTCATCGCCGCTGCACTCTATTCCATGTGAAGAAAGGAATTCGAATTAATAAGAACATGGCAGTAGTCGACAAACAAATCTCTCCAAGATCGGTCGTCGTTTGTTGCAGTTTTGCCGAGGACTTCAGGTTTGCCGAGGACTTCGCGTTGGTCGAGGAACTCGAGTCCAACGGCTAATTCGGCCTGCGTTGGCGGCTTCAAAAAGACACGTTCGAAGGCTTCTGCGACACACGCTTCGGGTGAGCCTTTGAGACTAATAATGTTCTTCGCCATATTCTCCGCTCGTGCATTGATCCATTCGGAGTTCATCATCATGAGCGACTGAAGCGGTGTTGTCGTCGCGTTTCGTTTCGCGGTCGAAGTGCTCGCGTCCGGAGCATCGAACAGCGATAGAAAACGGTCCTGTGAGTTTCGCATCGCGCGAACAAAAATCGATCGCATCGGTTTGTTTGGATCTACCGATGTACCTTCTTTCATCGGCTTTAGCTCACCGGTTACGGTCAAAATGGAATCGCGAATCTGTTCTGCATCCAACCGGCGCGGCGAACATCTCCACAGCCATTTGTTATTGGGATCGATTGCAATCGATTCGGCGATCGAAGCTGGGTAGGCCGATTGTCGATAGACGCGACTGTTCAAGATCCATCGATGCAATGCTTTGAAATGTCCTCCGTCGTCCACAAATTGATTGGTCAAAAAATCCAACAACTCGGGATGCGAAGGCGCTTCTGTCAATCGACCAAAATCGCTGGCATTGCTGACAATCCCCAATCCGAAGTGCTGCTGCCAAACGCGATTGACGATTACCCGCCAAGTTAACGGGTTGTCGGCTCGAACCATCCAGTTGGCAAGCGCCAAGCGTCGGCCCGTTGTGTTGCGATCGGGTCGAGTTGTGATGGCCATCGATTCGGGATCGAGGATCGATGGTATCCCTGGTTGTATCGGACCCATCTCGGACTTACCCGGGATGGTGACCTCAGCCGCTTCTCGGCCCACGTCGGTAGCTGCCATAGCGACCGGCAACGGCTTGATTTGAGGGACTGGCAGTTGCTTCAACGTCTCTTTCGCCACTCGCCACTCTTCCAGTAGCTTGCCGGAAAGGACCTTGTCCCATTTGATGCCTTGTATATCGCGATCTTGTTGCAGAGAAGCCAAATGAGCGAGTTGTTTGTCTCGAGGCGAGCGTTCGGCTTCCGATTTCAGCAAGGCTGGCCGCACTTCGGGCGGGAACTTTTCGATGCTAGATCGAATGATTTTTTCTCGATGCGGTCGCTCAATCGCATCGATTGTGTCCAGGAACGGTTGTGCCGCTTCGCGCCACAGTCGTTCGTCTGACAAAAACTCAGCCAACTGATCATGCGTGGCAGCCGGCAGATTCTCGCGAGGTATCAAGCCCGAGAAATACGCTTGGAGTCGAAAGTAGTCTTTTTGCAACAAGGGATCGAATTTGTGGTCGTGGCACCTTGCACATCCATACCCTAAACCAAGAAACGCTTCGCCGGTCACATCCGTGAGGTCATTCAATATCGCAGTCCATTGCCCAATGACATCGCGTTGGTTGTATTCGTAGATCCAAAGCCTTAAATAGCCAGACGCATCTCGGCACTCCAGAGAATCGGGATCGATCTCATCGCCAGCGATTTGTTCTCGGACAAATTCCGCGTAGGGCTTGTCGGTTTGGAATGCCCGGATCACATAGTCTCGGTAACGGTAGGCCGTGGGTCGAAAGTCATCTTGCTTGTAGCCGTCCGATTCCGCGAATCGGACTAAGTCCAACCAAAAGCGGCCCCAACGCTCGCCATAGCGTGGATCGTCCAGCAGCCGGTCAACGAGCTTGGGATAAGCATCCGGGCTTTCGTCGTTCAAGAACTCCATTGTCTCGGCCATCGTTGGAGTCACTCCCAGCAGGTCCAAAAACACACGTCGGACAAGAGATCGCGAATCGGCGGCCTCCGCCAATGCTAACCCGTTGGCAGTGAGTTTTTCTTCCACAAGGGCGTCGACCTGAGTGCTTATCGATTCGCTTTTATTTGTCGCATTGGCTTTTCTCGATTGAAAGAACCAGTAGGCGCGATCCGCCGGAGTGAACTCCTTGGTCCCTTTGCTTGCGGCCGCCACGATGGTAGCCCCAACTGGCCAAAATCCACCTGACCTCAACCATTTTTCCAGCACGTCGATGTTCTCATCGGCAAGCTTTCCGGAAGGTGGCATTTCCAGGTTTTTGTAGTGGATCGCCGATAGCAATAGACTATCCTCGACAAGCTTTGCGTCCCAAACGGGGCCGCTCTCTCCACCCTTCTTAAAATGAGCTTGGCTATCGAGCCGAAGCCCCCCCTCGTGCTTTTCCTCGCCATGGCATCGGACGCAATTTTCGATAAGGAGAGGCCGAACTTTGGACTCGAAAAAGTGTGTTTGTTTTGCGATATCTGCAGTTTCCGGTTCCGACGCTCGAATTCCGCAAAACGAGAAAGTGACCAAAAACCACAGTGCAGCGAGGATTCGAAGTGTTTTGCTTATCGCCATATCAAATTGTCCGAGAAAGGACTGCGGAAGGTGTTCGACTAAGGAATCGATCGAATCAACGCATTATAGTAGCTAATAACTGCCAGCGGTGTCAACTTCGCGGGAATTGCGGGGCTGGAGGTGCTCAAATTGATAACCCGACGCGTGACGGCTTGTTGATTTAATGGTACGACGGACTTCCTAGTCCGTCGAATTCCTTTTGACGGACTTGGAAGTCCGTCTTACCGCCCTTACCCAATAACGACTTCACTCAATCAACAAGCCGGTGAGCGAGGGATTGCAGTCGGCTCCTCGCTTACGGGCACGGGTTGCCAAAATGCCGCCAAAGTGGTCCATCCAATAAATTCACGGCCTGTCTTCGTCACGCTGTCACGGCCTCATGCCGCGACAGCGATGCCAGCCAGACTATTTGAAATCGCCCGCGCGGATGATGATCAACTTAGCCGGATCGATATGCTTCTGGAATGCATTTCGAACGTCATTCGGCTTTAACGCTTTGACTCGTTCCTCTCGTGCTTTGGTGTACTCAAACGTTCGACCAAGGTGCAAGTTGGATACAAGTTGGCCAGCGATGGCTCCATCCCCCGTGCGAGACACTTTCAGGGATTCGAGATAAGCTTTCTTGGCGTCGGAAAGTTCCGCTTCCGTTGGCCCATCTTGGATGAATCTCTTGAGCTCTTCCATGGCTGCAATTTCGACAGCATCAATATTAGCTGGGTTGGTAATTGCGTTGATGGCGAAGCGTGCGTCATTGCCCCTGGAGGGAGCCGACATGGAGGACGTCACCCCGTAGGACAATCCCTCTTTTTGTCGGATTCGATCACCCAATCGAGAGGAAAGCGTGCCACCGCCAAGAATGAAATTGCCGATCTCCAAGGCTATGCTATCCGAATCGTCTTCGTTCATCGGCAACGCCATGCCCGCCATGAAGACAGCATTCGCTTTGTCCGGTGTGAGGATGTCTTCCTTGGATCCAACCATTCCTTTGCGCGCATCGCGTTCGATCGATCGATACGCGACATCCGATTTCCAATTCTGAAGTGCAGACTTGAGGGCCGCAATCACGGGCTCCTGTTCGAAATCTCCGACGATCGCAATCTCAGCGACCCCGCTCGAAATCTGTTGCTTGTAGATCGCAGTGACATCTTCGAGGGAGACATTTTGCAGTTCGTCCATCGACTCGGCCATGCTTGGAACGTAGCGAACGTCTCCTGCTGGGTAATCCGAAAGCGCTTTGCCCATCTTATCGCCCGCGAGTGCATTAGGGTCGCTTTTCATTTCTTGCATGCGACTGATCGTTCGGAGTTTCATTTGTTCGAACTCTTCTTTTGGAAAGGCCGGGTCGCGCAGAATCTGTCCGAGCAATTCGATTCCTTGGGCAAGCGATTCGCGTTTCGCATCGATCGAGAATGCGAGTTGGCCAACACGACCACCACCGCCTCCGCCGCCACGTCCACCGCGTCGTCCACCACCGCCTCCCGCACCTGCGGAAATCTGCACGCCAATGGCGTCCATTTTTTCTTGCAAGGCCTGCCGATCCAGCTTGCTGGTACCCGCCATGAGCATTCCAGAGAGCATGCCTGCGGCGGTGTTTTTTCCTGCCAGAGAGTCTTCGTTTCCGTAACGCAACGACACGGTCATGGCCACGGTTTGGCCGCGATTCTTCTTGGGGATCAAAGAAATTCGCAGCCCATCGACTTCCATCGTCTTCGTTCTCGCATCCAGGTTTTCGGGGGATGGATCGAACGCTTCACCGGACGCGATCGCATCTCCGCCACGGTAGTCCTTAACGACATCTGCGATCGAACCAACCGACGGGACGGTCAAGCGTTGCGGGGAATCGGATGGGATGAAGACGCCAACGGTTCGGTTGTACTCGGGGAAGTACGTCTTCGCGACGCGATTGACATCCGCTGCTGTTACCTGTGAGATTCGATCGCGTTGCAAGAAGAGCAATCGCCAATCGCCCAAGGCGGATGCACTGCTCAACGCACCGGACATCGCCGACGCACTTGAGATCAGTTGTTCCGACCGCCGCATGGAACGGGTCTTAGCGCGCTCGATCGCCTCTTGGCTGAACGGTTCGTCGGCGAGCGTATCCATGATTTTCAGCAGCTTGGCCCGAACGGTTTCCAGATTTCCTTCGGAGGGTTGAGCGAACACCGTGAACAATCCAGGGTCGTGAGCATTGTCAGCGCTAGCCGACGCAGCGGTTGCCAGCTTGGTCTCAACGAGCACGGCGTCCAGCCGTCCAATTTTGGACTCAGACAGGACGCTTCCGAGAATGGAAAGGGGTGCCCAATCTGGGTGCGAGGCAGCGGGCATGTGATAGGCGGCCATCACGAATCCAATCGCGCCAACACGTCTCAACGTGACCAGTCGTTCCCCATCCTGCGCAGGTTCTTCGGTGTAGGGCGCATCCAGTTTGCGGGTTGGTTTTGGAATGGAGCCAAGATACTTGGAAAGATAGCCCAGGGCTTTGGCTTCGTCGAATTGGCCCGTGACGATCAAGACCACGTTGTCGGGCTGGTAGTACTTTCGGTAAAAATCTTGCAAGTTGTTGATAGGCACGCGTTCAATATCGGATCGGTTTCCGATGGTCGATTTGCCGTAGTTGTGCCACTCGTAGGCTGCTGATTGGACTCGCTGGGATAACACGCCTTGAGGACTGTTCTCGCCCCTCTCGAATTCGTTGCGAACGACGGTGAACTCAGACATCAAATGTTCGCGTTTGATAAAGCTATTGACCAATCGATCGCATTCAAGCTGGATACCAAATTCAAGATTTTCGTCGCTCGCGGGGAGAGTCTCGAAGTAGTTGGTCCGATCCACGTTGGTCGTTCCGTTGAAGTTTGCTCCGTGATCGCGCAGCGCCTTGGGTACATCTGGAAACGTCGGAGTCCCCTTAAAAACAAGGTGCTCAAGCAAGTGGGCCATGCCCGCTTCGCCGTAGCCTTCGTGACGCGAACCGACGAGGACCGTCATGTTGACCGAGATGGTTGGTCGAGACGGTTCGGGGAATAATACGACGCGGGCCCCGTTTGGGAACCGATACTCCGTCGCCCCTTCGACGCTCACCACTTTTTGTGGCGCATCCTCAGCTTGCAATTTCGCGATGGGAATACAACAAAAACAGCCGATCAAACCGAGCCATACGCGTAGGCAGCGCAACATCCGAATGCTCCTAAGAGGGATTGGAATATTAGAATTTTGTTCGTCCGCGGGGGAGAACTTTGGAGAGCCGCGTAATAATAACCCGTAACTTCAATCGCAACAGCAGATGGCTGTAAGAATTCTCAAAACCGGACGCTAGCGGCTTGTTGCTTAAGTGAAGTCGTTATTGGGTGAGGGCGGTACGACGGACTTCCAAGTCCGTCGATGGGGAATTCGACGGACTAGGAAGTCCGTCGTACCATTCAATCAACGAGCCGCTAATAAATCAACGAGCCGCTAACGTGCTGCAGCTGATCGGATTGTCGCTGACTGGCTAGGCTCCTGGTGCTGGTTCGACACGGGGCATCGACTCGACGACTTTGTCAATTAAGCCATAGGAAACCGCCTCCTCTGGGTCCATGAATCGATCGCGGTCCGTATCCCGTTCGATCTTGTCCAAGTCTTGACCGCAATGGCGAATGAGGATTTCGTTTAGTCGGCGCTTAGTTCTTTGGAACTCCGTCAGGTGAATCGAAATCTCCTCGGCCGTTCCCTGCATACCCGCCAAGGGTTGGTGGATCATGATTCGCGAGTTTGGGAGCGAAAAGCGTTTATTTTTGGCGCCGGCAGTCAATAAGACCGCGCCCATCGAAGCCGCTTGACCAATGCAGTAGGTTGCAACATCGCACGAAACGAATTGCATCGTGTCGTAGATCGCCATTCCGGCTGTGACACTGCCCCCTGGGCTATTGATGTACATGTGGATGTCGGCTTTGGGATCGTCCGATTGCAAAAACAACATCTGGGCGACCAGCGCGTTGGCGACATCGTCGTCGACTTGCGTTCCCAAGAAGATGATGCGGTCCTTGAGAAGTCGGCTGTAGACATCGTAAACGCGCTCTTCTCGGCCGCTTTTTTCGATGACATATGGAATCATTGGCATATTAAGTTTGGCTCCAAGGTTGAAGTGCGTTAGGATTTTTCGTCATCGTTGGTCGGCGTTTTGGTCAACAACTCATCGACCAGTCCGTATTCCTTGGCTTGTTCGGCCGTGAGGAAAAAATCGCGGTCGGTATCCTTCGCTATTTGATCCGCTGGCTTGCCGGTATGCTTTGCAAGGATGTCGTTGAGTTGCGTTCGCATTCGAATGATCTCGCGAGCTTGGATCTCGATGTCCGAAATCTGACCGCGAACGCCACCGTGAGGCTGATGGACCATGACCGAGCTGTTCGGCAAACAGAAACGCTTGCCCGGTGAGCCTCCAGCAAGCAAAACAGCAGCACCGCTCGCAGCTTGGCCAACGCAATAGGTCGCGACAGGGCAGGACAGCATCTGCATGGTATCATAGATAGCCAGCGTGGAGACAACTTCTCCGCCCGGTGAGTTGATGTAAAAATGAATATCTTTTCGCCGTTGCTCGCTTTGCAAATAGAGAAGCTTCATGATCACTTCATTTGCATTGCCAGCGTAGATCTCCCCTTGCAAGAAAACGATGCGGTTTTCTAGCAGCAAGTCGCCTAGTGTCATTTGGCGTTGGCGTTGGTAACTTTGATAAGCTTGCGAATCAAAGACCGGCGGCATTTTCGAAAAGTGATTCAATTGTTGCCTTCCCTTCCTGCGAGTGAGTGTACGTTGATGTGTACATCTTTCCGATTGCCCATCTTTTGACAAGGCCACCACCCGAAAAGTTTGATGCCATTCGCCCTTTGCGCGTCTATGAGGTTATGGCGTAACGCTATCATTCGATCTAGAATCTCTCGCGTTCTCAAATCCGTTCGAACTTCGTTTCATTCGATCTAAAATTTATCGATCCAAATTGCGTTAGGAACAAGACAGCTTGGCCACCTCAACCCAAATCCAATCCGCTCTCAACAAGACACAACAAGCCACTTCAGAAGGCAAGATTAGCTCAGGAGCCTTGGAAAACATTACGTGCTGGTTGACACAGGACCGCTACGAACATTATGTCCCAGCCATATTGGAACACATCGAAACGGGGAAATGGCAAGCGCTTGACGACGCGTTCTGGACCATTATCCCGTTCGGAACCGGTGGACGTCGCGGTCGCATGGTCGATTTTGGCTCCAATGCCATTAACGACCGAACCATAGGAGAAAGCGCCCAGGGGCTCGCGGAAACCATTCTGAGTTTACCGCCCGACGGAAAACCCCTTTCCTGTGCTATCGCTTACGACACTCGTCACAAGTCCAGGCATTTCGCCGAACTTTGTGCGTCGGTCATGGTCGCAAACGGCTTCCATGTCTATTTTCTAGACGACTACCGCGCAACACCACAGCTCTCGTTCGCGGTTCGCCAAAAAAACTGCTCCTGCGGCATTATGGTCACCGCTTCGCATAATCCGCCGAGCGATAATGCCGTAAAAGTATATTGGTCGACCGGGGGGCAAGTGCTGCCACCTCACGACTCCGCGATTGTCGACCGAGTCATGAACGTTCAGCAAATCAAGACGGTTTCTTTTGCCGACTCACTTTCGCAAGGCAAGATATCGATTGTCACCCGAGAGATCGACGAAGCCTATTTGGCTGCGGCCGGCAAGTTTGCTTGGCCTGGTTCTCGAGATATCCGAGTCATGTACTCACCTCTGCATGGCGTGGGTGGTTTCGCAGTCTTGCCACTCCTCAAATACTCGGGCTTCCACGACGTGCTGGAATACGGACCCCATTCCAAACCGGATGGAGACTTTCCAAATGTCCCAGGGCACGTGAGCAATCCGGAAAACGCTGTCGTTTTTGATGCGATCATCGTGGAAGCCAAAAAGCAAAATGCGGAAATCATTCTGGCGACCGATCCCGATTGCGACCGCATGGGCTGTGCATGCCCTGTGACGACCGAACCGAATTCGCCTTGGGCCACAATCAACGGCAACCAACTGGGCGCCCTGTTGACCGATTTTGTTCTCGGCAAACTGAAGCAAGCCGGCAGCATCACCAACCGAACCTATGTCATCAAAACCTTGGTTACGACCGATTTGATTCGCAGAATTGCAGAGAGCTATGGAGTGATTTGTCGAGGGAACGTCCACGTTGGCTTCAAGTGGATTGCAGGCCTGATGGACGCTTGTGGGCCTGACGATTTCGCATTCGGTACAGAAGAATCACACGGATTTCTTATTGGCCAATACGCTCGCGACAAGGACGGTCCGGTCGCATGTTTGTTGATGTGTCAACTTGCAGCCGACCTCAAAGCAAAAGGGCTAACGCTGCATCAACGGCTCGATCAACTCCAAATCGAGCATGGCTGCCATCTCGAAGATCTCATCAATGTCCAAATGGAAGGAAGCGAGGGGATGGCCAACATGAAAAAACTCATGCAATCCTTGCGCGACAATCCACCTGCCGAAATGGGTGGCCTCAAGGTACTCTCCGTTCGCGACTACGGCAATTTGACTCGCAAGGTCATCGGTGGTCCTACCGAAGCACTCGATTCCTCGAAGAGCAATATGCTCATCCTAGACCTTGCCCTGCCGGGTCAAACTCTTCCATCCGGAAACGCTGTCGCGGTACGACCGTCGGGTACTGAGCCCAAAGTGAAGTTCTATTTGTTTGGAGTCGAGCCCGTCGCATCGGCGGACAATTTGAGCTTGGCTAAAAAAACCGTCAGCGAGCGCATTGCCAAAATGAAGAGCGATGCCAAACGATTGGCGTAGCTTGTGGAATCCGGTCACGAAAACTACCATGGGGGGTTCCGAATGCCGCTTTCGGCTCCGTTCCCCTCCCTTCAACAGTTACTGATGGACGTGTTGTTATGATCCGCTCCTTGCTCGTGTGCCTTGTTGCGTTTATGGTGATTTCCGCCGGTTGCGATTCGAAACCAACCGACATCAAGCCTACAGGCGGTAGTAGTAGTACTCCCGAAAACGCCAAGTCAACCGCGACCAAGCGCATCGTTCTTCTCAACAATACCGATTCCCCGTTTTGGGATGCGGCTCGGGCAGGAATCCAACAGGCATCGGACGACCTGAAGCTGGCGACCGCCGGATTTACTGCGTCGATGGATTCCAATGATGGAACAGAGCAAGGCCAAATCGAAAAGCTTCGTCAGTATGGCACTCAACGCGACATCGCTGCGGTCATCATCTCGCCGATCTCGTCGAGCAATCCTGCCATCGCCGATGAACTTGAGAAGCTGAGCAAGAAAGGGGTCATCATCGGTTGTTTTGATAGCGACCTGAATGAAAAGAATCGATCGATTCGCAATTTCTACGTCGGTACGAACAATGTGGTCGGTGGAAAAGTGCTGGGCACAGCGGCCAAGAATCTCCGAGCCAAAGGAGAGTACGTTCAGTTCGTGGGCGTAGACAGTCAGCAGAACGCCATCGAAAGGATGGACGGATTCACTTCGGCCATGGGTGAGGGCTATGTTCAAAAGGACCGTCGACTGGACGACGCAGACCGAAGCCGAGCCCGTGACAATGTTCGCGACGTGATATCCAAGTACCCGGACCTTTCGATGCTGGTCGGTATCTGGTCTTACAACGCTCCAGCCATCGTCGATGTCGTCAACGAAAAGAAAGTTCGCGATCGTTTTACCATCGTCACATTTGACGCGGAGCAAATCGCAATACAACAAATGGCCGATGGCATGATCGATGCAATGGTCGTTCAAAACCCGTTCGGAATGGGGTACGATTCGGTCAAGTATTGTTTTGCCAAACTCAAGGGCGATGCGGCAACCGTCCAAGAAATGTTTCCGAACATGGGACAGCCGGGCGGTGATATTCGCGACACCGGACTCAAGGTCGTGGTGCCTGCCAAGGACACTCCATTGAAACCAGAGATGTTCAAAGACTTTGGGCCAAGCGTTGAATTTGTGACTTTACCTCAATTTCAAGAGTGGCTTACCAAGTACCGTTTGACGAGCTCATGAACCCAACCGCGCAGACGTTTCCCGAAAAGGCTTGGGCTTTGTTCAAAAAACTGTGGTCGTCGGTCGAGTTCAAGTTGGTGTTGGCTTGGTTGTTTGTCGTCGTCGCGACAGCACTCTTGGATTCCAACCACACCTACTGGAACGATCCAAGAGGATCTTCCGAACTCATCGTTCGACGAACGGTTCTGCTTGGGTTTTTTGCACTTGGCAGCGCCATTATCATCATTTCGGGCGGGATCGACTTGTCGAGCGGCTCGGTGATCGCACTGAGCGCGACGGTATTTGGTTCGCTGCTGATTCTCCTCGATCCCAATGGTTTTCGAGAGGGACACCTTTCAAGGCTCGCGGTCGTCTTGGCGATGGCAGGAACCGTTTCCGTGGGTGCCATGATCGGTACCTTGCACGCGTGGCTCATTACTCGAATCGGCCTGCCGCCGTTCATTGCTACGTTGGCAACGTTGGTCGGCCTTCGCAGCTTTGGGCGAGGACTCACTCCTACGGTCACGATCGGTGGCAAGTCGCAGATCGATTTTCCGGACAAACTGCTGCGAGATGCGCTGAAAGACGTAACGACCATGTCGATTGTCTTCGTCGTTTTTGCGATCCTGTTGTGGTTTCTGATGAGTCGTACTGTCACGGGCCGTCATTTGCATGCGATGGGTGGCAACGAACAAGCGGCCAAACTAAGCGGTATTCGAACCGATCGGCTCAAGTGGCTTGCTTACGTGCTGGGTGCCGTCTCCGCATCGATGGTCGGAATGATTTCGTTTGCTGACGATGGTTCTGCTAAGCCAGACATCATGGCCAGAGGATATGAGCTAAACGCAATCGCGGCTTCTGTCATCGGCGGTTGTTCGCTTCAAGGCGGTGTGGGGACTATACCGGGAACCATACTTGGCTGCTTATTTCTTCGGACGGTCATCGATGCTGTTAGTAAAGTGGTTGGCTCGGGGGCGGACGTTTACGAAGGCATGATCGTTGGAATCGTCGTTGTCCTAGCTGTGACGTTTAGTCAACGGGGTCAAAAAGCGATCGTCCAACGCTACTTCAACAATGCGATCGGCTGGTCTATTATCCCAGTCTTGTCCATTTTAGCGGGACTCCTGATGCTGTTGTTCTTTGGCAAGCAGACCTGGTACACACCTGCACATGCGATCGTCGCAGGCTTGGTCGTCGGTGGACTCTTGGTTGCTCGCGGCATTTGGGAAACCATGGCCGAGAAGAAGAGTTAGGCAAAAGACATGGCCGAAACCGATTCAGCCGAAACCGATTTAGCCGAAACTGAGTCGATAGTATCGATGCGTGGAATCGGCAAGCGTTTTGCAGCCGTCAAAGCCCTCGATGAGGTGAGCTTCGATGTCAAACCGGGCGAATTGATTGCCATCTGCGGAGAGAACGGAGCGGGAAAGAGCACCCTGATGAAAATTTTGTCAGGTGTTATTACCGACTACGATGGCACGCTGGCAATCGATGGCAAACCCATCCGATTCACGGGGACTCGCGATGCCGAAGAAGCTGGCATCAGCATCATTCACCAAGAGTTGAACTTGGTCGAACAGTTGTCCGTTGCGGCGAACGTATTCTTGGGCCGGGAAAAGACAACCGCGTTCCTCTTTCGAGATGACCGTGCGATGCAGCGCGAAGCGGGCGCGTTGCTCGCTCAGTTAGAATGCAGTGTGTCGCCATCGGCGCTCGCGGGAACTCTTCGAGTGGGCGACCAACAGTTGGTTGAGATCGCGAAAGCCCTCAGCCTCAATAGTCGCATCTTGGTTATGGATGAGCCGACGAGCGCCCTCACCGAATCCGAAGTCGATCGTTTGATTCGCGTTATTGCAAAACTGCGAGAGCGAGGAACCACGATCCTGTACATTTCGCACAAAATGGAGGAAGTGTTTCAGTTGTCGAATCGGATCGTGGTATTACGCGATGGACGGTTTATTGCTCAGTTGAATACGTCCGAAACGAATGCACGTGAGATTACTCATTTGATGGTCGGACGCGAAATCGAATCGCTGGACCTTGGGGAGAAGCCGACGCGAGGGCATCGTCTCTTGTCCGTGCGCGAGTTGTCGTTACCTTGGCCAGGACACGCCCGAGGCTATCGACTCAAGGACATTTCGTTTGACTTGTATCAAGGGGAAGTGCTTGGAATCGCTGGCTTGATGGGAGCTGGACGAACGGAGTTGCTCGAATGTCTTTTTGGTGCAGCCCCGATGGCACCGTCTGGGCAGATCCATCTCGAGGATCGTCCCATTCGCCCCCGTCACCCATCCGAAGCCTTGGCTGCCGGCATGGCATTAGTCACCGAAGATCGCAAGCGTCTTGGGATCTTCACGGCCATGAATGTTGGCCGGAATATCACGTTGTGCGAACTCGCCTCGATGCGGCGTGGCTTGGGGGTAAACGGCAGTTTAGAACGCACTGCGGCCAACTCGATGGTGGATAAACTGCAAATCAAAACGGCAGGATTGCAAGCCGCAATCACCAGTCTTAGCGGAGGCAATCAACAGAAGTGCATCCTCGGTCGATGGCTTTTGACCAAGCCGAAGATTTTGTTGCTGGATGACCCAACTCGCGGCGTGGATGTAGGTGCCAAGGCTGAGCTGTACCAAATCATTCGGCAACTGTGCGCGGAGGGGCTGGGGGTGATCGTTACCAGCAGCGAGTTGCCAGAGATACTGACGCTCAGCGATCGGATCATGGTTCTCAGCGAAGGTCGCCAAACAGCACTCTTTTCACGCGAAGAAGCGACTCAAGAAAAAATCTTAGAGGCCGCTACCATGAGCGTGGCATGAGCGTCGAGTACTCCCCGTCTACTCGAAATAATCCTGCAAAGGTAAGCGATCCGACTTCCCCACTTAATGATTTTACCATCCATGATTTTGTCATGACGTAGCCGCAGCGACTGGAATTCTGAAGACAAAATCATGGTGGGTAAAATCATAAATGGCCGAAGACCTTGAATCCACAAACGCTCAAGCGCGAATGATCATCGCAAGCTGCGACCGCCCCTCGCTGGATGCAGTTTTCCAAAGTATGTTGAAGTATTGTGTCGCGACAAAAAAACCGTCCGAATGATCGCAATCAATACAGATATTACCCCCGTCCCCTTTTGCCTTCTCTGAGTTGAACCGAAGACCATTGACACGCATGGTCCGCCGCAGCCATTGAATCACGTCAGACTCTCGGGGGTTTATCTTGCCAACGACACCTTCAATCGTATTTTCTGAAGTCCCAATCTGAGCCTCACGCTCCCGCTCTTTGGCTGCCATATCTCGCAGCTTAGACCGTATATCCTCCAACTTGGGAATCTGAGACTTCCGAACATTAGTTCGATACCAAATCAAACCCTGAACGATCTTCAGGCGTTTCCAAGTCGGCATTTTTTCTTTGATTTTGTACCTCAGAAACTCGATGACATGTGTTTCGTCGAAATCCCAGTTGAGAGGGTTGTTAACCCGATGAAACCTTGCCAATGAGGTAAACCAAAGACGACCGAACTTTTCGTCTGTTTCCTGCTTACTGGGAGAACTCTTTTTATAACTCTGACAGAACGCGACCGTCAACATTGGCCCCAACATTTTCAAAAAGGGACCAAGGGGCCCTCAATAGGTGCCTGGCACGAATGGCACTGTACTATCGTGACAAGTTGTTTCACTCAAATGAGTTATCTCCCTTGCTGAGTCTCTTTCGTAAGTCGTTTCTGGGTTCCATCATCAACGTATACTGATCCATCCGTCGCTTCACACACCGAGGCTCGAATCG
>CAMCMB010000109.1 GCA_945875845.1 Pirellula staleyi DSM 6068
AGTTAAGCGGGCAGGAGCTCAAATACATGTCGGATCGCCTAAAAACTTCCGGCGGCATCGCAAAACTCAAACGACTGCTAACTGCCGCCCTACCAAGCGAATACAGGATCGCCGCATGAACAAGCCCCAAAATAGCGCAACTTCAAAACGCGTGAGCGAGGCTCCGACTGCAATCCCTCGCGGGAGATCACACCTTTCGCGAACGCTAAATGCGTCTTACTCCGGTTTGACTGCATCCTTTAAATCTCTGCCAGCGTCCGTGCCCGCTTTGTTTATGTCTTCGCTAAGGTCACGCGCCGCCTCGTTGGGGCGCACATCCAAAGCATCCTTAACACCATCTTTTTGGTTGGCATTTGGGCGTTGATCACATGCCGGTAACGCGAAGAGAAATGCAAGGAGGACGAATAGGGTATTTCTCAGTTTCATGTTTTGAACTTTCGATGGATTGAGCCTCTGCCGAATAACCGTTTAACCAAAATCGGTAACAAGGCATCATTCGTGCCAATATGATGCCTGATGCTCTCAACAACGCAGACTTTCGACTTTCGGCTTAGAAGTAACTCATTTGGAATTTCACCTGCGCTCCGAGGCGTCACCTTGACCGTTTTCAGACCAGAGGTTGTGGTTTTGGCAGGGACGGCACGGTGGGGCCGATACGAGCCTACAAGAAATCTTGAATGTACTGCTGAACAATCGTCTTGAGAGGAGGGGGCATTGGCAATCCTAATTTTTCGGCTCGGCGACTGTTGATCGCCGTCGGCCATCCATTGACGATGCCCTGGATGCGTGAATCGAACGCATCTACGAATTCTCCCATTCTCCTTCCATGCGATTGAGCAATTTCTCGAAGAACCTGTTCCGCCATGTTTGGCGTGACTTGATGCGCCGGCAAACCAATACCGCGATCTCGACCTAATTGCTCTTCGGGTATTTCGTGGATGAAAATCAAAGAATCAATCACCGTATTGTAACCCGTCATGGGATGACGCTGCTCACGATGGACTGGCAGCAAACAGTCTTCACCATTGAGCGGCTCGCGAAACATACCGCTTGCCCAGCTCGAAGCTGCCGCATTTGGCTTTCCGGGCCGAATGATCACCGTGGGTAATCTTGCCGATCGTCCATCAAAAAACCTCTTACGCGAGCAATCGTTGATCAATAGCTCACAAACGGCTTTGGTCATACCGTACGTAGTGCCAGGTAATAATTTCGATTCATCGGAGAAGTGATCTGGAATCGTGTCTCCACCAAAGCAGGCTATGCTGCTGGCAAAGACGACACGCGGACGGAGGGTCGACGGAGATTGTTTGGCGACCGAGCGGGCCGCTTCGAAGATGTTTAGTCCACCCATAAGATTGATGCGGATGGCATCGTCAAACCGCTCTTCGCACTCACCGCTGACCATTGAGGCCAAGTGAAAAATGGAGACTTCGCTGGAGCTCTCGATGGCGTCAAAAACTGCGTCGCGATCGCTGATGTCGCAGGCTTTCTGTGTGACGATTCCCGGGTTGCTTTGCCCTATTGGGGGTTCGCGAAAGTGCCGATCGACCAAGAGTATTCGATCAATCGGCTCAAGCTGTCCACTGGGGCCCGTCAATGTTCCACGTTGAATCAATGCCTTGCATAGAAGCGATCCTAGAAATCCACCACCACCTGTAATCACAACTCGCATCGTACTTGGTCTCGACGTTTTGGTAGTTCACTAGACACAACTTTCTCTTGCCTCCGAGTTCGAAAAGTATAGCAAGCAGGAATCAACCCACGGCGGGTGAGGTATACTCGAACTTCTTTTTTTCTACAAGTTGCCAGAGGAATGGACGAATAATAATGACGAGGGAATCGTTAAAGGGACAGCGAATAGGCTTTGTGGGTCTTGGAAATATGGGGGCCCCCATGGCCAGACATCTGAGCGCGGCCGGTGCCAGCTTGTTTGTCTGGAATCGCAGCCCAGGCCCCCGACGCACCGCAGAATCGCAAGGGATGACGGCTGTCGAGACACTTCCGGAATTGGCTGCAGTTATCGGGCCGGGCATCATTTGCCTCAACCTGACAACCACGGAGGTTGTGGAATCCGTCGTCTTTGGCGAGGCTGGGCTTTTTGAAAAAATCGACCGCGACGCGATGATTATCGACTTTGGAACGACAAGCGTCCCTGCCACCAAGAGATTCGCCCAGCGAATAACATGGGTCGATGCACCGGTATCCGGAGGCCAAGTCGGTGCTGAGGCCGCGACGCTTTCGATCATGGTAGGTGGCTCTGAGACCGCTTTTCAGCGAGCGTTGCCCATCCTTGGAACTGTTGGGAAACGGGTAACTCATCTTGGACCTTCCGGTTCCGGGCAAGTCACGAAATTAGCGAACCAGTTGATCGTAGCTCAAACCATCGACGCAGTCGCTCAAGCCTTGCGACTTGCCGAACTCTCGGGAGTGGACCCAGCCGCTGCTCGCCAAGCAATGCTGGGTGGATTTGCTGACAGCCGCATCCTCGATCTTCACGGGGATCGTATGGTGCGCCGAGACTTCGTGGCAGGCGGTCGGGCTGAGTGGCAGTTGAAAGATGTTCGATTGATAGTGGAGCAAGCGGCGGCAGTTGGACTTCATTCCCCAACGCTCGACAACTCGCTCCATCGATGGGAAGAACTGGTCGTGACGCAATCCCGTGGCGATCTCGACCACAGCGGTTTATTCACGCTATACGAGTCCCGGACTTAGATGATGTTAGGCCCTATCCTGCACGCACCTTGCATGCGACAATTGTGCTTTTGGTTTGGTATCGATGCCTATGAATTCGATTTTTCCAATTGCGGTCGAGATAAACGCGTGATCGGAGTCGCCGACAACGCACAGCGGATTCAAAGCGTATAGCGTTGAACTAAAATCCTAACGAAGATTCTCCTTTTTCGAGAATTCTCAACTATCCTCTCCGAATTGCGTTCTCTAAAGATCACTTGCAGGACAAGAATGTTCGTGTCGCTGTACGGCAGTTGCATCGTTTGAGGGATAGATGGAATCGAAAAAATCGTTCGGATTGGCGCTTTGGCTTTCGCTCACTATTTTTGTGAGCGCTTTTTTGTTGTTTCAGGTGCAGCCGCTGATCAGCAAGTTTATCCTGCCTTGGTTCGGAGGTAGCCCAGCGGTATGGACAACCGCCATGCTCTTTTTTCAATGCACCCTTTTCTTGGGTTATGTTTACTCCCATCTATCGGCAAGTCGGCTCAAGCTGTCCACTCAGGTCAAACTGCATGTGGTACTGCTCGCCTTAGCGTCGATCATGGCGATCTTTGTCATTCCGATTAGCTCGTTGAAGCCTCAGGGAGATGAAGATCCGACGTCAAGAATTTTGATGTTGCTCACTCTCTGTGTTGGTCTCCCCTACTTCGTTTTATCGACCACCGGCCCACTGATTCAAGCTTGGTTTAGTCAAGCGTATCCCGGACGGTCCCCCTACCGATTGTTTTCGCTGTCCAACCTCGGTTCCCTGCTTGCCCTCGGTTCCTTTCCGGCCCTTTTTGAGCCCTATCTTGAATTGAAGACGATGGGTTACTTTTGGATGGCAGGCTTTTGGTTGTTCGCGATCTTCTGCATGATTTGCGCTTGGAAAATCAGTCGGGTCGTTGATTTGAAAGCAGGGAAGTCGATCCATGGGTCCACTGCGAATGGAGCTTCCTCGGATTCCTGGGCTCAACCATCCGACGCCACACCAAGCGTTTGGCAGCGTGGGGCTTGCATTGCGCTCTCAGGTCTATCCTCGCTGATGTTTATCGCAACGACAAACCATGTTTGTCACGACATCGCCACGGTTCCGTTTTTGTGGATTGTTCCTCTAGCGCTCTATCTGCTGACGTTTATCATTTGCTTCGACCATCCGCGTTGGTACGTTCGCGAGGTCTGGGGCGGGTTGTGCATACTTGGGATTCTCGGGCTGAAAGTCTTCGGTCTCGATCTGACATTCATTCCGAATTTGGTTCTGCACTTTGGGACCATGTTCACGATTTGCATGGTTTGCCATGGGGAACTCGTTCGCTTGCGGCCCAAGAACAGCAAGTTTATCACCGAGTACTACTTGATGATCTCAGCGGGGGGCGCGCTGGGAGGCTTGTTCATCACCTTTATTGCGACACCTTTCTTTGTCGAATATTACGAGTGGCCTTTCGGTCTATTGATCAGTTTGGGATTGGCATTGTATGTTGTGATTTTGACTGCGATGCAGAAGTGGTTTTCGAGGAACACCCAAGTGCTCGGCGTCCTGGCTGTCGTCTTGCCAGCGACGTTGCTGGTTGCATGGAGGGTCGATCCGTTCGACTGGAGGAACTCCCTCAGCGACGGCGGAGTTGTTGATAAGACAATTATGAAGGCTCGCAACTTTTATGGTACCGTTCAAGTCTCAGATCGAATCTACACTTTAGAAATACCAGCCAGCGAAAACAACGGAATCGCTCGTGGCCCCTCCGACAATCGACGCAGTTTTTGGAGCGGAAATATACTTCATGGGCGTCAGCTGACCGAACTCTCGCTTAGAAATGCTCCCCTAACCTACTATGATCATGACAGTGGTGTCGGACTGACACTCGACTATTGCATGAATGGCCCCTTCCGCGATCAGCCGCTTAAATTTGCAGTTGTCGGTTTAGGGGCTGGGTCGCTGGTCGCTTACGCTCGGGCTTCGGAGGGCGATCGAGCGGCTGACGAATGTGTTCTCTACGAAATAAACCCATTGGTGGAACAAATTGCGAGAGAGCATTTTTGGTATCTCCCGGATTACGAGAAGCGTTTAGGAAAACCGATCGAGGTTCGCCTGGGTGACGCCCGATTGACGATGGAGCGTGAAGCTGCTCAAGAATACGACGTGATTGTCTTGGACGCTTTCAGCGGTGATTCCGTACCGGCCCACTTATTGACACACGAGGCCTTTGACATTTATCGGCGACATCTCAAGAAAAATGCGGATGGTTCGCTTCGTGGATTCGTATGTATTCACATCACCAACAGCTTCCTAAACCTTTACCCCATAGTTAAGAATGCGGCCAAACACGTCCTCAAGATGCCTTACACGAGCATCTACCGCGAAGCACAACCGCAAAATCACTCGATGCGCAGCCACTATTTCATTATCACAAACGACGAGCGTTTCCTGGCGGAAACCCCGATGGTTCCCCAGTTTCGCGAGAGCATAGATCCATCCACCGGAAAAGAGATTTTAACGCCCATCGACCGCGACTGGCCGGGCATCGCTCTCTGGACGGATCACTACAGCACGATTTTCAACATCCTCTTGAATGATTGAACAAATTGCGAGACGAGTTCATTAGAATACGCGTAGATCGTCTGTGAATTGTGCCATTTTTCCTTAGGAACCAGCCATGTCGTGTCATCGGGCCCTGATGTGTTTCCAGATCGCTTACCTTTGCATCGCAACCATTCGCCCAACCTGGGGAGCAGATACGCCTGCGGTCAGCGAATCCTCTCAAGTCAAGTTGATCATGGTGGGGGACATCATGGTCGCGAAGGACGAAGAAACTGGGATTCAGATCGAGCAAGGCAAAGACCCGTTTCAAGCGTTTGCCAAAATACTCAAAACCGCAGATGTTTCGATCGGCAATCTCGAATGCGTTATCGCAGAAAAGGGTGTTGCCGAGGAAAAACCTTATACGTTCCTGGCACACCCTCGCGTGATTCCCTTATTGAAGCAGCATTTCACTGGGCTGTCGGTCGCGAACAACCACGCGTGCGATTTCGGCAAACCGGCCTTTGTCGAACAATGCGAGCGCCTCGAGAAAGCCCAGATTCCCTACTTTGGCGGCGGTCGCGACGTCGCAGCTGCACACCAACCCTGGATTATCGAACGCAATGGCTTGAAGATCGCAATGCTCGGCTATTGCGAGGTCTTCATGAAATCATTCCAAGCACAAGACAACGAAGCTGGGATCGCGTGGAGCGAGAATGACGAGCGGGTCTTGGCAGACATCCAAGCGGCCAAGAAAAAAGCCGATCTAGTGATTCCGTATATGCATTGGGGTTGGGAGTCGGAGCCCGCCAACGATCGGCAAAAGCAATTCGCACGCAAGATGATTGACGCGGGCGCAGACGTGATCGTCGGAGCTCACCCACACGTGACTCAAGAAGTGGAGTACTACCAAGGGCACCTTATTGTTTATAGCTTGGGCAATTTCGTCTTCAATGGTTTCGAAAGCGAAGCGACGCGGACCGGTTGGGCGTTGCAAATGACTTTAGACAAGCAAGGGGTCGTCAAGTGGGACACGCTGGTCGCTCGTCTCGATCCGCAAGGCGCCCCGCAACCAGATCTTGCAGCCAAAAGTCCTTGCGGCAAACGCGGTGACCCCTCGATTCTCATGCAAGACCATATACTGCAGTAGGGTGGCACGTTACCTCACTTGCTGGCGGAACAGCGCAAGCTGTCCGGTGAGGATTCGCATATAACTTGGAATTCACCGGGCGGCTCGCGCCGCTCCGCTAGGAAATCCTTGTATTCATTACTCTGCGATGTAGGGTTCCAGTCGCTTGAACTCGGAAGCGATGTCTGTTCCTGCGTAAAAGGAGATGATACCGTTTAGTTGTCGAGTCTCTCCAGGAGGGCAGTCGGGAAATTGTGGGTCCGAGTGCATGCAGGGGCACGGCGGATTGGCCCAGGGACGCACGCAACGCTGCCAAGCCGTGATGATCCAACGCGTCTTCGTTCCATCGTGGCAAGCCACAAAAGGCTTCTCGATCAGCTTATTGTCGTTGGTCAGTTGCTCAAATCCGGCGGCGCGAGCCAACATCATGCAATTCTGCACCACAAGTCCACTGAGCGGCTCGGCTGAGCCATTCTCAATCCACAATTTCAGCTTGATGTCACGTTCCTGCGGATAAGCCTCACAACGGAATTCGATTCCATTTGGCAATCGACGTACGGACTTCCAGCCAGAATCGATCCGTTGCCATTCGACCGGGGGCAATGCATGCCCCTGCCGATCCCAGGTTGTCTTGACGTGAGTATGCGCCAAGTACATCAACTCGCGGCGATCCTGTTGCGCCCACCAAATCGCTTCGGGAACATCGGCGACGACATAGGACTGCGAGTCCCAAGGTAGGAAGACGCTGAGCTTGGTTTCTCGCTGAGGACGAATGGCACCGTCACGAAACCCGGTGCGAGGATGCCGACCACCTGGATAGGGTAGGACTCGTAGTTGATCTGCGGGAAGCTGAGTAGGGCTATCGATCTTCAGTCGCTCTTTGGCCGATTGGATTTGCTGGGTGGTCAGCCCGGTGGCCGCTGAGGCTTCTGCCATCGAGTAGTGATGGTCTACGAGCATGTTGCGCAACCAGAACTCCAACTCCTCGTCGTTCTGAGGCGGACGAAAGTTCTGATAGTCGCTTTGATTCGCGATGGTGGACTTGCGGTCTTCGATCACACCTAACGGATCGTTGGGCTTTACCGTAGCATCCACATACTTTTCCAAATCTCGCAGGGCGATCACTTGGTAACCTTCAGCGGCCAAGTAACGCATGTACTGTTCGAACTTGGCTTTGGGCGTGTTGACCCAACTATGGGCAGTGTCGGGAACTCCGTGAAACTGCAACACGGCAATGCGTCCATACCTGGCCTGTTGTACCGCCCGCACAAAATCCTCGAGTTCCCAATCCGGCCTTGCGTCCCCTGCGGAGGGAATGAGCAACGGATGATCCAACATCGGCTCGTAAGCAAATCCGCGTCCCCTCTGATACTCGTACTCCGGTGCTCCACCCCGTCTGGCGAAGCGAATACCGGCCGCCGATAACGCCTCAAGTCCTGCAGGAGCTAACGCATTGCCCGGCCAAGCAAAACTCACGGGCTTAGGTATTTGGTACGCAGCACATCGTTGATTGATGCCTTCGAGTTGCTCGGTCAACTTGTCCAGATTCTTATCGCTGATCCCCAGATGATCTCGGGTGTGATTACCGATCTCAAAGCCATCTTGATGCAACTGCGAGATCTCTTCCCATGACATGTAGTCGCGTTTATTTTCTTTGAAGTCGAAGCCCTCGGTGATGAAAAAGGTCGCGGAGAATCCATAGGTCAACAGCATCGGTCTTACGACAGTGAAGTGCGACTTGGCCGAGTCGTCAAAGGTCAGCACGACCAGTTTGTCAGGAATGGGTTCTCCCGAGTGCAGGCTTTCCGCCTGGCATAATTCAACGACAACGATCATAACAAACTGGAATAACAGTCGCGTAGCAATCTGCCAATATTGCCTGCGGAAGTATTGACCGCTGAGGTAGGGTTGTTCGCACATTCGAAAATCCGCTTTGCGAGTTAAATGACTTGGTTACTAGGTTGATGGTCGTTCGGGGCGCGATTGCAACAAAGCAGATCCAACTTCCGATGACGAACGCCATAACTAGGATATCATCGATTGGGGGCCAAGCAGCCGTTTTCAGACGCTATTCAGGTACGCTGCCATTGTTAAACTTTTCCGCCTGCGAAGTTTGTTTCTAAGTTGCTTGTTTTTCCGTGCTTGACTTTGCTTTGTTTGCTAGTAACGCGGTCCTTGATAGAGCGGTTGTGCACGATAGTCCGATACTTTCCGTTGTGACGCTTGCAAGGATCGAGCGTCATTTAACAGATTTGCTTGTATTGCCAACGGGTTTGCAGGCATTTCGATCCGAAGGCGAATGCGGGATTTCCAGTGTGGATCCCTTTGGGATGCGTCAGCCAACTGAGTTGCGAACGGACGGATAGGTCATGATAGAACGTACGAAACTTCGAAAATGGATTGCAAGCGGATGCATTGCGGCCACGTGCCTCGCGGGTTGCAAACAAACCGAGCGGTTTCACGCTTGGAGAGACTCTTCCGATGTTTCGTATTTCCAGAACTTTGTAACGCAGATCGAGTATCCTGACGTCAACGCTCCCATCGAGCCGACGGTTCTGCAAACTCCGGTTCCGTTGGCGATTCAGAACCCGAACGAATTGCCAACGTATGACCTAACGCTTCAAGAAGCCATTCGAAGCGCCCTACAGAGCAGCGACGTTTTCCGGAATCTTGGGGGCAACGTCGTCTTGGCGCCTCTGGGGCAACCAACTCACTACGACCCTGCATTGACGGAATTGAACCCGCTGGTCGGCACGCAGGCAGCTTTGGCCGCTTTCGACGCTCAAGTCACTTCGCAATTGTTCTGGCAAAAGAACAATCGCCCCTTTAATAACTTTGGCAACCCCTTTCTGCCGCTCGGCTTTCAACAGACTGTCGGCACATACTCGAATGCAATCACGAAGCGAACGGCAACAGGTGCACAATACGCATTACGAGCTAATGTTGTTTACGATCACAACAATGGTCCAGCTCGCTTGTTCAAAAGCGACTTCGTTGGTTTCCTTGAGGCAGAGTATCGCCAGCCGCTGATGCAAGGGGCTGGAACGACTTACAACCGCATCGCAGGACCGAACGCTGGGATAGGTCAGTACAACGGGATTCTGATCGGGCGCATCAACACGGATATCTCGCTTGCGGACTTTGAAGCGGGCGTTATTCAGCTCATCAGCGATGTCGAGGGCGCGTACTGGGAACTCTACTTTGCCTACCGCGCTCTGGACGTCCAAGTATCAGGGCGTGAAAGCTCTCAGCGGACTTGGCAGCTAGTCAACGAAAAACTAAAGCTTGGCGCCCGAGGTGGGGACTTAGCCTCGGAATCGCAAGCCCGCTCTAGTTTCTATCTATTCCAGTCGCAGGTGAATGACGCGTTAGCAGGTCCACAAGGCTTGTACAATTCCGAGCAAAGATTGCGTTACGTCATGGGACTACCAGCCACGGATGGTAGGTTAATGAAACCCATTGATAAGCCGATTGGTGCTGAAGTTGCAATCGATTGGGATGCCGCCTTGTGCGATGCATTGACACGCCGAGTCGAAATTCGACGCCAAGAGTGGACAATCAAACGCAGGGAGCTCGAACTTATTGCTTCTAGACTCAATCGTCGCCCACGTTTGGACGTATTGACGCAGTATCGTTGGCGAGGACTGGGAGATCACCTCGTCGGATCGCGTGATCCCGACAATCAATTTTCTAGTTTGACGCAAAACCTTATCGAAGGAAACTATCAGGAATGGCAAGCTGGCTTTGATTGGTCTTACAACGTGGGCTTGCGACAAGCGTCAGTTGCTGTGCGGCATGCCCAACTGAGTTTAGCTCGCGAAATGGAAGTACTGAGGGAGCAGCAGCTTCGGATTTCTCATGATCTCAGCAGTGCTTCTCGCCAGATTTCGCGAAGTTACATGCAGCTTCAGGCGAACTACAATCGGCAGGAGGCAGACAAATCGCGAGAGGATGCACTTAGCCGTAGAAACAAAGAAGGCCTCGACGACCTTACCTTCTTGCTGCAGGCTCAGCAGTCACTCGCAAACAGCACCAGTGCTTTGTACCGTTCTCTGATCGACTACAATTTGGCACTGCGTGATTTCCATCGCGAAAAAGGCTCGTTGCTTGGATACAATCAGGTCAATCTTTCAGAGGACGCGTTGGATTCCACGATGTTGCGAGCTGCGTATCAACGTGGTCGATACTTCACACCGCGAGACAATCCTCAGGCGGTAACGGTGCTTGATCGGGTGAGCAATGGACCCATGAACCCAAGCGATGTCGGACAACCGATCCGTACTAGCCAAGCGGTCGCACCGGATGCGATCATGAACGAAGTCATGGAAGTTACAACAGACTTTTAGTACTCCTATCCTCATCAGCCGGAACGCGCTAGCGGCTTGTTGCTTTAGTGAAGTCGTTGTTGGGTAAGGGCAGTACGACGGACTTCCAAGTCCGTCGATGGGGAATTCGACGGACTAGGAAGTCCGTCGTACCATTAAGTCAACAAGCCTTCGGCCTAGTGATTCTGCCTGGGATGCATTTTGGGGTGTCCCTTAAGTTATACGACGCTCCGCGTCGTAGGAATCACGACGCGGAGCGTCGTGCAACTAAGTTTGCCATGCCGCGTTTCATTTGGACATAGCCCTAGCGTGAAGTTAAAGATCCTCTGGGCTAACCCCAGGATTACTAGCCCCCACCCGCTAGTCACCTATCCGATGGATACGCTAGAATATCGATCTGTGATATTTAATAAGCGTGAAAAATCTGGGCCAAACCGTCAGCCGATTGCGTCGCAACTGGCTGACCTCGAAAGCTGTCTCTGGGATGTCGTCATTCTTGGAGCAGGCGTTGCGGGAACTGCTGCTGCAATCCTCGCAGCCAAGCGCGGACTTAAGACTTTGCTTGTCGAAGCAAAGCCATTTCCTCGCGAAAAAGTCTGTGGCGGCTGTTTGAACCGACGCGCGCAAGGGTCCCTCGAACGATTGGGTGTGCTCAACCAAATCCAATTTGCAGGCTCGATTCGTATAGACTCGATGCATCTGCAAATCCTTGCAACTTCGGTGATTTGGCCGGTGCCCGCCATGATAAGCGTTCGCCGCTCGACCTTGGACACCCTACTCGTCGATGAGGCTGTCACGCAAGGTTGCAATTTCATTGACTCTGCACACGGAAGCCTAGTCGCCTCTGAATCTAAGACGAGATTGGTCCGTATTCAGAAGCAAGACCAGTCCGTTGTTGTCGAGGCAAAGTGTGTGCTGATTGCAAGTGGACTGACTAGATCGCCGCTTAAAAATCCGACAAACTGGCCTGCCGTCGTTCATGACGATTCTCGAATCGGAGTGCAATGTATGCTGGCAGAGAAACATGCTGCGGCGTATGTTGGTAACCAGTTGCATATGTTGGTTGGCAAAAATGGCTATGCTGGCATTTGTAGTACAGATGGTAATTGTGTGGACATTGCAGCGGCCATCGATCCGGCGAGCATTCAAACTCTGGGTGGCATAGAACACGTCATTCGTGGAATTCTCGAAGAATGCAACGCCCCATCCATTCTATGGCCTGATGTCAGTCCGTGGATGGCAACACCGGCGTTGACTCGCAATTCCTCCCGCGTTGTTGATCGATGCGTTTTTTTGATTGGAGACGCGATTGGATATGTCGAGCCATTTACGGGCGAAGGAATGTCCTGGGCACTTGCGAGCGCAGAAGCAGTCATGCCACACGTGATCGAGATAGCGCATAAAGAATGGAACGACCGCATGGCGGATCAATGGAGCGATTGGGCCGTGCGCCAAAGAATACAGAAACAAAAAACGTGTCGTTGGATTGCAAATCGAATCCGACGACCTCGCGGTGCGGCATGGGTTTTGCGTGCTTGCAATTGGTTTCCGCCGCTTCGCTCAACTATTATTCGAAAGACAACTCAATGAGTCTCAATATCGCCATCAATTTGCTTCCGAGGCAATCCACGAAAGCCTGTATCTTGGGTATGGGTACGGAGACCCCCGAGCATTCGATCGCGCAGAAAGATGCTGCCCTGGTCGCTCAAGAACTAGGCTTATCCGTGAGATGGCGAGACGCGTTGCCTGCCCTCTATCGCAAATCGGGAGTTCAGCGGCGTGGAAGTGTGCTGCTCGGCCCCGAAGATCAAGCGCTGTCGCAGCGACAATCCTTCTACAGGCCGTCATGCGAGGCGGAGCTATTTGGTCCAACGACTTCGGAACGGATGAAGATCTTTGCAGAACACGCGGGTCCCTTGCTGGAGCGAGCTTGCACGAAAGCGATTAAGGGCTCAGGCATCGCGGAATCGAGTATTACGCATTTGGTTACGGTTTCATGCACCGGCTTTTTTGCGCCAGGAGTTGATATCGCGTTGATACAGTCTTTGGGCCTCGATTCGAATGTTCAGCGAACCCATGTCGGCTTCATGGGCTGTCACGGTGCTCTCAATGCCATTCGAACAGCCAAAGCCATTGTCGAAGCAGATCCAACCGCGATCGTTTTGGTGGGCGCGATCGAGCTGTGCAGTCTGCATCAGCAGTACACAGACGATGCGCAGCAGCTTGTTGCAAATGCACTCTTCGCCGATGGAGCTGCTAGCCTCGTCATTGGTTCACCACGTGAAGACTCGGAACCGGTCGAGCAAATTGTGGCCTATTCGGATGCAGTCGAGTCAACCAATTGGACCATCGTTTCGACCTTTTCCAAATGGATACCGAATACCACAGGCATGATGAGTTGGACGATTGGAAATCACGGTTTTCGCATGAGCCTCGATCCGCAAGTGCCGGCCGTCATCGAAGGAAATTTAGAGATTGAGCTCAAGACCTGGTTAAATAATCAGGGCTTAGAGATTTCGGACATCGGTGCATGGGCCATTCATCCGGGTGGACCTCGCATCATTCAAGCAACTGGCAATGCGCTCGGACTTGCGCAAGAACTTCTGCAACCCTCTCAAGCTGTTTTGGCAAACTTTGGAAACATGTCTTCGCCGACCGTGTTGTTCATTTTGGAGAGATTAGCGACAGAAAAAACAGATGCCAGTTCATGTGTCCTATTGGCCTTCGGCCCCGGCCTATGCATCGAAGCCGTTTTATTAAGATCCAAGTCCGAATTCTGATAGTCGAGCTTTTTATCCATGGTCGAAGGGGCAGACCCTAGGAGGTCGTACCCTTTTGGACCCCACAAATCACTGGGTAAAACGGGAGGGCGAGGCTCCTGCCGAGCTTACGAAGCAATGGTTCGGCAGGAGCCTCACCCTCCCCAGCAAGGAATTGGTTGGGCAAAGTCGAGGAAAACATGTTTGCAGGAGTGGCATCGCATTTTTTAAGCCGGAGTCGCCAATAGGGGCATCCCCAAAATGTGGAACTGTCTTACGTCCTGACAATGCGCAACAAATCATTGCTAGACTATTGCGTTCCAATTTGCTTCGATTCGTTCCTTAGGCGGTCGAGCAACCTATTGTCATCTCAATTGAATAGTTCTCTCCTTATTGCGAGGCATGCCCATGCTGGCAAAGCTCAAGACTTATTCGTTGCTTGGAATCGATGCGATGCCCGTCGACGTCGAAGTGGACTTGTCACCCGCCCCGCTTCCCAAGACCGTCATCGTTGGCCTACCCGAACAGGCGGTCCGTGAAAGCATTCATCGCATAGAACGCGCCCTTGTCAACGGTGGTTTTGACCGCCCCCATGATCGAGTAGTTATCAACTTAGCGCCGGCGGATTTGCCCAAACAAGCCACGAGTTTTGATCTTCCGATTGCGATCGGGATCTTGATTGGTTCCGGTCAGCTCGAATCGGATATACTCAGCAAATACGCTGCCGTAGGTGAGTTATCGCTAGAAGGCCAAATGCGAAATGTCAAAGGGGCTCTCTCCATCGCCATGGCAGCCGCCAAACAACCTGGCATCCGTGGCCTCTTGGTCCCTTCGGAAAATGCACAAGAAGCAGCCGTAGTCGAAGACTTAGAGATTATTCCAATTGGATCGCTGAGCGAAGCCGTCGGTTACTTGTCGGGCAAGCTTCAAATTGAGCCCGTTCCGTCACGCATCAACGAGATCTTTGAAGCCTATTCCAAGTACGATGTCGACTTCAGCGATGTACGTGGTCAAGAGATGTCGAAACGAGCGTTGACGATCGCAGCAGCCGGCAACCATAATCTCCTGATGCTCGGCCCGCCTGGCTCTGGAAAAACGATGCTGGCCAAACGGCTGCCTACGATATTGCCAACGCTTTCTTCAACCGAATCCATCGAAACCACTCGGATCTACTCGGCCCTTGGACGGTTGCAGCCAGGACAACCCCTCATGGTTCAGCGTCCATTTAGGTCCCCCCATCATACGATTTCCGATGCGGGGCTGGTGGGTGGCGGCAGCCCTCCTTCTCCAGGCGAAGTCTCGTTGTCGAACAACGGCGTGCTGTTCTTGGATGAACTGCCCGAGTTCAATCGCAAGACTCTTGAAGTCATGCGACAACCGCTGGAAGATCGTGTCGTCACGATTTCACGAGCCATGCGCAGCACTACGTTCCCGGCCGACTTCATGTTGGTGGCTGCACTCAATCCGTGCCCATGCGGATATCGGACTGACCCGCGTCGAACGTGCAATTGCACAGCTCCTCAGATCGAGCGCTACATGTCGCGCATCAGTGGCCCGTTGCTAGACAGAATCGACATTCATATTGAGGTACCGGCGGTTCCATTCACTGAGCTCACCAGCGGTCCGCCTGGCACTAGCAGTGCTGAGATTCGTGTTCAAGTGAATTTCGCTCGCGAGAAGCAGGCGAAGCGGTTCGAGAAATCAAAGACCAGAACGAACGCCCAGATGAGTAGTCGTCAGATCCGTCAGTACTGCACGTTAGGAAAACGGGAGATCGAACTGATGCGAATCGCGGTTAATGAAATGGGATTGTCGGCCCGTGCGCATGATAAAATTTTGCGAGTCGCACGAACGATCGCCGA
>CAMCMB010000110.1 GCA_945875845.1 Pirellula staleyi DSM 6068
TTGATAGCCGAAGCAGTTTCCATGACGATGATCATTGGTGAGTCCTTATCGTTGACGGTGATAATCCAATGATCTGCTCATGATAAGGACTCGCCTTTTACGCAATAGCACTTTTTCGCTAGCTCTGAAAATAGCGCAACTTCAAAACGTGCAAGCGAGGGTCAGTTGTTGTCAATCGCAACCACCACTCATGCATTGCCACGCGGGATGGACATGAATCGAGTCGATCCTGGTAAGGACGCAACTGTGCCTCAGCCATATGATTTCCCGCATCACTTCTCTCCAAGCCAGTGACAAGCGTTGGAGAGAATCTGAATCATCTCAGCTTGCTTGAACACAGGGAATTCCTCGTGCCCAGGTCGGAAATAAAAAACTTTTCCTTGGCCGATCTGCCAAACCATTCCGCTTCGAAATCGTTCACCCAGTTCCCATGCCTCTTCGAAGATCACTTCATCAGGTTCCGGAACATGAAACGGTTCATTATACATCTCCGTTTGGCCAACTTTGAACTTCGCCGGTAATCCCTTGGCGATTGGGTGCTGCGGTAACTTGACCGTGATGGTGCTTGGCTTGCCATCAGCCCGATAATCAGGAAAGCAGCACCACGGCAGATGAACCACTCCGGTTACTGAATTCTTGTTCGTCTTGTAGGAAAAGTAGGCTGGCGTCCATACACTCCCATGCGTCGGTACGGTTTGCGGACGGGGCGGAGCAACCGTCTCGATGGTTATCTTTTCTCCTGGTGCAATCTTTTCGAATTGTTTGCGACCATCCTCGATGCTTCGCCAATTCATGGCAGCAATAAAGGGTCGCGCCCAATGGGCGGAATGCAACGCGATTAGATCCAGATCGCCTCGCTTGATGTATTCCAAAACGCGTTGTGCCGTATCGTCCTTAATTTCGCCTTGCCTTACATGGCCCCACCACACAATCACATCGGCCCATTCAAGATTTCCGGCCGAAAGTCCTTGTTCAGCATCGTCCAACGCGACCGACCGAAACTCCATATCATTCGTGATCGCCTTTAGCCGTGAAACAATTTCGTTACCAAGGAAATTGTCGTAGGCCTCCTTCTGACGCGGTTGTCGTTCGTCCCAAACCAAAACATGGATTGGGTCCGCCGCATTCACATTGAGTACATGAACGAACGATGACAGGAAAAGCAATAACAAAACTCTCATGATAGCGGATTGACCTTCTGTAAAAAATGGCTGTGGCAGCTTTTATACCAGCTTCATTTAGCCTTCAGGGTAGCGATGAGGAAATCAGTTGGCGTGGCGTGTTTCCCATTTGGAGCACCTGGGTATTGAAGCTCGCAGTTGACGCCGGTTGCCTGGCAGTGCTCCTGGAGCTTAACACCGAAGTTCGAGGTGTGAGTTGGGTCTTTCTGATCCTGACCGAGCGCAGGAGGTGAGCTGTAGATTAGATAAACTGGAGGATCATCTTTGCTGACAATCGCATAAGGTGAATATTCCGCGATCCACGGCAGAATCTTTTCACGATCCGCAAGGAATTGATTGAAGGACGGAATGCCAAAGGCATGACCCCCATACTTGCTATTGGGGGTCCACTCCTTCATCTGTTGTGGATCGAGCGATGTTTGTGCCCCGGTCACAGCGACGCATTGCAGGCGCGAGGACTCGCGGGCAACCGGATCAACGCTTTTTGCATCAACAAGATCGTCGTGAAAAGCGATCCATAAGCTGGAACAAGCTCCTGCTGATCCGCCGGCTGCACCAATGTGATTTTTGTCGACGTTCCACTCTGCCGCCTTACTGCGCACGAACTGCAATGCCCGCGTGGCATCTTGCAACGGAATTTTTACCGGCGGCTTGATCCCTTCATCCTCTGCCATTTTGATGAAGCGGTAATTGATGGCCGCCACGGAGACGCCCGCCTTCAGCAATGCTGCGACGTCGACGAATCGATCCACTCGCTCCTTTTCACCACCCTGCCATCCCCCCCCGTGAATGACAAAGACGAGCGGAGTCGTTGTGGATGATTCCGCTTTCCAAAAATCAAGAATCTGACGTTCATGGTTGCCGTACCGGATTTTGGCGAGCGTGGGCTTTGGCACTCCAGCGGTATAGGCTGAGTCGCTCTTCGCGGCTTTCGGCGATGCTTTTTTCTTTTCTTTGTCTTGCGCCGCCAGAGGCTGGACGAGGACAAGTAAACTGGCAAGAGTGAGTGAAATAACTTTCATGTTGAGCGGATCCTGGGGTGGGATAGGCCATCTCGCGTACAGCATCGAAACGGATAGAATAAGTCTTTGCAAGGACGGAGTAGGGTTGTAGCAAGCTTCAGTCTAGCCGAATTCGTCAGCTCTGTCCGATTCACAGTCCACAGTTGGCAAGCTCTTTGGCAGAGCAAAAAGGTGTCTGACTATATTGTCCATAAACGGTTCCTGACACCTTTTCTGCTGATGACACCTTTTCTGCTGTCCGGTTGTTGTTAGCGTTTGACTCATGGGGCGCCCCACACTTCGGTTTTGGCTTGATGGGTTGGCCTTTGAGTAAGCGAGAGGTCGCAAGGGAGCAGATTCACGTTCCAGTTTTGTCGCTTGATTTCAAATGAGGCTCGAAATCGCACCGGTCACCCAAGCGTCACCTAAACCGGTGCGAAGTTTCCGTATCCTGCACCGGCGTGTCAAACCGGAGCGAGTTGGGGGGCAACAGCCAAGCTGTCGCGGTGAGGGGGGCCCAAGCGAATCAAGAACTGCCGCTTGCGCTTCGGATACAATCGATGATTGAATCGGGAGAGGTAGAAAGCTTCCAGCAGCTTGCGGAATTAGGCAGAATTGGCGGGATGTGGGGGAGGATTAGGACATGGCAATATCTGCCAGCTTGACGAGTTCTCGTACACAAAAGTCTAGAATGTTTTGAGACGCCGCAGGGTTGCGAGTCACTGGCAGAGCAAACATTGTGAGATTAAAAATAGAAGCGATGTCAAACTTTTCGAATATGCGAGCAACAAAATTCACTCATAGCGAGAATGTCGAATGTGGAGATCTATCACGCGTTGGTCATCGATTGCGATCATGGCATACAGTTCACCGTTGAAATGCACGAGTTTTGCACAAGAGCCTGCCAAAGGAGATAACGTTGCAACTGCTGCTCAGCGCCGCGGCGATTCCTTTGCGACCAAAATGCGTTTGCTGGAAACTGCATGGGAAAATCAAGACTTCGATTTAGCTCGATCGCTCACCCATTCGCTGCGCGATTCCGTCCTACAAACGCAACTGGAGGTGCAGCCGCCCGCCGCTTCGCTCGTAGAGACGAATCAGTTGCAAGCGGTTGCGAAATTGACTGCGGAATGGAAGGTTTGGGCGCGCGGCTGGAAGCACTTTAAAACGATCACGGTGGAAGAGTCGGTAGGCGAATCTCGCCAATCCGAGCCGATAGAAATCTCCTTGAGCTTTCCTGCCGATCAAGTTACTTCGCTAGTTCGCGAGATTCGCGTGGCCAGAGTTAGTCTTGGCCGGCTCGTCGAACTGCCATGCCAAGTGTTTGGTGAAATTCGAAGAGGCAACCAACGACATTGCAAAATAATTCTCATGGTCGACAGTCTTCCAAAACAGAAACAAGAGCTTCTCGTTTTTTATGGCAACCCCGATGCAGAACTGCCCGAGTATCCTTCCGATCTTCTGACCGAAGGCGAAGGTTTCGGATTGGACATCTCCAACGCTCATTTTAAGGCGATTCTTTCCCGGCAAACTGGACAATTGGAGCGACTCATCCTCCGTCGAGAACACGGGCTCGAGCTGTATTCAGGTGGTGAAGGGCACGGCGAGCCACCCGGCATCGATTGGGCTCATGACTATGTCGATGAGGACGGCTTTCAAAAGCTACGAATCTCGCTTTGGGATACCTGCCCGGACTACGAGGTCATCCGAGGTCCGTTATGCACAATCATCCGACGTTGGGGTTTCCCATACTCGCCCGTCCACCCCATCTATTCGCCAAGTCGACTCAAGGTGGATGTCGAGTATCGTTTCTATTCAGGTTTGCCATGGTTCCACAAGATCGGTTCCATGAAGGCGATTCAGGACTTTTCAGCACAAGCACTTCGGGATGACGAATGGGTCTTCTCCGGTCAATCATTTACGAAAAAGCTGTGGATGAATGCCGAGGGCAAACTGCGCACGGGAGATGTACCTGCGGATCAATCAGAGAATCTGTGGGGAGTCGGCTTCTTCAACAAGGACAGCAAAGATTCTTTCATGGCTCTTTTTATTGATCATTCGGCGACGGGTATTCCAGAACTTAAACACAACGGTGCACCGAATTTGTACTATCGCTGGCATGGTAGCGTCTGGAGTCGCTATCCCCTACCAGTCAAAAACGTACCCGCGGGAGCCGAATTGAAGCAGAAGAACGCATATCTAGCGTTGCCATTTTCGGAATCGGCTGGTTCGCAGGAGATCGAGTCACTGCGTCGCTGTCTGGTTAATCCATTAGTCATATCTGCCAGCCTTGCTCCACCAATAAGTATTGCGCCAACGGTTGATGTTAATCCCGCTCAGACCGCGGAACGTCGACTTGCGAGACCGGGTGAAGCGGGCGACTACTCGCAATTGAAGTCAGCGATTTGGAAAGCTCTTCTTGATTGCAAAGATGCCCAGCTCTATACGGCAGACATCAATATCGTCGAGCTCGGTATGGTCTACGACGTTCGAGTCCGAGGTGACGTCGTAACACTTGTGATGGCAATGCCTCATCGAGGACGACCCCGACTGGAATACTTTGTTGACGGTTCTATCTCGGTGCATCCTACCGTGTCCGTACCCATTCGCGAGCGACTGATGAAGGTCTCAGGTGTTAGGCAAGTCGTTTTCGAACAAACCTGGGAACCCGGATGGAATTCCAATCGCTTGACCACGGGGGGGCGACAGAAATTGGGAATGGAGTAACTAGACCAACTGGGACCACCCATCTTTTTTTTTCGGGGCCGTTTTTATTGCATCCACTCGATTGTAATAGGTAGCTAACAAGGCATCTGTCCAATGCGTGGAATGCATTCGGCCCAGGTGCTAAAAAATTTTCGACCGGCTAACATAACATTCAAGTCCTTCCTTCGGAACACAGCGTCCACGAGAGACGCTTACTTGAACACATCGCCGGCCGTTGGCCCTGAAAACTTGCCAAAAGTGCTCTGTTGACTTCCGTCCTGCAACGCCACTTCAGCTATTGATTTCTTCGAGCAAACACTTCTTGAGATGCTCCGTATCGCGATGCTTCCATTTGATCAATTCCAAAATCTCGTTCGCTAATTCACTCTTCTTATCAATTCTGCGTTCGACTTAGCGGTTCAGCCATATCTCGTTGCCGAACGAATACGTTTGGTAGTCGCCGAAGTTCGCTGAATCCCCCCTGTTGTAGTTGCAGAGCGGTCTGAATATGATACTTCCGCTGAAAACAGCCTTGATTGGGCAACCTTTGCTTTGATTGGACCAACGGATGAATCACCATAAGAATGTACTGAAAAAAATAATCGTTTTGTGGCTGGTTGCTTGCTTGGCATGTCCTGGGGGGTGGTCCACCGCCAGCGCCTGATCTCGGGCAACCTGGATTGGCCGCGACGGTTCGGTAATTACTGGACGGACGATGGACTGGCCCTATGACTTTAACACCCATTTCTATGTGATTCCTCGCGGAGAGAAAAACGAAGGCCTGCCCGGCAGCAAATTCCTCCCTGGTTCGCACGCTTCCGAAGATCGCTTTGTCCGAGCGTCGTATTACTTATCCAAGTTGCCGGAGACGGACAACGCGCGACAGCAGGTTGCTGGGGTATTCAGCGTCATGCGGAACGTCTCGGTGCCGTGGGGAACCATCGACCCGCAGCACCCCAATCTCGCGCCTACCTACTGGCGGACGGTGCTTGACCACAGCCGCAAGGTTTACTACTTCGAGTCGGCACTGAGTCCTTCGATTGTGGCAATCGACTTGAAGCAGATTGACTTCGCGCCCGGCTCGGGCATCCGCAGCGTGGCACTGGAGGGCGAAGCCGGCTGGCAGTTACAGGGGAACATCAACCGGGAACTCAAGCCGGCCAACCCAATCTCTCATCTCGCTCCCGGAAAGTAAAGCAGTTAGGCTGCCCCAGGCGGGTGAGTACGGCCGTCCCGCCAAAAAAACTGCGTTCACCCTCCGGTCGCTTTTCCGCAACTCTCTCTCGGGGTGCGATTCTCACCTCCACCGGTAACCGCTTTGTTTCCGACAATTCTAACCGGAGGAACCCGATTATGACGATGGTCGTGACTGAACCGTGCAAAGGCTGCAAAGATAAGGCTTGCCTGAAGGTTTGCCTATGCGATTGCTTTTACGAAGACGCGGACATGGTCTACATCCACCCAGATGAATGCGTCGACTGTGAAGCCTGTATTCCCGAGTGCCCTGTCGAAGCCATTTTCTACGAAGACAATGTGCCGACGCCGTGGCTACATTACATTGAATTGAATGCCAAGCGTTCGAAGGAATGCCCCCCAGCTCAACCTACGTAGAAAGCACTTGTTGATTGATTCGCACTCGATTCGTCTACCTAATAGCGGCCACAGTTGTCGTTTTTGCAGGCCTAGCATCGCGCAGATACCGTGGGCAGTCACCGCAGTTCTTGGCTGAGTACGCCGGCGACACACTGTGGGCGCTGATGCTGTTCCTATTGGTAAGCACGCTGCTGGCTGGTCGTCCGGTCCTGGTAAGGGCTGCGATCTCGCTAGCCCTCGCTTTCCTAGTCGAGATCAGCCAGCTCTACCATGCTCCATGGATCGACGCGATCCGTCAGACCACGCTGGGAGGGCTGGTGCTGGGTTTCGGGTTTTTGTGGACGGATCTCGTTTGCTACTCAGTCGGTATAGCGTTGGGCGTCGTTACAGAAAGCGTGATCGGGCGAGTCAAAACAAGATTGTAAAATGCTCGAGCTGGCTACTAAACAACTTGGCCGAAGCTTGATAGCGCTGGTCGAATGAAGTCATGCCACTGATATCCATCTGGTAGTCGCTCGTTTGACGCAAACTCCAAATAGGTACGTGTGGGATTGAAGGCGGTTTGTCTCGCCCGTGCGAGATTTCGCCGTGTTGAACCCCGATGGGGTTCGCGCGTGATAGTTGCCTGTTTTCCCAGGGTGCGCTGCGCGACCCTGGGCTGTGATGTTGAACCCCGTTGGGGTTTGCATGCATCGTGCGGGTGACTGCGACGCAGTCCAACAACATAGCCCGGTGTCGCGTAGCTTCACGGGGTTTGTTGTTTCTTATTGAGGCAGATGGCAGTTTCTTTCACACCAAATTCGCGTTGGAATATATCTTCGTTCGCTTCGGCCAACGGGCAAAATCGCAAAAATCGCAGGAATCGAGTTCTTTTGGGCTAGCCAAAGAAGGCGCACGGTCATCCAGAGAACGCCGAATTAGCGGAAATATGCAAAAATACTTCTGCCGCGCGCAAGTTTTCGATTCCCATTTCAGTCTTGCTGTTAGTAGCAAATAAAGCCCTTTACCCGACGAAGTCATGAAACCAACTCACGAACTAACCCGAGCCAGCCTTATTCTGCGGATTCAAGACGCGGAAGATATGGCTGCCTGGGACGAGTTCGCGACGATTTATGGTCCCGTCGTTTTCAACTTCGCCATGAGCCGAGGCTTTCAAGCAGCAGATGCTGAGAACCTCGTCCAGGAAGTTTTCCTGGCGGTTGCCAACTCGATTTCCAACTGGCTCGAGCGGGATGACCGCGGAAGTTTCCGTGCCTGGCTGTTGCGAATCGCTCGTAATGCCGCAGTCGACATGATCACACAGAAAGCGACTCGCTCTTTGGGACGCGACGGTAGCGAGGCCCAGGTCCACTTGGTGAATTTTCCCGAACCATCCGAGCTCTCCAGTGCTTTGGATCTGGCGTATGAGCGAATGGTTTTTCAGTGGGCATCGGAGCGAGTGCGCGCGTCGGTGGCGGAGCACACTTGGCAGGCATTCTGGCTGACTAGCATCGAAGAATTGTCCGTTGAAGCTGCGGCGGCCCGGCTCAAAAC
The DNA here is from genome assembly GCA_945875845.1 of Pirellula staleyi DSM 6068. GTDB lineage: Bacteria > Planctomycetota > Planctomycetia > Pirellulales > Pirellulaceae > JBKCUI01. The sequence continues at coordinate 8,015 of CAMCMB010000110.1, forward strand.
TCGCCCAGGCAATATCTACTTCGCTCGCAGTCGCGTCTTGGCACGAATCAAGGAACTTGTCCAGCAGTATCAGGACCAACAATGAACAAGAATCAAGTTACTTGTGATGACGCAGCGTTGGAGTTAATGCTTCGGAGCGACCAGTCGTCGGAGCCGAGCGAGGAACTACTCGCTCATGTCGAAACCTGTACACGCTGCCAAGATCGAATTAGCGATCTGGCAGGACCGATGGCGCTGTGGCACGGTGTGAAAGCTGCGATCTCGGAAGCAGGAGGTTCGGTTCATCAACGCCGCTTTCCACCAGTGAACTTGGATCAATCCGCCATTCTGTGGACAGAATCAATGGCCAAGCAATTGCTTTCACCGCCATCACATCCGGAAATGCTCGGGCGACTGGGGCGATACGAAGTTGCACGGTTGATCGGCTCCGGTGGGATGGGAGTTGTCTTCAAAGCATTCGATACTGAACTGAATCGACCTGTCGCTATCAAGCTGTTGGCTCCGTATCTCGCCAGCAGCGGACCAGCCAGAAAGCGATTCGCGCGTGAGGCACGCGCTGCCGCTGCCGTTGTTCATCAACACGTGGTTCCGATTCACAATGTCGAGACAGAGCGTGAATCACCGTTTATTGTCATGCAATATGTCTCCGGCGAATCGTTGCAGGCACGCATTGATCGCGAGGGACCACTTGAATTGTGCGAGATCCTGCGGATCGGAAGGCAGGTTGCCGACGGTCTATCCGCCGCGCATCAGCAGGGACTGGTGCATCGCGACATCAAGCCATCAAACATCCTGCTCGAAGAAGACGTCGACCGAGCGCTCATCAGCGACTTTGGACTCGCTCGAGCGGCCGACGATGCCAGTCTGACACGCACTGGCTTCCATCCTGGCACGCCACAGTACATGTCACCCGAGCAAGCATCCGGGCAGAGCGTTGATGCCCGCAGCGATTTGTTCAGCTTGGGCAGCACGCTTTACACAATGTGTACTGGGCGGACACCGTTCCGAGCAGAAAACAGTCTGTGCGTCATGCGCCGAATCACGGACTCCGAACCAACGCCCATTCGTGAAATCACTCCGGGTATTCCGGAGTGGTTAGAGCGGCTTGTGAGCATGTTGATGGCCAAGAGTATCGACGATCGACCACAGTCGGCTGCATTCGTCGCCAGCCTGCTGCAACAGTGTCTCGCCCATATCGAACAACCTCATTCGGTGTCACTTCCGAACGAGTTATGCATACTGCAAGTGACATCTTCTCAAAGTCTCAGAAGGAACTTCTTTATGTCCGTTTCAGCATTGGCCATCACTGCATTGTTGGCTTGGGCGGGTCTAGGATTGTTGATGGATGATCCTACGCAAACTGGTTCTAGCAAACCGGCTTCGCAAACCAGTCAGACTTCTCAAGCTGCTTCAGCGGCTGAAGGTACGCTAGGCGTTGCGGCAAAGATGAAGGGTTCTACATCGGTCGTTGGGTACAAGATTTCACTCGAAGGTGTTGGGAAACTCGGCGATATCAGTGAGCGGGTTATAAAGTTTCGCCCAAAGATCAATACACAGTCTACAACCCAAGGCTCCACAAACTTCTCTTCCGATCAGTTTGCGACCGGCCAAACATTTAATAATGGGAATGGTACCGGTGGTGCAATAGGTGGTTCCGGCTCGGCAGCGGCAGGTGGAGGCGGAGGAGGTTTTGCCGGCGGTGGCGGCGCTGGGTTTGGGCATACCTTCACCAAGCCAACGTATGGGATTGCATTGAAGATCACCGAGGAAGCCGCTAAAGGCAAACGCGATAAAAATCGTTATGCTCAGCTTGGCACAGCCGTCAAAATCGTAGAACTGGATGGAACGGTGGAAGAAGCCAAAGACTCTGGTCCTATCAGTGCAATATGGCCAAAGTTTGATAGTCAGTTCCCCGGAACGTTAGGCTTGTATGTTCCTCGTAGCAAAGGTGTCGAAGTACCGCTGAAGGAAATTCACGGCGAGCTCAAGATCACGACGGGCCGACGCGTGGAAGCGGTCTTCGCAGGCGCTCGGCCGCAAAAGAAGAAAACGGATGGTGAAGAGTTTGCGATTAAGTCGATCGACGAATCACCTGAAGGATTAACAGTGGTCGTATCGTTCCCGCCAACCACCGCGATGAAGAATGCTAAAAACATATTCGAGCGGATGCAGCTCATGATGTCATCGATGAGCAGCTACGAACTCGAGATTGAAGACAAAGAGGGCAACGTCTACATACCGTCGGGCGCGTCTGCGACGGGCAATGGGGGAGGAAGTTCGCAAAGCTTTAGCTTCAATGGCAACACGCAGAAACGCTCTTCACAGTCTTCCGAGCCCGAGTTGTCGACGCTGGCTTTCCGTTTCAAACCGATTCCAAGCTACTCCATCAAGAGTATCATCGCTCGTGTTGTCGAAGCCAATGGCGAACCAGAGACGGTGCCGTTCACAATCGAAGTTCAATCTAAGTAACGAATGCGACATTGCGCTCGCGGTAGCCAGGGCTTCCTCCAACTCGCGCGAAGCCCGCTACAATCATCCGCATCGCACCATAATCGGCGACTATCAACTACTTACCCTCGCATGCTAAACCTCGGAATGCTGGTTACACACCTATCGAACAGCCAAGAGTATAATGTATGGCTTGAGGAATCAGTCACGAGATTCGGATCTGCTTGATGGTCGTAGAGTTCTTCAGATCCGTCCGCGTAGCGGATGTAACCCCACTTCTCGCTTCGATAGCTGTGATTGTTCCGGTGAAAGGTCGTCAAAGCGGGCTGGCCCCATGACTTGTTTGGATCTTTGAGAAGCGGAGTGATTTCGAGTCCCTAATGCCGCCGACGCCATCATCCTTGGCAGTTGGATGGCGAACCATTTTGCCACCATTCCCTTTGGTAAAGGTCTCGTCCTAAATCTCGGGCATACCAAGTCCTCCATGGTAGACTTTGCCCGCTCCAATCACCGAATAGCCAACTCGGGACACTTTCGTGTTCAAGAGTTTGTCTACGCCAACCACCGGTTTCCAGTCCTGTGAATTGTCATAGCAACCAGAGCATGACCTGCTACACTACAAGAAGCGCGGCGCAGCGAGCGTTGCTAACGATTAAGTTGTTTGTTATCGAGGCCGATGATGTTCCGATTAGCAGCGTTTACTTTTTTGTGGGCATCATCAGTTCTTGCAATTGCGGCTGATCGAAGGCCGAACATCATTTTCATTCTCAGTGACGATTTGGCACAGGGGGATGTTGGCTGTTATGGACAGAAACTGATACAGACTCCGCGACTTGATCGGATGGCCAAAGAAGGGACGCGTTATACACAAGCGTTTTGCGGCACCACCGTTTGCGCTCCCAGTCGTGCGTCTCTGATGACTGGCTTGCATAGTGGTCATTGCCCAGTAAGGGGAAACTGGGAGATAGCTGACGGCGAGGGGCAGTTGCCTTTGCCGGCAGAAACCGTGACGGTAGCAGAGATTCTCAAGAAACAAGGCTACGCGACAGCCTGTATGGGCAAGTGGGGCATGGGGATGTTCCACACCACGGGCAGTCCGCTTCAACAAGGCTTTGATCACTTTTTTGGCTACAACTGCCAACGTCACGCGCATTCCTATTTCCCTACCTACCTCTATCGCGATGATCAACGCTCTGAACTTCCCGGCAATGATGGCAAGAGTGTTGGTGCAACCTATGCCCAGGACTTGATCCAAAAAGAAGTGATCGATTGGTTGCGAGGCAATCACGAAAAGCCTTTCTTCCTGTTCTACGCAATTACCTTGCCACACGGTCGGCATGAGATAGACAATTTGGGTCCCTACGCAGACAAACCCTGGACCAAACAGCAAAAATCGTATGCCGCTCAAGTAACGCGACTGGATCGCGATGTCGGTCAACTGTTGGATCTACTTGGCGAACTCAAGATTGACGATCGCACGCTGGTGATGCTAGCCGGAGACAACGGTTCATCCTTCTCGCCAGACTCCGAAATGGGCAAACTCTTCGATCAAGCCAACAACGGATTGCGTGGCTTTAAGCGGGGCCTCTACGAAGGGGCGTTGCGTCAAGTTGCCATTTCTCGCTGGCCGAGCGTTGTTCCCGCTGGCCGAGTGTCCGACGAGCCGTGGGCGTTCTGGGATTTTCTTCCGACGGCTGCTGAACTGGCAGGAGCAGAGATTCCCGCCGAGTGCAAAACGGATGGATTATCGCTCGTCGAATACTTGAAGGGTGGTCCTGTTCCCAATCGCGATCACTTCTACTGGGAACTGCATGAAGGAAAACCGATTCAAGCCGTCCGCTTCGGGAGTTGGAAAGCGGTTCGAAACGGACTGGACGCCGCTGTGGAACTCTACGACTTGGCCAACGATGTCGGTGAAACAACAGATCTTGCTAGTGACAATCCCAAACGCGTCGCTCGTGCGGTCTCGATAATGAATCAATGCCATACGCCGAGCCCCGACTGGCCCATGACTGGAAAAGCACCGCGGCGCATTGAAACCGAGAAGGGTGCGTTCAAACAAAATGCCCGACCAAAGGCTCTGAAGTAACGATGTTAAGGTTTCGCTTTGATAAGGTAGGTCAACGGAGGGGAGACGTGGGAGACGTGGGGACACGACACTTTTTTGCGTGGGAGACGTGGGGGCACGACATTTTTTTGTACGGGCTTGATTAACCGACTCTCGATTCGAGTTATTTTCGGCACGAACGGCTCGCGAAATGGGTGCTATTACTCTATTTCGATTCCAATCCATCGAAATTAGCGCAGAGAATCACCTTGGACGGCCTCGCCGCGAGAAGTTCCGTTTCAGAATTTTGTAAGCCGGAGAGTTGCTTAGACTCGCGCCCGGTAGAACTTGCGATGCGTTTTAAGGCTGCGTGCCTCCGAAACACTCTTGGCCGTTCCGGCTACGTTCTTAAACGCCCTTCCAAAATCCTTCACCATCGCGGACCAAAGCGTGGGCTCGATGCCAAGTCGTTCCAAAACTGGTGGTGCAGTTATGGGTGTTGCGCCTCGCTTGCCAGCTACCTTGTCGCGTCCTAACCAATCGAGGATTTCCAGATACTCTGCTTCGGTCATCGCCAGAAATCCCTTGTCGCTACTTCGCTTGCCATTATGGCTAGGATATGGTCCCAATGGATCCTTGCGTTCATCGATCGACACGGGAGCAAGGAACGCGTCGGCTCGTGAATGCATCTCAGATTTTGCTTTATCAGGGACATGTGGCAGGTCCCCGCTCGACTCCAATTTTGAAGCCGTTGCCCTCATGGCTTGAACACGGCGTTGCACCGACGTGTAATCGCTTTGCTCAAGTATTTCGGCCAGCCCTGCTCGAATAGGATTCAAATCAACGTAAGCCGCACAAGCAAGCAACGACTCTTCGTCGAGAATTCGAACGGCTTTGTAGCGGCCTTGCCAAAACCTTCCCAAACCCTCGCCTTCTTCTGCGTTTGCTCGCATGGCAATGTACTGACACAGCAAACGCATCCACCAAGAAAGATCGCTTAAACGCAGGCGAATCTCAGCCAATCGGACCGGATCGTTTCGGATGGCATTCAGTTCGAATTCGGTCGGGGCGGCAGGGACTTTGACCCACTCCCCATTGATTTCCAGCTTAACTTTTCTGGTCGGGCACAACTGCCACCAACGCAGCGCGACTTGGGAATCGTCCCAAGTCGCGACGACGTCGGGACGTGACCGGAGCAGTAAATGAAAGTGATTCGACAAGCACGAGAATGCCAGGAGATCGATTCCGAAATTGGCAGCAAGGATCTTGAGTTTGTCTTCGATCCAGCGTTTTCGGTGATCGAAATTCTTGCCAGAACGCTCATCGAACCCCATGAGGAAGCAAGAGCGGACCGTTTTACCTATGAGGTGTACGACCGCGATCTCCGACGGGTCAAATATTTCAGCACGAGCCAATCTCGCCATGATTCACTCCTTCGCATGACCGAACCAAGAAAGTACAGAATCGCTTCAGCATAAAAATCTTCAATCCTGCTTGCAACTACCCTCCAAAAACAAGTGGTGTCCCCACGCGACTAAAACAAGTGGTGTCCCCACGCGACTA
>CAMCMB010000111.1 GCA_945875845.1 Pirellula staleyi DSM 6068
ATGGCAAGCCAGGTGTCGATGGGAAAGCCGGAGTGGCCGGACCTGTTGGACCTTCGGGTAAGGACGGCAAGCCAGGAGTCGACGGGAAAGCCGGAGTGGCCGGACCTGTTGGACCTGCGGGTAAGGACGGCAAGCCAGGCGTCGATGGAAAAGCCGGCGTGGCTGGACCCGTTGGACCTGCGGGTAAGGACGGCAAGCCAGGCGTCGATGGAAAAGCCGGCGTGGCCGGACCTGTTGGACCTGCGGGTAAGGACGGCAAGCCAGGTGTCGATGGAAAAGCCGGCGTGGCCGGACCTGTTGGACCTGCGGGTAAGGACGGCAAGCCAGGAGTCGATGGGAAAGCCGGAGTGGCTGGTAAGGACGGCAAGCCAGGTCTCGACGGGAAAACGGGCCCAGCTGGCCCAATGGGTCCGGCTGGAATTAGCGACCTAAAGGGGTCCGGCGCGCGGGAGATTTCCGCACTCCTACGGCTGCCTAAGTCAGTCAAGATGGATCATGCCGTCTTGCGAAGGATAGGCGACACAGTAGAGCTTTCCCTCGCTGGCCTGAGCAGCAAGGCCGCCCTCAACGCGGGACTCGGCAAGATCCCGGCGGGATTCCGACCGGATCACGCGCAGAGTCTAGTGACATCGGACTCGGATTTCCGACTCGTACGAGTGAGTGTTGAGTCCAAGCGGTCGGCGGACCTGATGGTGAACCAACCGCCGAGCGCTGATGGGCTCTCGCCAGTCACGACCTCGCTTGTCTGGTTGACAAACGACGCCTGGCCAAAAGAACTCCCAGGCGAGGAGTGGAAGCAAAGATAAAATCGACTCAGGCCGAGAGCGGATGGGGCGCGGTTGGACACTGTTCATCGGAATCCTGCCCAGCCGTGCAGCGCTTTAAGATTCGCCCGCCGGATTCCTGTGATTGGACCTGTGCGGGCGCGGAGGCATGGGTGTCACGTGCTCGACGAGGTTTGACTTATCGGCGACTGAGCTATCCTTAGCGAAGTCGTGTCCCCACAGAGCTTCGTTGGCTTCTTTACTTGGCTTCGTTGCCGCCATTTTGAACTAGCGAGCGTAACATATGCCGTCGCTTTGCGACTCGTCGGATCATGGAAACCCCATCCTGGGGTTTCGTTCGCCTTCGCTCACTTCACCCCAGGCTGTCCAATTCCGTCGCTTTGCGACTAAACACCCCAGGCTATCCAATTCCGTCGCTTTGCGACTAAACACCCAGGCTAGCGGGCTGTTTATTTAATGGTACGACGGACTTCCTAGTCCGTCGAATTCCCTATTGACGGACTTTGAAGTCCGTCACACCGCCCTGAACGAATAACGGCTTCACGAAATCAACAAGCCGCTATTTGATTCCGTCGTTTTGCGACTAAACCATTGCGACGCAAACTCCGAATCCGACGACTTGACGTCTGCTTGAATGCGCTTCGTCCATGTTCCTTTAACTGAGTTGCAGGGTCTCGTGCGATTGTTGGCTGGTTTTCTCGAATAGACCTGCGTTGATTGGCTGCTTTAGGTCTTCGTCAAATGTAGGTAGCATTTCCTTCATACGAGCGTGTCCGTCGGCGGAAGACAGGAGTTCTGGCAGGCAGGTCTTGATGACTTCCAAAGCGATGCTCACCGACACCGACGCACCTGGCGAAGCGCCCAGAAGCGCGGCGAGCGTACCGTTGGCAGCCTGGAAAACTTCGGTTCCGAAATAGACCGCACCCCGATCCACTTTCTTAATCGTTTGGACGCGAATGCCCGCTTCGACGAGACGCCAGTTTTCTTGGTTCGCCATCGGATAGTAATCCCTCAGTGCGGTCAGTCGATCTTGCATGCTTTGCAAAGACTGATCGACGAGATAACGTACCATAGACCGATTGCGCACTCCCGAACGAAGGAGTGTGCCGAGATTGCCTGCCCGAACGGAGAAAGGCAGATCCGTCCAACGCCCGGTTTGCTTTAGAAACCGGGTGGTCCACGAGCCAAAGGGACCAAACATCAACTGGCGACGACCATCGGGCCGGCGAGTATCCAGGTGCGGGGCGCCCAGACTGGGCGAGGAAGGGGGCGTGACTCCATAGACCTTCGCGTTGTGACGGGAGCAGATTTGAGGATCGTCACAAACCAACCACTGCCCACCGATTGGAAATCCGCCTAGCCCCGATACTTCCGCCAGCCCCGTCGATTGGAGCAATGGCAGGCTACCGCCACCGGCGCCCACAAAGACAAACCTGGCTCGATGCTTACGCTTTTCGCCAGAAGCTAAACAGGTCGCCTTCACCAGCCATTGATGGCCGTCTCGGCAAAGTCCGGTCACACGATGCCCTGTGGTCACTTGGCAACGATCTTGTTCACCCAGCCAATTGATCAGCTTGCGTGCAAGCTTGCCGAAGTTGACCTCCGTACCACTTTCCATCTTGGTCGCAGCAACCGGTGCAGGAGCACGGCCCTCCATGACCAACGGCGCCCACTCACCGATAACAGACGCATCCAACGTGAATTCCATGGGCTTGAAGAAAGGATGCAGCATCATGGCAGCGTGCCGATCACGAAGAAAGTTTACATCATTCGTGCCGTGCACAAAGGCAATGTGCGGTATCGAATAAATGAACTCGGTCGGGTCGCCCACCATGCCAGTGGCCACCGCATAGCTCCAGAATTGCTTGGAGTGTTCGAACTGCTCGAAGATCGTCAGCGCGCGTCCAACATTCACACAGCCATCGGCATCGCGCGTCGGGGTGTAACTGATCTCACAGAGGCCGGCGTGACCGGTACCAGCGTTGTTCCAGCCATCGGACGCTTCTTGCGAGAGTCCTTGAGTGACCTCAAAGAGCTGGATGGTCAGCCGTGGATCAAGGCGTTTCAGCATGGCACCCAGATTCGCCGACATAATGCCGCTGCCTATCAGGATGACATCGGAAACTTCCGAAACGGTTTTGGAGGAAGAGAAGGTTGTTGGGTTGGTCATGAATCAATGCTAGCTTGTCTGAGGTCGGGCGGTGGGTTGTTCATGCGAGCACTGACCGCTCATGAGGCGAAGTCCGTGCATGTTCTAGGCCGACATTGCCAAACACCAGACAACTCGTGGGGATCCTGATTTCGCGGTGCCAAATACTTGTTATGGTATAATAAAGCCGATGGTCCTGCCGGGGTAGCCTGAGTATGGGACACCTGAGTCGGTCTACATAAATCCTCTCAATCGGGATGAGAAAAACAAAAATGAGATCTACATCGGGCGGGCAATCCATTTTGACATCTGACGAATTGCAAAAAATGGACGCCTATTGGAGAGCCTCGAATTTCCTCTCCGTTGGTCAGATCTATCTTCTGAATAATCCATTGTTGCGGGAACCGCTTAAGCGAGAGCATATCAAGCCTCGTTTGCTGGGGCATTGGGGCACATCGCCGGGGCTGAACATGCTCTGTGTGCACCTGAATCGCGTCATCAAAAAAGATGACCTGAACATGATCTACATCATCGGTCCTGGGCACGGCGGCCCGTCCTTGGTCGCCCACGCCTATCTCGAAGGGACCTACAGCGAGGTGTATCCCGACATTAGCCAGGATACGGAGGGAATGCAAAAGCTGTTCAAACAATTCAGCTTCCCAGGAGGCATTCCAAGTCACGTTGCACCGGAGACGCCAGGCTCAATCCACGAGGGGGGCGAACTAGGCTACGCGCTCAGTCACGCGTATGGAGCCGCGTTCGACAATCCAGATTTGATCGTCGCCTGCGTTGTTGGCGACGGGGAAGCGGAAACGGGGGCTCTGGCTACCGGATGGCATGGCAACAAATTTCTTAACCCGGCCCGTGACGGTTGTGTGCTCCCAATTCTCCATTTGAACGGATACAAGATCGCTAACCCATGCTTCCTAGCCCGCATCCCCGAGGAAGAACTGCAAAAATTCTTCGAAGGGATGGGTTACAAGCCCTATTTCGTCGAAGGGAGCGATCCCGCTAAAGTCCACGACCAGTTGGCTGGCGCGTTGGACGCCTCCATCGCAGAGATCAAACAGATCTGGGCTGAGTCTCGAGCCCCTGGGGCTGTTATTACACGCCCTGCCTGGCCGATGATCATTTTCCGCACGCCCAAGGGCTGGACGTGTCCCGCCGAAATCGACGGCAAAAAATGCGAAGGCTATTGGCGCAGTCACCAAGTGCCGATGGGCGACATGGACAAGCTGGAACACATCCAGATTCTTGAACACTGGATGAAAAGTTACCGGCCCGAAGAACTCTTCGACGCCAACGGCCGATTGAATGCCGACCTGCAAGAGCTGGCGCCCACTGGACACCGCCGGATGAGCGATAATCCGCACACCAATGGTGGCCTACTGATGCGCGATCTCAAAATGCCGGATTTCCGCAATTATGCGGTCAACGTACCTAGTCCCGGTGCAACGAACGCAGAGTCTGCGAGGGAAATGGGTAGGTTTCTGCGAGACATTATGAAGGCGAATCTCGAGAGCAAGAATTTTCGGCTCTTTAGCCCAGACGAAAACAATTCCAACCGCTGGCAAGACGTGCTCGACGTGACCAATCGCTGCTACATGGCAGAAATCTATCCAGAGGACGACAAACTCAGTCCGGACGGTCGGGTCATGGAAGTACTCAGCGAACACCAGTGCCAAGGCTGGCTCGAGGCGTATCTACTGACGGGTCGGCACGGCTTCTTTTCCTGCTACGAAGCCTTCATTCACATTGTCGACTCGATGTTCAATCAACACGCCAAGTGGCTCAAGACTTGCAACAAAATTCCATGGCGACGGCCAATCGCTTCCTTGAATTATTTTCTCAGTTCCCATGTTTGGCGACAGGATCACAACGGCTTAAGCCACCAGGACCCCGGCTTCATCGACCATGTGGTCAACAAAAAAGCCGAAGTCGTTCGTGTTTATCTGCCGCCCGATGCGAATACCCTGCTCTCGGTAACCGATCACTGCTTGCGCAGCCGCAATTACGTCAACGTCGTTGTCGCGGGAAAGAATTCAGCACCGCAGTGGCTGACGATGGATCAAGCCATCAAGCATTGCAGTGAAGGGCTCGGCATTTGGGAGTGGGCTTCAAACGACAAAGGGGTGGAACCCGACGTCGTGATGGCCTGCTGCGGCGATGTCCCAACACTGGAAACCCTAGCAGCCGTAGATTTGCTACGCAAGCACTTACCGGAACTCAAAGTCCGCGTTGTCAACGTGGTCGATTTGATGAAATTGCAACCGCCAGGTGAGCACCCTCACGGGCTTTCCGATCATGATTACGATGCTCTCTTTACCAAAGACAAGCCGATCATCTTTGCGTTCCACGGATATCCGTGGTTGATTCATCGACTGACCTACCGTCGCACGAATCACAAGAATCTACACGTGCGAGGCTACAAGGAGGAGGGAACGACGACAACGCCCTTCGACATGGTGGTGATGAACGACCTGGACCGCTTCCATCTGTGTGAGGATGTGATCGATCGATTACCTCAATTGGGTGCACGGGCTGCGTATTTCAAGCAAGCCATCCATGAGAAGTTGATCGACCACAAAGAGTATATTGAAAAGCACGGCGATGACATGCCATCCATTAGCGGCTGGACTTGGGGAGCCAGGCAGCCCGTCAGCACGAATCCTACCTCGACAGGCGGCGACCATGTGTAAGGCTTGGTGGTGCACCCAGTGTCCTGGCTCCTTTCCACTGTCGATGGCTTTTTTCAAGTCGTGGCACTGGCCATTAAAGCGGCATTGACCAATGAAGCGGCATTGACCAATAAAGCGGCATTGACCAATAAAGCGGAGGGCACGGGGATCGAACCCGCAACCCCTTACGGGGCACTTCATTTCCAATGAAGCCGCTAGCCATTCGCCTACCCTCCAGACAAACGTCAAACAAAAGGATACCTTAGAGGCGCGCAACGGCAAGTCGAAGCAGCCGCTTTTCCGAAGGTTTCTGATCATATGGCATACCAATCCTGGGTTTTTCGTTCGAATCAGTCCTCCTACGACTTAAAACTCGAACCCGTTCCTGACCTCCCCGAATCCCAAATAACTCCCGATTCCGTTCTGATTCGTGTCCGCGCGGTTGCGCTGAACTACCGAGACATTATCGGTTGGAAAAACCTGGCGGGGCGACCTGTGGACGGGCGCGTCCCCGCTTCGGACGGGGCCGGCGAAATCGTTGCTTGTGGAGCCAATGTTCGCGACTGGAAAGTCGGAGATCGTGTGGCCGGCTGCTTTTTTCAGTCCTGGCAGTCCGAACCCTTTGAAATGCGCCACCACAAAAATGATTTAGGTGGCTCCATAAACGGAATGCTGCAGGAATTCATTTCCCTACCTGAATCGGGGATCGTTCGAATCCCTAGCCATTTGGATTTTGAGCAGGCCGCGACTTTGCCGTGCGCGGCCCTGACCGCTTGGGTCTCGCTCGTATGTCGTGGAAAGCTCAAATCCGGCCAAACCGTTCTCTGCTTAGGAACGGGCGGAGTATCCATTTTCGCCTTGCAAATCGCAAGGGCGATGGGTTGCGAGGTCATCATTACGTCGAGCGACAATGACAAGCTGGAGCACGCGAAACAGCTTGGGGCAAGTCATGCAATTAATTACCGCCAACTACCCCAATGGTCGAATGATGTACTGCGGCATACCGACCAAAGAGGCGTTGATCATGTTGTCGAGGTGGGGGGCCCGGGAACGCTCGAACAGTCGATGAAATCGGTGGCGGCGGGCGGACATATTGCGTTGATCGGTGTTCTGACTGGTTTCGGAGCTCCTGCGACCAGCCTTTTTCCCCTGGTTGCTCGCAACGTTCGGCTCAATGGAATTTATGTCGGGCCGCGCGACCAGTTCTTAGAAATGAATGCCTTTATAGAACGAGTGAAGTTGACGCCAGTCATTGACCGCGTCTTTGAAATGTCGGACGCGCCCGATGCCTTCGAGTATTTAGCGAGTGGCAAGCACTTTGGAAAAGTGGTGATTCGGACCTAATTCGACAGCGAAAGGCCTTGCAAAGTCACTCTCGGCAAGAGTGACCGACGGTAGGTCGCACCTGCCGGGTGCGACCCTTGGGATAGGCGATGGTAACCCGACGCGTGACGGGCTGTTGATTGAACGGTAGGACGGACTTCCTAGTCCGTCGAATTCCCCTTGACGGACATGGAAGTCCGTCGTACCGCCTTGCCCCATAACGACTTGCCTGTGGGTTGAAAAGCAAGTTGGAGTCGCATCGTTGCAAAGAACGGCTTCAGTGGTTGATTAGTTGCCGGAAGTTGGCTAGAATTTGCAAAGGCCGTGAAAAACCGGCCCCTTAGCTGGTGTTTTTGGGAGTCAAGGATCCCGATCGGATCGGCTAAGCCCCTCGGTGGTCCACGTAGGCTTACGTTGAAAAAACTCTTCTGCTCCTGAACGCGAGGTTACCCCAATCGTCGCGGGGCCAACGTGGACCACCTATTTTCCGTCAAGTGCATGGACGCGACAAAGGTTAGTTGCTTCGAATTCATTTCCTACTCAATATTATCACTGGAGTTTTAGTCCCATGGATCAATCCGAAACCCCCGCAACACCCACGCCTTGCGATTCGCGACGAGATTTCATCAAAACGACATCGACGGTCATCGCTGGTGGCACCATGATTGGAACTTTGCCTATCGCGCGAGCAGCCCACTCGTTCAGCAGCGATGAAATCAAAATTGGGTTGATTGGATGCGGTGGCCGTGGAACGGGTGCAGCTACGCAAGCCCTGGACACTATTTCTGCTGAGAATCGTTTGAAGTTGACCGCAGTGGCGGATCCATTCCAATCTCAAATCGACAATTCTCTAAAATCCATGAAGAAGAAACATGGTGAGCACATTGATGTAACCGACCGAGTTTTTGTTGGTGTCGATGGCTACAAGCGACTCCTTGAATCCGATATCGACATGGTTATTCTTGCGACACCGCCTGGCTTCCGACCATTGCACTTCGAAGCCGCAGTCAAAGCAGGGAAGCACGTTTTTATGGAAAAGCCAGTCGCCACGGACGCTCCTGGCGTGCGACGAGTGATGGCAGCGAACAAGATCGCGAAGGAGAAAAAATTGGTAGTCGCTGTTGGATTGCAACGGCACCACGAATCGGGCTACCAAGCAACGATCGCTAAGCTCAAAGACGGGGCGATTGGTAACATTGTGTTAGCACGAGCCTACTGGAACAACGACGGAGTGTGGACTCGAAACCGAACACCGGATCAATCCGAACTCGAGTACCAGATCAACAATTGGTACTATTTTAATTGGTTGTGCGGGGATCACATTTGCGAACAGCACATCCACAACTTGGACGTCATCAATTGGTTGATGGACGGCCCGCCTGTTGAGGCCCAAGGACAAGGTGGTCGGCAGGTCCGAACAGGTCCGAACAGTGGCCAAATATTTGATCATCATTTTGTCGAATACACCTATGGCAATGGCGTTAAGCTTTTGAGCCAATGTCGACATATTCCGGGCACTTGGTCCGCCGTCAGCGAATTTGCGCATGGCGGTGACGGCTGGTGCGACATCGGAGCGGGTCGAATTTATGACCGCAACAACAAGGAAATTTGGCGGGCACCCGCCAACGAACAAGGCCACGCGAAGGAGCATTTCGACTTGTTTGCAAGCATCCGTAAAGGTGAAATCCCCAACGAAGGGGACTACGGTGCCACCAGCACGATGACTTCGATCATGGGACGTATGGCGACTTACACTGGTAAACGTCTCAAGTGGGAAGAGTGTCTCAACAGCAAGGTATCGCTTGCCAACACGGACGCGATGGATTCCTTCAAGGCCGAAGCACCGATTCAGCCTGAGAACGGTAAGTATTGGGTTCCAACACCAGGTGTAGACCCTGAACTGGTAGTCTAGTTTCCGGTGGATAGCTTGGACGTTACGTCCTTGACTTTTCGGCCCGTTTGGCAGCCTCTCTGTCGCCCTGGATGGCGAACTGCCAAACGGGCCGTTTATTTTTGATGGTGGTTTTGATATACAATGTTGGAACATGAACACTCCATCCGACTCCAGCAAAGTTCCAGCGCCGCCCCCTCCCCCTCCAGGGCAGTCAAAGTTTTTGTCGCGATTCGCAGACACCGACTCCCTTTTCTCGCGTCCCATTGTTTCCGTGAATCAACAGCGCGGATCAGCCATTGCGCTTGAGCGTTTCCAACAGCTCGAACAAAGCATTCGTAATTCGCCCGCAACACCCGAACCGTACGTCGAACTCGGACAGATTTATATTAACCAGGAACGCTGGAGCGATGCTCGACGAGTTCTAGAAGCTGGCGTGAAGTCTTGCCCGGAGCATGAGCCTTTGGTTGTGTTGAGGGAAGATCTAGTATTGCATCAGGCGAGTCTACTTGTCGAACAGGCCAAACTTGCGGCGGCTCAAGAACTCTCCGAGGAAAATAAATATGCGTTGGAACAAGCGGAGATCAACTTTGCAAACGAACGCATCCACATTTGCAAGGATCGATACCGCCGACATCCAGATCAACGCGAGATACTGATCAATTGGGCGATCGGTCTGAGGCAATTGTCACGATTTGAAGAAGCAGTTGAACTGCTGAACAAAGCTACCGAAGCTCCAGAACTGCGGGCTCGCGCCAGTCTGCAATTGGGTATGTGCTATCAAACGCTCAACCGCCCACTCGAAGCACTTTCGGCGTTTCGAAAAGCGTCGTTGTTCCGAGTCCCCCCGCCTGAGCCCAAGATTCGTCAACGCGCTCTTGAGCTGGCCCTTGAACTCGCCGAAGAACTCTCGTTGATCGATTCTGCCAGATATTACGCCGAACAACTCCTGGTGAATTGTGACAAATCCAAACGCGACCCAATCGAAAAAAGACTCAAACGCCTTGAATCAACGGACCTTTGAATCTCTTCCCCTTTCGCTTCGTGTTGATAACCTTCATAATCTGTCCCGAATTCGACCCTATGCCGAATGGGGGCGATTCCGAACTTGTGACCCTCGAATGAGCCTGACGGTCCAAACATAAACTCCATTTCAAATAAGGAAACTTGGTATGTTTGCTAAGCAAGACATCCATTCATCAATTGCGAAGCTGAAACAAACAGCCCTCGCACTGTTCATAGGGCTTGGCATGGGCGTAACTCTTCATGCGGAAACAAGCACGGAACTGATCAAACAATTGCAGTCGCTCCAGCCAAACGATGCAAGCAATCAAACCGCCACCAAAACGATCAAGCAGCTCAATGCCGCCAACGATGTCACCGTCATTCAATCGCTCACCGCCATGAAAGGCGCGACGCCTTTGGGACGCAACTGGTTGTTGGGACTTGCCAACTCCCTCTATCGAAAGTCCGGTAAATCACAGACCGCGGAACTAAGCACGTTTCTGTCGGACGTCTCTCAAGATGGCGAAGCTCGCTACATTGCCTTCCAGTGGTTAACCGCCAACAACGCAGAGTTGCGCAAAAAGTTGCTTGACGGAATGAAGCAAGATCCTAGTCCTGAGTTACGCTACTTAGCCATCAGTGAGGCCGTCGCAGCCAAACCAGACACCCCAGAACTGCTGTCGCTCCTGGATTCTGCACGCCATGCCCAGCAAGTCGTTAGCATCATCGGCGTGCTCAAGGAAAAAGGGACCGTCGTCGATCAAGTCAAACAATTCGGCCTATTGACCCAATGGAAGTTGATCGGGCCATTCGACAACGTTGGGACAGTGAACTTTGACAAAGTCTTTCCGGTCGAAGCGGATTGGATGAACGGAAAAGTCAAAGACGAATACGAAAGCAAGCTTGTGGTCGATGGCAAGAATGTGAATGCCAAGTGGATCAACGAGTCCGCCAAGAGTGAAGATGGAACAATCGACCTCGCCGCTATCTATTCGAATGAAAAGGGCTGCATCGTTTATGCCGCCACAGAATTCGACTCGGAAAAAGAACAAGATGCGGAACTCCGACTGGGATGCATCAACGGTAACAAGACTTGGCTCAATGGCAAACTCGTCATGTCCAACGAAGTGTACCACACGGACATGAAAATCGATCAATACATTGAGACTGTTCGACTCAAGGCGGGCAAGAATCAGATCTTGGTCAAGCTAAGTCAAAACGAACAAAAGGAGCAATGGGCGCAACGCTTTGCTTTTCAGCTCCGTGTTTCCGATTCCACTGGTAAAGCCATTTTGGCAAAGGGTAGATAACCATGAGATTCAAGTTGCGTAATGCTTTTGCAAGTTGTGCTTTGACGTTTGGCTTTTTGCCTATGGTTTTCACGTCATCCTTGCATGCGGATTGGCCCCAGTTCCGTGGTCCAAACGCGGGGAGCATCTCTCTCGAATCCAAGCTCCCGACCAAATTCGGCGGCGAATCCAAAGCGAATGTCGCGTGGCAAACCAAATTGCCAGGTCGGAGTGTGGGTGGAGCCATCGTAATCGGCGATCAAGTCATCACGACCAGCAGCAGCGGCATGGACCAACGACGCCTTCATTTGATCAGCGTGAACGACAAAGATGGCTCGATTCGATGGCAGCAAGAGTTCGTTGCCCGCGGCCGCACCAATTGCCATCCCACCAGCGCGATCGCTGCCCCAACCCCTGCCTCCGATGGCAAATATGTGTACGCGTTTTATAGCTCAAACGACCTAGCGTGCGTGGATCTTGACGGCAATCTGATTTGGTATCGTTCGCTTTCGACCGATTTCCCAAAGGCCGGTAACGATGTCGGCATGAGCAGTTCACCGATCGTGGTCGATGGGGTCTGTATCGTCCAAGTGGAATGTCAAGGAGATTCGTTTGCTGCCGGCGTGAGCTGTGAAGATGGTAGCATCCTTTGGAGAATGGATCGCCCCAAACAAGCGAACTGGGCTTCGCCAGTGGTCATCAAGCTGCCCAGTGGCGAACAAGTCGTTGTGATGCAATCCAGCCAAGATCTGCTAGCTGTCGCGCCCAAGACCGGCAAGACGGTTTGGACAATGGATGTGAAATGCTCGTCGATACCATCGGCTATGGCGGCCGAAAGCCGATTGTTTGTACCGGCTGCTGGGCTGACCGTGTTTGACTTGTCGAGCGTTGGTGCAGTTCCGAGCAAACTCTGGGACAACAACAAATTAGCTGCAAACGCGTGCTCCCCGCTCGTGGTTGGTAAACGCGTCTATACAATCAGCCGAACCGTTCTAGCCAGCGCGGATTTGTTTTCTGGCGAACTAAAATGGCAAGCAAGATTGCCAGATGCGAAAAGTATTTGGGCATCGCCAGTGGTTGCGGGTAACAATCTGTATATCTTCACCGAAGATGGAAAGTGCTTTGTCGTGAACCTGGGTGACGAAAAAGGGGAAGTTGTCGAAACCAACGACTTGGGTGAAAGCGTGCTTGGCTCGCCTGCGATTTCCGGAAACGCAATGTACGTTCGGGGCGTTTCGAGTATATGGAAGATCGCGGAAAAGTGAGTTCGTCCGGCACGGTTCCTCACGCTGTCTCCTTCGAACCTCTGAATAGCCCAATCAAGGGAAGCGTTACGGTTCCCGGTTCGAAGAGCATCACCAATCGTGCGTTGATCTGCGCCGCCATGGCGAAAGGCAAGTCAACGTTGTCGGGTGTACTCGACAGTGAAGACACCCGAGTCATGGTCGATGCATGGCGAGTGCTGGGCCTCGAGTTGGATTGGAATAAAGACAGCAAGACATTGGCTATCACCGGTTGCGGTGGACAACCATCTCGACCGTCGGGTGCGTTGCATATCGCCAATAGTGGAACCACCATCCGCTTTTTAACCGCTGCGTTGGCCGCGACGCGAGGTGTCTATACTTTGGAGGGCGTGCCTCGCATGCACGAACGCCCAATTCAAGATTTACTCGACGGACTCAAGCTACTTGGAGCCAACGTTTCGAGCACAAACTCCATTCGCCCTGATTGCCCGCCAGTACGGGTCGTTGCAAACGGACTCAACGGCGGAATAGCCGAAGTTGCTGGGGATGTATCTAGCCAGTTTTTGAGCGGCATGATGATGGCTGCACCATACGCACGCTCTCCGGTTGTGATTCGAGTCGTCGGTGAACTTGTTTCGAAGCCCTATGTGGATATGACGGCTGCCGTCATGCGTTCCTTTGGAGTTCGCATCGACGGGGTGCTCGGTGAGAATGGGCACGAGTATCGCCTCAAGTCACCGATGAGCTATGTTGGTTGCCACTATGAGATCGAGCCAGACGCGTCGGCGGCAAGTTATTTTCTAGGAGCTGCGGCTATCTTGAAAGGCTCGATGAGAATCGAGGGATTGAGTTTTCATGCACTTCAAGGTGATGTGCAGTTTGCTCGCGTGCTTGAGAAAATGGGCTGTCGCATTTCGAGCGGCGACGACTTTATTCAATTGGACGGCAGACCGTTGCGCGGTATCGATATCAATATGAATGCGATTAGCGATACCGTCCAAACGCTTGCGGCAGTCGCATTGTTTGCGAATGGCCCAACGCGAGTCCGAGGGGTCGCACACAATCGTCACAAGGAAACCGATCGCATCGGCGATTTGGCTTGCGAGTTGCGACGCGTTGGTGCGACGGTGGAGGAGCATGACGATGGCATGACCATCCATCCCGCGTTGTTACACGGAGCGGATCTTAGGACTTATCGCGATCATCGGATGGCCATGAGTTTGTCGCTTATCGGCTTAAAAGTGCCCGACATTCGAATACTCGATCCGCGGTGCACCGAGAAAACGTACCCCGCGTTCTTCGAAGACATGGGAAAAGTATTGGGTCAAAGCCCCCAATACTATGATGCGTAAGCTCTTCATCCTAGCGAGAATGTCAACTACCACCGGCGTAAAGCCAGATAGCATGCATTGAAAATGCCCCTGGGTTTATCCCAGGGGATTGTTACCTTCATCCTAGCGAGAAGGTCAGATACCACTGGCGTAAAGCCAGATGGCATGCATTGAAAATGCCCCTGGGTTTACCCCAGGGGATCGTTGCCTTCACCCTAGCACGAAGGTCAA
>CAMCMB010000112.1 GCA_945875845.1 Pirellula staleyi DSM 6068
GAACGCTTGGAGGAGGACATCACCGACCGAGCCGGCATTCATGGCCCGCTAGAGGTGATCATCGAAGTGGATGAAGCCATCGAAGTTCCGACCGAACGTGCGCCACGAGGCGAAGAGGACCCTATCATGAAGCGACTCCGCGAACGACTAACGAGTATGCTAGATAGACTCGCCCACGAGGCCAACACGGTGCATTAAGCAGATCGGTAGCATGAGATTTGCCCGTAGAACAGGCTGCTAGCGCTGCTAGCCTGTGCATTTTGCTTATCACATGCTGGCCGCCTGTGCTGCTTGGTCGTTTTTGGTCTGACGATCGCCTAAGGGCTAGAGTGCCTACTGTGCTTGGTAGTAAGTCCCTTTGTTCGATTTCGCAATTTCTTTCAGTGTTTCAACTTCTTCCATCAATCCCACGCAGTCAATTCTTGCAGGCTTTGCGTTGGATCGATTCGCTTGAGTGATTGCAAAAGCAGAAGCCGGGTTAAACTCGCCATCCGACAGTAAGACAATTTTCTCGGGTTTCTGCTGGATCGCTATAATCATTGCTGGCAGAGGATTCGTTCCACCTCCACCAGGCGTTGTATCGAGCCAGTCATACATCGCTTGCTTGTTTTTTTTGTTTGCTAACAGCAGTCCGTTGCCAACTGGATTAATGTGTGTAGAATCGTCGAAGAGAATAACGGTAAATTTCTGGTCGGAATGAAGCAGATCAACTGCTACCTTTAATGTCGAAATTACACGCGGTAGGCGATCCGATGTTTGCATGCTGCCGCTAACATCGATTACGTAAACGGTCGTCTTGGCAGGCGTCCCTGTTCCTACGAATGGATTTACACCATCACGAGCAGCGAGATTAGCATCCATTGCACCCGATTGCGATGGTTTTGACGTGCGTTTCTCCTCGACAATTCGCAATATCGTCTCCTGATTATTGGCGACATCCTCTTCGCTTGCAGCCTTGGTTTCGGAGGAAGGCACTTTACTTTCGTTCGGATCTTTAGTTCCAAGTGGATCCGAAGTTGATTCATCTGCAACCGCCGAATTTGCGTTATTTGACGTTGTTTGCCTTCCTTGATTGCTGACGTTTCCGTTCTCCTGATCAAGGCTGACAGCTACCGTCGGAGTGCTTCCGCTTTCGGTGGCGTCATTTCCTAGGCCATTATCAGATCGGTTGACAATCCAGGACAAAAGGAAGATCGCAAACAACACACCCAGCAAAACAGCAGGGGCAAGCATCCAGTACAGGCGATGACTCGCATCGGATTCATGATTACGGTGTGATATTGGTGGCGGAGGGATTGGCGGCGGTTTGTTCATCATTGCACTGTTGCCGCTCCTCCCCGACCAATCGCCAACTCTTCAACATCATCTACGGGAAGCAACTGGTAGTCATAACCCAATCGCAATAACACCTGCTTGAGCGTGCCGAACTGCTCAAAGGAATCAGGCCAGACGGCGCATGACAAAAAGGTATTACTCGAGGGACTGTTTGCAACAAGTCTTTCGAACTCAGAAAGGTCTATTGGACTCGACATATCCCAGCCAGCATTGGGACGTGGTTTGATTCTCGTAACTCCGAATGAAGTTTTTTCGCTGACATGCGCAGAATAGTAACCGGCCCCGATTGGATTCGTAATGTCGGTTACCAGATAAAGCTTGCCATACCGCATCAAAAACAATAGATTGCCCTTCGATGTGGTTCTAACTTTTGGCAGTTCCATTTTTTGTTCGCGAGAATCCAGTGCTTCGTCAACGGCATTGGACTTATCTACAAGCGAAGCTCTTGCCTCAACGAGTCTCTGGTCAAGTACGTTCAACTCTTGCTTTAGATCACGAATTTGCGTGTCAACATTGCGTATGTGTTGACTCATTTTGATTTGCTCTTTTACTGTTTGTTCTCGCTGTTTTTCACTCTGCACTAATCGAGATTGAAGTTCGATTACTTCCGTCTGATCCTCTCCGACCATCGAATTTTCGAGGGCTGCGATCGTCGCAACGAGTTCCATGCGTTCACTCTGCAATTTTACCAACCTGTCTTCTATCTGCGCCGATTCCGATTCGGAAATAGTGGGTTGGTCTACCTTAACGGCGGATTCTTTGCCCCGGAATTGCAAAAGAACGGATATCAGAATGGACAAGAACATGATTCCGCCAAACGCGTTACAAATTGTATCCAGGAACAAATCGAGGCTGGACGACTGGACCTTGGATCTGCGTCGTGCCATGACTTAGTTCCTGACTTCGTTGCGAAGTTGGATGGAACGATTGGCGGCGATCACGTCAAAGCCAAAGCTCGCTCCGACGCTGTCAAATTGCGATTGGACGGCATTAAAAGTGCCAGCAGCACCTGGTCGAACAAGTAATAGAAAGTGAAGGCTATCCACTGGCTGCTTATTGAGCCAAGCGTTGAACTTGGACAATCGATCGACACCTGAAAAAACTTGACGCACATTGCGAGCCAATTCTAAAACCTCAATTTGTTTTGATTGAATGTCGGTCACGATGAGGGATCTTCCCGCCAAGTTGGTATTCCGAAAAACGAGAGGATCTTCCGTTGTTATTTCTCCTATTTTTGTGTCGAGGTATTGCAACTTGTCTAGCAGCTTTTTCAGTTCGTCACGCTTTGAATCTGCGGCTACGGCTTGCTGATTCAACTGATCGAGTTCACCCTCTGTTGCGACAACAATCTTTCGAATTTGCTGATTCACGGCTTCGGATCGCTTGGTCTGCTCCTCAACTTGCTGGATTCGTTTCTCGATATCGGAGCGAATCTCTTCCGCGTTGAATGGCTGGACACCAGCGACCGATTTGCTGCGAGTGGAAAGCGTCTCGTATCGTACCCGCATTTCTGCTAGTTCCATTTCCAATGAATTGAGCGAAACACTGACGGTATCAGCAACTTGGCTTCTTTTGGTCTGCCCCTCGACCGTCTTGGAAACCAGTTCGATCATCATGATGATCGTGATCAGAACGAATATCCCTACCACCGAAGTGATGATGTCCTGAAACGCGAAGAAGGACACAGTGGGACCGTTTATACGACGTCCCATGCTAAACCTCACGCGATTGTTCGTACGGCAGGATTTTAATTCGGCTAACAATCTGCTTCATGCAATAGTCATTGCAATCGTCAAGAAATCGTTCTTCGGCCGTCTTCTGTGCCGTCATCCAAAGTTGCAATACCAGCGCGATAATCAAGGCCAATAGCGTTGTTTCAAAAGCCGTGCTCAGCCCCGATGTGACTTCCTTCAGTGAGCCAACGATGCCACTGATATCGCTCTGCGAGTCGAGTAAACTGCTGAAACTGGCGATGGAAACGGAAAGACCAAGCACGGTACCTATAAATCCTAATACGGGTATTGCCCAAAGAAAACCGTTGATCAGTCCAAATGAGGTCTCATGAGCAGACTCGTCCCGTTCTCCTACAGAACGCAGGATCTCGTCGACATCGGATACACGCCCCAAATTTTTGAGATTGGAAATTGCGGTCAGAATCCGGCTATAAACAAGGAATCGTTCTGGGTCTTCCGCATTGTTATAAATCTGCGCAACCACTTGGTCAGCTGTCTGGGAGCTCAATACAAACTGATGATCAGACGGAATGGACGCATACCTAAGAGCGCGGCGTTGCAAACGCAACTTGCTGCTTTTAATAATCAATATCACCGTGCACCAAAAGCCGAAAAAAATGGCCGCATGCTGGGTTGGTCCTCGTTCCAAAAGCATCATCGAAAAGAAATTGGTAGGCAGCACGGAAACGACCGTGTAGAGAATGACGGTCAGAACCAACGCAATAAGGCCTGATAGCCAAGTATTGCAGGACGTACCGGTGCTGGAGGACACTCCCATTCGATTTTCGATATCCATTTCGTAATATCGGAGAGGAGCATTTTTGGTATCGCTTTCGTTCATGCTTTTCGTTGTCAACAGAGTAAGGTTTGCGGCAGACAAAAACTTGCCACTTCAATAAGCGCAGGAATATTCCATGTGCCGCCCGCCTAAATCGGAATGCTCAGACCCAGGAGGTACAGGATCGAGCCCAAAATCGTCACGATAATAAGCCATACCAGGACGACGATCGCCGTGAACTTCCAAAATCGCACCAAGGATTGCAAAGCTCGCGCGATGTCAGCTGTCTCGGAGCGGTAGATCAATACCGACAGCCGATTTCCAGATTGAAGTAGAAAAATGCTCCCGGTAAACCAAGCAATCGAGGTCGCAGCATGGACAAGTGCAAAGATGACCGCCATCACTTTGACTGGTCCGCTGCCGTCGCGAGTTGCTACTAAGAAAAAACTGGCTATGCTTCCGATCGTCCATACCGTACCGATGACAACGCCAGTAATTGCGAGGAACAAAACCGACGCCCGCATACGAACCAAGGTAGTGGATAAATCTCCTTGTCGACCCGCTCCAGAACTCGAACTATCCGAATGGGTTTGGGATTGTTGCGAGGCGGACTTTCCTGCGGTGGATGGACCAAACCACTCCGAGCGAATCAGTTCTGCAGATTGCCACTCTGACATGCCGTGTTTCCAAATCATGGTTTCTTTGTTCACCATACCCGTGGCGATCCAGTTTTTCATTCCCTTCAAATCGACGGGGCCTTGATTGCTGTTGTTGAAATGGGCATACCACTCCTCCGTCGGCGCTTCTTGCGCAGAGGCTTCCGGTTGCTTTTCTCGTACAGCCGATTGGTTCGAAACAGCATGTTCGCTGGTGAAAAAACCAGGAAACTCATGAGCTTGCTTCCATGCAGCCCCGTCGGGCGAAAGCTCGTGCTGCTTTGTGATCTGACCTCGTTTTGCAAGTTCCAGAGTCTTTTCGCGAGTTAATGGCCCAAGCACACGTCCCTTGAAGCGTACGTAAAATCGCTCGTCTTGAACGGACATGAAGGATACTTTCTGGGGTTAGTTGCTGTTCGTAGTGGCAGGTCGGATCCAATATAGTGGGCGTCCCGCAAGAGATGTTTCTACATCGCCACTCAGGAACGTTTGTTTTCCGCTTACGCGCCCTACAGGTGCTATGCGTGCCGCGTTTTCAGGTTTAAGACTCGGTACGACGCTTACGATGTCCCCATCGGGCACGTCATCGCGATACAACCATGCTTCGATCTTGCCATTTGTATTTCGAAGCATAGCTCCCACCCAAACCAATTTAGTTGCGGCGAGTTGGTTTAGCGTTTCGTTCGTTTTGCGTCGAAGAGTATCCACTCGCTCTACACCCTCGCGGAAGGAAACAAGTACGTCATTATCAAGCGTCTCATTCATTTCCGAGCTGTTAAACCAAAATGCACGTTTTTCCGTCCGGTCATTGAGACTTTCCTCCAACTCTTTGAATGCGTCTCGCATGCAAGCACTCCCCTCGCGGGCTGTCTTGACCAACCTCGTCAGTAGAATCTCTTTGATCTGTGAATCTAGTTTTTGTGCGCCAACAACGTCTTGGAGCGCCAATGTCAGACCGCCTTCCCAATCCTCTAAAACACTCGACCTATTCGATTCGAGTCGACGAGTTATCTTGCGAATGGAAGCGCGAGGTTCGTCCAGCACCGTAATCTTTCCAGCAAAAGAAATGTTTGCTGATGCGCCAAGATTGTCACTCACTACCGGAAGGACGATTCTTGTTTTACTTGCTTGCTTCTTGATGGTGTCGTCGTTTTCGGCACGAGCGTCCCACGTCATAAATCGCCTCGTGCCGACGAGAGGGTCCGCACTGGACGCTTCAAGAATCGTAATCAGGTCTGCAATGACCGCGTTGTTGAGATCCTCCAGCAGCGCAGTCAAACTCTCCGACCGTTGCGCCGACATGGCTAATTGCTCGTCGAGTACTTGAACGGCAGTGGCTGTATTCGGAACGTCGGAAAGTCCCTTTGCGAGGGTCGTTCGCTCTGCAGAAAGTGACTTCAGTTCCGTGGGCGAAAGGCCTCCTGCAAGCGCGTTCGCTAGACTTTTGCACCAAGCATTCCAAGCATCGGTCCGTTTCCACAGTTCTGCTTCTCGCAATGCTTCGGAGAACTCGGTTGCGACCGGGTCACCTGGCAATTTTTCTGCAAATCGCTTCATTTCGCTTAGGAATAGTTCTTGGGTCTTTGCTTCCCGCATTCCCTTGGTAGCTTGCTGTCGGACGTCCATATCGCGTCGCTGCTTTCGAACCGAGTCTCGTAGGCTTGATGCTCGTTCGGCTGCTAGGTCCAAGATTTTGGAGGCACGATTCGCCCCCCTAGGAAAATTCTCTGTCAGTTTACCCAAATCAATCAATATCGTTTGCAATTCGGTTTCAGACACGTCAGCCAGTTGCAATTTTTGAATTTCCAATAATCGATCTTCAACCGTTTTAACCTCGGAACGTATACTCTCAAACTGGCTATTTACCATCTCTTGCTCATGACGATCCCACGCTCGTCGAACCTTCTGAATCTCCATCTTCTCTTCTGGAGTCTTGGCCTGTTTTTCTGCGCTAATTAAGTTACCGACATCTATCTTGGTCGGATCGTCGCTCTGTGCGGCTGCGATTGCCGACTTGACACGCTCCACTCGACTTTTTTCGGTGTCCTGTTTCACTTTTAGCTTGCCAATCAAGGATACAAACTCGGGAGACTTGGCGATTTGCGGCGCTTGAAGGGTGAGTTTTGTGACAATCGATTCGGCCTCAGTCAATTCCTCCGCGTCAATCAATGCGGTCATGCGTGATGATGCGTCATCAATAGCTTTACGATAGGTTCGATTCCACTGCCATAGCCCTAGCGTAATCATGACAGTCACCGCGCTGACCGTGATCGCCACGATGCCCAATTGCAGCCGTCGCTTGCTTGCTTGCTGCAGTTCGTT
Source organism: Pirellula staleyi DSM 6068 (assembly GCA_945875845.1). Lineage (GTDB taxonomy): Bacteria > Planctomycetota > Planctomycetia > Pirellulales > Pirellulaceae > JBKCUI01. The sequence continues at coordinate 6,825 of CAMCMB010000112.1, forward strand.
CACTCGAGACTTGTATCTCTGCTCTAAGATTGGGTCGATGCCCATTTGCATCGATGTAACATCGTAGTACGAACGCTGAACGTCAGCGAGCGTCGATTTCTTTTGCAATGCGACTTCAAGACTGGCGGCCGCCTTTTCGTGTTTCGCGATCCGCTCACGATCTTCCGTGCAACCTTGAAGCCATTCGAGTGCAGGCTCAACGGAATGGAGCAAATCGCTGGGGGGTGGGCTCCGCATGGCTTTGACTAGTTCGGTCCATGCCTTGTATTGTTTGGATGCAGTCGATTCATTCCCCTCACCATAGGCAGCATGCAACTGATCCGCGATCGATTTCAGTTGCAAAGATTGTTCGGCGTACAGGAAAGCGTTTGCAGCGTTGGTAGCTCGTTTACATAATTCTTGTGAAGGCACAACCGCCCATTTGCTTTCATTCAACTCGGTGCAGATGCTTTGAACCAAAATCAAAGACTTCGAGTCAACGGCATCCTTTAACTCGGCTGGAATCTGCTTGAGACGGACCGTTTCCCATAGCTCTTGGTCTTCTCGCCAGACGACATTGGCGGAATCAATTTCGCCAAGTCGCCGCAAGACCTTAAGTCGCCACGACAACGGAGCCTTGGCAATAGCTAAATGTCGATGTTGGCGGAGCAGCTCCTCGAGCGGTTGTTCGTCAACGATGGCTTCTTGGATTTCTTGAGCAGCATCTCGATTGAGTAGCGTAGGAACCGTTATGCCGTAGAACTGCAAAATCGAGAGCCAGTCATCGAATTCAGGAAAATCGAGACGAGCAGACCAATCGAGTATGTTCGGTTTCATAAAAGCGCGTTGAATAGCTTCGCTCCGAAGCCCTTTGCGCAGCAGTTGCGTGCACTCAGCCAATCGAGCGTTGACCTGTGCCGTCTCACGGCCATACGCGTCGGCCAACGGCGACAAGGCTTCGATAGTAAGCCCATCCGGCTGTTCGAGTTGTTTGCGTATCTGGTCGGTTATGGTCATTATTTTGGCTTTGGTGCTTCCAGGAGATCGATATTCTTTACGTGCGTGGTGGTGGCGGACTTATCTTTGCGGGGGCCGTTTGAAGGCTGTGGTTTGGATTTGCGTCCTCGCTTTTCTTTGGGTCACTAGGGGTATTCCCGGTAGACTCCCGTTTTTGTGGTTTGAAGTCTTTGAAATAGACCTCTGTTCGAACGCGAAACGGGTGGAAATAAATTGCGGCCTCGTCCTTCTTCTTTTGTGCAACGCCAGGTTCTCCCCCTGTCTTCAATACGCCTCCCCAAATTCGTATATCCTTCTGACTCTCAAGTACAATCTCGAATTCCCATGATGAGTGCATTGTTTCTCGCAATTCAGCAATCGCTTTAACAAGATTCGTCAAATCTCCTCTTGGTTGATTCACTGTCCCAGATTCTGGATTGGCCAAATCAAAATCCCAATCTCTCGCAAATTTGACTATCTCGACATTTGCTTCCTCATCAGCAAGCAGTGATTGCGATTTCTGGAATAAACGGCCAAACTCCTCCTGTAGTCTCTCCCATTCAGCTTGTACTTTGTCTTGATCATTCTTGTTTACCGGCTTGCCCTGCTGCTTGCTTTCGGCTGCAAGATCCATTTCGAGTTGCTTGAGTTTAACGGCGCCTTTGATCCATTCATCTAGTTTTTCTATCGAATCAAAAAATTCGTCAGTCGGAGCCTCTACAATTCCAGTAACGAATTTCTTGAAAGCAGCCAAGACTTTTCCGCGATTCGGCAGTGGTTTGACGGACGTTTTAAGTTGTAAAACCATATCACGAACCGCTTTGGATTGGGAAATAGCATCTTTCATCCAATCGATTGCCATCTTATTGCTGTCATTGTCAGATGCTGGTTTAAAAAAAAGGCTGAATAGTTCAGTCTGTTTGCTCACCGAATCGAGAATCAGCTTGTTTTTATCTAGATAGTCGTCGTGCTTCATCCAAACGTATGGATAGTTCTGATCTTTTAATTTCTCGGGCAGCGCTGGAAATGCAGCCTCAATTTTAATTTTCAAATCCTTTCCGGCGAAAATTGACGAAAACGCGATTTGTGCGGTGCCCAGCGGCTGAATTGTAATCTTTTCACTTTCGACTTTTGTCTCGGGCGACGGGATGCTGGTAGCGTAAGTCAATTCACAAAAGACCTCAGTGAATCGCGAAGTAATCAGCACCTCTTGCGTTTTTTCAAAAACAGTCCATTCACCAAAGCCGTGGCGACCCTTCCACAGAAAGTTACGTTTGATTTCCTTAGATTCATCGTCATCTTTGGATCCTGCGTCTACGTCCGCCTTGAGTTTGGTGCCTTCAAAAACGTACGTCGCCGATGGCTTGCCAATATCGTCCGAAATAACCACAACCAGATTCGGTTCGTCTAAATTCTTAACTTTGACAGAAAAGGCTGTACTCGTGCCATCAATTATGAGCTCCCCTTTTAGTTCGGGATTTGCCTCATAGTTGTAACCGTCTTTTTTTGCCCTTAAGTATACTTTTCCATCCCGGAAGTCAAAGTCCTTCGATACGTCCGAAAGGGTAATACGTGAAGATTGCGAGGGGGATGGATTCAGACGTGCGATCAAGCGATCATTATCGATGCTTTCGTTTTCATTTATTTCATGCAGCGATTGTTCCAATGAAAGTTTAATTTCAGAGGCGGAGTCAGCCTGCTGACCACCCTTGGAATCATTATCCGCCACGCTTGCCTCCGTTGAAGACGATTCATTTGCAACGTCTTTGATCTGCGGATTGACTTCAGGTTTATCCTTTGCCTGTGCTGGCGTTCCCTTTGGTGTTCTCTCCGCAATGCCAGCAAGCGGGTTTTTCGTAGTTGCAAAGTAAAATACGCTCGTTCCAACGAGCGAAAGAAATACCAACAGGCCTGCTGCTACTGCCAACACCTTCCAGAATTTGGATTGCTGGTTTTGAAATTTGGTCCCCATGCGATTCGCGGCGTTACCAGGCGGGCGATTCGGCATCGCTAATGGGATGGGTAGTCTGCCGGGTATTTGTTGTTGCAACTGATATTCACTGCCATCCGACGCATGCGCTGACAACGCGGCTTCAATCTCTTCCATGGTTTGATCGGCGACATTGGGTAGTTCCGGCACCGACGGAACGAAATTGCTTGTTGCACCAATCGTGAAACCATGCCTAGCTGCGTTTGCTGCATCATTGTCCAACGCATCTCCCATCGGTTTTGTTAGATCCAGCACAGTCCCCCTAGCGATCGACATGCGAGCTTCATCGCTGCCTGCGATTACGCATCGAACGCGGCACTCAACGTCGGGTGGCAGATTGGTGCAGTAGGTGCTGAACGTCGCTTGCCAACGTCGCGATTCTGGAAGTATCGCTGTGGCTTCTTGCATTAGATCGAGCAGCGACGCCGATTGGGACTCGGAAAAAACGATCCACACCGGTTTGCCAGTCGGTTGCAACCAAGCGTTTGCAACGACACCGGCCCATCCCGCATCGCCAGTAATCCGTTGCCACTCTTGGCATGGTGCTGGTTGCAGCGCTAATGGCGGTACATGCGGACCGTTTTGAAGTGTTTTGCATTCACCATCCCAATCGGTTCGCATGATGCCCGCTTGCGACAGGACCGCAGCTGGTCCACAAGCGGGAACAGCAACATCAAAAACGACATGGTGCGCGATTTTATTGGTTCGTTGGCTGTAGTCGACGCCATAGGCACCGACCCTCGACAAGATCGAAAGTGTCTTTCCGCCAACGGCAAGACGAATGTGTGAGTGGCAAACTGGATTGTCATCAGCGGGTTGGTCGCCCGGCTGATAGAGATGCCGATACCCACTAATCGATTCAAGGCGCCGTGCCAAATTGATTGGGAGTCCTGCTGTACAGACAACCGTACAAAACCCGCGACTACCCTGCTTGAGTCCCTGCGCAGCTGAGGTGTAAAGCAGTTCAATTGTCATGGTGACGATGCCTTCAAAGGCGGTTTCGCGATCTGAAACTCAACGATACTCTTTTCAACAAATATCTTTGTCGCAGTCTTTTGCAATCTATCAGAAGTTCGCTCAGCCAAACGCGTTGGATCGAACGCCAATGCGTTGGCGACTGAAAATGAAATTTGTTTAGACGTTTGATCACGTGCCTCGACGTTAAGACCAAGAACTCCGATTTTCATTCGAACTCGAAGTAAATCACCAGGTTTGATTGACTTCCATTTTTTCAAAATCGTAGGAGTCTGCACAAGAATCGATTTCGTTCTCGATACTAGTTGCAATTCAGTTCCGATCTCTTTTTGCAATTGCTCGAATTCCAAGGGCACGCCGACACGGAATTCCAATTGTTTGTCACTAGATGTCACATCCTCGATTGGATACATCAAAAAATAGTCAGGCTGTTTTTCAACCAGACTGAACGCCGCTCGCATCAAAAGGAGGCTAGATGCTTGTTTTTCGATAGTGGTCTCACCGCTGGGATTCGTCGAATAATACTTTTCGATTTCTTTAATCAAGTTAGCGGCATTTTTCACAGTTGCATCCGAAAGCCTGTTCTCGGATTTCTTGTCGGTACCTTTTTCATTTCCTTCTGTACCTTGATCTGAACTGGCATTTCCGAAATCAGGTTCTTCGGAAACTGTTGGAGGATTTGAGTTGCCACTAGTCGCGTTGCCCAGAGTTGTGCTTTGCGAAGGTTGTATGAGCTCGCGGTATGTTTCTTGAAACTTCCTTTCGGCGTCCATCGCAATGGACGGCAAATCACGGCCTTTGGCTTTATAAGCTTTATTCCATTCGATGACAGCAGCCTTTCTCGCCTTGACGAATTCGATGCTTGCTGGATGTTCTGGCAATGTTGTCGGCAACTTGCCGTCCGTCGTTTCGAGCAATGATCCAACAATCGAGAAAAGTTTCGAATTCGCTGGATTGCTCGGGTCTTTTTGGTGCGTTTGGATTACTTCCATACAGAGTTTTTGAAGCGAAGATTGGCACGCAAAACGAAACTCGAGATCGGCGCGTAACTGCCATTCGGGACGAGCTAGACCTTGCTTTGCGTCCTGAGCGATTGCCGTCGTGAACGTCGAAGCGATTGCGACGAAAAGCAATAGGATTCGTTTGATAATACACTTCGAATGTGACAATTGACTTTTCACGGGAACGATCATTTGACGCACGATTTCTTGGGAGTCGTACCGCCCATCCCGATTAGCCCTGAACCCCAACGACTCATGGCGTACAGCATTGGAACTTCCACCCAGTATGGATTTAGATCGCGAGGGCGAATTCCGAACGAACCAGTCGCCGGGTCAACCTCGGGCGAGTGGCCTGTTGAACTGACCGGCAAAAAACTTACATGACTAGCAAAACCCTCGGCTGCCGCAACAATCTCAGGGGTGTATTTGCGGAGCATGTCCCCAACTTGATTGGATACACTTTCAATTCGCTCGCCATCGAGCACTTTTATCGGGCACTTCGGAATGGAGACAAAGGGTTGCTCATGAGAGATGCCGGGCAAAAGTGATTGCCAACTGTCCCACTTGGTAACCACGATGATCATTGGCCGTTGGTGAAGTTGATCTTCACGAAGCCCTGCATGACGACGAACACGTTGGATGGCTTCGAGGAGAATCGTATCTTGTCGGACGCTGTTCTCGCGGGACAAACGTTCCGTGCGTGAATTCATCTGCGGATCCTGCGACTTGCCCTCGCACGCCCGTCGAAAGCGCGCGTCTTGGGTTGGATCGAACAAGAAAAAGAGACAGCGAGACAACGCCAAATGGCGAGTTACCGGACTTGAGGCTGTGTCCTGGCCTGGTAAAAAACTCTCACCAGCATTGTCATACATGCACATAACCCGAGAAATCTCTGTGCTACGACCGTGATTTGGGTGATTGGCCATCGGTTGAAGATTAAAGAGAAATGGCCTCGGGTATTGGACAGTATGAGTGCCCATACTGACTGAATCATAGAGGTCTCCCTGAACCTGAGTTTTGGCAATGGCGACTAGCGAGTCAGGATTCGGATTCAGAAACTGTTGTTCTTCGTATTCGTGCAGACGGGCATTTGCGATTGGATCCGTGTCGGTCATCGCGATTCGGAATTCGGTGGGAAGAATCTGCCGCAACCGCCAAGTCATCGAAGCTAAAAAATAGCTTTTGCCACTGGCTGGTGCACCGAGAATGGAATAGAAAACCGGAGCGATTTGGTAGAGAGGCCTAGCCACTTCGAGATGGCAAGACGGACATGCGAGTCGAGTTGTGCGTTGACCCTCAGGATCAATTGCTTCGCCGTCGGCAGTGAAACGTGACGGTAGGAATCGGACCGCATGCTCTGGCCCCAATCGGGGGTCGCCGATCAAGTCCGGATGTTCAGCAAGCCACAGCGAGTCCTCGGGTGCGAACTCATTCCAGCAGTGTGGACAGGTAATGCGGGAACGTATGGTCAACCGGCTGAGAACTGAGGCCATATAGACTCTTGGCTGGTGAGGGATGAAGTTGCCGCATTGTGACCAATAAGCTTTCAAAATGCAACAGATGCGAAATCGAATGGCGATATTCGCGCCAGCTAGTCGATATTCTCGCCCGCTAGTCGTCAATTATCCTCTCTAGGATCTCCGGCAAATGGAATCTTCCTCGCTTGGCTAACGCCTTGCAATCGCATCCTGCTTAGGGATTTCGCCGTATCATTCGGCGAAGGTTTATCGCACTTGCAAAAATCCTGAATGAGAATACCTTGGTTGGTATGCGATATTACTTTCGAGATTTCGGTAACGTCCCCTATCGTGGCAACACGGAGATTGCGTCCTACCCCCCGAAATATCTTCACTCGCCAACAACCGACACTCGCATTCTCGAAACCGTCGAACGCTTGGAGGAGGACATCACCGACCGAGCCGGCATTCATGGCCCGCTAGAGGTGATCATCGAAGTGGATGAAGCCATC
>CAMCMB010000113.1 GCA_945875845.1 Pirellula staleyi DSM 6068
TCGTTGCAACACCCAAGGAAGGTTCTGGATTTTAGCCAAGGCAGGTTTTTGAATCAGTACCAATTGCCAAGGTTGGTGGAATTTAACAAAACACCCACTCAGCCGCTAGAGAGCTTGCGCAATCATCTAAGGCCTACAGCACCATTCGTGGGTGGCACCTTCCGTTAGTCACGTGGGTGGCACCTTCCATTAGTCACTCGGTCGCGCTCGCGCAGTTGCCTTCACCTAGTGCTTGTTCTCTTGAAGCTGTCATTTGGTATACTGATCTCCGGGAGATTCCCATCTCGCACAGGGGACTGGTCCAATGTGGACGGCACCCCAATAACTCAATGCCCATGACGGGCGTACCAATCCGATGCACCCAGGCGGCGAATCGGCCGTTTCTGGGATGGATACATCTACTCCCGCCGCTGGGTGATCGGTCGTTCGGCGATTTCGGTTCGGATCGTCCGTTGCGTCGTGTTGGGCCTGACGCTGTCTCGAGGTCCCATGGGCCAAAAGGTCGCTATAATTGAGCAAGGCCCGACTGCGTCAGGTGGGATACCAATTTTCACGGCAGAAACGCTTTGTCCGCTAATGCAAAGGAGATGGAAATGTCCGAAAAAAGCACCGTTTTTGCAAGGAATGTCGATGACGTTGTCCGCCAATTTGAAGCGGTTGTAGCTCAGATGGAGCATTTAGGCCGCCGGGACGAGAAGCGAATGCGAGATGAAACCGGCGGCGTCTATTCCGTCCAATCTCTCACCATATTTATGGGACCGATGCGGCTTCTCTTGGATCCAAACGGGTACGATCTTCCAGGATGCAACGGCGCCATCGACCTTTACTTGCTGCCTCCGTACGACCCGGTCGCGACACTTTACCTCGAAAACGGAGAGTGGTTCCTTCATTCACCGGACCTAACGTCCCAAGAGTCGATCGCTCATCCGACCAGTTGGGAACGTTCGGTCCTTACCAGTGAATCAATTGCCCATTTGCTGGAGTCGATTGCAAAACATGCCGTACCTTCTGTCTGAGTGGCGAGCCCACATTCAGGAAGTGTGGGGCGAGTATCAGGCGGCGAAATTCGCCGTCCTCCGTCTACATGAACAGGTCAATGCCGACGCAAACATCGTAGCTGGAGAACACGGGGTGCGCGAGTACTTGTCTTCTGCCGACACGAACCTCGAGGGAACCTACATAGTCAGGATTTTTGCGGCATTTGAGGCGGCGCTGCGTTCTTATGACCGGTATCATTTCAACGATCCGGAACGTGAGACAAGAGCTGCAACCATGATCGACCAGCTCGGCGCATTGAATCACGTCCGCGTTCGCATTCCGATTAGAGATGGCGTGCATCGTGTTCGTAGGATTCGTAATTTTTGGGCTCACGATTCTGACGATGACCTCAATCCAATGCCGATTGATCGTGTCCGAGGCTTGCTTCAAGCGTATCTTGATAGGTTCCCTAAGAGTTGGGGTTGACGGCTCTGATTTGACCTGTGCGGGAAAGCAACCGAGGGGATAAGATTGTTTCCGCAGGGTAATCAAAGAGAAAGAGCCCGCAGAGGCCGAACATATAAAGGATTAGATTCTGCGTCGTTGTTCAAGGGACGGACGCGGGCTGGACCGTGGTCGCTTGCCCGATCTCTGTTTTGGGGTACTGAACTTCGTGACTATCTAAGGTAGATTCCATTTCTTTCGCAGTGCCCACTGGCCGACCATGACGAACGCAAGCAGCAAGAAAGCTGCCCAGGTGTCCAATACACCGTCGCCAAGACGGCGATTCTCGACTGCGGTTTGTGTCGATTGCTTTCGCCGCTCAAGAATTTGTTTGACGATGTCGTCGGTTTGCTCAGGCGCCACCAACATTCCGCCCGCAGTCGCATTCAATTTGGCCATCTGACTTAGGAGTTGCCAATCAGGCATCGGCTGCATTGTCTCAACGGATCGGTCGATGACGACGAATGGCAACTTGGCTTCAAGCTGCTGACCCTTGGAGCCAATCACGCTCGCACGCCACTCAAATCGACCGCTTTGTTTGGAGCCAGCAAACGGAGCCCGCAACGTTTGGCCATCACGACGAAGCAATTGAAACTCGCCGAGATGCTGATCTTGATCAACGGGATTTTTCTCGTTGGGTCCCGACATTCTCCAAAGATGCAACTGTATATTTTTCGGGAGTTCTATGGCGTCCGAGCCGCCGTTCCAAGTCACGACGACTTCGTTTGGCTGCTGCAAGAACAATCGCCTCTGGGGCATGCTCAATTGCATTCCTTCCTCGGTCTTTTCTCGCCGCATACACCAATACAAGATCTTGCGCCAAAAGGCTTTGTGTTCCGTTGATTTACCCTGCCTCCACCAAAGATAGGTTGAGTCGAATGCGATGGAAACAACGCGCCCTTGGTCCGCAGTTCCGCTGACGATGAGCGGTTGCTTTTGCTGGGACTCGGCCAGGAGTATCGTTCCGGGCGTTTTTTTGATTCCCTGCCAGCGCGTTGCTCCAAGCAACGGTTTGAGCTGCCCCCATGTTGCCGCGTTTTTCTCGGGTGGTTCAATCTGCACTATTTCTTCACCTTCAATGGGAACAACTTGGATGGGGCCGGGCAAATGATTCTGCAAATCTTTGGGTTTGTTTTGTTCCTGGCGACGTAAGCCAGACATATCTACGGGCAGCAGTTCGCGAAGCGGAGAATTGTCCCAGCCACCAGCTCCATACGCGAAATAGCCGCCGAGAGTGACCAGCCCCGCCCCCTTTTTCACTTGCTCTGCAATCATGGCCGCCCCCGCAGGTCCAATGGCGCTATAATCGACATCCCCCAGAACGATGCAGTCGTAGACGCCATCGGATAGTTGCTGAGAGAGATCGATTGGCCATCTCTCAATCGGCGGCTTGCCTATCAAGAGGGTCACCATTTGCATATCCTGACTCTCGGACATCGCTCGTTTGATAAAATTCGTTTCCTGTCGTATCTCGCCTTCGATATACAAGATGCGAGCCCCACCTCCGCGGACGTTGAGAAAGACAGTCGCATCGTTATTCTCATCGACCGCTTCGCCAGCAACAGGTTCCGCTCGGACGACAAGTTCGTAGGCACCTGGTTCGCCTGGCGCTAGAAATGGCAATCGAAACGGTAAGGCTTGATCGGATTTCGTAGGACGCACGCGATCGACCGCTAGCTCTCTCGGTGGCTTGCCGGGCTGTAGCATGAGCAACTTGACGGGCAGTTCCCGATTGGCAACTCCGCGGCATCGCAATATGCCGCGAACGTTGAGAGGGTTCTTGGTGAAAACATCCATCTGCTCCGGCACCTCTTCTACCGAAAGGTCCTGTGCGTTCTCGCTGTCGCTTCTTGGGCCGACTCCGACGATGTACATCGGCACATCGATCTGCGCAAGCCGCCTCGCAATCTGCTGCCCATCACCACCAGAGGGTGAGTGCGTTTGCGAACCATCTCCCATCCAAATCACTGCGGATAGCGGAGATTCCAACGGAGCGGACATCAATTGAGTGAGAGGCCCGCCAATATCCGTTGTCAAACCTTCAGGCCGGTTGGGCATCGCATTGGCGACGGTCGTCAGAATGCCATCGTTGGCGACTCCCATCGGTTTGAGCAATGAGTCGTACGTAAAAGGGATGATCGTGGTGTCCTTGCCAAACGCTTCACGATTGCTCCAGAGCTGTTCCCAAATGAACCTTTCGGATTCCCATCGAGACATCTTCCCATCCCCCGACGGCAGCTGCATGCTAGCAGACGCATCAATCAGGACAGCAACGGTTCCTCGTGGCGTGCTCTGGCGAGTCAATGTGAACCCTGGCTTGAGTAATACCAGAAGCACGATCAAGCACATTAACAGCCTCAAGCCCCACAGGACTGCGGATTGCGTCCGCGTCACTTTGCCCGTTTCCTTCACCAAGGACAAAATCACGACCAAACCAATGGCCGCACCAAAAACCATCCAGTAGCTTCCGAAGATCGGTTCAAGAGTCCAGTCCATTATGCAGCCGTCTTCCTTGAGGATGCATAAAACCGACTGGAGATTGTTTGTTCGGCCATGATCATCATCACGAATACCATCAGCAAGAAGGGCGACAAGTCGCGACCGTAGCGACCTTCGCCCAAGGATGATTGAACTTGGTCGCGTTCTTTCGCGAGTCGGTATGAATCTTTACCCAATGCTTTGTCCAGCATGGCCGGAAGGATACGTTCCAGCGAGACGTCCTGTCGGTTTACATTGACGCTAAATCCTCGAACGACCGGACCTTGGGGACGCAGTCCCTGAAGACGATACTGACCTGGGTGTCGTGTAAACGGAAAAACCAAGGACTCCTCCGATGACTCAACGCGTGTGTCTTCGCCGATCGGATTATACAATTTGTAAACTTGCGGAAACTGCAATGCACTGTTTTCGAGAACGGCGGGCTCATCGACCAGATAGTTGAGTTGTTGTTTGTTCCAGGCCGACAAATACCGCACAGATCCAAGAAACAGAGCGAAACCGGGCCATTCATCCGAGAGCTTGCTCCAGACGCGCGCCGGTTCCAGGTTTGGCAAAGTAAAGGTCAGGATTCGACCTTGTTTAACAAATTGCTCAACCATAGCAGGCTGATCGCTATTGGTAAATCGCATCAAGACAGAAGCGTTGTCGGGCAGTTCCTCAATGTCCCAATGCCGAAAAACGGAGTATTTGAACCAAGGGATATCTTCGACAGGTTGCTCGAAAATGCTCCAAATAGGATGCGTTTTCATCGACGGTATTAAGCTCGTCGATGGATCGTTACGGGCGCGTCGCGTCAGTCTTTTGACTTTTCCAGGCAGTAACTTAGCTAAGGGGCTAGCCATCATCTCCTCGGCAGTCTTGAAGCCCGGTCCAAGAACGATCATCAGTCCACCCCCTTGTTCCACCCAATTCGCGACTCGATCCACGGAATCGGCGGTGATGTTGGTCGGGTCATAGAGCACAATGCTCGAATAACGCGATAGATCCGAGGAGGCGAATTGCGCAGTGGTTTCCAGTTTGACCATGGGTTCGCGTTGGCCAACCTCGGCCGTCGCGTCCTGGTTCGCCGTTGCTTGAGCCTCAGAATCAATCGCCGCACATACTTGTTTGCCATCCTCGTTGTCGTCGGCAATCACAAGCGTTTGCCCTTGAGTTCGAGCGTCAATCGTAAGGTAAACAACGTTATCGACTTCTAGGGGATCGGAACGAGAGATCTTGAGTTGGGCATGATTTGTTCCTTCGACAAGCTCCTTGATCGTAAACTTGAACGGAACCGATCCGCCATCGGGGACTTCGATCAACTGTTTGTCCGAAAAGCGACGCGATGGAATGGTGACCATGCCATCGTTGACCTGGAGTGACCGAGCGACATTTTCCCCCAAAACCTCCACCGTCATTTGCGCCTTGTCACTGCCCGAGACCGAATGCAATTCCGCACTGACGGTCACTTGAGAGCCGGGTGTTGAGGTTTGTTGACTGAGTTTGAATTCGGTTAGGGACCAGTTTTTCATTTCCGCAGCAGGGACGCTTACGTCGATAAGCTGCAACAAGACATTTTCGCCAACGCTACCCTTCCCCTCCGCATCGCGTGCCAACTTGGCAGCGATATCCGAGGATTCCGCGTTGCGCCAGGCGGGCGTAGTCAGGTCGGTTAACACATAGATCTCTCGTCGCTCCAACTCGGACTTGCGCAAAGCATCGATCGATGCGCTGATACGTTGGAGCAGGTTGGCCGCTCGACCCTCCACAATGGTTCGATCCAGAAGTCGATTGGCGGATATGCGATCTTGATTTAAGCGCACTCCTGAATCGTTGTTGACAATCGCGATCTGGCTACCGACGGGCAATCGATCCATCACCCAAAGAGCCATTTCTTTGGCAGCATCCAGTCGCGTGACGTTATGATATCGGTAGCCCATGGTTGGCGAGGTGTCGATGACGACCGCCGCGCAAATCGGACCCGATGCGGTCGGCATGAGAACACTTTGTCCTGTCGAAACAGCGATGGCCAACCAAGTGCCACTTACTCCCCATAGCACCAGCGCAATCAACCCGGTGATGGCGGTCATGGGTACCGAACGATTCGAACCAAACGAAGTGAGTGCGACCGCCGTCGCAACGAGCGCCAAAATGCCGATCAGTCCGATCATCAAATACGTCGCAAACATATTGCTTTGCACGCGTGGTGAGGCAAATGCAAGCGCGAGCAAAGCCAGCAACAAAATCCGCAGGGTCAAAAGGATCCAGCGTTTGATAGACCACCCTCGCTGCGCGCTGATGGCTGTTTGGCGCACAAATCGGATCGCAGGAAACACAATCGGCTTGGGTTGTCGACGGCCAAGCATATGCAGCAGGATTGGAATGAGAGCGGTGAGACCACCTAGCAAAAGCGAAGCATGCAAGAACGTCATTTCGCGCAACGGCTCCCAAGTCTAAAAGCGATTGCGGCGACTGAGCAGATATTCCGTGAGCGCTTTGTCGTACGGCATACTCGTATCGAGCGGTATGTAGTCGATCCGGCTCTCATTAAAGCCTCGTTTCAGGTCGTCGCGGAACTTGCGAATGTTCTCGCGATATTCCTGGCCGATGTCGTCTGCATTGACGCTGAGCGATTGGCCCGTTTCCGGATCGCTTAGCTGCACCAAGCCATCGAAGGGAAAGCTCACTTCCGCTTCGTCTAGCACATGGAACACGATCACGTCGTGTCCGGCATGACGCAGCATTCGGATCGAATCGAGCGTGGGTTGCACGTCCGCTAGTAGGTCGCTCATGAGCATCACCAGCGAACGATGCCGTAACATGGCTGCCAATTGCATAATCGGGCCTCGAAGCTCGGTTTCGCCAGCCGTTTTGAGTTTCGTCAACTGGCTCAATATGGCAGAGAATTGCCCGCGTCGAGACCGCGGAGGGATACTGCCTCGAATTTTCTTGTCGAAAGTAATAAGCCCAATCGGATCCTGTTGCATGAGCATCAGATACGATAGTGCTGCGGCCAAACAAACGCAGTAGTCGAACTTAGTAAGCTGTTGACGGTAGGTGTAACCCATGGACTGGCTGAGGTCCATCACGAGGTAGCCGGTTACATTGGTTTCCGATTCGAATTTCTTAACGTAGTATTTGTCGGTCTTTGCGTAAGCAAGCCAATCGATGTCCTTCGGATCATCGCCATGCGAATAGCGTCGATGCTCGCTAAATTCAACAGAAAATCCATGATAGGGACTCGCGTGCATGCCATGTAGAAATCCGCGAACGACCATTTGCGCACGCAAATCCAGGCGTTTGATTTGCGAGGCAAGTTCGGGTTTCAAGTATTGTTCGACAGCAACCATGCAAACATTCGATTCTTGAGTATCTGATCCGCACGAAATCATTCTAGTGTATCTGCTACAGTAGGGGATAGGATAGTAAAATGACATCGCGTCGTTTTTCAAACAAAATCAGGACTCTACGTTTTGGACCCACCATGACTATTGCTCACTCTTGCTTCTCAAAGGCAATTCGAACGCCGATTTTTCTCGCGGCATCCCTCTTCATACCGATTCCTCTGCACGCCCAAGAGGTTTCGCCCCCCCCTGGATTTACCGCTCTGTTCAATGGCAAGGATCTATCGGGTTGGTATGGCTGGTCCACTCGCGATCCAAAACAGTTGTGGGAAATGTCTCCTGAGGACCAAGCTAAAACCAAAAAGGAATCCATTGTGGGCGGTACTCTGAACAAGAAGGGCGAACCCACCAGCGAGCATATCAATGCACACTGGAAAGTGGTCGACGGAGAACTCGTCAACGATGGACTTGGCCTCTATTTAACCAGCGACAAAGACTACGGCGATTTTGAGCTTCAACTCGAGTATAAAGCGCTACCAAAAGGGGACAGTGGTGTTTATTTGCGAGGCACTCCGCAAGTCCAAATCTGGGATCCAACCGATAGTGATCCAAACGGTCTTGGACGCGAAAAAGGTTCGGGCGGTCTCTGGAATAATTCCAAGGGTGCGCCAGGTAAGGATCCGCTCAAGAAAATGGACAAGCCATTCGGTGAATGGAATAGCCTCAAGATCACCATGATTGGCGAACGTGTCACGGTTGTGATGAACGGCGAACGAGTCGTAGATGACGCGGTCCTCGAGAATTTCTTTGCAAACCAAAAGAGCGGCTATACCGCTTACGCGACGCCTGCAGCCGGGAAAAAAGAGGGCAAGACTGACAAACAACCCAACGGGTTCATGCGAGATCCTGTCTATCCAAAGGGTCCGATCCAATTGCAAACACACGGAAGCGAAATCCGGTGGCGAAATGTTTTTGTGCGCGAGATTGGTACGGACGAAGCAAACCGATTTCTAGCAGCGCGAGATGGGGACGGTTTCAAAGAGCTGAATAACGGTCGCGACCTTTCCGATTGGAGAGGAGCCGTCGCAAACTACGAAATCAAAGACGGAGCGATTGTGTGCAAAAAAGGAAAAGGTGGCGATTTGCTCACCAAGGACGAATATGAAAATTTTATCGTTCGCGTGGAGTTCCAGCTTCCTCCTGCAGGCAACAACGGTATCGCGCTGCGAACTCCATTGAATGGTCATTCGTCCAGCGACGGACTTGAAATGCAAGTCATCGATAGCGATGGTTATAATGCGGCTCACCCAAGCGCTCCGCTCAAGCCGTTTCAGTATCATGGTTCACTCTATCATTGCGTCGGTGCCAAACATGGATATCTGCGTCCCGTCGGCCAATGGAACTTTCAAGAGATCGAGGTGCGTGGGCAAAACATCAAAGTCACACTCAATGGGACTAAAATCCTGGATGTGAATATCGACAATTTCGATCGAAGCCAGTTCGAGACCATTCCGAAAGGCCTGGACAATCGAAAAGGGCACATCGGTTTCGCCGGCCACAGCGATCCGGTCGCCTTTCGCAGCTTCAAGGTCAAGCCGTTGCCAAGCAATTGAGACCGTTTCAACAGCTAATCGCTCGCGTGATCAAGCTCTGCTGGGAATTCACAAATCACGTCGAGCGTAAAGGGTTAGCACTCATCACCCGCAGGGTGAGGCCACCCCTCTAAACATGTTTTCCTCGCCTTTGCACAATCCATTCCTTGCTTGGGAGGGTGAGGCTCCTGCCGAACCATGGCGTCGTAAGCTCGGCAGGAGCCTCGCTTTCCCGGCGATTTCCGATTCGTTCGACATTAAGCCTTGAGATTCGCTTGAACCCGGAATGTCGCGGAGATATAGTCAACAGTCGAATCCTTTCCATTGTTTTTAGGGTTCCACGACCTTGTCGGGTGCCCTAGGAAGTCTTTTTAGGATCGTTGTCATGAGATATTCCGTGCTGAAAATCCATTTGGCGTTTGGGTTGATTTGCGTTTTTGCAAATCCTGTTGACGCCCAGGATGCCGCGAAATCAGCCGCAACATCGGCTGTTGGAGACCCAACCGATTGGATCGCGAGCGCCAAACGCATCTTGGAAATCGGTGGCGAAGAACAAGATTCTCCGGAACAGAAAGCCAAGGCCAACAAAGAATTGGTCGCCCTCAAGCCCTCGATGGAAAGCGATCCACGGGCGGTTTTTGCCTATACCTTGGTAGCCATGGCTGGGAAGAAATGGGATTTCGCTCTGGGATTTTCCGGCGAATTGTTGAATCGGCACAAAAATTATGTTCCGGCACGTGTTGCCAGAGCTCGAGTGCTGCTGATTCTCGATAAGAAACTGCTCGCACTCAATGAGCTAGAGGTCTTGGCAAAAGGGTTAGGTTCACCCGCCTCAGGCGTCACACCCGAACAATTGGAATACGCTGCCGGATTTCTTGGACTGGCAGTCGGATACCTGGAAGGTCCTGGCAAGGACGCGGCCGTAAAAGCGACGAGTCTGAAAGATTTGATCTCCACGACCGACAAGATCCCCCAGGCTCTTCGGGAATCGTTTTCAACCGCACGCGAAGCCATCGGGGAGGAGTACCGAATGCTCGTCGAGAACGGCGAAGAAATGCTTGAAAAACTTCGCGAAGACGAGCGGCAAGCTTCCGAGCGAAAGCAAGCGGAACTAGACGCCCAAAAGGAGAAAACGAAAGAAGAAACGGAAGCTGCGAAAAAGAAACTAGAGGAAAACTTCGGACAAGCGAAGTCAACTTGGGACAAAGCCTGGGCCAAATGCAAAACCCTTTCGCAAAATGCAAACGTCCTACAAATGCAGAAGAACCAATTGATTGCCAGCCAATCCCTGCTGCGACCACCTGTACCGGATGCCAAAGGAAACGTCGATCCAATCGCGCAAAATCGCTATCAAAATGACAAGCGTCAATCGGATACTGCGATTACGAATCTCGATTTTCAACTGAATCAGCTGTCGTCACAGTATGAACTCGCAAACCGCAATGGAATGATTGCTGAGAATCAAATGAATACGATTCGACTTCAGGCCGAGAAACTGGGAATGACTTTTGCCATGCAAACGGAGTCCTTTACGAAGGCAGAAAAGATGATTCGGGGCAAAGAGAAAAAAGAGCAGGCCTCCAAGAAAGCCGAACCGAAGTTGTCCGGCGCCTTACTACGCAAAGCGAAAGCGTTCGCAACGTACGATGATTTCAATTTTTATAAAGAACAGACACTCCTCCTCGATTCGTTCCCAACGCCAGCCCCGTGACATTTTTTTGACTTTGCTCCTCGCGCCCTTGTTTAGGCGACGCGAGGAAGCGTTTCTCTCAACGAAATGAAACCCCCTTGGGATTAAGCCTCATGTTCCGGCTTTGCGGCTTGTTGATTTCCGTGGTTTCGCCGACGCTCTGCGTACTTACGTGCCAGATTCAGACTAGCAAGAATGGCCTCGAGTCGGCACAATCTGCGTATGTTCCGAAAATTCCTCAGATCCAAAATTCACCGAGCGACCGTAACTCAAGCGGACCTGCATTACGAAGGGTCGCTGACGCTACCACCGGACTTGCTCATCGCAGCGGGTATCGCCCCCTTTGAAGCGGTTCACGTCTGGAACGTAACGCGCGGTACACGACTCGAAACGTACGCCATTCTCGGCGAGCCTGGCTCCAACGACGTTTGCATCAATGGAGCAGCCGCCCATTTGGTCCGGCCAGGAGATACGATCATTGTCGCTACGTTTGGTTTCGTTCAGGAAATGGGAACGGAGCTCAGAATTCCTGATCCGAAAGTCGTATTCGTAGACGACAAAAACCATATCACCTACACTGGACGCGAAATCCCCGGCCCCCGTCGTCGTGGCGCAAACGATGTCCCCTCCGACCCGTGCTGCTAACTCCCTACACAACCGTGTGCTCCCAATGCTAGAACGTGTGCTCGAACCCGAAGTCATGAACGATCGCCAAGAAGCTATCGAGTACGACTCGATGGACCATGCGGCTGTCAATTCCCGTTTTGTTCAAGACTTGATTGCAGCCGGACCACTTGGCGAAGATTGCTTGGACCTTGGAACCGGAACAGCTCTCATTCCGATGGAATTATGCCAGCAAGTTAGCTCGGTTCGCGTCATGGCATCGGACGCCTCGACGATCATGCTCGACCTGGCACGATACAATCTTGAAGTACAAGGATTAATGCACCGAGTTCAACTCCAATTTGTGGACGCCAAAAAACTGATTTTTCAAGCAAGTTATTTTGATACGGTCATGTCCAACTCGTTGGTGCACCATTTGCCAACACACGAGTCCTTTCTACCGGAGGCATTGAGAGTTTTGCGCCCGGGTGGGCTGTTGTTTGTTCGGGATCTTTATCGACCTGAGACCCTTGAGCAAGTCGAATCACTGGTGTCGCAATACGCAGGGAATGAGATTGAAAGTTCCCAGCAAATGCTGAGGCAAAGTTTGAAGGCTGCGTTGACGCTGGAAGAGATCCGGCAACTGGCTATCGCCGCAGGTTTGGATTCGGATTGCGTTGCCATGACAAGTGATCGACATTGGACGCTCATGGCTCGCAAGAAATAGCGAATGCAATGATGGAAAAAATCTATCTCGAGTTGATGCAACGCGTTTTGACCGAAGGGGACGCGAAGACCGACCGGACCGGCACTGGCACACTCAGTTTGTTCGGTGCACAGATGCGTTTCGATTTGTCGCAAGGCTTCCCGCTTCTCACAACCAAAAAGGTGCACATACGGAGCATTATTCACGAGTTGCTTTGGTTTTTGCGGGGCGAAACCAACATTCAGTATCTCAAAGACAATCGCGTTTCGATTTGGGACGAATGGGCGGACGAGAACGGCGAATTAGGTCCCGTGTACGGGAAACAGTGGCGATCATGGCAATGCGCCGATGGACGCGTCATCGACCAGATCAAACAGGTCGAGCAGCAGATACGCGATACGCCGGACTCAAGGCGAATGATAGTGTCTGCATGGAATGTGGCGGATGTCCCTAACATGGCGTTGCCACCGTGCCATTTGCTTTTTCAATTCTATGTAGCGAATCGCCGGCTTAGTTGTCAGTTGTATCAACGAAGCGCAGACTTGTTCCTTGGAGTGCCTTTCAACATCGCTTCCTATGCATTGCTAACGATGATGATGGCGCAAACAACCGGACTGCAACCAGGTGAATTCGTTCATACGCTCGGAGACGTGCATCTTTACAACAACCACCTTGAGCAAGCAAACCAGCAGCTGGTTCGCGAGCCACGTCCCACGCCACAAATGCTGATCAAGACTCCGCGGGGAAGTATCTTAGACTTCGCATTTGAAGATTTCGAACTCGTTAACTACGATCCACATCCGCATATTTCTGCTCCGGTCGCCGTTTGACTCTCTGAAGTCGTTATTGGGTAAGGGCGACACGACGGACTTCCAAGTCCGTCAATGGAGAATTCGACGGACTAGGAAGTCCGTCGTACCATTCAATCAACAGCCCGCCTGTGTCGATGGAAACGCGACTCGTTCGGCTAAAGACCGATCAGTCATTGGGCAGGTATCTGGGGTGTTGCTATATTCCCCACAACATTCCACAATTGAAACGTTGCGATGAACTGATTCGCGCAGGACAAAACATAGTCGCCTTTTGCTCCGCAAAAGAAGCGTTCATGATGCGACCTTTCGCGGAGTGGCTGTGAATTTCTGGATGGACTACTTTTTGGCGGCAGATTGACAACCCGACGCGTAAGTTTTGAAGTTGCGCTATTTTGGGGCTTGTTCATGCGGCGATCCTGTATTCGCTTGGTAGGGCGGCAGTTAGCAGTCGTTTGAGTTTTGCGATGCCGCCGGAAGTTTTTAGGCGATCCGACATGTATTTGAGCTC
>CAMCMB010000114.1 GCA_945875845.1 Pirellula staleyi DSM 6068
CAGGCACCCCATCTAAGAGATGCTCCCTTACCATCGCGATCTTCTGCGCAGGCGTTAAAAACTTTCGTTTCGTCATTGCGGTTTCTCCTTGCCGAACCGCTAAACTTGAGCACACGATTCTGTGCACTACTTCGAAATGAGCAAAACAGGAGCGTGTGACTGAGCCGCGTTAGTTACTGAACAATCCGATGAAGTCGGGGGGAATTGGCGCTGGGAACCTTCTGACTCTGAAGGTCGACAGCGATCGTCCGTTTCTAATGAAAAAAATTCCTTAACGCTTTCCGGCAAAGGCTTTGGACTCAAGGAACTGCGTATCTTCGTTTTCTAAACGACTCACTTTCGCCTCTCTTTGCCACTTTACCTCATGAAGTCACCTGTTACAGCTCTTGATGGAGCCGAATCAGGTGATCCCAGTGTGTGCCTACATGCACGAAACCTTGGGGCTCTGCCCCAAACCCCGAGATTTTCTAGGCATCGCTCTGGATCATAGAGTTTTTTTCTTTGGAGTCTTGGAGTCCCTTAAATGAGGAGAGTGTTGAATGATCCACAATAATCGTCGAAAACGGTTCCGCTCTGTTGGTAAAGCCCCGACAAGGGACGCCATTCAGGCCACTGATGAACTAGAAATCGCCGAATCCTATTTCTGCAAGTTTGTAGCCAAAAGCGTACGTTTAAGGCTTGCAACGGAGCATCCAGACCTAGGGGACACCAAAGTTCAAGCCGATCTTAGGCAAGCACCAGGACATGGCGACAACCAATTTCTTATCTCGGTTACCGACCTCGATGGTACGCGACTCGGCGAGTACGAAGCTCAAAGTTTCAATTCAGGACTTTCGTTGCGAAAAGTCTACCGTGCACCCGATGACGCAAACGAATTGGCTGAGGCGCTCAAGTTGGCAGAAGCCAAATGGCCGTCCAAGAACGATTTCCATCACTGTTCTAAGTGCTGGGGAATTCGAGTCGCAATTGCGATCCGATTCGCTTCCGATGGTGACCGGTTGGACGACTGGATCGTCAATACCGGAATGGGGTGTGGCCCAACCCGCGTTGCCTTGAACGAAATCAACGACAAGGTTCACTTCCTTCAGTCAATCGGAGTTGACGCGTTTCCAGTGTGGGTTGAATAGGTCCTCTTGGAATGTCCCCAAGCAACTGCAAGCTGACAGCTTTGAAGGGTGCGACCGTTCGGAAAATGAACCATAAACGCATCGGTCGCATCATTCAGTTTGCCACATTTCGGGACTAAAAATGACCATGAAAAACAACGTCAAACACGGCTCTTTTACTTAGGTTGGCTTAGCAATAGTAGATCGTTCAAAATCGCCTGTTGAGAGAAACGGTGATGCGTGAACGGTTGTTTCAACGCTCTCTACGTTCAAAGAAAGGTAAGGTGCCTTATGGCCCAAACTAAACCCGTTCATGAAGTGCGACTTGGTAAGGTCAAAGCGGCAATTTGGCGCAACGAAAGCGACAATGGCTTGCGATTTGGAGTTACCTTCGCTCGCATTTACAAAACCGAACAGGGCTGGGAATCCAGTGCCTCGTTTGGTCGTGATGAACTCCCGTTGGTAGCTAAGGTGGCCGACATGGCCCACACTTGGATCTATCAACAGAACGAAAAAAACGATTCGCAATCAGATGACGGCGAGACGAAATCTCAAAATCGTTCAGGTTCGAATCGTGAACACGCTGGCCGATAGCGTTCGCTGCGAACGATCGGAATAGAAGCACTGACGCAATTACTTGCTCAGTACTTTTCTAGCGCGAGAGGTTTCACTCACTTTCGGTTCCACGCATCACCGAACCTCTCGCCATCCTTGGTGAGGGTAGAAGACCATACGCAACCGACTTCGATGATCGACATGTTTTCTTCGACGATCATCGGAGGCCGGTGGCGTGCATCCGACGGTTTTCCATTTTTGTTTTGCTGTCTGCGGCTTCTCTAAGTTTAGCACGGCAGCAAGGTCCCCGAGCTTCATCCTTCGGATGAATCTCTCCTCGCGGCTTTGCCCTCGCGGGCAAAGACTCCACCTTGCTTTTGCCGTGCTGGCGTTTGCTTTCGAAGCCGCCGACAGGCTCCACATTACTCATTCGGTCGACACTGTCGGATCGACCACAAGGAGAAAGGTATGAATCGAGAAGATGCTTTGAAGATGAGCGACAACGCTCTTCAAGACTTGGCTCAGGCCCTCAAAGAAGGCAAGAGCGACAAGCTAGTTGAATATCTGGGGATGCTCTCTAGGTTTCATCAGTACTCATTTGGCAACTGCATCATGATCTACATGCAGAGGCCAGATGCAACGTTTGTAGCAGGATTTGGGCGATGGAAGGAACTCAATCGCTTCGTCAAGAAAGGGGAGATCAGAAGGTGGAAAGATAACCATCTCTGCCAAGCTACCAAAGCCACAGATGTTTTCAACCATGGTGCACGAGCTCGCACATGAGCAATTGCACTGGGGAGATCGTCGCGAATCGACGTCCAAAGCTGTTCGTGAGACAGAAGCAGAGGCAGTGGCTTATGTCGTCTGCCGTGCTGTAGGTCCCGAATGCTCGACGAGAGCTTCGGACTATACCCACACTTCGCGCTTGATATGGCTAGTTCGCCAATGGCGGATCTAACAATGGTCGTTCTCGTCGATCAGTCCGCTTCGATGGGAGGCGAGAGAATCACGAAGCTCAAAGCTGGCCTTGAGCGATTCATATCCAACTGCGCGTCCAGTACGCGATTGCAAATCGTAGCCTTTGATTCCAAGACCCTACCACTTACAACTCACACGAATGATCATCGCGTCTTGCAAGACGCGATTACAAAAATAGTACCCAACGGAGCGACGGAGATCGCCAATGCCATGTCCTTCGCAATTTCTGAACTGAAATCTAAGCCAGGCTTTCGCTCCATCCTACTATGTACCGACGGGCAGGATGCCAAACTTAAACAGCAGCTAGCAGCAATTGCAGCAGAATTCACCGATAACACGATCCGGGTGAATGTCCTAGCCATGGACGACGACTCGTTAGATCAGTCTACCCTCACAGAGTTGACACGCTTAACTGGAGGTCAGTTTTGCCTTTCAAGTAAGCCGCTCGAAATCAATGTCCAAATCGATCGCTTGATCGAGTCCTTCTCACACTCTTCGTACCGACTTTCTGTCTTCAATCCCAAAAGAACCCTAGATGGCTTTCGCATGCGACTTATCAAGTCGCCAGAACAGGTCCTTCAGGTCAGGCACGGGTCAGGCCTAGGCCTGACCCCTTTGATTTGCCGCGCCGCTGACGGTGACACGCCTTCGGAGTACGCGACATTCGATCCTCGCGACCTTAGAGTTTCATGTTCAGTCGAATGCCGCCGACCCAAGCATCATCGCCGCCGGTCAGGCCGCTCAACATTCCACGCACCCATTGGACGTCGGGTGTCAACTCGATGGCGGGTGTTATCTGGTAACGGTAATAGGTTTCGACGACCTGAGCGTCCCGAGGATCGAACAGGAATCGAGGAATCGCTCCGAATTCCGTGGATGTGCCGGTATAGCCGTAACCGATACCGAATCGATCTCCCTTGCCTCTCCTGGAGTACAATGGACTGTTGCCGCCAATTCCGATGCTGGCGTGCCATGCTCCCCAGTTTGGGTTGCCGGTTGCGCCGTCAGCGATGCCAGCCCGTCCAAAAAGCCCCCAACCTTCCGTGTTGCCCCGAGCGTCGGGCGGGCCGTAGGTAACCATGTATTGATCGAAGCCGGTGAAAATCGCGTAGGTTTCAGGAAGCGTGAGGAACGGCGAAGTTCCCGGCGGCGCCGGCGGATAGGGGTATTCCGGAGGAACGGTTGTGAACCCCAAATCAAGCTCGTCAGCGTTCTTGTAAAACCCGCCGACGTGCACCTCGCCTGGCTTGGAAAAAAAGTCCGTATCGACCTGAATTTGTCCAAACGCGATCGCACCTCGGCTGAAAAGCGTGCCGAAATCCATAAACTCCGTGCTTCGTTCCTGCACGTCCATCACAGAAAGGCTGATATTGCCCCACTCCCGCGGCATTAGGGCAGCGACGACGAAGGTTGAAAACGGAATTTGTGGGACCATGAGAGGATTCGCAACGAACGTCTGATTGAGAAATTGGTCGCTTCCGTCACCTCCCGCGAATATGTTGTTGTCTGCAATGCCGACGGTCCGCGTCTTGCCAGCGGTCACAATGAACCGCTCCGAGAGCGGCTGAATAAGCATGAAATTCGTGCAATATAGGCTACCGCTTGCCGCCGTATCCACAGGCTGGACCGCATTGAAGACTGCGGGTGCGAGGCCACCCGTTTCAAACGACACGTTGCCCCAACGTCCCCAGACGTTCTCCAACGTAACAGCAAACTTGCTGTGCGGAAGACCGCCAAACTTGTCCAGGCTCAAAAGTAAATCATGACGGGAGTTGCCGGTGTACTCAAAGGTATCGCCCCCCCCAATTCCCAAAGCCTCGAATTGAGGCGGCACCGGCTGTAGATTGACTCCACCTCCAACACCCATAAAGAACTGAGTGACTCTTCCGCGATACAGGATTCCTTCCTCCTGCAAACTCGATCGGTAGCCAAACCAGTCGCCGGTCAGGGTGTCGCGGCAACGCAAGCATTTACCCTTAGGGGAATTCCCTCCAGTGGCAGCAGCCGCACCCCGCCCGCCTGGGACGTCATCGTGGGTATCCTCGTACCCGTAACTCTCCAACCATTCCGGTACATCGCCCTCCAGGTAGTCGTCGCCCAGTCCGGACGCGGGGGCTGGTCCAGATGCGTCTCCCTGTGGCGATGCCGGTTCCTGTGCCAATGTGGGCTCTTGTGCCGATGCGGTGCCGAGCCCCGCTACTGCGGTCAGCAACACCATTAGGCTGGCGTTGAGGACTCCGCGTAAATGAGTCGAATGCATCTTTTGCTTCCTTGCAATTGAGAAATACGGGTTCTGGTGGGTCTAAGCAACCTGAAATGGTCTTCGGCAATATGCGGTACGATTCCACGGAAATTCCCTCAGTTGACATGATTTTGCGTACTTTACGTGGGCGTCATTCCCGGCCAGCTCCGTCGGCATCGAACACGCGCCATGGTTGAACGCAGCATGCGTGGATCCGAAGCCACAGCCTGTGTCCGCGGATGGCACACAAACCGGGGCAGATCAACGTTCTGAATGACACGTGCATACTCGTCGAAGTCTTTGAAAAGTAACGGTTTCACTCGCGATTGCCCCCGTCAAGCGATTGTTCGTTTGGATGAACCGTCAGCGCCCCTCTTGGTCGAAAACTACGCCGTGATTGCGGATTTTACGCAGACGTCGGCGAGGAGACGGAATAGAATGCCAAAACTATTTATGCGAGCAATAACACGAGGCCAACCAATGTCAATCCGTAAGTCTATTCTGATCCGAGCGGCCAAGGTCTTCCTGCCAATCATGGTCGTCGCCTGGCAAGCGGGTGTCCTGTGGTCCCAGGACTCGAAACCCAAGCCAGTCGCTGCCGAGGGCACACAACTGCCAAAGCCCGACCCGGCGTTCAAGGGTAAGATCGGCGAGACGTTCAAGGACTCGAAACAGGACTTTCCACAGCCGGTGCGAGCGCCCAAAGGCGCTCCGAATGTCGTCGTGATCCTCCTCGACGACGTTGGCTTTGGTCAACCATCGACCTTCGGTGGTCCGGTTCCGACCCCGCACCTGGACAAACTCGCCAGCCAGGGGCTCAAGTACACTCGTTTTCATACGACGGGCATCTGTTCGCCGACCCGGGCGGCGTTGCTGAGCGGCCGGAATCACCATCAAATGGCCACCGGCACGATCACCGAGCTATCAACTGGTTTCCCAGGGTATAACGGCGTCTGGCCTCGCGAGGCGGCCAGTGTGGCACGCGTGCTCCAGGAGAACGGTTACAGTACCGGGGTCTGGGGCAAGTGGCACAACACGCCCGACTGGGATACCTCTCCGATCGGCCCGTTTAACCGCTGGCCTTCTGGCCTCGGGTTCCAGTACTTTTACGGCTTCCAGGGAGGCGAGACCAGCCAGTGGGAGCCGCAGTTGTTTCGCAATGAACTCCCAGTGGAACCGGGAAAGAAACCGGAGCAGGGCTACCACCTGACCGAAGACCTAGCTGATGATGCCATTGCCTGGATCAACCGCCAGCAGTCGATCGCTCCCGACAAGCCCTACTTCATGTATTTTTCCACCGGCGGAGCCCACTCGCCACTCCATGCCCCTGCTGAGTGGATCGCCAAGTTCAAAGGCAAGTTCGATCAGGGCTGGGATGTGGTCCGTGAAGAAACCATCAATCGGCAAAAGAAGTTGGGCGTGGTCCCCCAGAACACGCTGCTCACGCCACGACCGAATCCGATCCCGGGATGGGATACACTTTCGGCCGATCAAAAGCGGCTCTACGCCCGGCACATGGAAGTGTACGCGGCATTCCTCGCCCACACCGACCACCACGTCGGGCGACTCATTGATGCCGTGAGAAAGCTGCCTGACGGCGACAATACGATGATCGTCTACGTGGCCGGCGACAACGGCCCGAGCGCGGAAGGTACTCTCACGGGCACCAGAAACAGCATGATGAGCATGAACGGCGTTGGCGACACGGTCGAGGAGCAGTTGCCTTTGATCGACAAGCTGGGAGGGCCGGAAACAGACAACCATTACCCGGTGGGTTGGGCTTGGGCTGGGTCGTCGCCCTTCCAATGGACGAAGCGCGTGCCATCGCACTTCGGCGGAACTCGCAACGGGACGGTTATCTCGTGGCCCAAACGAATCAAGGACGTCGGGGCCGTTCGCACGCAGTTCCATCACGTCGTTGACGTCGTCCCCACGATCTACAAGGCTGCTGGCGTGCCCGCTCCCACTCACGTCGATGGCTTCGCTCAGATGCCGATCGCAGGCGTCGACCTGAGTTACACCTTTGATGAGGCGAAGGCGAAAGGCCAACGCACGACCCAGTACTTCGAAACGGGCGGCCACCGCGCGATCTATCACGATGGCTGGGTGGCGGCGTCGTTTCACGGTGTCCCTTGGGAACTGACGGGATCGGTCGGCTTTGAGAACAACACCTGGGAACTCTACAACGTCGACGAGGACTTTTCCCAGGCCGTGGATCTGGCCGCGAAAAATCCGCAGAAGTTGGAGGAGCTGAAAAAGGTCTTTGCGGCAGAGGCCGAGAAGTTCGGTGTTTACCCGCTGGATGACCGCTTTGTAGAGCGGGGGATCAATCCCGAACGTCCTTCCGTGGTCAAGGGCCGGACGAATTTCAGCTACGCGGCCGGCACTACCCGCATTCCTGAAGGAAGCGCCCCGCCCATCTATCAGCGCTCGCATAAGGTCACCGCGAAGGTCACGGTTCCCAAGGACGGCTGTGAAGGGGTGATCACAGCGACGGGTGGAACCACGGGCGGTTACACGCTGTTCGTCAAGGATGGCAAGGTGCACTACCACTACAATTTCTTCGGCAAGAAGGTCACGGCGGTGACTGCCGACGATGCGCTGCCGACCGGCGACGTCGAAATCGTGCTGGAGTACGAGCAGAAGCCGTTCCGGAAATTCGTGGAAACGACCGGTGGTACTGTCAAGCTCTCCGTGAATGGCAAGGTTGTCGGGCAGGGAGAGATTCCCAACGTGGTCATCGGCCGCTTCTCCGCGACCGAGACTCTGGATATAGGCACCGATCTCGGGGCGGTCGTCTCCCACGCCTATCATGACGAGGCCCCATTTGCATTCACTGGGAATATCAAGGAAGTCGTTATCGATATCTCTCCGACGCAGCCGCTGATTCGGTAATAAATCCCCACCCTCACGAAAGTTTGTTCCCCATGGAGGCAACTCAAAGGGGTCAGGCCTAGGCCTGACCCCTTTGAGTTGCAGACCCCTTTGATTTGCGAGGAAGATTCCATTTGACGATGAACCAAGACACCACATCCTGGAAGGTGTAGAATGCAACGATGGTCTTGACGCTCCAAAGACAACGACATAGCCCGCGAGTCGCGAGGGATTACGACATATTACATCAGCTTTAAGAGTCCCAATTGTCAAGCACTAAAACCTTTCCATCGGTAAACAAGTCGCCACAAGAGATAATCTCAATCGTAAGAAAAGCATGGTATGAAGGACGTCCTGTCGTTCCAATCATCGGTGCTGGTTTTTCTGCTGATTCGGGATATCCGATACTTAGGTCGATTTGCAGGTACCTAGCTCGTTTCAAAATCGCTATGGACAACAACCTTCTGTTGCCGAGTTTTGTTGAGAAAAATCAACGTTTTCGCAAGTGCCTTATTTCGGCGGACTTTCCCGTCTCACGTCCATTAAGCATCATCGAGAGTATTGGTTGGCCGGACCGCTTCTGGCTCAATCAAACAGTTGCTCGCAACCTTGCAGACACTTGGACGGAAAAGGAAAGCAGACATAATCATATCGAAAAGCAAATCACTAAAGCATTTAGTTGGCTTTCTGAGGTCTCTTCTACAACTAGGGCATCTAACGAATGGGACAACTTCATAAAACAAGTAGGCGAGTTTGGGCGTGACTACTCATGGGAGCGATGGGCAATACAGGGGGACTGGAGGCGATTGATTCAGTACTTCACGAACTACTCATGTGATTTTGCTGACGATCTTTTCGCACAATATGGTTACTTCCGAACCACTAGCCAAGGGCATCGGTCTTTAGCTCAACTTGTTCAGTTTATGTCGATTCGCAAGATATTCACTTTCAATTTCGACGACTTGATCGAAAAATCTCTTATTCAAGAGAACATTCAGTATCGCGTTTTTGGAATGGAACACGGCAACTCGTTGCCAAGTACGGGCGTTGTTGCCGAGATGCTTGGGATCATAAAGATGCACGGAAGCCATCACTCAATACTTGTCGATGAGCGACTTGACCGGCCGCTTTCACTGGAATACATCAAGAGATTTTACTCGCTTGTCGGCGACAAAGCAGTATTGTTGGTTATGGGTTGCTCTGGGGATGATCGCAGGCTTACGGATCTTCTATCAAGCGGCAATCGCCAGGTCGATGTCTGTTGGCTTCACTTTGAGAGCCAACCGCCCAGCTTTGATATTGAAAAATCGGCCGGGAACATTTATGCAGCGCCGACCAACAGCCCAGGATCGTTTGTTAGAAACCTTCTCTACTCCGTCTCAAGTCGCTTCCCTGAATCCGCTACTCCTTATCATTCGCATCCGAGGCTCCCAATTCCTCTTGGTAAGCCAAATCTTGAAAGACTGGATCAGTACTTAAAGAACCCAAAATCCATAGACGACGATTCACCTAACTTGCGGATTACATCTAGCGAGCGTTTGCTGGATCTTAGTGCTGCATGCATCAACCGGGGATTTGTTCCCATCTGGGTTGACCTCGAGGCTGTTCGTACACTTGCTGGCATAGTTGGTGTCATTATTGATGGTTGTCGAAAAGTTGATCCAGAGTTGCCAGCAGCAGTTATGCCTATCGGCGATCTCGACGAGGAAACGAGCAAAGATTACGCCATTGATCGACTTGCATTTGCGCTTCAACGTCAACGTTACGCAATATTGATTGATGGACTTGAAACTTATGGTTCAAATCTTCTTCAGCACCACGGTCGGCGTGAGCTTAACGAGAAGAACAAGGGTACGACTCCACTTGGTCAAAATGAACATCCTTTCACAACAGCGACAGATAGCGAATTAGAGTCACTGAAGCGCATTGATCTATTGAACGAATTCCTACGTCGCTTAAATGACGAGCCCATAGGGCAAAGCATCATATTTGCGTCAGAAGTCGGGCATGCCCCTCGTCGTTTGGAGAAAGAGCAGCGTCCTGGAAAACTCCTACAGTCCTTGAAGAATATGGGCGGTCCTGATTTGTTTTGGGTTTGTATGTCCACTATTCGTAGAACACGCCCTTTGCCAATGCTTCGACGGCTTGTTTCAACTCTGGTTCCGCAATCGACTTTGAACGACAACAGCCTTGACGCATTTCTATTGCAACAATCAAAGAAGCGAAATTCGCCGATCAAGTTTCTTGAAGGCGGAGACATATGGTTTGTTCGAGACAAGCGAGACGAGTGCTATACATTCGCTACGCGCTTTACCGGTAGAATTGTATTCAAGCAATTTCAGGAAAATAGCGAAACCGCCGAAAAATTGCGGGCTTGTGCACTTGCCCAATCGTTACTAATGTCCATGATTCATAAAAAGATTGCAAGTACGTACTTCTCATTTGAATTTATGCAGTCCAGGGATGCAGCCAGCTTCATGGAGTACACCTACCACCGAATCTCAAGCTTGAGGAACTTGTCACGATGCATATACCTGTTGGAAACTTATCCAGCCTCATATTCAAGTGCAGATGCGGAATTGGACCGAATTGAAGATGACGCGCAGCGATCATGCCCCACCTTCAAGTTTCATACTTTTTTTGGCAGGATTTGGGAGGACTGGAAACGTGATGTAGCATCTGATCGATTGAAGGCCATACGACAATATCGCAAGTGTGATCTGCAAGCTCTACTTGCAAGTTGGAGTGAATTTGAGCAATCGATTCGTTCTCAAATTCCTGCGGAACAGTTGATTCATTGGATTAATGAAATTAGAGATGCACAGGTACTCAACCGAGTTAAGTGGGTATATGTTGGAGACTTGCCTTGCTCTGACTTCGACCATTCCTCTGACATTAAGACTCTGGTAAACCGTTTGGAAGAGTACTTTGATGATCTACATGCTAGGATCTGTTTGGAACGCGGGGATTTTGACACTTCGCTCAGACTTATTCGACGTAAGGCAACGGCAGATAGTCCTGCTGAGAGAAGAAAACGTAAGCTAGACGAAATTGAGTGCTTGGTACGAGGTCAGCGTTTTGATGAAGCGAACACGGAAATTGATGAATTACGAGGAAACACTCCGGTTTTTCAGATGAGCGACTTGTCGGTGGTAGAAGATGAATCCCAGCATCGACTTTACCACATGTTGGTTCTTCTCAAATTGCGTGGAAGTTCATGGCTTGAATTTGGAATTGAAAATGGATTGTTGGCAGCGGATTCAGTGGATTTTGAGAGTGCGCTGAAATACTCAGAAATGGGAATCGATATAATTCGCGGCCCTGGAGCTCTACTTGCTAATTCTTTGGATGGAATGATTGTTTCGTCTGGCTCGCCAGGCGGAGCTTATCGGCCTTATAGATCTGTGTTTCGGACTTTAAAAGGTAGAGCAAAGATTGCCCAATTGTTGACGGATAAGTCCTCAATTGAAAAGGAAACTGACCTTGAGAACTTCCGGGAAGCAATGAAGCAGTTTGATCTAGCAAAGGGCGGTCTAGATTCGAGTCAGTCGTTACTTAGAGGTTGGGCGGATTTGCATGCTGTGGAAGGAACTTTGATGTTCATTCGCCGTATTTTCGACAAGCATCGAGACCTGGGGCTAATCGAAGCGAAGTTACTTGGCGCAAAATCGCATTTACTGCAAGCGATTACGTCTTTTCGAGCAGGTCGGCGGAATGCAGTTTGGTGGAGGCAATACTACCAACTCGTAGCACAATATCATACTGAAAGACTACTGCATAACCTTTGCAATGTGATTGAACTGTGTGAACCAAGAGAGGATTGCACAAAGCAGAAAATCGCTGGTGAGGAGGCTGAAAGAGGGCTGCATGAACTTTCAGTTGACATTTTGCGTCGATATCGCAAAGGCTTCGAGTCAATTGTCTGCTACCTCGACAATTCGCTCGATTGCGCGGGTGCGAGAGCTGGCCGTTGGTTTATGCGAACCGTAACTGAATTGAATATTGCGACTGCTCTAGCAATTAGTCGAGTGGAAGGAACTGGCAAGCCTTTTGAAGAGGTCGCCCAACTGATATACACGCACTCAGAAAGCGAGTATCCTCGAGCCGAACTTTCCACTGAGCCTATGCAAAACATTCAAAGGCGCGCAATCGTTAATCTGAGTACGGAAATCACTAAACTGAATACATTGTTGCCAAATTCACTGCATCCGGTTCTTTGGCGCAACGCCGTTGTGGAATCAATTAATTTTGCACAAAAATAGCATTTGGGGCTGGCACATGGGGCTGGCACATGGGGCACAAGGGGCTATCAGGCGGGCACAAGGGGCCATCCATCTATACTTGTCGAGCGATTTTGTTTTTGTTAGATTTCAAGCTTAGTTTTGTGGCGTTGCATTTTCGTTAGGCATTTTCGGAAAGGTGCTCTGGCCATGGCTAGGCAGAATCGTCGCGATATCTTTGATCCCAACGAAGTTGGCTGTTATCATGCCGTCCAGAGAACCGTGCGTCGGGCTTGGCTCTGTGGCTCCGACCCGGTTTCTGGCAAGTCCTTCGAACATCGGCGGACTTGGATCCAGAATCGCCTGCAAGAACTCGCGGCAAGCTTTGGGATCGATTGTTTGTCCTTCGCCGTGATGGTTAACCATGCCCACGTCATTTTACGCAACCGGCCAGATATCGTTGCCACAGCGTTGCCCTTCAGGGCGGAGTCGCGTTGGCGGACATTTGACCCAGGGCGGCGCTGCGCTCTGCCCTGGGCTAAGCTCTGGCTGCCCCGTTCGGGGCGAAATGCATAAACCAAACCATAGCGATCTCCGAACCCGCAGGGCAAACGTTCGTTAGCCCAACGGACCGATGTTCGTTAGTCCGCAAGGCAAATGGCATTGATAGCCCAACGGGCTTACACAACCTAGCCCAGGGCAGAGCGAAGCGCCGCCCTGGGTTAACCACCCACCACGATGTGAATTGCCCTGAAGGGGCCAAACGGACCTGTCACTCCCAAACGCACCGTTCAGGTC
>CAMCMB010000115.1 GCA_945875845.1 Pirellula staleyi DSM 6068
GTGACAGGTCCGTTTGGCCCCTTCAGGGCAATTCACATCGTGGTGGGTGGTTAACCCAGGGCGGCGCTTCGCTCTGCCCTGGGCTAGGTTGTGTAAGCCCGTTGGGCTATCAATGCCATTTGCCTTGCGGACTAACGAACATCGGTCCATTGGGCCATCAATGCCATTTGCCAGAAACCGGGTCGGAGCCACAGAGCCAAGCCCGACGCACGGTTCTCTGGACGGCATGAAAACAGCCAACTTCGTTGGGATCAAAGATATCGCGACGATTCTGTCTAGCCATGGCCAGAGCCCCTTTCCGAAAATACCTAACGAAAATGCAACGCCACAAAACGAAGCTTGAAATTTAACAAAAGCGAAATGGGTGGGCAAGTCATAGATGGGTGGCCCCCGACTCGCTGCTTGTACGAAAATTGTGTGCTAGGGGAGCACACCTTAGCACACTACGCTATAGCGAGCTTCTATGCAGCGGTGGGAGACTATCGGTTTCTCCACATTTGCAAGAGGAGAAATAGCGAGACGTCGCGGCATGCAATATGCTCTATTACTGATAGCACGCCGTAAAAACCCCGAATCTATCGATTGCAACAAAAATGGTCGCAGTAACTTGTGAAAGTATTTTTCGAGTGCGAGGCGTCACCAAGGTGTATCAGATGGGTGATGTCCAAGTCCGTGCGCTACGAGGAGTCGATTTGGAATTGTATCAAGGTGAGTTCGTGGTCATTCTGGGTGCCTCCGGGAGTGGCAAGTCGACGTTGCTCAACATCCTCGGCGGCTTGGATACGCCCTCTTCGGGCAGCGTTGTATACCGCGACCACGACCTTAGCGGTGCGGGCGAGGATGAGAGGACTCGATATCGGCGTGAGCACGTTGGATTTGTTTTCCAGTTCTACAATTTGATCGCTGGCTTGACTGCTCTTGAAAACGTTTCGCTCGTCGCTGAAATTTCACCCCATCCACTCGAACCAACTGAAGCTTTAGCATTGGTAGGCCTAGGCGAGCGAAAAGATCACTATCCTTCTCAGCTTTCTGGCGGCGAGCAACAGCGTGTCGCCATTGCTCGCGCTATCGGAAAACGGCCTGACGTGTTGCTCTGCGACGAACCAACCGGCGCCCTCGACATCGTTACCGGTATTGTTGTGCTGGATGCCATTGCAAAGGCAAACCGTCAGTTAGGGACATTAACGGTCGTGATAACGCACAACGCATCAATCGCAGGCATGGCGGATCGAGTCGTCACGATGATCGATGGCCGCATCGCTAAGATAGAATGCAACGAATACAAAAAATCTGCTCACGAACTAGTGTGGTAGTTAGCTATGAGAGCACTAGAACGAATGTTGTTTTCCGACTTGCTAAGAATGTGGCGGCAAGGGACTGCAATCAGCCTTCTGTTGGCTTGTGGAATCGCTACCTTTGTCATGTCCACTAGCGCAATGCAGTCACTCGATAAAAGCCGTGATTTCTACTACTCTGAATATCGTTTTGCAGATATTTTCGTCAGCCTGACACGCGCTCCAAACGAGATTGCCAACCGCCTAAAGATGATCGATGGTGTCGCACAGGTTCAAAACCGAATTGTGCATAGCGTGTTGCTGGATATGCCTGACATCATCGAACCAGCATCCTGTCAAATTGTGTCGATCGACAACGAACCATCACACGGACTCAATCGCATTTTCCTTCGTCAAGGCCGACTCCCAATCACTGCTAGTCGCAATGAGGTCGTAGCAAGCGAGTCCTTTGCAAACGCTCACAAGCTGCGACCCGGAGCTCAGTTAAGTGTAACCATGGATGGACGCAAAGAGACAATTCGTATTGTGGGTATCGGATTGTCACCGGAGTATGTTTACGCCGTGCAGCCTGGGCTATTGCTTTCGGACAACCGCCGTTTTGGTGTACTTTGGATGCCGCGACGTCAGATGGAGGCTGCGTTCAATATAGAAGGGGCGTTCAACAGCGTCACGATCGCGATGCAGCCGAAGGCTTCGACTGCAGAAGTCATCTACCAGATGGATCGCATTCTAAAACCGTTTGGAGGCCATGGAGCATTCACACGTCATGACCAACAGTCGAACCGGCGTCTCATGGATGAAATGCATCAGATGCGAAGCATGGCATATGTTCCTCCGTTCATTTTTTTGTCCGTCGCTTCCTTTTTGTTCAACATTGTCTTAACTCGCTTGGTCCACCAGCAGCGAGAGCAGATCGCATCGCTTCGGGCATTCGGATACACTCGATTCGAAATAGCCTTGCACTACTTCCAATTTCTTGTGATCCTCGTGGTCATCGGCAGTATCCTGGGATGTGTAATCGGTTGGAGGATGTCACTTTGGATGACCGACATGTATTCCGTCTTCTTTCGGTTTCCCGTACTTCATCATGAGTTTGCGACACGTGAAGCACTCATTGCTATCGGCATTGGTTTCATTTCTGCGATTGCTGGTGGATTCTCGGCTTTGGTTCGTGTGGTTC
This sequence comes from Pirellula staleyi DSM 6068, assembly GCA_945875845.1. Lineage (GTDB taxonomy): Bacteria > Planctomycetota > Planctomycetia > Pirellulales > Pirellulaceae > JBKCUI01. The sequence continues at coordinate 2,476 of CAMCMB010000115.1, forward strand.
GAATGGAACCCGCAGTGGCTATGCGTCCTGAACCTCCACAGGCCTTTGGTGGATCAATACTAGATCGCATGGGTTTTGCATGGTCGGTATCTCCGATTCTTCGAATGATCCTGCGCCGACTTGAGACGAATCGACGGGCAACGATTTTGTCGGTGCTTGGGGTCGCGATGGGGCTAGCCATCTTGGTATTGGGTTCGTTCATGCGTGATACGATTGCGTTTGTTCTCGATTCGCAATTCGGTCGCTCTCAGCGACACGATGTCATGCTGACTTTCAATGAACCGCTATCTTCGAGTGCATTTCATGACTCATTGCATCTTCCTGGGGTACAGTGCGCGGAGCCGTTTCGTACTGTACCTATTCGGTTGAAGCATGGTGCTCGAGAGTATCGGCTAGGTCTGATGGGTCTAATGGAAAGCCCTTCACTATACAGAGTTCTCGACTCTCGATTGCAGCCGATACGCTTGCCGGAACGACAGGGACTCACCATCACGAAGAAGCTCGCAGAATTGCTGGAAGTACGCCTTGGAGATGAGCTCATTGTTGAAGTGCTAGAGAACGACAGACCCCCGACGTCACTCCCCGTCACGGCTGTTTTTGCGAACTACACCGATCCAGCTGCCTACCTAAACCGATTGGACTTGCATAGGCTCATGGGCGAAAGCGAGCGACTGTCTGGTGTTTTTCTGTCCGCAGACGCGCTCGAAATGAATAATCTGTATGCCGCGGTGAAGAAGACGCCTTCGGTTGCAGGAGTCCTTGACAACAACGCAGCACGAAAGAATTTTCAGGACATGATTCAAGAGAATACGCGACTGATGCGATGGTTCAATTCCGTTTTTGGAGCGTTGATCGCGTTTGGGGTCATCTACAATGCGGCATTGATCACGCTTGCTGAAAGTGGTCGAGACCTTGCGACTCTGCGAGTTATCGGATTCTCGCGACCCGAGGTTGCCACGATCCTGTTGGGAGAACTTGCCATCATCACCTTACTGGCAATTCCAGTTGGGATCCCGATCGGATACTTCTTCTCTTATCTCGCGACCCTTGCTATCGATACGGAAACTCACCGCTTTCCCTTAGTCGTCTCGCGCGACACCTTTGCATATGCAACATCGATAATATTGCTCTCGGCTCTCTTTTCCGCGTGGATGGTTCGCCGAATGCTCAATAAGCTCGATCTACTTTCGGTGTTGAAAGTCAAGGTATCATGAAACGGGCTCGGTCGAAACTACAGCTATTGGCAGTCTTTGTTATCATCGCTAGCCTGCTGACTTACGGCTTTTGGCCTCGTCCGGTGTACGTAGATACCGTCACGGTGCAACCAGGGGCGTTGACGGTTACCGTGGATGACGACGGAGAAACTCGCATTCGCGAGAAGTACATAATCTCAGCTCCCGTGACTGGCCATCTGCTGCGACTGCAGTTACATCCAGGTGATCTCGTTGTGCAATCTGAGACTGAGATAGCGAAAATGCTTCCCGCGGATCCAAGCCTTTTGGATGCGAGGTCCCAAGCGGAAAGCGAAGCGAGAATGCGAGCTGCGGAAGCTGGGAAACAGCAAGCGAATGCTGTACTGACCAGCGCCACAGAAGTTGCAGATTTGGCAGAGCATCATCTTGAACGAGTGAGAAAACTAGCTAGTTCGAAGTCCATTTCTGAGGCTGAGGTCGAAGAGGCCGAGCACCAAGCTGGACAGGCCAAAGCCAATGTTCTTGCAGCTGAGTTCAACTCGAAGGTACGAGCATTCGAGCTTGAACAAGCTGTCGCAGGTCTAATGCAATCGACGGACGGAAAGAAAGGTGATCGAACTGCAGCCATTACAATCGTCGCGCCGACGTTTGGTCGTGTTTTGAGAGTTTTCCGTGAAGATGCGGGGGTCGTCAACGTAGGAACGCCGCTTCTAGAGGTTGGCGACATTCGAGAAATGGAAATGGTCCTAGATATCCTTTCGACTGAAGCCGTACGCATTCAGCCGGGGGCCAAGATCTTCGTCGAGCATTGGGGCGGTAACTCGACTTTGAACGGAAGCGTACGGCGGATTGAGCCTGCCGCGTTCTTGAAGGTCTCCGCCTTGGGCGTTGAAGAAAAACGAGTCAATGTGATCGGTGACTTTGTCGATCCATGGGAGGCTCGACAAGCACTCGGGGACGGCTTTCGGATAGAGGCACGCATCGTGATTGAAACAACGAGTCCAGATTCGTTGAAGGTAGCCTCCGGTGCACTTTTTCGTAATGGGGAAAATTGGAATGTCTATCGCGTTCGGAACTCCAGAGCCGAACTTGTTCCTGTTGCGATCGGTGCGTCCAATGGGTACGAGACGGAAATTCGTGAAGGTCTCGAACGAGGAGATTTGGTAATTTTGCACCCAACTGACCAGGTTCGAAGTGGCAGCCGTATTAGTACCCCCTAGATAGCTGACCAGAGCCAGCGGGGTGCTGATGAGAGGAACCGCAATGGCGTTCTCTGCGACTTGCTAGCACCGTATCAGTGACCCACTCCGGTGGGATGGGTGATTTTTGTAAGCCGACGAAGTGCATTAATGAGTTTGTCCTGTCGCTCATGCGTCCACCATTTTTGAAAGCTGTCCAATGCTTTTTCAAGCCGTTTCGCTTCACGAATACGTTTTTGATTTAGCTTGATTCGATCACGCCTCTTGAAAGCTCTAAAGTCATCAGTCTCTTGCTCTTTACGTCGCTTGCTTATTCGCAGCGGACCATTTCTTGAGGTAAAAGATTGTTTTCATGAAGGTCATCGGTCGCCAGCGACAAGGGAAAGTATGTTGCCAAACCCTGACGACGTATCAACTTGACTCGGATTGACTAATCGCCGCACCATTGCATGCACCTCCGGCCAACGGAATGAGTCAACCTCCATGAAACAGAAAAGCCAAAAGCTAGCTTTCGAGAAAGCGCCCATTTGGGGCTACTTTTATCGGCTGTGTCGAAATTGGTGGGCAAGCATAAATGGGTGGCTCGATTCGTCCATCTGATGTAAATGGCGGATGAACTCAACGCGGATTTGATTATGATGACAGCGGACGGTCATAGAGATTCCTCAATGGACTTCGCGGGACGACTTCAGAACGAGTCTCAAGCCTGGCGAAATGTTCCGTTGGAAACCAGCCCGTCGATTCGTCGCTTGGGTAAACATGTCTTATTGTCAGGGAAAGCGTTTGCCCTCGTCAAAAAACTAAGCCAGCCCGGTTGGGACGCACCGTAAGAATACCTTTAGGGAATAATTGGAATGCGATATAGTACTACGTCGAAAAGCGAATTTGCCAAATACGGTCCCTTGGTGTGGCCTGTATTGTTGTTCACGTGGTGCGTATTGCTTTGTTTGATTCACGATCCTCGTCCATTGGGTGCACCAGCCTGGGCCGTGAATGCGATGAAATCGACGTTGGGGGTGTCAGAACCCGTATCAAGAGCACTAGCGACGATTGCAGTGCGCGCGTGCGGATTGGCCTTGTTAGGAGTTTTGCTTTCGCTGTGCCTGAGGCAGATTTCTCTGAAAGTCACCGCACCCATTGTCTTGATGATTACTCCTCTTTTGGCCGTCCTTTGCCTGTGGATCAATTACGGTTACTTCCCGATTTCCATGCAATTGCAACTTGGTATTACCAGTGCCCTCGTTGGCGCGTTAATCGGACTTGCATTGCGACGAAGCTGGGTCGCAGGCGGTGTGCTTGTGGCATTGCTTGCAGGACTATATCTCTGGGTCACTTCGACCGGGATCTCCGACGATCTTGCCGAAGATGCTCGCGTTACCGGAATGTATCTGCTCGATAAAGCGGATGACATTCCAAGTGGCGACGAAGGGTTTGCTAAATTACTTGAATTGGCTTTCTTGTTTGCCGAAGACAATTCGCACGGTTCGCGTGCAGTGCATTCGAACAAAACCGCCATTTTGGCACTGGGCGTCATCCTCGGGGAAGAACGAGTTGCGCAGGTTGCAAAACGTCCTATCAATATCCAAAACACCAAAATGCTTAACGCGCTGCGAAACCGAGTAACGCTCATGGGTCGCAACGATTTGTCCCGACATTTTTGGGTCAGTGCGGGACTTGCAATCCTGTCCGATGAGAATCGGTCGATCTCGGTTGGCATCGGCAAAGAGCTGATGGATGCTACGCCTGGGGGGTCGGGATTTTCATTCGTGGATTTGATGGCCAATCGTGCCGGTATCCTGTTGGCGGTCAACTCAACGAAGAACGAGCTTCAGGCTCGTAATTTGCAGTCACGAATCCGCCATGGTGTTGTCATCGCAGATTTTCTTCCAGGAATTCAGGATCTACCGGAAGGGCTAAGTCGCGATGTGTTTCAAACTGTGTTTGGCGGCCTTGGAGGCAAAGAAACGCAACGACTGGTAAACGAGATCGAGAAGCGGCTATCTTCGTGTGCAGCCTTACGCGGGAAATAGTACAATAAACACCAGAACGAACAATTCGGGAACCTCACCTGATGTGGCAACACGGGTAACATCGTCAATTGGGGGACTTCGCCTTTGCGAACAGCGAGCGATTCGAGCGATTGATATGAGTTCGTAGCGATCTGTACGGAAGCCCCTTCAAAATTTTTCCGCCTCGAAAATTGCGATGCGTTCCTTCCATGGCTGCATCAGCGACTCGACCTCCTTCGGGGCGAGAAGTGGGACCATGTCCTTCGGTTGTCCTTTAGACTCGCAACCAGGGAACGAGATTTCGGTGCTGGCAAGCAAGCCCATCAGCTCGGCGATGCGAGGATTCGTTCGAGGACACGGTTGGCTGAGTCCGTCGAGGAATCAGCGAGGAACGCATCCATCTCTTCCGGTGTTGGAGCTCACCCGAGGGAGGCATTTCCAAGTCTTGGTAGCGAATAGCGGCGATCAGAAGGCTTTTGTCCGGTTCCCCGTTGTGATTGCCGAACCGGATTCACCACTTTTTTCCCAACCTGCCTTGGAATCGAGCGACAATCCCCCTTTGGTCTTTTCACCGCTATGGCATTCGTAGCAATGCTTTACCAACAGCGGGCGGGCTTTGGATTCGAAGAAATCCGTCCCCCCATCGGCGTAGGCCGCCATGGATTCAAGGATCCATAGCATGAGAGGTATGGCAGGAGGGAAACGCTGCATGATCGACTCCGGAGCGTTGGCAGGTAGGGAGTTTCTATTGTACTACCTGCCGCGGAGCCAGGGATAGCTAGGTTTCGAATCCGTCGGTTATTAAAAGATCGGCAATGGCCAAATCGGCGAGATGGGCTCGATCCCTTTGGCTGCGTAGGCCAAGGGATTTCGAACTGATTTCCGATGGTGCTCCGGACCAACGCTCTCCTCGGGACGAGATCGCAAACAGTGCCGATGTTGTTCGAGGATGTCGCGAAGACATCGTCGAGTCGAAGCCTCTTTGGATATCACGGTTGGAAACGGTTTCGGTCGACGTCGCTCCGCCCTGTACCGAGACGACTATTCGTGAACGCGACGATGCGTCGCTTGGTTGGTCTGGCAGAGGCGCCGAAACCGATCGATGAGCGGCAGGCGATGCAGTCTCGTCGACCCAACCGGCCGCCCACGCCGGCGGAGGATCCGCGATGCCTTGAGGATTGGTGTTACCGGTTGCTAAAGCAAAGGAACTGGTCAGTGCTGCTGCGCCTGTACGTCCATTTGCGTACTTGTAGACGCGATCGGTTCCGCTATCGACAACCCAGAGATCCTGGGTTGCATTCGATGGGTCCACGGTAATTCCCGTTGGACGCGAGTTTGCCGAGTTCAGCCTCCACGATGTTGCGCTACCGGCAACCAACCCGTTGGTGCCCAAAGCATACCTGTAAACGGTGTCGGTGGTCGCGTCATTGACGACCCACAGGTACCGAATGTTATTCGTGACCCCAAAAACCACATCCTTCGGGGTCGTATTTCCTGTGGCAAGTACAAACGACGTCGCTGTCGCCGTGCCAGAAGTGAGCGCAGCAGCGTTGGCGTAGTAGTAGACCCGATCCGCACGGGAATCGACAAGCCAGATGTTAGTGCCGTCCGTTGCAATCCCTTCTACGGTTGCGTTCGAAGCGAGCGATCCGGCAGTCCAAGAACCAAGAAGCGTGCCGGTATTGGTGTAGACGTAAACCTTCTTATTTTTGTCGACCACCCAAAGCGTGGTACCAGCACTGGTCGTTGCGATTCCTCGTGGCGCCGTATTGGCACTGTTGATGGTGTAGTTCTTGATAGCACCACCATTGCTGTCGTAGTGGTAGTTCCTATCCGTCGTTCCATCATCGACTACAAAGAACTTGGTTGGCGGTTCAACTTCGTCGTCCAAGTTCGTGATGGAGAAATCGGCTGGGTTGATGCCGTTGTAGAGAAGATCGGTCGATGTCGCGACAGCGATCGCCGCGGTATACGCAATATTGCCATCCAAAATCGTATCGTCGACGCCTGTGACGGTGATGGTGATCGGCTGATTCCAGTTTGCCGCTGTGAAGACGACTTGGCTTTGGCTGACCGTTCCCTCCGTGGCGTCGCTGGAGGTCAGAGGTACCGTTACGCTGGCGGTAGGCTGTGAATTGAGCATGATTGTAAACGTGACACTGGCACCTGTTTCCGAGGTTGTCGAGCCGGATAACGCACTAACTGTAATTCCAGCGGTGTCGTTGTCGGTGTTGGTGAGCGTCGTGTCCGAAGGATCGAATCCGTTGTAACGCGTATCGGTCGAGCTAGCGGCGCCAAAAAGAATGTTGTAACCAATGTTACCGTCGTCGATGTCGTCGTTCACACCCGTGACCGTCACCGTTTGCGGTACATTCCAATTGGATGGGGTAAAGGTCAAGCTACCGACATTGACGGTTCCTTCCGCAAGATTGCTCGAAGCGACTGGAATCATAACGTCCGCGGTGGGGGGAACTAACAAGGAGACTTGGACGGTCACGGTGCCGCCCGCCTCGGTCGTCGCAGGGGCGCTTGGGGCGGACACATCGACACCTGCAGTTCCGGCAAGGAAATCAAGGGTCCGTTTGAGAAACACGGTTTGGTTGTTCGGACTTGCGGCCGTCGTGCTGATCGACTCGAAGGGGACCGACAGGAAAACCATTCCGAAACCGCCAACGCTGTAATCACCCCGATACGATACCGCGGTGAATGGGTTGGTGGTTGTCGTAAGTCCGTGGGTCAATAAGCCAGTAGCCCCCGCTGCCGGCGACAACGCATCGATATACAGCGATGGATAGTCAGCTGGCTTCGCAATGAATAAGCTCATCCCATTGGTGATTGCATTGCCGGCAACGCCAGTCTCCGTATGATTCGCCGTAATTGCATCATTGGTAAATGCGGTAACTTTTAGATAATTCTGGCGGAACGTTGCCGAATTTACGTCGGAACCAAAGTTGTACAAGATGTCTTGACCGGAGATAAGCATCCTTCCCCCGCCATTGAGGTATCCAGCTATTTGCGATTGCTCGCTCGGTGAGAGACCAGCGGCGAGGGTTGCCGTGGAGGTCGAATAATCGTAGCCCGTATTCCAAATCACGGTTTGGTACGATGACAACTGGGTTGATGATGGAGTGTTTCCCACTGCCAACGAATCCCACACATCGAAATCGAGGCTATTTGCAGCCAGTGCATCCGTAAAGTAAACATCGTACGCAGCTCCGAGATCGTCGTCGACGAACAAGATCGCTGCGGGGGCAAGGGTCGCGAAGGAAAGTATCGAGGATGTGGAAGTGTTCCCCGCGGCATCCGCAGATTGGACCTGATAGTAGTATGTAGTTCCCGGTAGCAACCCGATCAAAGTGGCGCTGTGAGCCGTCGAGAGGGTGGTGTTGATGGATGATTTATCGAGGTTGCTAGCGTTCGTCCCGTACAAGACAACGGTGGTCGAGGATTCGTTGGTGTTCCAGTCAATTTTACTGGTCAATCGCTGGGGCGTTGCGCTGACACTCGATAGCGTTGGGGCAATCAAATCCACGGTTGCGCTGGTGGATTTGCTGATGGCCGTGCAAGTCGCCGTGATGGTGTCGCCGTTGGAGACAGCCAATTTGCCATCCCCTGCGGGAGAAGCCGTTAGCAACCCGAAGCTACCCGAAAAAACTCCTGTGTTGATCCCAGTTTCCGTTAGGGTGATCGCTTCCGGAGTAAGTTCGCTGGAGCTTTGAACTGTGATTTGAATGGTGTCCGCAACAGATGCGTTCAAATTGGCAGCCGAATAATTGACAGTCACGCTGGCGGTCGAAGGGGCTCCATATACGCTTTTGTCGAGCGCGATGGAACTTGCCTGTTGCAAGGCTGCATAGGCGTTGAGCCGCCCACCGGTCAGCGTTTTGCCCGCGAGCGATGCAGTAGGTACCGCGCTGCTCAGGATGGCCGTTTTGATGCTCGATGCGCTAACACCCGCAGGCTGAACGGACGCAAAAAGTGCTACAGCGCCGGTCACGTGAGGCGTGGCCATCGATGTGCCGTTGTAGCTCGCATACGTATTTGTTGGCACTGAAGAGTTGATGCTCACACCTGGAGCACCGATGTCCACCGTCGTGGCACCATAGCTAGAAAAACTCGCAATAGCCCCCGTATTGCTGATCGCCGCAACGGCGATGACCGAATCATAAGCTGCAGCAGTTTGGGTGGTTGTGCCTACGGTCGTGCGGTAGTTTGACGGGTAGGAAGCAGTGGTGTCGTTATTCGTCGTCGAATTTCCGGCTGCAGCCACGAAGAGGATATTGCTCTTCGCGCTTCGGATAATCGCATCGTGGAGTGATTGTGAGTACCCTCCTCCACCCCATGAATTATTCGTCGCAACGATGTTGATACCATGACGCGATTTGAGATCGGTCAAGTAATCGAGGGCCTTGACTGCGTTGGCTGTCGATCCACCGTTGGTTCCAAGGAACTTGGTTGAGATCATCGTTACATCCCAGTTGACACCTACGACACCAGCTCCGTTTCCGCCATCGCCACCGATAGTGCCAGCCACGTGCGTGCCGTGAGAGTCTCCGCCCGCGTCGTAAACCGTCTTGTCGTTGTTCACAAAGTCCCATCCGTTTGTGTCATCGATATAGCCATTTCCGTCATTGTCGATGCCATCATTGGGTGTCTCGTAGGGATTAACCCAGATGTTGTTCACCAAATCGGGGTGAGTGACCTGGACGCCTTCATCGATGATTCCCACAACCACGCTCGATTTGCCAACGATATTGTCGTTCCATGCTTTCTCTGCTTGACTGCCGAACGTGTTGGTCGTTCCGGCTGGTCCGACCGCCGATGGTGTGTCGTCCCCGTACATCCCCCAAAGGGAACCATTGGTGTAGTATGTGTCGTTGCTTACTAGAGCGGGATTGTAAATGTAATTGGGTTCTGCGTACGCCACGAAAGGGTTGTTCGCGAGAGCCGCAATCGCTTGAGGTACGGCCACGCCGTTGCCGAGCGTTACTCTTTCCATCCGACCGAGGCCAGCGGCCTGCATGGTCTTGGTAAAGATTTGTTCCGAGACGGAACCGTTCGTCGCCGCGTGGGCGATACCGCGTTGAGTTGCGTTTGCGCCGGGTAGGTATTGGACCAAGATTTCGTTCGGGGTGTACTCTCCCACGATCGGACGTGTAGACCAGTTCAGGTCTGCCGCCATCAACCGCCGTAGTTCAAGCTGCTCGAATCCCTGCGAGAGTTTTCGGAACTGAAACGTACTTCGGTGAGAACCATTTCTTAGCGAACGACCGATACTCAATTTTCGCTTGCTCGACATGGCCAAAGCTTCCTTGGATAGGAGGATAGGAGGATAGTACCGACATGAAAGAGCGTGGCATACGTTCAACCCGTCGATCGATGTCAAGCTGTTTAGGACACGCACATGGAACGTGAATGTGCCAGACAGATTCCCTCAATATCAGACCTGTAACACACCGCGTCAATGCTGCTGGGTCCCTGGCTGCAGGAAATCCTTCGGAAATTCGCAAATTGAACGGGGCCACCAAGGCCAGCAAGTTAGCCGAAGCCAGAATCAACGCTCTTAAGGAGCAGCAAATCCGAAGGCTGCGGGAGAAACTCATTCACAAAAATGAGGTAATCGCCGAGCTGATGAAGGAGACCGCTGGTCGTTTGGATCACAAGATCGTGACTCCCAGCAAGAAAGGTACAGGCTACATTCAACCAACGAAAATCCACCAAGAATGGCATGTTGACGTCAGCTACATCAACGCTGGCGGAACGTTTTACTTCTTGATTTCAGTGCTC
>CAMCMB010000116.1 GCA_945875845.1 Pirellula staleyi DSM 6068
TCAAACCAGCAACCTGAGTTCAACCAACGATTCTTCAGCACGATTCAGTTGATCTTTGCAGGCAACGATTCAGCGGGGCTCAAATACGGTTCGATCGGCACCGAGGAAAAGTATTTTTTACAATGGAAGGAAGACGAGTTCGACAACTCACAATTCAAGCTCGACAAGTATCTGCTCAAGATGTGCCGCAAGGATCGGTTGCTGGAACTGATCTACGATTTCGTCTTGTTCGACGGAGGCGTAAAGAAGCTGCCTCGCGTGCACCAGTACGTCGGTATCAAGAAAGCACAGCAGCACGTCCAGCAGCGGAAAGGGGGCATCATTTGGCACACCCAAGGGAGCGGCAAAAGCATCGTCATGGTTCTACTGGCCAAGTGGATCCTAGAAAACAACCCCAACGCTCGGGTGGCGATCATCACCGACCGAGACGAACTCGACAAGCAAATCAAAGATGTTTTCCAAGAGGCTGGCGAAACGATGGCCAGATGCAGCAGTGGTCGCGATCTAATCAGTCAATTGGGCCAAGCCAAACCACGACTCCTCTGCTCGCTTATCCACAAATTCGGTCGGCGTGATGTGGACGACTTCGATGCGTTCATCAAAGACTTGGAGTCCAAGCCATCCGCGACGGTGGGTGATGTGTTCGTATTTGTCGACGAGTGCCATCGCACGCAGGGTGGCAAACTGCACCGCGTGATGAAGGCAATGCTACCCAATGCCGTGTTCATCGGTTTCACTGGGACGCCGCTTTTGAAAAAGGACAAGGCGACGAGCCTCGAGGTGTTTGGTGGCTATATCCACACCTACAAGTTCAGCGAGGCTGTCGAGGACGACATCGTGCTGGATTTGGTCTACGAAGCCAGGGATATCGACCAACGGCTCACGTCTCCTGAAAAAGTAGATGAGTGGTTCGAGGCAAAGACCAGAGGCTTGAACGACTGGAAGAAAGATGAGTTGAAGAAGCAATGGGGAACAATGCAAGCCTTACTCAGTTCGCGTTCCCGCATGGATCGAATCGTTCTAGACATTGTCCATGATTTCAGTACTAAAAATCGATTATCCTCCGAGCGAGGAAACGCCATTCTCGTCGCGTCCAGCATCTACGAGGCAGCCAAGTATTTTACACTCTTTCAAGCGACACCGCTGAAGGGCAAGTGCGCGATCGTCACTTCGTATAACCCCCAAGCACAGGACATCACCAAAGAAGAGACGGGGGCCAACACGGAAACCGACAAGCAGTTCATCTACAACACCTACATCGCGCTGCTCAAGGGGATCGAAGCCAAACCGAACAAGACCAAAACCGAAACCTACGAGGACGAAGTCAAACGGCAATTCGTGAAGGAGCCAGCCAAAATGAAGCTTTTGGTCGTGGTCGACAAGCTGCTAACGGGTTTCGATGCTCCGTCCTGTACCTACATTTATATCGACAAGTCGATGCAAGACCACGGCTTGTTCCAAGCTATTTGCCGAACCAACCGGCTCGATGGTGACGACAAGAACTTTGGCCACATCGTTGACTACAAAGATCTGTTCAAAAAGGTCGAAAAGACGATCGCGGTCTACACCTCCGAGCTTGACCATAGCGATCAAGGTGCCGATCCCGAGGTGCTTGTCCAAGACCGACTCACCAAGGGCAAGCAGCGACTTGACCAAGCGATCGAGCAACTGGCATTGCTATGCGAGCCGGTGGAATCACCGAAAGGGGAGCTGGAGCATATCCACTACTTCTGTGGCAACGTCGAGATACCGAGCGACCTCAAAGAACGCGAGCCCCAACGGTCGGCACTCTACCAAGGGACGGCTTCGCTGGTGCGGGCCTACGCCAACATTGTCGATGAGCTAGACGCAGCCGGTTACACCAACAAAGATATTGCTCGAATCCAAAAGCTGCAAAAGCACTACTTGGACCTTCGTGAGATCATCAAGCAAGCCAGTGGTGAATCGCTCGATATGAAAGCCTATGAAGCCGACATGCGGCATTTGATCGACACGTATGTGCAGGCCGACGAGCCCAGGAAGATTTCGCCGTTCGACAACATTGGTTTGCTGGACCTGATTGTCAAAACGGGAATTGCGGATGCGATTGCACAAAAGCTTTCGTCGATGAAGAACAACAAGCGAGCGATTGCCGAGACGATCGAAAACAACGTCAGGCGCAAGATCATCCGAGAGCACCTTAACGATCCAGCGTTTTACGAGAAGATGTCCGTGTTGCTCGATGAGATCATTGTGGCCAGGAAAGAGCAAGCGATCGAATACGAAGAGTACCTCAAACGAATCGCGGAGCTAGTCAAGCAAGTCGAAGCCGGTCATACCGATACGTTGCCCGCGACGCTCGACAGCCCAGGCAAGCGAGCGTTGTACAGCAACCTCAAGAGCGATACGATGGAAACGATTGCAGCGAATGTGATGCTAAAGGAAAACGCACCTGAATACGTTACCAAGGTCGATCCGTATTTGGCGATCGCTCTGCGAATCGACGAAGCGGTCAAAGCCAACCGACCCGACGGCTGGCGAGGGGTGCAGGCCAAAGAGCAAATCGTGAAGCAAGCGATTTACAGCGTGGTCGACGACGTGGCTGAGGTCGAACGGTTGTTTTTGATCATCAAAGCCCAAAGCGAATATTGACCCATTGTAGAACAGTTGTCCACAACTGTTCCCCACGAGGCTTACCGAGTTGGAAAAGGATGAACAGAAAGACGATCAGTGGTGACCAAAATCAAGCTCGGTGAAATCGAAGCCGAAGTCACGTTCAAGGCCATCAAGAACGTGCATTTGAGCGTCCATCCACCGTTGGGACGAGTCCGAATCGCTGCGCCGACGCGCATGACGCTTGATACGGTTCGCGTGTTTGCGATCTCGAAGCTTGGATGGATCAAACGGCAGCAACGGAAGCTTGCAGCCCAGGAACGTGAAACCTCACGCGACTACGTCGATCGCGAGAGCCATTACGTTTGGGGCAAGCGGATGCTGCTCACCGTTGTTGAGAAAGACCAACCGCCATCGGTCACCGTGCGGGTCAACAAAATGACGCTGAGCGTTCGACCGGGAGCGGATCGTGGCCAAAGGCAAGAGATCTTGGAGCGTTGGTATCGCGAGCAAGTTCGATCCGAGGTACCGAAGTTGATCGACCGATGGGAAAGGCACTTGGGAGTCAAGGTCGAACGTTTCTTCGTTCAACGGATGAAAACGCGGTGGGGCAGCTGCAATCCCGCCACTGCCAGCATTCGGTTGAACACGGACTTGGCCAAAAAGCCGATCGAGTGCCTTGAGTACATTGTTGTTCACGAAATGATGCACTTGCTGGAGCCGACCCACAATGCTCGCTTCATCGCTTTGATGGATCGCTACATGCCTCAGTGGCAAGAGCGACGGCAACGACTCAGTCGCCTGCCTGTAAAGCACGAGGACTGGGAATACTAGATTCCCCCGAGCCGTCGGACTTCGACAATTGTACGACGGACTTCCAGTCCGTAGCATGGTGGCAGTCGACGGACTTCCGGCGCCACCTCACCTATTGAAAGGGCGTGTTTCTGTGGGGAGTGTCCATTTTGTACGGCGGACTGGAAGTCCATCGTACCTGTTGTGTGGTTCTTTGTACGACGGACTTCTAGTCCGTTGATTGGCGCGACGGACTGGAAGTCCGTCGTACAGGAGCGTAACGTACGATTGCGCAATCAATTGTTCGCAGGCCTGGTAAAGACTGTTTTGCCATCCTTGATGGTTTCCAGAACGACGATGTCTTTGATCGTTGTCGATTGGATCTTGAGCGGATTTTTTTCGAGGATCACCAAGTCGGCAAGCTTGCCCGCTTCCAGAGTACCTTTGGATGTTTCCTCTTTCAGCTGGTAGGCTGCCATGGCTGTAACGGCACGGAGCGCGTGGTAGGGAGGAATGGTTTCCTCTGGTCCGACCACTTGGCCGCTTGCCGAAATCCGATTCACACCGGCATCGACCAACGCCAAAATGGAGGGGACTGGCGTTACAGGCGCGTCGTGTGAAAAGGTGAATGGCAGACCATTTCTCAAGAAAGTTCGAGAGGCGAGTGCTATGGCAGCTCGTTCCTTCCCCCAGAGCCTGACCACGGCATCTCCAGCCGTCGGGATTCCCGCCGTGAGGAAACTCGGGACGGCCCCGTAGGTTTTGATTTTTTCGATCTGGTCCACTCGCACCAGCGCGGCGTGGACAAAGACCGGTCGATGATCTCGCATGCCATGCTTCTTCACCGCCTTGGCGATCGCTGAAAGAGCTTGATCTGCGGCGGCATCGCCATTCATGTGCATATGGATCTGTAAGTCGCTTGCCCAATACTTGTCAAACACGGCATCAAGAACTTCATCAGGTATCTGACGGTACCCAGAGAAGGCACCGGTCTTGCCTGGCGGATTCTGAGTGTAGGGCTGGGTGAACCAAGCGGTATCGAGGCTCCCATCCAACCAGAACTTGACACCTCCCATTCGAACACGATTCACATAGCGCCGATCAAGATCCGGGCGAGCGGTCCTCAATTTCTCGACGATACCATCTGAGTTCGGGTTGTATTGGGATGCGACGGAGTAAGCTGCTGCGAGGGTATCATCCAAGGACGAGTCTTTGGCGGCGATGTAGAGGTCGATGGGCAAGAGTTTTTTGTCGATCGCATTGAGGACGATTCCGATGTCATCGTTCCCGAGCCCCAATCCGGCCTCCATCGCAGTGGTCTGACCATAGCTCGCCCAAACCTCCGCGGCTCCGGTGATTGCGCGCGCCGCCAATTCTGCAGTGAGCGCGGGCCGCTTGCTCCGAACCGCATTCAGAGCTGTTTCCTCCATCGGGCCCAACAGCGATTTTCCATCGGTTTTGCGCGAGAATGATCCACCGGTCGGGTCCGGGGTATTTGCGGTGATCCCAGCCGCTTTGAATGCCTCGCCATTCGCGGCCCCCAAATGCCCTGACGAATCGACGATCATCACCGGGCGATCGGTCGATATTTGATCGAGCTCTTCGCTCGTCGGAGCGCGGCCTTCCTTCAGCGTTCTTGCTTGATACCCAAATCCGACGATCCATGCGCCCTCGGGGGTACGTTCTGCCTGTTTCTTCATCCTCGAAACAAGTTCCGGGATGTCGGCACAGTTGAACAAATTGGCATCGACCAGGTTCTTTCCAAAATAGACAAAGTGCCCGTGCGTATCGATGAACCCTGGCAAAAGCGTCTTGCCTTTCAGGTCGATACGTTTGCTGTTGGCACCAGCGAGTCTTGCCGACTCGGCAAGCGTTCCAACGAACAGAATCTTTCCATCCTTCACCACTAAACTCTCGACATACTCGGGCGTCGTCCCTCGCATGGTGAGGATGTCTCCCCCCAAGTAAATGCTTGCTTCCAACGCAGGATTGGCCGGCTGCTGAGCCGAACCTATTGCCCCAGAAAAAGCCCATGACAAAACGAATGCCGTTGAGAGAAACAGCTTGCCCTTAAACATCAATAAGCCCTAAAGATGGAGGAGTGACACGGGTGAAAAGTCCATCAGAAAATCGCAGATAGTCTAATTATCAAGCGAAACCTTGACAACGAGCATGGATGATCACGTCGGTTTTTTTTAGAACCAGTAGAACTACTCTTGACTCGCTATTTCCCTATTTCTATAAGGCACTCGTTTCGGCAGCTCATTTGGCGGCGGGCGGTTTATGGACGAAGTCCACGGAGAATAGCGGCATGCGTTACCTGATCTGCTTTCTATGTCTCATCTTCGTCGGAACTGTTTCCCTTCCAATCTCTGCGCAAACACCCTTCGCAGTGGAAGATGCCACGTTGGAGGCACACACTGACAACACTGACAACACTGACAACACTGACAACACTGATGCCGATGCCGAAGCCGATCCGTATACCATCCGCAGTCGATCGAGTGAGACTTTGGTGGATCAGGACTCGGGTGCAGGTAAAGGCAAGACTGGTGCGTTACCTGAGTGGTGGGTTCCACCCCCATCCGATGGTAAACTAGAACTTCTGTTTGGTGCTGGGACACTCAAGGCCAGCGGGACGTTGTCCATTCTAACGGTCAACGGAACACAACGATCCTTTGTGCCATGGAGCCCCCTCTTTCTTCTTCCTCCGTCCCCATTTGGATTGGATACGTCGACGTTCGAGATGCATGCTCGGCAATCGAGTTTTCAACTTCTCTATGACGGACCGCAGATCGAAGGTTGGAAGATGGGCGCCCTAACGAAGCTGTACATGTCAAACTCAAGCCTTACTTCGGACACCTACGGCGTTTTACCGATTGTTGCGTTCGGCGAAATGAAGAATGACGATTGGCGTTTCGCGATCGGTCTGCAACCCGACTTGTTCGCCCCTCGCGATCCGGGTGTAATTCCGATGACGCTGATGGGCGGAGCCGGAAATGCCGGTACGTTTCGAGGCCAAATTCGCCTTGAGCGATTCTGGACGCCTAGCGAAGAGTCCCAAGCGACTTTGCAGGCTGCGCTTAGCGATCCGATCTCCACAGTGTTGCTCGATGCGACGCGCCGTACAACCGAAGCGAATGGTCTGCCCAATTTAGAAATCCGAGGCGTCTTGGGGTTGGGGGCAAAAGAGGAATTGGTTGGTGGGCGAACCGAAAGGCCGGTGGAGCTAGGTATTGCCGGCTTAGCTGGCCAGATTCGAAACACTCAAAACGTCTTCGATTTAGACGATATCAATCCAAATATTCCTGTCCGCTCGATCATCAACGTCGCTGGATTGTCGGTCGATGGCAAGATGAACCTCACCGGGAATACTGGACTCATTGCGGAAGGTTACGTTGGCCAAGGCCTAGGCAATTACGCGGGTAACATTTTCCAAACCTATCATCCAGAGACCTATGCAGTGATCCGTGGTCGAGGTGGTTTCCTGGAACTGTTCCATTATTGGAACGATCGATTGCAAGTTCACGTCGGGTATGGTGTGGAAGGACCACTTCGGCAAGACTTGCCTGCGGTGGGTACCGGCATCTTGAAAAACTCCGCTTACTTTGCCAGCATGTTCTGCGATATCACGAAATTCCTGCAGTATAGCTTCCAGGTCGACTATCGCCATACGGACTACGTTACGCTAAACGACAATCGAGGCTTTGTTTTCTACAATCAATTCGTCATGCGGTACTAGCATTTCGCGCTGAACTGCGATGTCCCAGGACAAACTGGCTCTTGGAACAACTCCACTAAAGCCACAACGACAGTAGCGTGGTGACGAGAGTGACCGGGGTCATTCTACTGGCGTAAAGCGCGAGACTCACGGTTTGGATTTATCGGACTCGACCCAAAGTTCGTTGGTATCGGGGTGGTAGCGGTAAACCATTCCTTCTCGCAGTTTTGGCAATTCGATCTTGTTGGCTTCGACTATTTCACGCATGTACTCTTCGTGGGTTTTCGGATTCCGCGAATTCATCGCGTTGTAAAGTTGGGATGCATGCGGCAATTTAATGTCGAAAACGACCCTTTCCTTAACGTTGAAGTAGGTTTTGGCTGGCCCTGCAATGAGCAGTCTCGGGTCGTTCTCGCTAATGCTGTCCAGGCTATCACCTTTCACGCCTACACCAACTTTGGCAACTTGGTCCGGCATTTGAGGTGCAACCGGCTCTACCTGGGCTGCCGCTGCTGCCTGTTCGTCCTTCAGACGATCTTCTTGAGGCTTGCAACCTGTCTCCCAAGCAAAGGCGGTGGAAAACAACAACACGAATGGCAACGACTTTCCCATCACAACCTCCAAAAACCAGCCGAAAAATATCTTGAAACGAATACTGTCTGTCCTTCCCATGATAGCCCAGGTAGCAAAAACATGCTGGGGAGTCTCGCACTTGATGGGAGGGAAATTCAGAAATGCCATTTTGCAAAACGGGTTCCGATTTTAGAATCCGTAACTATGCAAACCCATGAAAAACCTCCGCTCAGCGCCGCCGACCAATATCGAAGCAACATTGAAACCCTGGAAGCGAAGGTTCAAGATCGCATTTCGATCATGCGGCGCTTGGTGTGGGTTCGCTTGGGATTAGCATTGCCTGGAATCGGATTGATCGTTTTTGGCATGCTGGAAAAGTCAGCCGGTAGCTGGACTTGGCAATTAGGCATTTTGCTGGTTATCGGCTTTCTTTTCGCCGCGACTTGGCATGAAACGAATTTGTGGCTCACTGCGCAGCTTCGGCAGCGTCTCAGCGGGTATCGGCGGTTGCTGGCTCGATGCCAGCGAGAGTGGGCAAGTCTCCCACCGCTCGCGACGGAGGAGTTCAGTAAGGTGTACCACTCTGAACTGACTCGTGACCTGGATATTTTCGGCGATCGAAGTTTGTTTCGATGGTGTTCACTGGCAATGACTCAGACGGGTGCCAAGACGCTTTGCAAGTGGCTCACGCAATGGGCGGATCATGAAGCGATCCTGGAACGTCAAAATGCGGTTCGCGAATTGGCTTCCAATCGAACCTGGCGCATATCGTTCTTCGATACGTCTTGCAACTATCAGAACCAGCAGTCCAATCCCGAAGGTATCGTGGAATGGTGCAAAGCCCCTGGCCATTTTGCGAACAGAGCTTGGCTGCATTGGTTAACTTGGCTGAGTCCGATCGCTTTGCTTTCCGGGTTCGCCATCATCACGATCGCCATGTTCCTGGACAACCAAACGGGCCAAATAGCAGGGCTGGTTTGCATCCTGTTGGGCGCAGCCATCAATTTCTTGCTAACGATGGCGATCATCGGGCCTATCCATGACATCTTCGCACAGATTGGGACAGCCAATCGCGAATTGCAGTCGCTTGTCGATATGATTGGTGCCATCAAGGGGTTGGATTCCAAGACGCAGTTGCTATCCAACGTTCGGGCCAAGTGCTTTGACGATGGCCACTCGGCTGAATCCGCCTTGGCTCGGTTGCAACGCATCATGGCGTTGGCGGGCATGCAACGCAGCCCGATCATGTTCATACCCTACCTTCTGTTGCAAGTTGGTTTTCTGTGGGATGTCCGGATTCTGGAATTGCTCGAACGATGGAAGAGCGAATTTGGCAGCAAAGCGTCTGACTGGCTTGAAGCCATTGGCATCACCGAAACCTTGTGCGCGGCGGCTGCGATTGCAGATGAAAATCCGGACTGGACGTACCCCACGTTGTTCGACAAGGAAACGATTTTCTCCCGGAAATTGGCATTGTTGGCCGTAAAGGATGTATCGCATCCGCTGCTGAAAGAGGCCAGCCGCGTCCCAAACAGCGTTGAGATCCAGCGGGATAAACCACTGCTGTTGGTCACGGGAAGCAATATGGCTGGCAAATCCACGTTGTTGCGTTCCATCGGGGTTAATTCGATTCTGGCTAGGTTAGGCGCACCGGTTTGTTCATCGAGCTGGTCCGGAGCATCCTTTGAACTCGCCTCAAGCATTCGAGTGCAAGACAGTTTGCAGGATGGCGTCTCGTTTTTCATGGCCGAATTGAATCGGCTACGATCCGTTGTCGATACCGCTCAGGCACAGAACCATGTCGGTGGCCGGCAGATGTTGGTGCTATTGGATGAAATTTTGCAAGGGACCAATTCCCGAGAAAGGCAGATTGCGGTGGAGCATGTTCTCGACAGACTGGTCGAGTTCGGATGCATTGTGCTAACAAGCACGCATGATTTGGAGATGGCAGGAAATATTCGAATCCAGAACATCGCGCAAGTCGTTCATTTCCGAGAGCATTTCGAAGAAATCGACGGCAAACAGATCATGCGTTTTGACTACCTCATGCACGCTGGGGTTACACCAACAACCAACGCGCTGAAGCTGTTGGAAATGGTTGGGCTGCGAACACCGAAGGCTGAGAGCAAACCAAACTAATGGTCCGATCTAATCGATTCCCGTTCGAATTCCTACACGCGGATACCAAGACGCAAGCTCGACGCGGGCGATTGCATTTGCCTCATGGCGTTGTCGAAACGCCCGCCTTCATGCCCGTCGGAACACAAGGCACGGTCAAAGGGCTGACCATCGATCAAGTTGCTGGGACGGGTGCGCAGATTTTGCTCGGCAACACATATCACCTCTCCTTGCGACCGGGTAGCGAGTTAATCGCGGAATTAGGAGGACTGCATCGTTTCATAGGTTGGGATAAACCGATCCTAACCGATAGTGGCGGCTTTCAGATCTTTTCACTTGGAGAGATGAACAAAGTCACCGAGGACGGAGCGACCTTCAAGTCGCACCTGGATGGATCCAAGATTCACTTGAGGCCGGAAGACTCGATCCGAATTCAAGAAGAGCTTGGTAGCGACATCGCAATGGTCTTGGATCATGTCATTGCGCTGCCGGCTTCGGACGAAGCGGTGCTGGACGCAAGCGACCGAAGCGTCCGCTGGGCTCAACGCTGCAAGGATACCGCAGTGCGACAGGATCAAGCAATGTTCGCCATTGTGCAGGGTGGCCTCAATCCCAATGTTCGTGTTCGATGTGCCGAGCAGTTGATGGAAGTTGGCTTCGATGGATACGCTGTGGGTGGCTTGAGCGTTGGCGAACCACCACCCGAAATGTATCGCATTTTGGATATTGTGTGCCCTGTTCTACCGACAGACCAACCCAGGTATCTTATGGGAGTAGGCCGCCCAATCGACCTTGTCGAAGGCATTGCAAGAGGGATTGATATGTTCGATTGTGTGATGCCGACTCGCAATGGCCGCAATGCGACTGCCTTTACTGCAAATGGGTTGTTGAAAATGCGAAACCAATCGCACGCGAGGGACGACTCTCCCATCGAACCCGACTGTCATTGCATCGCATGCAAACATAGCAGGGCCTACATTCGACACTTGTTCCAGGCGGGAGAGATGTTGGGACCAATCTTGCTCTCGATCCATAACTTGACATTTTACCAACGTCTTATGAGCTTAGCCCGCAGCGCGATCGAGGGTGATCGTTTTGAAGAGTTTCTGGCTGAACAACGAACGAGGCTTGCTTGATTCAAGCGGTTGCGGGTGACTCGCGTAGCACAGTAGGCGGAACCTTCAGGAGAGCCCCGTTGAGCTGATCGGGGCAACATTTCCGGATGTTTGAGTTACATTTCGATCTGCCAAGTTGTGCACACTCGGGACTTCGTTGCGGTGCTTGTAAAAGCCGCAAGCGTCGCTACCTCAGGACACGCCCTCCTGAGGCAGTTGCATCGGTGCCATTTTTGAGCTTCCTACGTCGGGGCTGACATGACTTCAACTTTGCCAGTCTTCATTCAACGCAAGCGGAGCAAGCGAAACTGCCCCAACGACCGCAAGCGCAGCGAGCGATCCCTGCCCCAACGACCTTGTGTCGTTGGTCAGCAAGTTTGGCCAGCTAAAACCAGCCAAACCGCGCAGCGGTCCCGGCCCCCATGTGCTTGCCACATGGGTGAGCAAGTTCCCTCGTTTGCGGCGCTAGAAACTTAAGCGACCCACGGTGTCAGTGAGCGCCTAAAAGGGGCCAGCGCGAGGCGCTTCAAAAGGGGCCAGTTCGACAGGAAAGGCATGGTTCATTCAGATAGCGGGTTTCTTCGTAAACCCTCTACTGGAGTTGGAACGTGGTACGTCGTCTGGATATGGACAAAACTCAGGGAATTGAGCAGTTATTCGCTTCAGGGATGAGCAGGCGGCAGATCGCCAGGACCCTTGATATCAATCGAAAGTCGGTTGATCGTCATTTGGCGTCTTTGGAGTCAAAAGGGGCCAGCGGTCCGGAAGCGCCCATCGGCCAAGCGCCCACCGGGTCGGAAGTTTCAAAAGGGGCCAAAGCGCTCACCGGGTCCGGTGACCCAATTTCAGAGCCGCAGGCACCTAAAGAAGAAAGCTCTTCAGCCCATTCTCGCAGCGAGTGCGCTCGATATCGCGAACAGATCATTGCAAAGATCGAGCAAGGTCTCACTGCCCAAAGGATCTATCAGGACCTCGTTTCCGACTATGGTTTTACCGCCAAGTACCACTCTGTTCGTCGCTTCGTCGGAACGCTTATCAATTGTAAAGAGCTTCCCGTTCGACGCATCGAAGTCGAAGCCGGGCAAGA
>CAMCMB010000117.1 GCA_945875845.1 Pirellula staleyi DSM 6068
GACCTGAACGGTGCGTTTGGGAGTGACAGGTCCGTTTGGCCCCTTCAGGGCAATTCACATCGTGGTGGGTGGTTAACCCAGGGCGGCGCTTCGCTCTGCCCTGGGCTAGGTTGTGTAAGCCCGTTGGGCTATCAATGCCATTTGCCTTGTGGACTAACGAACATCGGCCCGTTGGGCTATCAATGCCATTTGCCTTGTGGACTAACGAACATCGGTCCATTGGGCTAACGAACGTTTGCCCTGCGGGTTCGGAGATCGCTATGGTTTGCTTTATGCATTTCGCCCCGAACGGGGCAGCCACAGCTTAGCCCAGGGCAGAGCGCAGCGCCGCCCTGGGTCAAATGTCCGCCAACGCGACTCCGCCCTGAAGGGGCAAAACTGTGGCAACGATATCTGGCCGGTTGCGTAAAACGACGTGACTATGGTTCACCATCACGGCGAAGGACAAACAATCGATCCCAAAGCTCGCTGCGAGTTCTTGCAGTCGGTTTTGGATCCAAGTCCTCCGACGTTCGAAGGATTTGCCAGAAACCGGGCCGAAGCCACAGAGCCAGGAGTTCATGAGTTCGCCCCCCAGGTATGGGATTGGATGTTTGTGAAATGGATCGTTGCGATTGGCATAACATCGTTTTGCCTATGTGCCAACGGCACGAACGCCGATAGCCCAGGGCATCGCCCTGGGTATTCCCACCCCCGATGATCCTTTGCCCCAACGGGGCAACATCGTTGACGCATACGTTCGCCCCGTTGGGGCATTAAGCGTTCGTGCATTGCGTGTGAGGCCGCGATGCTTCCCGTGGGCCACCCATTTAGGCTTGTCGACCAAGTTGGGGGTGGCCCTGTTACCTACCTATCGCAATCGAGTGGATGCAATAAAAACGGTCCCGAAAAATAGATGGGTGGCCCCGTGCCGTCACCGCGAGCTTCAAAGCACTGAGCGAAGAGTACACCAAGGACAAGAACAAAGTCTATTACAAATGGATTAGCAACGAACGTTTTTGGGTCGTGGAGCTTCCTCTGGCCGACGCCCAAAGCTTTGAGGTGATCAGTTCCAATCTGGCGAAGGACGCGAAGAATGTTTGGTGGTACGGAGAACCTCTACCAGGCGTTGATCCGAAGACTGTAGAACTTGTGAATCCGGGATTTGTCTGGAAAGATGCGAAGAGCGTTTGGTATCAGAGAGAAAAGATTTATGACGCCGATTCAAAGACGTTCCGACATCTAGAGCAGGCGTTTTATCGGGACGCGAATCGAGCCTATTGGTCGATGACGCCGCTGGATGGTGCCGATCTCGATACGTTTCGCACTTTTGGAAACGACAGTCCGTACGCTGCAGATCGCCGTAACGTTTGGAAAGGCAATACAAAAATCACCGGATATGATGCGCCAACGTTTCAGGCAATTCACCAATCTGTCATCAAGGACAAAAATGGTGTCTACGCTGGTGAGCATGTGATTGAGAATGCTGACCCTAAGTCTTTCCTCAAAGTAGCGGACCTCGATACGTCCTTATCAGCCCTCCTAGCGGATGAACATCATTACTACGTCTTTTTGCCATACTACGGCGACGTCTATCAGGTCACTTCGACCGCCAATTCGCTGAATATCATGCGTTCGATCTGGCCACCGGGAATCAAGCAAAAAGATCCCGTCGCAATCGCGACCGCAGAACTCGGGGAGGCCGGTTGGAAAAATCTGAATATCGCGGCAGACCCAGCGATCAACACGGCGCAATTGAAAGAAAGAGAGATGCACCTGTTGAAACTCTTTACGGCCCCGTTTACCAAGGCTTGGGAGATCATTCGCGAAAGAAAGGTCCAGAATAACTCGGTCGCACAGACGACACCCGCAAAGCAGGTCACACAAGATAACCAGCCTGAAAAAGAAAAACGATCAAGCGAAGGTTGGCAGTCGGATATCGTTGCTTTCGACACCTACCTCGGCGAACTCGCAGGCAAGTCGAGAGTCCCCGATAAGCCATCGCTGGAGGAGCGAGTCACACTCGTCCCCGGGGGCGGAGAGATGAATTCGGAAGTCATACCGGTCACGGATGGTGCTGGTGGATATGTCGATTTGGCACCAGCAGAAGATACCGTTCAGTTTCAAGTGAACAATGCGTTGAAGGGGCAAAAGGTAAAGTGGGAATTTGAATTGGCACTCGACGCGGCTAGGTCTTTTAATGGTGTTGCCCAACTCCAACCGAAAGTCGCCTCCAATGTGAACGCAAAATCAGTTCTCGCAGCGATTGTCATTAACACAACTACCCAACTCGACTTCAAGGCTGGAGATATCGTAAAGCTGGAGGCGACGATTGGGGACGCGTCTCAAAACAGAGGACTCGCCGCGATCTTAGCTCCAGCTGGCCCCGTCGCGATTTACCATCTCGACTCAACGACTCATCCTGTTTTTTGGTTGGGCCTCAAGGACGTCAAAATTTCGGGGCCGACTCGAAAGACGGCGGCCCTACGGCAGCCTACTCCTGAAGTTACTGCTTTTGCGAAGGACTTGCTCCAGGCTTGCATGGTCTACGATGAAAAGAAGCTGAACCAACTTTACTCTGCCGAGGTGCAATTGCTTCCAGGAAACCGCTTGTTCTATTTTGGGCTCGAAGTCCCCGGGAAAATGACCGAATACGGGGTCCCGGTGAAGCGTGATGAAATGCTCGTGGCTCTCAAAAAGCAGGCCGCACGAGATCCCATGCCGGCTTTTGTGGCTGGCACGATCGTCAGCTCGTTTCGAATCGAGCAGTTGGATGTCGCGTTGGGTGACTATGTAACGGAACCGATTCAGCAGAGCGAGTCCTTGTACCGATCCTTGCGATTCAAGATCGCTGATAACGATGTCTTGTTGAAGCTGTCTGTTCCCGGCGCGTTCAGGTTCGTTCAACTGCGCAAGACGGATGATCAATGGAAGGTCATTGCCGAGTACTAGGCCCGTTCGAGCAGCAACGATGGATAGACGCGAAGTTGCTGGCTGCGCTTGCGGAATCCGGAAGGAGCGACCCTACGAGGGCTCAGTCCTTCGTTTTTGGGCAAATCGATGTGAACCGCTTTCTCAGGCGAGCTACGACGGAGCATATACATTAAACCCAGGCTGCTTCCCAGCAGATCACCAACCGCTAGATCAGGATTCCCCTGCCGAATGCAGACAAGAATGAGCCAGCGCCGACGATTAGAGCTGCAAAAAACACAAACTGAGACACTACCAATATCATGGACGATGCCTCCTTACCTCTTCGCGTAAAACCGATGCTTACCTAAGCTTGTTCCTACTTGCCCACCCCAAATTCCTGCTGGTCATCTAGTACTGCCGCCCGAAGCTGATTCGGCATATCTGGGAATGCGGACAGGACTCTCGCCCAGTTAGGAATGTCACTGGAACCGGTCGGGTCTTGCCGCATCGTATCACCGGCAGGAATGATCTGTTGTGAAAATCTCTCGCTCATGTTCTCCTCTTCGTGCCGATCCAGTTGTAGTCCGTTCATGATCGCGTCGGCGGCGTACTGGCGAATAGCGTCCTGCGCGTGGCGGAGATATGCGGACCGAATCGTGGCAAAGTCCTCGGCATGAAGCCTTACCCCCATAGCAGCGAGCGTGCGAAAAATGCTGGTCAGAATGTCGGTTGACATTCGGAGCAACCCCTTGGTGGGATCGTCGAGCGAAGGCGATTGGTGCTTGTGCTCGTACTGTGGGCTGATATCGACCTGACACACTCGCTTGATCGAGATGTTACGGAAGACCTCGGACAACGTGCCGATCTCCAGTCCCCAGTCACCTGGAATGCGATTCGATCGAGCCAAGTCGGCCGTTATCGCGAACTCACCGGACAGTGGATAGCGAAAGCTATCGAGATACAGCAAGAAACGGTCTGGCCCCAAGCAACTGATCAAGGCTCTCAGCAAAGGCGTCATGAGGAGTCTCATCACTCGCCCATGCAGCCGGTCGGTGAACCGAGCATAGTACGCTTTGCAGAAGTGAAAGTCGAAAGACGGGTGTGCAATCGGCAAACAAAGACGTACCAGTAGTTCACGGTTGTAGGTCGCGATATCACAGTCGTGTAGCACGTACCCTTTGATCTTTGGTTCCGTCAGCAAGTAACCGTAAGCGGTCCAGACAGCTCGGCCCTTACCCGGCTTATTCAAGTTGAGCCCCGCGTCGACAAGCGTCTGGTAGATTGCCTGGAAGCGAGGACTATCTCCCCACACGACATTCGCCTTCTCGCCCAGAGAACGAACCCGTGCCAGGCAATCGCGAAAATCTTCCACATCAGGTGCAACGTTCAAGACGATGACGATCTCCTTCAGGAACTCAGTTCCCACTGACAATTCACGCACAATTTGACCGAAGGGGGCAGCACGCATATCGGATGCCGTAACGGGCAGGATCAGCCCCAACCGAAAATGCCGCGAGGCGTCCAGGAGGATTCGCTCTAAGTGCTGGCTGTCCGTGGCACGCAGATCGTGCAGGGTCGTTATTAATCCGTTTTGGAAAAAGTCTGCCATTACTGTTAATCTCCACGCACTATTCGTCTTCGCAACTCAGTCTCACGATAGGTGATTTTCATAGTCATTAACGATGGACGGGTAACCAAACAACTTGATACGGGTTCAGTGACACAATACCATCAGGACTATCCAATTTTTTGCCACAGATAAGCTCAGCACCGACCGGTTTCAGTGAACACTGTTTCAGGTCAATTGTCTGCAATTGACTGCTTACATTCGCCACGACTAGCAGGGCACGTCCAAGATCAGGTCTTGTCCGGAGAAAGGCGACGACTGCCTGGTTCTCAAAAGGTATTACCTCTTGATCGGCATCTGGGTGAAACTCTGGCTGGTTCACTCGCACCGTGAGGAGGTGCAGGTAGGTCTCCCAAATCTGCTTATGCGATGATTGGTTTGAGATCAGTTCTTTTAATTCGGCTACTTCGAATTTCCGGCGATTAATCGAACGTGGCCGGCCAGTGCGTTGAACGCCCTCCAAATCATTTCGCGTACCCAGAAGACTATGGAAGTAAACTGCAGGAATGCCGCGCAGAGACAGCATCAGGGCTTGCGAGGCTATAAAACGCTGCACGTGCAAGGGGTCGCCGTCATTGGCGCGAGGATCGCCCAGTGCGTCGAAGAAGGTGATGTTGAGTTCGTAGGGGATGTCGCTACCGTCCGCTCCGGCTCTTCTACTGACAAGCCCTTGTCGAGCTTGCACGGCGCATACGAGTTGCTCCACTCTCTCCGACGGAACGAGCGCTTCGAGAGGGCGAACACCAATGCCATCGTGTGAGGCAGTAAAATTTAACAAGGTCGTTCCAGGCGGAGGGGCGACGCTCTGAGCCAACCAGCGATTTAAATGAGTACCATCACCGGTCAACAGAGCATCCAATAACAAGGGTGGCAGGCTGAAGTTGTAAATCATGTGCGACTCATCCGAGTTCCCCCAATAGCTTGCGTTCTCCACGTGCGGGACGTTCGTCTCTGTGAGCAAGATTGTTCCTGGAGCCAGTGCGTCCACAACGTCACGAAATAACTTGACAATTTGGTGCGTCTGAGGAAGGTGGAGGCAGTTTGTTCCAGGTTCTTTCCACAGGAAAGCAATGGCGTCTAGCCGCACGACACGTGCCCCGCGGCCTATGTAGTCGAGCAGCACATCCAGCATCTCCACTAGGACACACGGTTCCTGGTAATTCAAATCGACCTGATCGGCACTAAACGTTGTCCAGACGTTACGGTTCCCGCGAGAGGTCTCAAAGGGAGTTAGCAGTGGCGAGGTACGTGGCCTGACCACGCGACTAAAATCGACACCAGCATCCGCTTCAACAAAGAAACGCGTATACGGCTCAACTCCCCTCAAATACTGCTGGAACCAATCGCTCTGACAGGATGCATGATTCAGGACCAGATCGAACATCAAGTCGAACTGTTGGCGGAGTTCGTCAATATCGTCCCACCCTCCGAAACCGGGATCTACTTGCCGATAATCGACGACTGAGAATCCATCATCTGACGTGGCCGGATAAAACGGCAACAAGTGTAGTACGCGGAAGACACGAGGCAAATTCATGCTGTGCAAAAAGGCTCGCAACGCTGAAAGCGGATGCTCGTTGTCCGCTCGCACTTGATCTGCATAGGATATCAGGATGACGTCACGCTCATCCCACATTGCAGACCGTTGACTTCTCGACAGATCGTCATAGCGGGAACAGACTCGCAATACGTCGGAAAGGCATTCATCGGCCCGCGCACCATATAGAAATTGCAATTGTGGTCGAAGGCGGCTCGCCAATTCTTCAAGTTGTGCCACGGGTGATTTCATTTTCACAGAATGTCCTCGCCTGTTAACTGAAAGATTAATGTCCGTAGCTTCCGTCGCAATACTCTAAAGCTATAGTACACCTTTCCAAGTTCGTAATTGTGGGCGACCATTTCCTGACGGTAAGCCGCATCGTCCATAACCCGCCGAACTTCGGCAAGCGATTCCGGTGTCAAATATCCAGACATGGGAATGACCTTGAAGCCCTTGGGTTCAATGTCAGCGATAAACACGGCGTATCGATTGACGACGACCGGTTTGCGACAGTAAAACGCTTCGAGCAACGCATTGCCAAATCCTTCGTAGAGGCTGGGAAACGTTACCAAGTCGGCATGACGATACACATCCCATAGTGAATAAAGCTTCTTCCCATCGGGGCCGGTTTCACGCTCGTCGGAAATACGCGTATTGACAAACCTCAAGTCGACATATGCTCGCTTGGCCATCCGCCGCAACATGCGCTCATATTCGAGTCCCTCATCACCGGCTTCATGCGTGATCACCAGCTTACACCGCGGATCGTTCAGTTCGGCAACTAATTCGATCGCCCGTTCAATCCCCTTGCGAGGAATGACGCGTGTGGGTTGCAGAATCAAGATGTCCTCGGGAGCAATTCCGATTTGCTCGCGCAGATCGCTCCCATAGACGTCATCAGCTTGCAGCGGATTCTCAAAATCGAGGACATTGGGGATCAGTACCGAGGATACCCCTTTGCGCATGGCAAGGTCTTGTGCCGCCTTGGAATTGATAGTGACGTGTTGTAAAGAGGGCAGCACAGGCGGGAATGCTTTTTCAAGTATATCTGGAACGGAACTAACAGAGAATCGATCCCGCTCCCAAAAGAAATCATGATGGTGGCCGATGGTGGGAATGCCAGTTTCGACAATGAAGTGCGTTAGGGCGAGCCCCAGAGGAAGATTCATCGGAATGCACAGTGCGTTCTGGACCACGAGGATATTGATTGAGAACTTTTCCACGAAGTCATATAGAGTCCCTTTCAAATGCTCGCTCATGTCGAAAATTTTACGGGTCATTTGCCTCGTTCGAGTAAACTTGCCAAACACTTCAGCGTTTATCGCCGCAATGTCCGGGTGGGCAAAGGATGCCTCTGGCACAAGCATGGAACACTCTGGATCGCGATCGAGGATTCCGCCATACCAATAGCTTGTATACCCGTGTGGTTCGAGCACCTGCGCCCACTTGGCACTTTCCAATGACACACCATCCGTGCCAGCAAAGCGGGTTGATACGAATCCAATTCTTCGCTTATTCATAATCGGCATTAAAGCTCGCGGTAGCAAACCCTACGACTCCTGTTGTCGTCTCACGCAGGAAAGGAGGTCTCGCAATTGAAGGATGACAATATCAGGTTTTGCCGTAGCGACGCGCGGATCGCCGTCACGGCGCCGTAGACTGCGCCTGTCGCCGGCGAACAATGCCGTTCGAAATCCACTAGCAGCCGCCGGAACTATGTCATTGAGCATGTCGTTGCCCACAAACAGTACGCGCTCAGGTTCAATCCCGCGGTTGCGAAGCACATCCGTTGCTAAGCGAAACATATGCGCGCTGGGCTTTGCCCGTCCGGCGTGCCACGACCAGAATTGCATCTCGGTCCCAATGCCGAGGGCATCCAGTTCGCCACCCAAAAGCACCGGAAACAAGAGGGGAGTGAACCATTGGGCGTTGGAGATCAATCCCAGATGAATACCGCGATTGGCCAATTCCGTCAGACATTCGGCGGCACCCGGCATCGGCCAGACAGGATTGGTGGCCAACTCGTACCGCAACGAAAGCCCCGCGATATCCATATTGTCTATATCTCCGTCGAGCTGCCCGCGTTGTTGCAGCGAACGTAACGTCGTGCGCCATACTTCAACAATGTCCACCTCTGGGAAGTCGATTCCAGCTTGTCGAGATCGGCTGTGACAGTCCTCGATCGTTGATCGCAAGCATTCAACACCCACCTCGCTATCACAACGCAAAATCAGTTTTGAATCGACAACTGCCTTTCGAAACGCGGCGGCGTGTACATCATGGTCACCACTTCCTATATCTCCGCTGGAACTAATAAGCAGCGTACCATACACGTCCAGTAACACCGCTTCAATATTGTGCAGCGGCTTTACAAATGCAGACTCGACAGTAGGAAGCGGCTCGGTGCTTCGACTGGCTTGTCGGATAATCGTAAGATAGTTGTCGCGTGTTGTCACAGAAGCACCGAACGGAATCGAGATAGATTCAAAAAAGCATCCAGAATTTTCTCACCAGAATTTAAGCCAATTAGCGGCCCTCGCTGACTTGCCATAACACGATGGTAAGTGCCCGCCAGTTGGCGTGCGGTGATCGCCAATGAGTACCGGCTCGTCGCCACGGCGGCGTTCCGTTCCGCCTCCGCAGAATACTTGGCATCGCTCGAGAAAATCTCGTCTCGCAAGAATGGGTTGATCGTAACCAGCGTCTTCATGGCATCTGTATTGCCACAGACCTTCCGTATCACACCTTCCTGCAAAGTGGCGTTCAAGTCACCGAAATCAATACAGCCGTTTTGCAGCTTGCATTCTAGGCCCTCACCCACGGCAAGTCGCGGGAGCGGCGGTCGCCCATAGGACTCTAGCGTTGAGTTATAACTGCCAGCCAGCATGTCCAGTAACTCGTATCGGCCAACCCATTCAACAGGTACGTCGATACGCGGTTGCAAACCATCGAACGTCATTCCGCTCTGAACGAAATCGCTAGTGATCTCCGGCAGATCTCGCCCCACTAACGCGCGGTGCGACAGACAAGTTTCCAAAAATACGAGACCGAAACCTTCGGCTAAGCTGGTCGTAAGCACACAGTCACACGCAGCCAAGTTATCTGCAAGACTCAAACCGTTCTCTCCCCCGACCTCGAAGTAGCAAGGAAGTTGCAGCTCGGCTGCCAGCGAGCGCCAATGGATATAGCTCGGTTGTTCAATCGGATTGAGCGGCGGCAGCGTAAACCCGAATACCGTGCCCGGCCTCGCAGCGGCGGCCCAAAGTAGGGCTTCGCCGAGATTCTTGCGCCGGATTCCACGAACCGGATTAAGGACATAGCGAACGTCAGCCTCGATCCCAAACCGTTCGCCTAGCCGCTGACGTGCGGTTGTACGATCCGATGACGGCTCTGGCCGTCGAGCCGGGTTCGGCAGCGAGTGTAACCTCTCGATGTCGACACCCGCATCGCGAAGCACCGACCAATCGCGGCGATTCAGAACGGCGTAGTGAATTTGCGGCGCCTGGGGGTAGAGCACTCCAGGCAGACTCGCCGGTTCATCCGGCGCGAGCGCTTTTTGCAGTCGGCGATAGTTAACAGGCCGAAAATCCTCCGCGAAATCATGCGTCTGCAGCAGCAGACCAAACTGCCGGTCTGCCAAAGCAGCAACCGCCCCCGGCAGCGACACATTCTTGCCAAGTGCAGGGTTATGAACATGCAAAAGCGTATCTTCAGCGACACAACCCTTCTCGCGAAGTACGCTCTCGATGCGGCCCGCCAGAATCAGCGGCTCTGGCTTCGCAAATGAGCCTTGGTCGTAATCCAATTCAGGAACCACGACCTCCATGATCTTGAATTTCGGAAACCGTTTTGACAAATCAATGGGAAAGCCTTCACGCTGCCCGCCATGCAGAAGCAGAACCACATGCGGCAAGAGTTGATCAGGCAGCACATCGAGGGCCCACAAGTGATTCAGCACCACTTGCGTGACTCCTCCTCGATTCAGATGGTAGTGCACGATCGCAATATTCATTAAGCGTCCAACCACTGCGCGGTGCCGAAGCCGCCTTGAGAACAATGCGCTACGTTGATTGCGAAAGGGAAACTTCCGAACTTCAAACTAAAGTTTCGGAGGCAGAATCGAAAGGCAAAACGGTCGACGGAAACCTGAGAATTCGGAGCCATATTATTTCTCGATAGCATGAACTATCGGATGGCGGCCCGACCATCCGCAAACCTGTAGCGTGAATTACAGCTACACCCTGTGCTTCGTTGCGTAGCCGAGAATTCTATCAAGGCAATCACGCATTGGCTACCCGTCTAGAGCTATCGATTCAGCCAACGCAAATCCATCAGTGGGTTGCTGTGGTGATGGAGCAGCAAATCCGAAGGCTGCAAGAGAAGCTTATCCACAAGAACGAAGGTATCGCAGAGCTCATGGAGGAGAACGTACGGGCAAAAAAAGCCAATGGGGACCTCTAGAAGGCGTTTGGGTCCCCCACGATATTCGCGACAAGATTGTCGACTACATGAAGTACTGGACCGAGCGATCGGATATACCATGCAAAGACCTGCTGAAGTGGGCCAAACTGCCAACCAGCAAGTACCACACATGGCTAAAGCGCTGACATTGTCGCAGTCAGCCCAAGTTCAACCTATCGAGTTTTCAAGACCGCTGGTCGTTTGGATCACAAGATCGTGACTCCCAGCAAGAAAGGTACAGGCTACATTCAACCAACGAAAATCCACCAAGAATGGCATGTTGACGTCAGCTACATCAACGCTGGCGGAACGTTTTACTTCTTGATTTCAGTGCTC
>CAMCMB010000118.1 GCA_945875845.1 Pirellula staleyi DSM 6068
GACGGACAAGCAGACGATACGATCATCACCGATCCCAATATTCGTAATGTCACCGATTACGAGTACATCGTGGGGAGCGATTCGCTCCTCTCGAAGACCAAGTCGAACGGTGCGGTTACCGAAATGACGTACGATTATCAAAACCGTCCCCTTACTACCAAGCAGTATCCTCGCGTTGGAACAACACTCACCAGTACCAAGGCGTACTTGAACCATCAATTGTTCTACGACGAAGACCCGTATGGTCGTCGCAAGTATTATGGCTACCGAGCCAGCGACGGCACTCTCATTCGAACGATCACATGCACCGTCCCAGAACAGACGTTCGCTGATTTCGCAGCAGTCTGGAGCCAATCGAGAGACACCAATCCAAACGCCAAGTTCATCATTCACGACGCCATCCGCGATGCCCAAGGTCGACTCACGCAAATCATCGACGGTCGCGGTATTGAAACACGCATGGAATACGATGCACAAGGACGCGAGACCAACAAACGCGTTGACTACGGAACGAGTATCGAAGCTCGCACGGAAACTGTTTACGATGCGGCAAGCCAAGTCACCGAAGTTCGTTCACCGAGGTATTTTGACTCTACGGATACCAATGGCTATCAAAAAGCACGCGAACAATGGACCTACAACGGTCGTGGCA
Organism: Pirellula staleyi DSM 6068; assembly: GCA_945875845.1. Lineage (GTDB taxonomy): Bacteria > Planctomycetota > Planctomycetia > Pirellulales > Pirellulaceae > JBKCUI01. Next base: position 653 of record CAMCMB010000118.1, read on the forward strand.
AAGTGGCAACGCACGTCGTTGCTCCTGGCACAGCCGACGGAGCTACCGAATCGTACTCCTACGATTTAGGTGGCCATCAAGCGACCCACACCGACTTCGGTGGCAATGTCTGGACGCGAATTGAAGACTCATGCTGCGACAAGCAAACGGCCAGCGTTGATCCACTGGGCCACGGCACGATTACCAATACCGATTCGAACCGCCGTTCGGTGCACACGATCCAAGTATCCGATGTATCGACTCACGTTGGCTCGTTCGCCAACCCAACCGATGCAAAAACACTTAGCGAGGCCACTACTCGCTACGATGCTGCTGGCAGGCCAGCCTATCAAACGACTTGGCTGGCGGTTCGCGGTTCGGTAGACACAGCCAATCCACCTATCGCGGGCCTTAACAGTGTTTCCGCTGCCGATGGACTCACAACCCAGTATCTTTACGATAGCAATCTCTATGACGGAGTGGGCTTGGACAGCTCGACAGGGGTTTCAGCATTGAAACTCGGCACTGGTGTTTCCGGCACTTTCAACGTAACACTATCCAATGCGATAACGAAACTGGCAGCCACACAAGCGAACGGTGGAGCAGGAATCACTTTCAACGCCAGCTCCCCCGGTCGTGCCTCGGTAACGATTAACTCCGAGGACGAAATCAGCTTCTCCATCAGCGATTCAGCCGGTCGAACTGTCATGAGTGGCAAGCTGAATAACCATCGTGGTTCGGGTGCAACGGCAGTGAATACGCTAGCGACATGGTCGTGCCAACTCCACGACGCAACCACCAGCCTTTCAGGTTACGGCACGGTATTGGTCTCTCAAAGCATAGACGCGCTGGGGAATTCCACGAAAACCTGGACAGATTCTGCTGGAAGAACACTCCGTTCGATTGACCAATTGGACAAAGTGACCGCGGTGACCTATGATGCAGGTGGAAATCAGTTGACCGTTCGGGATCCAAACAGCGTCGGTGCGGATATGGTTTACGACTCTCTTGGCAGAAACACGCAGCGAACGGATACGTTCGGCGATGTGACCAAGACGGACTACGACCGAGCTGGAAACGCGGTTAAACAAACCGACGCCAAGAACAAATACACGTTCATCTCGTTCGATGCTCGCAATCGCCGCAAGTCAACGACCGACCGAATCTCAGCCGGTACTACCTTCACCTATCTAGCCACAGGCCAGCTTGCCTCGCTAACCGATGCTGAGAGTCAAACCACCGCTTATACATACGATGCACGTGGCTCGAAACTGACAGAACAGTATCCAGACCACACATCCGGCGCGACGGTTGGCCAACCTGGCTATGGCGTTGTGACGTTCGTTTATGACAAAGCAGGGCGTGTCTTACGGAAGCAAGATCAATTAGGTGACACTTGCACTTACAACTTCGACCTGGCCGGTCGAATGACTAGTCGGAACTATCGGACGGCAGCCAATAGCCCAACGGGCACGATAGCAGATACTGACACTTTTACCTTCGATCGCAGTGGCAGAATGCTGACCGCGGTTTCCGGCCGCTACAACAACACAGTTGGCTACGCATTCGACCCAGTCGGTCGCAAGGCCTCTGAGTCGCTCACGATTGCAAGCCAGACGTATACGGTTGGCAGCGAGTTCAATGCACGCAATGAACTCGTAAAATACACGTACCCAGACAGTTCCATTGCAAACCGAGCCTACACGGCTCGTGGAACATTAAGCGAGCTGAAACTGGATAGTTCAGTGATCGACACGCGCAGTTATGACGACGGTGGTCGCATGACGAGCGAGGTTCTTGGTAACGGCATCACTGAGACGAGAGCCTATCGGACCGATAATCTTCTTTCAAGCATTTCGTTTAGCAACACGAATATTGGCAACCTGGGCTACTCGTGGGATGCTAACAAGAACAAAACAGCCGAAACGATCGGTGGAGTGATGAGTGGCTACGGGTTTACTTCTTCTGGCACCTCCTACGACGACGAAGACCGACTCACGGGCTACCAGCAAGCCAGCACTAACTTCAACCAATCTTGGGCACTGACCTCGGTGGGTGACTGGTCGAGCGTGACCACCAATGGTACGGCAGTCACGCGAACTCATGGTCCGACGCACGAACTGCTAACCTCAGGTGGCCAAAACGTCACAACGGACGTGAAAGGCAACCAAACGGTGCTGCCAGCCAGCCTTGCGACGCAAGCCGCTCAGTTGGCCTTTGGTTGGGATTTTGACAACAAGCTGAAATCGTCCGACATCGACAACAACGGATCAGCCGATGTGACGTTTGAATACGATGCTCTTGGCAGAAGAGTTGCGAGAACCGAGGGTTCCACAGCGGTGGTTTACTTCCAAGCGGATCAGCAGACGATTGCAGACTATCCGCGTGGTGGATCGGCATCGACAGCCACATATCGCTACGTGTTCGCCAGCTACATTGACGAACCGGTGGTTCGCAAGACAACAGGCACCAGCGGAACGGTCCTTTACTATCACCGCAACCAGCAATACTCGGTCTACGCTTTAACCGATTCGAGCGGAGCGGTAAGCGAACGCTACGCCTACACGGCCTACGGACAACCAACGTTCTTGAACGCATCGGCAACAGTGCAAACAAGTTCGGCTGCGGGCAATCGTTACACGTATACGGCTCGTGAATGGGATGCTACGCTTGGACTTCATCACTTCAGAGCAAGATGGATGAGCGGGTTGACGGGTAGGTTCCTCACCAGAGACCCTATCGGGTATGTGGACGGTAAGAATTTATACAGAAACTACTTCTCATTGTTTGGGATGGACCCGCTTGGAAACGATATCACCATAGGCGGATCTACAATTCCAACAACGATTCCTTGCGGTGGTACTGCGTTTCCTCAAGGCAATGGTGCGGGAACCGTTCAAGATCCATTAGATGGCGATGGGACGAATGCTCAACTTTGCAAGTACGTGAATTGCCTTCTGAATGAGAATGCGGTTGGCATGAATCAGACACTATTGGATCATTGGCGTGGTGGAAGTGGTTCTGCCATGTACATTGATTTTGAGCATTTCGATCCATTGGGCTTAGATCGTTATTCGACAACGACAAACTTTGCGCAAACTTTAGCGAGTATGGCAGCAGGACTTCCGTGCAACAAGTCCGTGTCATTCGAAGAAGACGTACCCGAACCTGCGACGTCGAATAGAACGAACATGTTAGTGACACCGATGATTTACGGATGGCGGTACTGGTATACTTGTCGAGGAACTGCAACTAAGAAGTGCAATTGCTTTGGTTGTTCGGGAATTTCGGCAACCGGAAACTGCTTCTTTCACGCAAAGGATACGGTCGATTTTTGGCCTACTGCCCACGATTTGTTCTACCTTCCATACGGAGGAATGTACGTAAGGGATCGGCTTGTGAGGGCATGTAATCCTAAGGGCCGAGGTTTTGACGTTTTCGCGAATGCCCATAAATCGTTTGCAAGAAGCGCTTGGTGTAGCGGTTCGTTGAAACCATGGAGAGACTTCGGTGACTGAGCGCCTCGAGATGATGATTATCAAGCATTTTCTTGTATTGGCAATGATTTTGGGTTTCTCATCCTGCACTGCTCAACCTACTCGATTCGATGACTTGACAAACCGCGTTCGTTTATGTGATGCCGATGGCGTAAGCTTGCTGTACAACGAGTCTTTCGATCGCTTGACTCATGAAGAAAAAACGGAGTTAATTGAGATCGCAATTCGTACCCGATTTGATTGTCAGAAACGTTTAGCTGTGATCAAAATCCTGCTCGATCGAATTCAGGGAGTCGAAATCCGTAGTGCGAATGGATTTTCTCCAATACACCTAGCTGCGTCTAGTGGCTGTAATGACATCCTTGGTTTTTTGCTCGAACAGGGGTTTTCAGTTAACGATGCGAATCCATTGTCTGGAATCACACCGTTGCATATCGCCTGTGCTAATGGTTTGCATGAGTCCGTGAAATTTCTTCTTGATCATGGTGCCGACTCGAAAGTCGCGGATTTCAATGGTCGCGTCCCGATGCATTCTGCTGTTGAGATAGACGAAGAGATGGTAAGGCTCTTGACGAGCATCGATGGTAGTCCGATTGATGTCCGAGATAACTTTGGACTTTCGCCTTTGTTTTATTTACTAATGGAAGATAAAGATGAAGACCAATTGCTCTCAACAATTAGAGTTGCGTTGCGGGCAAAACCAGATCTTACACTTCCAATTCAAACCGTTTCCACAAGCGATTCGACATTGGGAATTCGTGTGAAGGCCTCAGTTAAGCCTGTTGCTGGTGATACTGTCAAGAGTTTTGCGTTAAAGCGTGGGTTTACGCGAATTGCAGAATTCCTTGATGGAGTTCAATCGCAATTGGACCATCAACATTGAACGGACCTACAAATTGGAGAAGGAAAAGGGGTCAAAAAGGAAAAGGGGTCAGGACTCTTCATCGCGATTAATATGCAACTGCACCTGCGAGGTTGACGCCACAACGGATGATTCCATTGCAAAGGATCGGTTCTAAAAGCGGGCGAACATACCGCTTCAAACAAGACGCCATCTCCTTTCGCCCGCAACTGCATCGCTTATGGATCGGAGTTGCCCGCTGCAAGACGCACTCTTGGCTGCTGGTCTGTCAGTTACGAAAGAACTCAAAACGGCGGTCACGGATGCCGCCGATTGACTGGCTGGGATGGCAAGGAAGCCAGTCTGATCGCCGTGCATCCTGCCAAGACATTCTGGTGTTTTGTGTACGAGAACTCGACAATTAGTCTTGCTGATGCAGGGCTGGGTTCGCAATTGGCGTGAAAGATCAATTTTTCTGTTCGAGTTGGGGATCTCCTCGCTTGGAATTGCATTCGAAGGGTGATTGTGAACTTGGTTTTGTGTGACGTTGCGGAAGATTAGACAGTTGGTTTTTTGTGCTCGTCGTCTTTTGCTTCTGTAGTTTCCGTTAGGTGGTATCGGTTTTCTTTGGATCGATTGGGACAATTTGCGTTTCGGGCTGACAGGTATTGCATCGTTGAGCCAAATTCGATTCTCGCCTTGCTTGCCTTGCAAAGTTTCGGGCTGATTTAAGTTGTTCTGGCACCGCGGCACCTTTAGAAAAATACATTTCGTCAGGGGTCTGCCATCCTTTGAACGCCGAGTGTGGCACGTGGGTGTTGTGCTGCTCGACATAAAACGCGACTAGCTTTCGCACCGTTTCAACGGAGTCGAGTTCGTTCAAATACAACCACTGATGTTTGAGCATGCGCCACCAGGCTTCAATCATGCTGTTGGAAAACAACACATCGACTTGAGCCAATATACGCCTGAGAGTGCCTGACTCGACGAGAGCTGAGACGGCGGAGTTCGTGTTTTCGACTCCACTGTCCATGTAAACTTGTGGAACGGAATCAGTTAGAAGCCCTTTCGCCGCTTGCTGTAGGAGCGTGGCGCTGACAGCCGGTTCGAAAGTTCCGCCTACGCACCACGTGAGAATCCGCCGCGAGAAGTTGTCGATGATCGCATGCAGGTATGCTCGACGTCCATCGAGCAATCGCACAATGGAGGTATCGATATGCCAGATTTCGTTTGGCTTGGCGGCGCGAATGCCTACCTTGGGCTTGGGGGGATAGATTCGATTTCGCGGACGCTTCCAATCATGGATCCGAACCATTCGGTACCAAGACGTTGGCGAAGCGAAGACTTTTCCTAACCGCTGAGCATGTCTTGCCAAAGCACCCGCTCTAGAGTGATGGCAGAGATCCCCGAGGGGAATCGGGGGCATTCCAATGCCAAGCAAGTATTTCTCCGTTTTGGTATAGTTGGCGTGTTACATGAATCCATTCAGATGGGAGCCAAAGAATCGATGCGTATTGGAATTCGACCTATCAATGATTTTGCTTTCAAAAAGATTTTCGGCACGAGTGCCAACAAGTTGGCACTCATCAGTTTTTTGAACGCAGTCCTTCGCTTGCACCTTCCAATCGTCGACGTCACGATCGTCAACCCGTACAACCTACAAGATTTCCTCGATGACAAGCTTTCCATTTTGGACATCAAGGCTGTCGATGCAAACGGCTCGATTTATGACATCGAAATGCAACTGACGATCTTCGAGGGACTGATCCAACGTGTCGTGTTTTACGGGTGCGAGATGTTTGCTGGGCAATTGAATGCCGGAGACGATTACACGCAACTCCATCCTGTTTACTCCATTTGCCTAATAAACGGTATTCTTTGGAAAGATGCTGAAAAAGTGCACCATGCGTTTCGGCTGACCGACCAGGAATCTGGGCGGACGCTCGAGAAGACAATTGAAATTCACACGCTTGAGCTGGGCAGGTATAATCTGAATGAGGCGGATTTAGTCATGGCAAGCATGCGAGATCGCTGGCTGTACTGGTTTTTGCACGCCCATGAATACGAACCGGAGGCGTTGTTAGCGCTGTTTCCGGAAGCGGAAATGCAATTAGCGACTATTACGCTCGCGAGAATAACCGAGATAACGGAGGACAAAAAGATGTACGACGCACGAGAAAAGGCGCTGCGAGATCAACAATGGGCGCTCAACGCAGCACACCGAGAAGGTGAGATTGAGGGTGAAATCAAGGGCAAGATTGAGGGCGAGATGAAAGGCGAGATTAAGTTGATTCGAACCCTTGAGGGAATCTTGGGTCTGGCTTTGAGCAGCGTAGAGGATTTGCAAAAACTGGACCTTGAGGCCTTGCAAATGCTAACCAGCAATCTTCAAGAACGGGCTCGCAACCGAGTGTAGTTCCATGTCTAAGGCATTTAGCGAGCTGAAACTGGATCGTTCGGTGATCGACACGCGCAGTTATGATGACGGTGGTCGCATGACTTCAGCTGTCCTGGGTAACGGCATCACTGAGACGAGAGCCTATCGGACCGATAATCTTCTTTCAACGATTTCGTTTAGCAACACGAACATTGGCAACCTGGGCTACTCGTGGGACGCTAACAAGAACAAGACAGCCGAAACGATCGGTGGAGTGACGAGTGGCTACGGGTTTACTTCGTCGGGAACGGCTTATGATGACGAGGACCGACTCACTGGCTACCAGCAAGCCAGCACTAACTTCAACCAATCTTGGGCACTGACATCCGTCGGCGACTGGTCGAGCGTTACCACCAATGGGACGGCAGTGACACGCACGCATGGTCCGACACACGAACTGCTAACCTCAGGTGGCCAAAATGTAACGACGGATGTAAAGGGCAACCAAACGGTGCTGCCAGCTAGCCTTGCGACGCAAGCCGCTCAGTTGTCCTTTGCTTGGGACTACGACAACAAGCTGAAATCGTCCGACATCGACAACAACGGATCAGCCGATGTGACGTTTGAATACGATGCACTGGGTAGGCGAGTTGCAAGAACGCAAGGCTCCACTGCAGTCGTCTGCTTCCAAGCAGATCAGCAAACGATCGCAGATTATCCACGCGGAGGATCGGCATCGACAGCCACATATCGCTACGTGTTCGCCAGCTACATTGACGAACCGGTGGTTCGCAAGACGACTGGCACCAGCGGAACGGTCCTTTACTATCACCGGAATCAACAGTATTCGATCTACGCTTTAACCGATTCAAGCGGGGCTGTAAGTGAACGCTACGCGTATACGGCCTACGGACAACCAACTTTCTTGAACGCATCGGCAGCCGTGCAAACAAGTTCGGCCGCGAACAATCGATACATGTACACAGCTCGTGAATGGGATGCAACGCTTGGACTTCATCATTTCAGAGCAAGATGGATGAGCGGGTTGACAGGGAGGTTTCTCACCAGAGACCCGATAGGGTTCGAAGGTAGCCCTTGGAATATCTATGAGTTTTTGGAATCTATGGCACTTTCCTACGTAGACCCAAGCGGTCTCGAAATCAGTTTGTCTCCATATGTGCGAGCATGCATGAAGGAACCCACCGTTGCCAAGCAGATAGAGTGCTTGAAGGTAATTATGCCCGAGGAGCGTGCGCGTCAGATAGTTAGGAGACTTACTCCGACCACTCCGCCTGTTGTGCAACCGCCTGTTGTACAACCGCCTGTTGTGCAACCGCCTGTAGTGAAACCACCACTCAATCCTCTTATTTATGTTCTTCCTGGCGTGGGAACCGGAGTTGGTCTTTGGAAGTTATGTCAGAAGAAACCTGATCCAACACCGCGCCCAGACCCGAGACATCCAGACAACAAGCCTGTCGAAGACGGTTGTGTTCTGATTGATTGGCAAACAAAACCACCAGAGTCTGGGAAGAAGTGTTGGTATTGTTTGTACATGTGCCCGGGCGCGGCTCCGATTGATAGATACCAGCAAGGTGGATGTCATAAAGATGCAAAAGATATCGAAGGATGGTATCCACACCAGCAAAACGATTGCGAAAATGCAGATCCAACGAATTTACCGCCAATAAAGGGACATCCAGGGAGTCCTCAACGATAAGATGGAAGGATCACTTGATCGACTGTCTAATAGCGAAATTGAAGCGATTGCAGGCCTTTTTCGCACAAAGCCGCGATTCGACGAAGTTACGTCAATGGCTGGTGTTCAAACGAGAGGAAAGTTGTGGCTATTCGATTTGTACTTGAGGCTAGAGAATGATTTCGCTTGTGTGTGGTTAAGGTCTATAGACTCAAACGGCCTGGACACTCAAGTTTCATTTCGCTGTCACAATGTATCGATTCAGCCTATGGATGACTTCCATGTTTTGTGTATGTATGAGTCACTCGATTCGACTAGCCAGCTGCGAGCAATGATCGTTGTCGACGATTGTGGGGAAATTCGAAAACTTCGTTGTTCGACTGGCTTTCCTTTAGGTGTCATACCTCAAATCTAGTCGGGGAGCAATCAAAGGTGTCAGAAGCAATCAAAAGTGTCAGGAACCGCGGTGAAAACAAAGGTGCAAGGTGAAAACAAAGGTGCCAGGAACCGAATCTGCTGAATGAGCAATGAATTCGTTGGACTTTGGCATTCGCAAGTAGCACGAATCAAATCACTGCACCGAAGCGGTTCTCGTAGCAAGCTTCACTAGTTCTGACCTCGCCGGTCAGGCCCGCTGGCAAGTCAAGTCACGACTCACGGGGAAGGAAAAGGTGTCCGGTACCGATAACCTTGCTTCGCGAGGAAAAGCCGGACACGATACGCGCTGGGGCCAGAACTAAGGTGCCAGGAGTCATTGATTGGCAATGTTGGCTGCATTCCAACCCGCTAAACAGGCGGCGACTGTGATGGTCCCAACGAGTAGATAACGACGGCCGGAACCGTTGCGAGCGACTGCAATTGATTCAAGAAGCGAAACAGAAAGTAGACCAACGAATTACTTGACTTGCAGTAGTTGTAGTCTCCACCATAAGTATCAAAACACGGCCGATAGTACCTACGAGGACTTTTCGTATAACAGCTTTGGCCAAGTGACGCGACATCGCAATCGTTTTGGCGATGTCACTTTGACGACATATGATTCTAAGGGGCTCAAAACGAGCGTCGAGACGGGATTGAGCGTCGTTAGCAATGCCGATGTTCAAACGGCATCGTATGCCAAGACAACTAGCGAATACTATCCAACGAGCCACGCCAATGTCGGCATGCTCAAGTACCAAATGGGCGCACTCTACAACTCCTCTACGCCGACCCTCTATCGAACCGACTACGAATACAACACTAGCGGACTTGTGACCAAGATTACTGAATCCCCCGACACATCCAGCGGTACACGCCCGGTCACGCTGTTTACCTACAATTCCAGCAATCTACTAACACAAACCACCAACCCCGAAGGCCACGTTACCAACTTCGAATATGACGACATGGGACGGAAGAAGAAAACTACTTTCGCGGACGGTAGCACAGAGCAAACGCTCTACGGCGCAACGTCTTCAGCAGATGCTGGCCGAGTGATCAAGACCAAAGATCGAATGAATTCGGTCACAACGATCAGTTACGATGCCGCCGGTCGAAAGCTGCAAGTCGTCTCGCCCGCCGCAATTGACGCAAACATTCTCGACGGACAAGCAGACGATACGATCATCACCGATCCCAATATTCGTAATGTCACCGATTACGAGTACATCGTGGGGAGCGATTCGCTCCTCTCGAAGACCAAGTCGAACGGTGCGGTTACCGAAATGACGTACGA
>CAMCMB010000119.1 GCA_945875845.1 Pirellula staleyi DSM 6068
GTAGAAGCTAGAAGATCTACAGCGAGGCGTTTTTTAGAATTGGAATCGAGTGTCCAACTCTAATCAGAAAGACTGATAGTTGCGATCAAAGAATCGCAACCACCCCAGCCAACCTGCGAAAATGGCTGATTCTTAGTTGCGATTGATAAGAGCGACCATCGCGACTGTCGTCTGGTCCAAAGTCTCCACGAATCGCTCTATGAGCAAAGTAAGCCACCGCATCAATCAAAGTCTCGCCAACTCTCTTGGCACCAGAGAACCTACTTTCGTCGATCGCTTGAACTCGCTGTTTCGCTAATAGTCGGGCTTCGTCGTGATCTCGACCAACCGAGAGCATGTAGTCCAGGTCTGGGTAGGTAACGAAGCCAACGAGGCTGACTAAATAATCGCGTTGATGTTCGCGAGAATCCGTGTACGACAGGTAGAGTAGGTTTGACAACTCCTCGACTGTTAGATCTCGAAAATCAGGTTTGCCCCAAGATCTACGGCCCATTCAAAGCTCCTTTGCTGAAGAGTTCAGTCGTCGAGAGGCTCTGGCGGAAACAAGCCGAACATCTGCTCCGCCTGACGAATCTTGCAGCGCTGCTCATGGTTCAAATCAAGCAATCGGATCGTCAGCAGTCCAGTATCTGTTTTCCCAACGAGCTGATAGTCATCCCACTCGAAATGATCACTCCACGTATCTGTCCTTGGATGGAACAAAGCTACGGCTGCAGAGTCTTGATTAAGGACGAAAGATACTCGGTCTGCTTTATGTAGGTTACAACTCGGACACGCGAGTGGCAGATTTTCTAGTTCGCTAGTCCCTCCGCGCACATGAGGAATTACGTGCTCGATATGGAAAGTGGCACCCTGCAACGACTGATGCATTTTGAAGTATTCGCACCTGCCCCCAGCTCGGGAAATCACGAAGGCTCTAGAATTGTCGCCCACTTCAAGTCCAACTACGGTTTTCGACCAAGAAGGTGCAGAGCTTCCGCACGGACCAACGAGAGTTGCTCGCTAAGCTCGGCTAGCGCCTCCAAATCCGCCCTTTCTTGCTCCGTCAACAGCCCCTCGTTATTGCGGTCCATAAGCTGCTGAAGACGCCGATCAGCTTGCTCTGGCAATCGAAGCATGGCAATGTTTTCCACCCACTGTTGCGGTGCGTCGATCGTTGCGGCCATTATTTCTCCGATTATGCGCGTTTCCATAGTTGACCAGCGAATTCTACAGCGATTCGGCCGTCACTGGAAGTTCGGTCTCGCCTTCCCTCGGATCTCGCCCTGGCTAACAATGCAAGCGAAGCCAACTTTAGAGGGTGCCAGCCTAACTGAAATACCAAGTACCGATCTCAAAGTCTATTAACCCCGATGTCGGGTACTGTTAACTCGGCTGTCGTTTCTTCCGTATTTGAGGTTCGGCCTCGAAATCACCTTTACGGAAAGCCTCTGCCACCATGTGCCCTAGATCAAAAACACCAGCAAAAACGTTGGCTTTTCGAGCCCTCTGTTGAATCCCCCGTCACCGCTGGTCAGCTGAAATTTGAGCCTTTTAAATCCTCGGAATTTCCGAGGGTACGATTTAACAGAGAAGCCGAGGAATCAACCCCTCGGCTTTTTTCGTTGTTTTCCAAGGGTTTTCGCATTTCTTTGCTCGCCCTGAACCGAACAGAGAGCGCTCTCATTTCGCCCCAAAATCGCATTTCCGCGACCGAACCGCGCAGATTCGTCTGCAACTCTCAAATTCTCTGTTTGACAGAGAAGTCTTATTTAACAGCCATGTCTGGTTGGCTTGGCCGCAAAAATGCCAATTCGATGGTTACTTAGAAATGTTGCTTGGTCCACAAAGGCTGGAAGTGCGGTTTCGCGATCGGCGTTTGCGGCCGGAAGCTGATTCTCGCTTCGGCGAGCTTTTCGAATGAGCGATTCAGATCCTTCGCAACAGCTTCGACCAGGTCGTCCACCTCATCCTGCATCGCTGCGAGTTGCTCTTTGGTCGCGTAACCTTCGCAAAACACCTTTCGAGTACCGTCCGGCACTCGAATGCTGTTGCGCAGGTGTTCGTCACCAGCAAGATGGTCAAGAAATTGCTTCAATCGAGACAGCAGCGACAGCTGAAGCTCTCGTGGCGCGATCAGTGCCGATGTAGGCATGGCATAGGCGATACCCACGATATCGTAACTGGTCAACTTGATATGGTTGTCACTGTCGTACTTCAATGATTTCATTAAACGGACGACCTTTCGTAGGCCTCCGTAGGTTTCGCGGTCCCGGTTCTCAACGCAATCGATGTGCAAAAATGGAAAATTCGCCAGCTGAACCCCTAGCTTGTGATCCAGGATCATCACTCCTCGATCACGCTTTTCACCTGTCTGCTTAAATGTATTGGTATCGAACCAATTGGCCGGTACGATGTCCACTTTTCGACTGAGCGAACCCCCTTCGATCGAAATCGACTTCCTTCCTGACGTATCAATAGTCGCAGCGGCAGCTCGCCGTTGCCAAGTGCGGGCTAGCGATTCCGTTATCGACAAGTATGCCAGGAGCAAGCGTTGGTGGATCCCGACGTTAGTGCTTCGTTGTCATTTCTGTTCGTTCTTCGGAGAGTTAATCATCTGAAGGCCGTTTCTTTTTGAAATGCGATACCTGAAGTCGCAGCATTCTCATTTTGCAATCTTGTTGATACGATGAGAAAATCGAGAAAATGTAGCTGGGTGGCCCCGTTAAATCCCCGCTGAGGCTTGCTGTAGTCGCCGGCACGCGCGAACTCGTAGGCTGAAAGGAATGCGTCTATGGAGGCATCACCATTGCAGTGGAGGATGAGCGGGACTTGCATATCATAGACCTTCTTGAGCATCTTGTTGGCGAGATCTTGCGGGAAGGTTGGTTCGCCTTTCCAATCCTTCTCCCCACCGGGACCACCGGTTAGATAAGGGGTCGTAAAAAAGGCGGTGCGGCCCTGCGGCGAGCCGTCGAGGGTGATCTTGACGGCGCCGACCTTGAAACGGTTCTCATACTTGGTCCACTTTTCCAATGGATGCTCGGCGAGGATCTTGTCGACATCAAGGATGAAGGGGTGTGCGACGATGTCAATAATGTTGGTTCCGGCGTCACTGGCCCGCTTGATCGTCTGGAACTGCGGGAAATGGGTTGCGCCTTCATGAGCGGTGGTGACGCCGGTTGCGGCGTAGAGCATCTGGCCAGCGCGGGTCCAGTCGAGCTCCTGCTGGGCGGTCATGGGCTCGGACTTTTCCATTACTGGAATGAAGGCCGTTTCCATGATGAGTCCCCAGGGTTCGTTGGTTCCCGGCTTGCGGACGATCACGCCGCCGGGGGGCGTTTCGGTTTCGGCGCTGATTTCGTAATACTTGAGTGCGAGGCTGTTCAGCACCACGCCGTGCATGGAAACGTGGTCGATGCGGACGGGATTATTGGGGAAAGCTTCGTCGAGGTCATCGCGGTTGAGCAGGCGGCCATCAGGCATGGCGGTATCGTCATAGCCGTATCCTATGATCATTTCACCTTTGGCGATCTTGCGCTCAGCGGCGTATCTCTTCAGTTCAGCAATAATGCTCGGCACATCCTTGCCTATACCTGATGGAGGGGCATAGAGCTTGCACTGGTTAGCGACTAGCAACGAGTTAATGTAGTGGCTGTGTGCATCGATAAAACCGGGCAACAACGTCTTCCCTTCAAGATCGATGAGCTTGGTTGCGTCGCTCTTCATTTGGAATGCCGGTTCTTTGCCCCCAGCAAACGCGATCTTTCCATCTTTCACCGCCAGCGCTTCGACGTAGCTTGGCGTTGCGCCTGCCATCGTAAGGATGGATCCATTGAAATAGATTGCGTCTGCCTGCTGTGCGAGCGCGTTCGATACAGTCGCCATCACGCAAGCAATAAAGAAAAAAGCAGTCTGGGTCCAACTCATCATGGATCTCAACGTGAAAGAAAAGTGACAACAATCGATCAATCGAATTCAGCGAATCCTAAAAGCATTCGATGAAAATGCCATCTAGGAAAGCTAAATCTCTGGCCGATTGTACTGTTTTTACGATCCCGACGTAGAGTGGTTTCATGAAGAGAGCGGACCCAGTCGGCGGAAACCCGAGGAAACGTTGGGTAGAAAAGACCATAGAATTGTTGCCCCGAATAAGGCCCTCTGGATTCGATATCAACCATCACTACCGGTACTGGAGTTGCGTAAGGTTTTGAGATCTGAATGCAAGAGAAAAAGCCCCAGCTTAGCAGCCTCGCAGGGCTAAGCTTAGTGAGCTTAGCGGACGGAAGCTGCAGCGAGCCTGGTTCGGCCTACTTCGCTAAGTAGATCGTCTTACCATTCTTGATAGTCTCCATCACCTTAAGCTCCGATAGTTCGAGGATAGGCACATTGTGTGGGTTCTTGTCCAGAACAACGAAGTCGGCCAGCTTTCCAACCTCGATGGATCCGCGGTTGGCCTCTTCGTAGTGGTGGTAAGCGGCCCAGATGGTGATCGACTTCAGCGCTGCATCCACCGGAATGCACTGGCCCGCCCCTAGGATATCGCCGCTACGAGTACGGCGAGTGACCACCGACGACAAGACCCGAATCGCGTTCTGCAGGGCGATCGGCGCATCGTGGTGCTGCGAGAATATCATTCCCCGCCGCAACGCCGACCGGGCCGGGCTGATCCGCTCTGCTCGTTCCGCGCCGAAGACCGAGTCGCGGTGCCAGTCGCCCCAGTAGAAGCAATGCATGCCGTACATCGACGGGATTACGCCATACTCCTTCATGGTGTCGAGTTGGTCTTCGCGGATCGTCTGGCAGTGTATCATCACGTCCCGGCGGTCCTTGCCCTTGCCGAACTTCTCACGAGCGTCCTTGATCGCCCCGAGCATCATGTCGCTAGCCGCGTCGCCGTTACAGTGAGCCAGGAATTGCCAGCCCTTTTCGTAGCAGAGGGCTATCTTGCGGTCCACTTCCTCCGATGGGATGGCCGGATAGCGTTTGTGAATATGTTGAGGACAGTTTGCGTCCCAGGCTTCAACGTGGAATAGAATGGAACGCTCCACCTTGCCGACATAGTCGGGGTCGTGAAGACGCTCGTTGAGTTCGGCGTTATCCGCGATGACTTCAGCGCGGCCCCAGATTTTGATTCGTTGGCGGTTCACGTAGTCCATCAAGAAGATGAAGGCTTTTGGGTTATCCGCTAAATTGCCAAGAGTGATGTACTGCCGGTTGCCTCCGAAATCGGCGAAGCCAAGCATTTGATCATCGATGACTTTGAGAAATCCAGGAGGTCCACCGCGGTATTGGATGTAGGGCTGCCATTCTCCATTCACTGTGCCGAGATAGAACATGTCCAATCCTGCGAGAAAACCCGCCAGGTCGGGCGAAACCTTCGTCTGCCAACCACCTTGCGACTCCATCCGGGCGTAGCTTGCACGCGATCCCTTCTGTGCCTGAATGGCTTTGACAGCCGGAGTGAATGCGATATCGCTGGATGAAGTTGTCATGGTCGTTGTCCAAGGATGAATGGCTACTGAAGGGTCTTTGCAAGAGCACTCGCTCGTATTTGCCGAGCGAGTGCAAAACCGAAACACAATCACTTGGCAAGCGTCTTGTCCAAGAAGGAGTTCATCAGTCCGGCAATCTCGGCACCATTGGATTCCAATGCGAAGTGTCCAGCGTCTAGGAGATGCAACTCAAGGTTTTTGACATCGCGTTTGTAAGGTTCCGCTCCGGCAGGCGGAAAGATCTGGTCGTGCTCACCCCAAACGATAAGCATCGGCGGTTGATGTTTGCGGAAGTACTCTTGCCATTTCGGATACAACGCAGGGTTGCTGCCGTAGCTGAGGAACAAATCGAGTTGAATCTCCTGATTGCCTTTTCGATCGAGCAAGAACTGATCGTGCGCCGGACCATCAGGACTAATCCTCTCAACGTTCTTGACCCCGTGTGTGTACTGCCACTTGGTCGCATCGTACGCCAATAAGCCTCGGAGGGCTTCTCGCTTAGAAGCATCTTGGGGTGCATTCCAGTAAGCTTTGATCGGCTTCCAGAAGTCATTGTCCAACCCCTCGTCGTATGCGTTTCCATTTTGGACCACGATCGCTGTTACACGCTCAGGATGTGCCGCTGCGATCCGATAGCCAACGGGTGCACCGTAATCTTGAACGTATATCGCGAAACTCTTCAGGCCAATCTCATCGGTGAAGCGATCGACGACCTTGGCGAGGTTGTCGAAGGTATAATTAAACTTTCCGCGTGATGGCATCTCACTGTGTCCAAAACCTGGATAGTCTGGCGCAACAACGTGATATTTTTCAGCGAGGGCTGGTATCAGTTCGCGAAACATTTGCGAGCTGGTGGGAAACCCGTGCAGCAACAAGATACTCGGGGCATCCTTCGGGCCCGCTTCACGATAGAAGATTTTAAGACCATCAACAGCGACAGTCTTATAAGCCACAGTCGATGCCGCTGAATGCTTCGCAGTCGCGCTGGGCGTCTGCGCAGGCGAGGTTCCACTGGCGACGAAGGTGAAGGAGATCGCTGCTAATGCAGCGACAAACAGGTTCGGACGAATGTTAAATTTCATGATTGTTTCCTTATCGAGTTAGATTTGCAGAGAGAAATTTCGTTTACTTCACGTCGACGATTCCAACGTGGTCTAAAGGACGAGGGTCTGGTGCATCCCAGAAAAACTTGCGTTCGTTTTCCGTGATTGCCACATCGTTGATGCTCGCTTCTCGGCGACGCATCAATCCGTTGTCATTGAACTCCCAGTTTTCGTTGCCATAAGCACGAAACCAGTTACCCGAGGCATCATGCCACTCGTACTGAAAGCGAACCGCAATCCGAGTATCGGTAAACGCCCAGAGCGACTTCACCAGGCGATAGTCCAACTCACGATGCCACTTGTCCGACAGGAACTCTCGTATTTGGTCCCGACCGGTAATGAACACGCTGCGGTTTCTCCACACCGAGTCTTCCGAGTACGCCTGCGACACACGCTTTGGATCGCGTGAGTTCCAAGCGTTCTCGGCGGCGCGGACTTTTTCCGTCGCCGTTTCGAGAGCAAAGGGTGGGCGAAGATCAATTAGAGTTGGCATGACGGGTTCCTTAGCCGATGTTGTCGATATCAGGATGATCGCGTTGCAGATTCGATTATGCGTGCGCTTCGAAGCTGCTTTCGCGCCAATGTTTGTCGGCAGCAGCGCGACGTTCCGCTTCGTTCTCGTTCCACTGCGGAAGCGTGTCGCCACCAGCACCGCGATAGAACAGAGCAAGCCGATTGTCACCAGTGATTTTGAAATTCGTTGGGTCGACTCCAAAAAGCTTTCCTTCGCTGGCTGCGGTCGCACAGTAGCCGCCGTAGAGCGGGCTATATCGTTCGGGGGCTGCGTCGAATTTCTGCTTGTTGGCTTCACTTGAGAAGTGATAAACGCCATCGTTTTGACTCGAACTAAACGCCGGATCACCGGCAATCGCCTGGCCATCGAAATAGGCCACTGCGTCGTACCCGCTAACGGCAACTTGAAGTTGTTTGATTTGACTCGTCATGATTCTTACCTTTAGAAAAACAGTTCGTTGGATGGATTGGTTCTGAGATCTAGTTCACGGCACAGGCTTGGTGCGTGTCACAGGTTTCGAGTGCGTCATCGATTGCTTCGGCGCGAGGAAAGTCGATTTCGGTTTCCGCAACGTGGTTGAAGTAGTTGGTGAAGATGTTGAGCGCAACATGGGCGACGATTTCTGCAATCGCACCATCGTTCCAGCCCGCGCTTCGAACGGCCGCTAAGTCGGCGTCGCTGACCTTGCCTCGTTTGTCAACGAGTTGGCGTGCAAAGCGGAGCACCGCGTCTGTCGTTGGCTCTGCCGATGATCCGCGACGGCCTTCGAGAATTTGCTCCGCGGTGAGACCCACCATCTTGCCAATAGCCGAGTGAGCGCTGAGGCAGTAGTCACACGAGTTGGCTTGGCCTACCGCAAGCGCGATCTGCTCGCGGGTCTTCGCTGGCAGGTCACCACTGCCCAAGCTGCCACTAAACGTCAGGTACGCATCCAACACGGCTGGCGAGTTGGCCATGACGCGCATCAGATTGGGTGTCATCCCCAACTTGGACTTCACCGCGTCGAGCAGTTCTTTAGCTTTGCCTGTCGCAAGAGTTGGGTTTACAGTTTCAATCCGAGACATAATTGGACTCCTATGGTTCCAAGAGGCTTTCTTCACTTGTCAGCAACAGCTGCTGATCACGCTTCTCCTAAATGCATTTGCAGTGCCAAACCTTCGCTGAATCCATAAGTCGTTCTGCAGAAAGCGTTTACAATCATTAGTGCGTAATTTTCTCATGCACGATATTTCGTGAAAACACGAAAAGCCGTTGAGTATGCACGAGATGTCGTGTATACCTATCAACATGCTTGAACAACATTTACCGTTGATTCCCGATCCGAAATCGTTGCTGTTGGCGATGGCCCAGCAGCGAAGCGTGGTTGATGTGTTGAAACTGGTCGTTGCGGAACTGGCTAATTCACAAGTGGTCGCCTTGGCCCGCATCTGGTTAATCCGACCCGGGGCTGGTTGCGAGACGTGCCGGATGCGCTCGCAGTGCCCCGACCAAACGAACTGCCTTCATCTGGTGGCCAGTTCAGGGACTTCTATCGTCGAACCGGATAATGCGCTCAATCGCATTGATGGATCGTTTCGTCGCTTCCCCCTGGGTGTTCGCAAAGTGGGGCGAATTGCCGTGACTGGCGAGCCGCTCGAGATCCAGAACCTCGACGGTGAGCCCGAGTGGCTGGTAAGGCCCAAATGGGCCAAAGACGAGGGCATCCGTGGGTTCGCGGGACAACCGTTGGTTCACCGTGGCCAAGTGTTGGGAGTGCTCGGTGTCTTTAGCCGATCAACGATTGGTGACCAGAGTCTCGATTGGTTGCGGATGATCGCCGACCACGTAGCTTCCGCCATCGCTAACGCCCAGGCGTGGGAGGAAATTGAATCGTTACGCAAACGACTAGAACTCGAGAACGATTACCTGCAAGAAGAGTTGCGCGGCGAGTCTTTTGGCGAGATGATCGGCCAAAGCGCACCGCTGCAAATGGTAGCGCAGCAAATTAGCCTTGTTGCGCCGACCGACGCGACCGTCTTAGTGACAGGCGAAAGTGGAACAGGCAAGGAGTTGGTTGCTCGCGAGATCCATTCCCGCTCATCACGACACGGGAGACCATTGATCAAGGTTAACTGCGCTGCGATTCCTCGCGAGCTCTACGAGAGCGAATTCTTCGGTCACACAAAAGGTAGCTTTACCGGTGCAGTCCGCGATCGGGTTGGCCGCTTCGAATTAGCCGATGGTGGCACATTGTTTCTAGATGAGGTCGGCGAAATTCCACTCGATCTACAGAGCAAGCTGTTGCGGGTCTTGCAAGAGGGAGAACTTGAAAGAGTCGGCGAAGAGCGAACTCGCAAAGTCAATGTTCGCATCATCGCCGCCACCAATCGCAACCTCAAAGACGAAGCGGAAGCTGGGAAGTTCAGAATCGATTTGTATTATCGCTTGAGCGTGTTTCCCATTGAATTGCCGCCGCTGCGAAAACGCAAAGAAGATATTGCGCTGCTCGCGGAGCACCTGTTGGTAATTCTATCCCGGCGTCTTGGAAAACAGCCGCCGCGATTGACGCAAGCCAATGTAACCGAACTGGTGCGATACGATTGGCCAGGCAATATTCGAGAACTACAACATGTGCTTGAGCGTGCCTTGATCACTTCGCCGAAAGGCAAGCTGCGTTTTGAGCTTAACTCTGGCGAGACCACCAAGGCGACAACAACGACCTCCACATCGATTTCGAACGAGGAGATCTTGTCCGCGTCACAGCTACGATCCTTCGAAGCGGCGAACATTCGTCGCGCGCTGCAAGCATGCGACGGTAAGGTCTATGGTGACAAAGGCGCGGCAGCTCTGCTCGGTATGAAGCCTACCACGCTATCGTCTCGCATAAAAAGCCTAGGAATCGCGATCAGAGATTTGGCAATGGAGAAGCCGGACCGTCCTAGCGTCTAACCGAGTCGGAAGCCGCCATTTCGATTGCGTCGGTAGATGTCCATAAGTCCCAACGTATTCTAAATCGCGATCTCGGCCCTTTAGCAAGCGTATGCCATCCACAACTGCATCTTCTTCGGCTTGGTACTTGCCCTGTGCTACCAAGCTTCTCACAAAATCGTTCGCTTCGACAGGTAAATTCACATTCATTACTTGTCTCCACTGCGACCGGGCCACCCAACATCGTTTTACCGCTTGGCTGCGGGTTTCACTTTGGTTAGTTTCACTCCCAGTGTAGTTCCAACCTATTGGTTAAGTCCACGGGCAATTCAACTCCGCGGACGCGACATCTGACCGACGTGGGTCATGTTTTGCTCATTTCGAAGTAGTGCACAGAATCGTGTGCTCAAGTTTAGCGGTTCGGCAAGGAGAAACCGCAATGACGAAACGAAAGTTTTTAACGCCTGCGCAGAAGATCGCGATGGTAAGGGAGCATCTCTTAGATGGGGTGCCTGT
>CAMCMB010000120.1 GCA_945875845.1 Pirellula staleyi DSM 6068
TTGCTGCCCCTACGACCTTGAGTCGTTGGACAGCGAGTTTGGCCTGCTAAACCTAAAGTGCTTATTGGGTAAGGGCGGTACGACGGACTTCCAAGTCCGTCGATGGGGAATTCGACGGACTAGGAAGTCCGTCGTACCATTCACGGTTAGCCGACCAAACTTGGCTTCTCATGACACAAGGTCATGAGGGGCACATCCGACAAAAGGTGCAGGCACGCTCCGCCGTGCCGTTCGCAGGCAAGCTTTTGCCAGGATTCTAGGTGGACGGCACATGGAATGTGCCTACTACTTTGACTTTTGTCGGCTGTGTCCTGATATCGTAGTGGTTGCGAATAGCGGACTTTTGGATATTTGGACATTCGATCATTGTTTGTAAACCACCAGCATCGTCTAAAACTATCTTTTTAAGTGTACAATGCGTTGAACACCGAGCGATCGGATGATACCGATCCAGACCTGAACTCGATAGTCGCATGAACAGTCCTGTTTTTGTCAGATCCAACGTCAACGGCGAATTTCAAAATCAGAAACCTTCAACAAATCCAGTTGGCTTCGCAAGTCACCGCCGTACTGCTTGCGATTTTTTTCCCGCTCGGAGTTTGGGCAGTTCTGAATTTGCCAATCGGCTCTGCGGGAGTTCACGAATGGCTTCCAGAGGGACGCCCTGAGCGAGAACGCTACGAGCGTTTCATCCAGGAATTCGGCAATGACCAAGTAGTGTTGATGTCTTGGGACGGTTGTCGTATTGACGACCCGAGACTGGCGATCTTTCAGGACCTACTCAAAAGCCATCCGTCGTTCAGCAAGTTCATTGTGGCATTGGAGTCAAGCGATCAACTGATGGCGCAACTCACCGAACCGCCCCTTAAACTTAGCCGCGAGAGAGCGATGGCTCGATTGCGAGGCGTTATGATTGGTTCAGACCAAACCGCTGCCTTGTTGGCTCGAGTAAGCCCACAAGGCGTCGCCCAGCAAAATGACACGATCGAAATGATTCAATTGGCAGCAGACGGCACCGAAGGATTGAATCGCAAAAAACTGCGTTTGGCAGGTACGGTCTACGAAGCGTTCGCTGTCGATGAAGCAGCGGAAGCAAGTCTGAAACGTTTGGTATTGCCATCCGGAATTCTCGGTATGCTTGCTGCTTGGTATTGCCTGGGGCAATTTCGAAGAGCGATCGTGGTATTGTTGTTGGCAGCCATCGGGCAGTTACTGGCCGTTGCAATGGTCTACTACACCGGCCACCGATTTAGTGCCGTCCTGATCGTATTGCCAACACTTGTTTTTATGCTGACGCTGTCGGGTGCCGTCCACTTGATGAACTATCATGCGGATAGCTTGCGGCGTGGAAACGGACAGTACGCAGGAGCCAAAGCGATGCTGATAGGTTGGAAACCTTGCATGCTCTCAAGCGTCACGACGATGCTGGGAATGGGCTCGCTTCTTACCAGTCAATTAGCACCCGTGCGACAATTCGGGCTCTTTTCTGCCGCTGGTTTGGGGATAGCAACGGTCGTACTGTTGCTCGGCTTTCCAGCGATAGCAGACTGGTTCTGCGCATCTCGCAGACAACCATCTTCAGACGACACCACCACTCTGACTCCAGACAAAGCCAAGCGTGAGGAGACGGAAGAACACAATTCCGATTTCACGATCGGCTACCTTGCATGGCTCACACGCAACGCAACGCTCATTTCTACCGTAGGCATCAGCGTATTAATCATTGCCGGCGTGGGTTTAACCTACCTCAAAGCATCCACTAAGTTTAGCGACATGTTTCCGATGGAGAGCAAGACGAACCAGGACATGGCTTGGATGGAACGACATGTAGGCCCCATCGCAACGGTTGAAGTTCTATTGAAATTTCCTAACGATAGTTCGCTTACGGAGCTTGATCGCGCGGGTTGGGTTTCCAAAGTGTCGAATAAACTGCTGGAACAGGAGGAAGTGGGCGGGGTTTTTTCTGCAACAAGTTTCTTGCCAACCTGGTCCGAGTCTTCGGCGATGGGTGCTACTGTAAAACGGGCTGTAATGCGCAAGGCAATCGTGAATGCGATACCAAGTTTGCAAGCCAAGGGTCTCGTTGCTCAATCTGACGACGGCGAAACTTGGCGGATCATGGCCAAAGTGTCCGCAACCTCCGACGAGGACTACGGTCAACTTACGCGGGTAGTTGCTGCTGCTACGGAATCGATTTTGCAAAAGGCACCGGAGGAAATGACCATAAGCGCGGAATACACGGGGCTGTCACCTGTCATGCACGAAACGCAAGTCGCATTGCTCACCGATCTTGGCTACAGTTTCGCATCCGCCTTTCTGATGATCACGCCCGTGATGATGTTTATCGCTCGGAGTGTGCGTGGAGGACTGTTGCTCATGTTGCCCAACGTGTTGCCGGTAACGATCGCCTTTGGCTGCATGGGTTGGTTGCGTCTCGATCTCGACATCGCTGGGATTTTGACGGCGAGTATTGCATTGGGGATCGCGGTGGATGACACATTGCATTTCGTTTGTTGGTATATGGACGAGTTACGGGATGGGTATTCGAGTCGTGAAGCCGTCGCGAGAACGTTTCATAGCTGCGCCGCGGCCATGATCCACACGACACTGATCAGTTGCTTATCGATGCTTCCCTTTTTGTTCGCCGAGTTCATTCCAACCCAACAGTTTGCCAAGCTAATGATTATCATGCTTTCCGGAGCGGTCCTCGGTGATTTAGTACTGTTGCCTGCCATGTTGCTAAGTCCGTTGGGCAAAGTCATCCAAGCATCCAAGCCACGAATGATTGAGGCGATCGAGGTGAACGTATGAAATCGCGAGTCCTCATTCCCGAACTGATGGATGATCCGTCGATCGATCCAAACGAACATCGTCGTGCCTTGCGTGGTCTGCGACGAGTCAATGCGATCTGCCAAACAGGCCAGCAATTGGCAAATGAGATCTTGAAAATTGCAAAGGAACGCAAACGCGACAGCCTAAGTGTTTTGGATCTAGGCTGCGGCAGCGGTGATATTGCAACCGATGTCGGACGACGATTGGCGGGCAAGGTTCAGTGCGACATCACGGGTTGGGACATCAGCCCAACTGCGATCGGTTATGCCCGTGAATTTTTGTCGGCTAGGCAAGAACAACCACGGAACGCGTTACCATCGTCGATCAAGATTCAATTCCGACAGGTCGACGTGTTTGAGCCTACGACAGAGAAGTTTGACATTATTTATTGCTGCCTGTTTCTACACCATTTTTCCGAATCGCAGGCTGTTCAACTGTTGCAGCGAATGAAAGAACTCGCGACCATGTCGGTGCTCGTCGACGACTTGCAAAGGACTCGCTTGGGTTGGGGATTGGCGGCGTTGGGCGTTCATTTGTTGTCGCGATCGCCGGTGGTTCACTTCGACGGCCCGCAATCCGTCCGAGCGGCATTCCGCGTGAAAGAAGCGATAGAGCTAGCAGCACAAGCAGGCATGAAGCCGAGCACGGTTCGCAAGCACTGGCCCGAAAGGTTCTTGTTGAGATGGGATGCAACTCCCATGAACCAAAATGTTGAACCACCTAGCTAGACAAGCAGGCTGTTGATTTAGTCCACGCCCTTCGAGGCTTGCCCCCGTTGGATGATCCTCGCGGTGGCGTACTTGTTATCACAAGTTACAATATGTAGTCTGTCGATCAAGTGTTCCTTCCGCTTTCGAAAATCACCTGCCTCATGAAGACCCTTTTCGCTACACTCCTTTTGTTGATATCAGGAAGCTCTTTTGGAGGAGAGATCGGGGTTATTTCGCTCGAAGAGGCGAAACAGCTCATCCAAAGCCAGGACGCTGCCAAGAAGCCGATCGTTTTAGATACGCGAGGCGGTTACAAAGACTATTTTCGCGGTCATCTTCTTACGGCTCACCACCTGAACTTCGATACTTTGCGAGGCACCGATCACGGAGTGCCCGTGCAGTATCTTCCAGATGACCTTTCCAAAGCCCTCTTGGTTCGTGCAGGAGTTGACAAAAAGCGAACACACTTGATCTACGCGACGGGCGACAAACTGCCCAACGATGAGATTCTGAGTGCGAGCATGGTCGCATACGTGTTGGAAAAGTTTGGTGTCGAGGACATTCGCATTATCGATGGCGGCCTTGCAGCTTGGCAGAAAGCGAGATTCCCAACGACACAAGAATATTTCGGCAATCCGCCAGGATCGCTTCCCGAAATAGAAAAAAAGGATATCGCGATCGCAGTCGACGAACTTCTCAAGCGAAAGGGGGGCAAAGGTGTTGTCCTCGTAGATGCCCGACCTCGCAATGAATATTTGGGGGACGATGATATTTGGTTGAGGAAGGGCCACATTCCAGGTGCGATCAGTTTTCACTGGGCGCGATTGATGGAGCAAGACAACACGCATCAGTTCAAACCGTTCCAGCAAGTCAAAACGGAACTGGAAGCGGCTGGGCTCAGTTCGGACAAAGAGATCATCGTCTATTGCGGTACATCGCGTGAGGGAAGCTTGCTGCGATTTTACCTTCGACATGTTGCAAAGTATCCGAACGTGAGACTATACGAAGGCTCATGGAAGGAATACGCATCTTTGAAACAACACGCCGCCGAGACGCAAGAAAACAAGGATCGTTAGGGCGCCACGTGCTAACAATCATTCTTGTTGCGGCGGTTTCTTTCGTCGCATTTACCAACGGTGCCAATGCCAATTTTAAGGGAGTTGCATCGCTCTATGGAAGTGGAACCGCCACGCTTCGACGAACCCTCTATTGGGGAACAGCGACCACGTTTGCCGGCTCGATCGCTGCTGCCTTTCTGACTCAAGGGTTGCTCAAAGCATTCAGTGGTCGCGGTATCGTGCCGGACGCGATGGCTCAATCGCCCGTCTTTGTCAGTGCGATTGCGATCGGGGCTGCGATGACTAGCTTCCTGGCCACTCGGTTTGGATTTCCCGTTTCCACCACGCATGCATTGGTTGGAGCATTGCTCGGGGCTGGACTAGCTAGCAGCGGCTCCGACGTCCGATTCGAAGCATTGGGAAAGAACTTTTTCTATCCTTTGTTTTTTAGCCC
Organism: Pirellula staleyi DSM 6068; assembly: GCA_945875845.1. GTDB lineage: Bacteria > Planctomycetota > Planctomycetia > Pirellulales > Pirellulaceae > JBKCUI01. The sequence goes on from CAMCMB010000120.1 coordinate 5,055, forward strand.
AGCGGTTGCCATCGTATTAGGTGCCGCAGCTTATTTTGTCCTGAAGTGGATGCGGCTTGCACCGGATCACCGAACGCGAACGCTTGACGTAATGCACTACACGAGTACCGGAGCAGCAAGTTTTGCACGTGGATTAAATGATACGCCGAAAATGGCTGCATTGCTGCTTGTTGCTCCCGGCCTCGACATACGTTGGGGATTCTTGCTCGTGGCGGTCATGATCATGCTCGGGGGACTGTTGGATGCGGATCGCGTGGCGGAAACGCTTGGAAAAAAAGTGACTGGTATGAATCCCGGTCAGGGCTTTGCGGCAAGCCTTGTTACCGCAGGGCTTGTTACGACAGCGAGCCTGCATAGCCTGCCTGTGAGCACAACGCACGTCAGCGTTGGCGCATTGATCGGAATGGGCGCATCAACGAAGCAGGCAAGATGGCGCAAAGTAGTCGAAATCCTGCTTGCCTGGATCTGTACCGTACCGTGCGGTGCGATCGTGGCAGCAGTCGCCTATTGGACAATATCGCAAGTCATTCAATGATATGACAGAGTCTTGCTCCCGTCTCCTCGGTACTCCGGGGAGAAGGGCTGGGGTTGAGGGGATGAGCATTGAAATCGCTAATCGTATTCTAAGTGGTATACGTCGATCCCCCTCACCCCCCAACCCCCTCTCCCCGGAGTACCGGGGCGAGGGGGAGAACATGCTCACGGGGTGGGCTACCCAATAACCAATAACCAATACCCAATACCCAATACCCAATACCCAATAACCAATAACCAATAACCAATAACCAATAACCAATAACCAATGACAAGCCTCTTCTGCCAGCGGAAACTTTATTCCACGCGGGCCAGTCGATGGGTTGGTACCGGGCGACCTGGTCGGAAGCACTGCAACGTGTTGATGGACTCCGCGATTCCAAATTCAGTGCAAACTGAATGCAGTTCCGCTTGGATCGATTCCGTCAACAAATTCGGATCGACTGCAACCCTAGCGTTGATCACTAGGTCCGCAGTGCTAACTTCAGAATTGCATCCAATCGAAAGCTTTGGAGCAGACGAACTACTCACGATATTTGCAACGGCGTATTTGCCTTCCGCCATCCCAATCGCTTTGAGGTGAGCGACCTCGGCGGAATGAACGGTTAACCCTTCGTTGATTCTCTCCAGCAATTTCAGGAGAAACGCGTCCAATGCAAACGGTTTGGATGCTTTCAATGCGACTTGAGCGTTGAGCCACCCAAGCTCAGCCTCGCCCGCTGCATAGATGTCATAGTCGACGTCCAACGCTCGCGTCCCGAAGTTGCCCTGGAGATCCAGATGATCGCAGAACGCTTCGAACCCTTGGCCTGTAATGGCGGATATTTTGACGCATGGCAAACCAGGGAAATTCAATTGAAGGAGCGAGGTAAGCTCGGTGATCGTGGCGTCGTTGAGTTCATCGATTCGGTTGAGAATTACGAAATCTGCTTCTTCGATTTGCTTGCGAAAGATGTACTCAGCTTGCGGTGAGAAACCTCCCTTGGTCGTTCCCTTAAGAATTTTTAATCCGTGGCTGGGTTTGAGAATCACTCCGAAGGGGGCAACGTCAAAAGGGACCGAGTAGATTTGCTGAAGGGGTCGGATTACCGTGGCAACCAAGTCGGTACAACTGCCAACCGGCTCCGCGATGACAATATCCGGTCTCTTGCTTGCCCCAAGCCTCTCGACGGTTCGGGTGAGTTCGTTGAAATTACAGCAAAAACACGAGCCAGCAACTTCCCCCACATCGAACCCCTGGGAACGCAGAAGATTTGTGTCGACCAAATCGGTGGCTTGATCATTGGTAACGATCGCAACTCGCTTTCCTTGTGATTGATAGTGTTGAGCCAATCGCGAAATAGTGGTGGTCTTACCCGCTCCGAGGAATCCACCGATCATGATAAAACGCGGGTTGTCTGGCATCGCTGAGAGTCTCGTTTGGGATCGTAAAAGGTTGAAGCCACTGGCGAACTCTGGCTTCGTAAGCTCGGGAGGGTGAGGCTCCTGCCGAACCGTTTTCGGGAGGGTGAGGCTCCTGCCGAACCGTTTTCGGGAGGGTGAGGCTCCTGCCGAACCGTTAAGTCGTAAGCTCGGCAGGAGCCTCGCTCTCCCAATGATTTCCAGTGCATTCGACACTGCAAACCGAACCATAGCTTCGCTCGCTCGGCAAAATCCTCATTCAGTCTAACGCAAGTCAGAACGAGCAACAAGGAGAATGATATCCTTGGCTCACCTGCGTTTCTGTCTCACAGACCTGCCCAGGATCATTGGACAGATTAGTGTCGCCTTTCGCCCAAAGGCTGTCTAACATTTTCAGCAAAATCGCTAAAATGCGCGCAACTGAACCCCAGGCTTGTTCATCCACTAGCTTGACTCGCATCTTCTAACGAATACCTGGGCGCGAAACACGGCAATTTTCTCCTCGGAAACGTGTCCAAAGATATACTAACAACGGGCCTGCCTCGCCCCCAACTGATTGTCCACATCAAACCACTCGCCTGAACCGAATTCAATATGTCCCAGGTTTCAAGCCAATCCATCTCGCCCTCATCGATTCCTTCGAGCGCGAACGGCCAGACGGGCAAGATTAGTCGCGAAACGCTTTTGAACTACCTTGTTCAAGCGGCCAAGACGATGCGGCGAGTCGAGCTCGGTATTGGCATCGCAGGATGGTTATGCACGATCGTTGTGTTTTTGCTAACCGTCATCTTGATCGACCACTGGTTGTGGCCCCTCAATACGGTTGCGCGATTCGCGGTATTGACGTTCTTGATCGCATGGTCAGCTTGGTGGATACCGCGTCGCATTCTCCCACTGTTGTTTCAACCGATTCACCCCGAACATGCCGCTCGAAAGATCGAGTCGCAATTTCCAGAAATGAAAGAGAGCCTGATTAGTTGGCTCCAACTATCGACTTCCGAGAACGCGGCCCCCAAAGGTGTTCTGGCCGTCGTCGGCCGATTCGCCGTTCGAAATTTGGGCGGCCAAGACTCCTCGAACATCGTGGACTCCGCCAATCTAATTCGCATCGCTGCTTTACTGTTCGGTTTTCTTTTGACTGGAACTGTCTACCTTTTTGTGTCGCCCAAGAGTGGAACAACATCCCTTTCTCGGATGTTGATGCCTTGGGCCAATATCGCGCCGGCTGCACGAGTTCGGATCCTCAATGTTACGCCCGGGGACACGACGATTACTCAAGGAACAAACGTGCCAATCGCTGTGACACTCCGAGGGATGCACAAGGCAGATCGTGTCTCGCTCCGCTACGACCTGTCGGACGGTCAAGAGGTTGGACAGCTTCTCAAGATGAATGAGGAGCTCGAAGGGATCAACTACCGACTTGATTTCGGCCAGAGCTTCGGCGGCATTCATCAACCACTTCAGTACTGGATTGAAGCCGGCGATGCGACCGCCGGACCATTCTCACTTCGCGTCCAAGTCGTTCCAATAGTGGCAATTGATCGATTGGAATACGACTATCCAGCTTACACCAAGTTAAAGTCGCGAACCATTCAACAGGATGGAACCATCGAAGCACCCGAAGGCACTCGAGTCCGTCTTTTCGCGCATGCGAACCAACCGATGCATAAGTCTCGCTTGGAATTCGATCCGGTCATCGACAATGGCCTCTTCTTAGGCGCCAGTCAGATCCTCGATCTTGAAACTCAAGAAACGCAATTAAACGGAGCGTGGATGCTGCAACTCGACAAGAAAAAATCGAATCCATCTCTTTCAACCTATCGCGTAAAAGCCACAAACTCGCTTGGCGAATCCAACGGTGACCCTGTCCTCTATAAAATCAAAGTCATCGGCGACCTCGCCCCCGAAGTCCGTTTGCAAAGCGATCTACAAGCAACGGTCGACGTCGCAATCGACGGTTCTCTAGACATCGAGATGCGTGCTGTCGATCCCGACTATGGCCTCATCTCATTGTCCGCAACCGGCAAACTCCTTAGTAAGGACTCCGGCAAAGAGACAAAACCTCTTTTCGAAATCAAGAGCTTTGAGTCGACATCGGGTAAAACGGGTCAAGTCGTTGAGGTCTATTCTTTTGTGCCAAGTGAACACAATCTAAACGTCGATGACCAAGTCGATTTCCGTGCGATCGCAACCGACAATCGTTGCCGAGTTGGGACGGATGTCCCTGAACCAAACCAATCGAGTTCCAATCCAATCCAAATTCGTATCGTGGCATCCAAAAAGGATCCAAATCGAAAATCAAATGTCCCAGAACCAATCGCAGATGGCAAAAAGGAGCCTCAAGCGAGTAAGCCAAACACTCCCGGCAAAACAAACTCTCCCGATAAAAAGACAAAAAGCCAACCGCAAAAAACCCCAAATTCGAATCCTCAAGACGGTACGACAAACCCCGGACCCGACGAGAAACAGGATCCAAAGGACACGAACCAAGAACCGTCCGAAAATAACGACTCCAAATCCGATGATCAAACGGACAACAAAGGAAACGACGGAAAGTCTGGCGGCAAACAGTCGTCCGGCGGCAAGCAAGAAAAGAACAATAGCGGGGGTAAGAAAGGCTCACAGTCCAATGAATCGGGGGGCGAGTCAAGTGATTCCGGCGATAGCGAAGAGGGTAGCGGATCGACGGGAAATAACAGTTCAGGCTCAAAATCAAAGCCAACCAAGAACTCAAAGCAAGCCTCATCGACAGACGAAAACACAAATCCGAGCGAGGACAGCGACGGGGGCGAAGCGGGCTCCGAACAGTCGAGCCAATCAGACGCTAACTCAAGTAAAGGAAAAGCGAGTCTCTCCAAGCGTGACCCATCCTCTGAGGCATCCGACGAAGATAAAGACTTGAGCAACCCGGAGCACGACGGTGAAAAATTTGAAGTAATCGAACGTATGCGACAAGAAGAGAAGTCTCAACGGAACGACGGCAATCAGAGCGAAGGCAAACAATCCGAAGGCAAGCAGGCAGACGGCAAGCAGGCAGAGGGCAAGCAGGCAGAAGGCAAGCAGGGAGAGGGCAAGCAGGCAGAAGGCAAGCAGGCAGAAGGCAAGCAGGCAGAAGGCAAGCAGGCAGAAGGCAAGCAGGCAGAAGGCAAGCAGGCAGAAGGCAATCAGGCAGAGGGCAAGCAGGCAGAGGGCAATCAGGCAGAGGGCAATCAGGCAGAGGGCAAGCAGGCAGAGGGCAAGCAGGCAGAAGGCAAGCAGGGAGAGGGCAAGCAGGCAGACGGCAAGCAGGCAGAAGGCAAGCAGGGAGAAGGCAAGCAGGCAGACGGCAAGCAGGCAGAAGGCAAGCAGGCAGAAGGCAAGCAGGCAGAAGGCAAGCAGGCAGAAGGCAAGCAGGGAGAAGGCAAGCAGGCAGACGGCAAGCAGGCAGAAGGCAAGCAGGCAGA
>CAMCMB010000121.1 GCA_945875845.1 Pirellula staleyi DSM 6068
ACAGGAGGCTCGAGGCATCGACTGCTTGGCCTTGGATCTCTGTTCTCCAGCTTCCCACCGCATCGAAGTTTTCGAAAGCGATTCCCCAAGGATCAATCTTAGCATGACAGGACATGCAGGCCGCTTGGTTCCTGTGATTTTCAATGCGTGCATGTTGGGGACACGACATTTTGGGATGGGTTGAAAACCACCCCCCAGTTCGCACTGCCACAGCAAGAAACCGCTCAAGCCTTTGAAACATCAAAATGCGAATCGTATTACTAGCCCCAAATCTCGTTTCGAGTTCCTACAGCGTCGAAAGATGGACGCCAGGAGGAAGATCGCCGTTTGCATTGAGAATAGGAAGTGTCATAGAGTTCCAGTCTAATGCAACGAAAGACTCGGTTCAGCCGGTTGGCACGATTGACTTGCCATGTGAGAAACCGCCGACGCCAACTCGGCTTGAATCGCTTGTTCGTCGCTACAGCTTGAGCGCAGTCGCAATACGCGTCCAATCGTGCTTTTGTGTTTGAAGATCTCGGTTGCGACCAATTGTACCGGGGCTGCAATGATACGGCATGAAACGCATGTTTTCCCATACCGACAACAACTCTTGGCTTGACGATATCATCCGAGTCAAATCGTCGAACTGACTTGTCGATTGGATTGCAAAGACCATCGCAACGACGACAGGTCTTTCGCGCGGCGACGAGACGAACACAAATGATGTGGGAGCCTCGCGTTAAATGCTGACCGTTCTTGCTCCCGCGTCCTTGGGATTGGTCGTCGCTTGCAACCCCCGCAGTGCGATGCCATCGGGGCGATTTCGGCCAAATTTGAGCGTGTAGCTGCCAAGTGAAAATACTCCTGGCTGAAACCGAGGGCCATCGGTCCGATAGGTGGTCACGATTTCACCGGTGGCTTCCTCAATGACTTGCATCACTGCGTTTGCAGAGCCTTGAATTTCGATCATCGGCAACCAAGCCACCGGCTTGCGACCGTCGTTATCGGAAACATGAATCGTGATTGGCCAACCGGGAAATTGTTCGCTGTCCCCTTTTCTCGCATCCGAAAACCGAGGCCAGCATTCAAACGTGACGGTGCGTGCAGCCTTGTCGAATCGAACTAAGCCGTAACCGTCGCCCCGCTGCTGCTCATCCTTGACATCGGTTGGGTTTGCATAGGCCATCATTGAGATTTTGTTGCCAAGCCCATCGAGGAAATCCCCGGTCCATGGAAGGGGACTATTGGGCATTGGATTCGGCCCCGACTTTTCGTCCAATGGGTGCCACCAACGACCATAGATCGTATTGACCAACGCCGGACATGTGAAACCATACGGACCATCCCCAAATGTATCGATACCTTGTTTCACGACAACCGCCAAGTGCTGGTCGCCACACAAATGGACGGCACGTGCTCGTCGCAATTCCACCAACGCTCTGCGTCTTGGCGTTTGCGGCCAACCATTGCAATCCAGATCTGCCAACAAGCGACTATTTCTGGCACCATGCATATGCACTGCGCCACAGAATGCAGTCTGCGAAAGCACCACCTTTAGTTCCGCCTTGGTCCAATCTTGGCCCCACTCGTGCAAAAATTTCTCTTGCCGTTCGCCGAGCAACTGGAGGCCCGGCAGATCAATCGACTTGGGGTCGTAGGCGGGATCGTTAATGTGGTCCGGCCGCGGGCCCATTTTTGGAATTTTGCCCGCTGGCCCACTCTTGAATTTCCGATCTTCAAGGATCGCACAATCGATTCCACCCACTCGCAGGCTTGTAAAATAAACGGTGATACCCCGCTCGACCGGAGCAGGATCTACGGGGTCCGGCAAGTTCCAGGATTGCTGTCGCTGCACCATATTCACGTACTCGACCGGAAAAAAATATCCGCCGTCTGCGTTGCCTGCCAATACCGAACGCCTGCCGTTTTCACCCCACAGATTTCCATGACCTACATCGTGATCATCCGGGATACAAATGGTCGGTCGGTCTCGAATGATATCCCGAAATTGCAAGCCAAATTCGATCCAACCGGCCGTATGCTCGGTGTGCCGGTACGTTTGATCCCCACCAAAGAAAAGCAAATCCGGGTTTTGCAGTTTTAGGTTGTCGATGATTTCAACACGCTGGCCGGTTGTGCGACTGGAGTTGCAAGACAAGTTGGCGATCACGATGACATTTTTGTCCACAGGGTCACGACGCACTAGCCCCTCGAACGCGGCGGCCTCGCTGTGCCTAACTCGATAAGCGACGTCTCGCGATGCATCCCAAGCTTCGATACGAAAGTGAGCACTCCATCCGGGCATCGACAATGGTACTTTTGCGACCTCCTGCCATTTGTCGTCTCGTTGTAATTCCAGAGTTGCTTCGCGGGGTTCGCCGGGTTTCAACGGGTAAAGCTGTGCCGTCAGTTTCAGCGTTCCGTTGTGCTGAGTGTAGAGAGCAAACGCGACCACTTGGTCGCGAGGAACATCTAAGCTTGGTGGTGGGTTCTGCTTTGGTATTTTGGCGAGCCACCATTCGCCGCTTGCAAGGGAATCCAAGTTGGGAAACTCAGAACCAAATGGCGATGCCGTCTCTTGCCCCAGTGCATGCGATGAATGGGAGGCCAACGCTCCGATTGTGGCTGCAGTCGCTTTGATGGCATCACGCCGCGTCATCCCTAGAGCGGGATTCGAGTTGTCCGATTCGTTAAGTGGTTCTTGCGACATTTCAAATCCTATTGTTTGGGCGTTGGTTGTGGCTAGATCGAAATCCGTCGACGAAGGTCGCTGGCCGCTGGTCTGACAAGCGAACCCGCTCAATGCGAGATGCCAAATCGTTGCTGAAGAATCCTCCAGTGGTGAGACACGTGTCCCAAAAGTATGGTCGCTTGTTTATGCACCGTGACGTCAAATCCAATCACTTGCCCGACGCTATGCCAAGAAGACTCGGGAAGGTTTTCGAACAGCGTTACGGTTGATTGTCGAACCGCCCGAAACTCGGCCGCCAACGCTTCGATGGAGAAGTCGTTCGCTCTACTACGGAGGGAAAACTGATTCTCGTCGAACGACACCAACGGCATCGTGCCACCGCGTGCAATCCAAAGCGCGCGAAAAGAAAAAACCCGTTCGCAATCGGATAAATGATTCACCACTTCTTTCAAAGTCCATGTGTAGGGTGCGTGAATTAGCATCGACTCAGGTCCGGAAATCTTAGCCAGCCAACTGCTGATCTCCATTCCTTGATCTCGCATCATGTCGGTCAAGTCGACATCGCCATCGATCAGATCGGTATACTTTTTGAAAAAAAGCTCAGTCATTTTTCCCGAGTTGCTTAAAAAGGAGGCTACGTCACTTATGGTCTGCTGTATCAAGATAAGAGCTCGAGCCCGAACAAGGAATCCCATTTCATCTGGTTTGCCACGGACGTCCACCTTGGTTGGCATCCCAGCAAGGCGTCACAATTTTGAAATCACTGAATGCATGATGTGGACACGACATCGCTCCATAGTTGTGTAGCTGTCCATTGTACGGAACGGCGACCTGCTAGCCACGAAAAGGCACAGAGTCCACAAAAGGTTTGTAATTCATGGCCAGGATCCAAGTATGTATGCTCCTTTTGCCGTGGGTACAATTGTACCTTTGATGGGCAGTGGATCGATGTTGATCTTGGAAGGTGACCAACATCGACGCGAACGGCGGTTGGTGATGCCGATGTTTCACGGCGATCGAATGAAGGCTTATGGAGCGAGTATCCAGCAGTGTGCTCTGGAGCAAATTGAAACGCATTCCGCTCGGCGATCGGTCGTCACGCTGGACCTAATGACCGAAATTTCTCTTGAAGTGATTGTTCGGACGGTGTTCGGCGGATCCGATCGCGAACTCGTAACGAATCTAATGAACGCAAGCCGGAGAGTGGTCGCAAGTAGTTCTCCATTGCTCTTCTTCTCTAGTAAAACGCACGTGGCGTTTTTTGGCTTCAGTCCTTGGGATCGGTGGACGAAAGCGAAGAAGGAATTGTTTCAACTCTTGGATGAAGTCATCCAAGACCGCCAGCAAGGCGGTTCCGTAAATGACGACATTCTGTCCATGCTTTGCGCGTCGACGTATGAGGATGGTCAATCGATCACTCGGGAACACATCTATTCCGAGCTGATGACATTTTTGTTTGCCGGGCATGAAACGACGGCCCTGTCATTGACATGGGCCGTCTATCATCTTCACAAAAACATGGATTCGCTCGTTCGCCTGCGTCAGGAACCGGACTCACTTGGTGATGATTCTCCAGCGAGTCTTGCCTCCGCACCGTATTTGAAAGCCACAATCCAAGAGACGATGCGCATCCATCCGATCGTAACGGAGACGCTTCGCAAACTGAAATCGCCGCTGAGATTGGCCGACTACATGTTGCCAGCAGGGGTGGCCGTCGCTCCCGCGACGGTGCTGGCGCATTACAATCCATCAACCTACTCGGAGCCAGAGCTTTTCCGGCCTGAGCGGTTTATCGAACACAGCTACTCGGCATTCGAATACATGCCGTTTGGCGGCGGGCATCGACGTTGCATCGGTGCCGCGTTTGCATCCTATGAAATGGCAATTGTGCTTGGTACGATACTGAAGCGTTATCAGCTTGAGCTAATCGATTCCAATCTGGTCTTTCCCAAGAGGCGTAACATCACGATGGGGCCGTCATCGGGCGTTCCGATTCGCGTTAACCAACGCTAGACCGATACTCCCACTCAAGGCATCGTCAGCTGAAATCGGATGCATCCTTAGCTGCATCCACAAGAGTCCGCAGATGTGGACCATTGTTCCTCGGTTTCTTGCGAGTTCTTGTTTAGATGGACGTGGCTGTCAACTTTGGAAACCCAACTCGTTGGAATGTAGTGGTGTTGACCATCAGCGCTATCTTTGCGAGTCAGTTTGATGGCCGACCCCTCGAGGTGATCCACGACTCCCATTTGCTTACCGCAGGATGCATAAACCTTCATATGGTCCTTCATGCCCGCAATCCCTACGTTCTTTGTTTCGAGTCCAACGGTCTCTTTCGCCATTTCGACGGCATTGCCCGCGCCAGCAGCAATATTGCTTCCGACTGACTTCGTGGTTTTGACGACTTGTGTACCCGCATCTGCGAGATTTTCCTTGATGGTCTTGGTCATGATTGTTTTCTCCGAATATCTAAAGTGATGGTAACGACTTGCTTTGCGAACTCAGGCTACCTTTGATCAGCAAAGCCACTAAGTCGTCTCTACGCAATCAGCATGCCGACAAACGGTCGAACGAGGTGCGCGATGAAATTGGTTGCTGGTTATCGGTCAAATCCCCACGTTTCACGAATTGCATTTTGTTCTGCGTGACCCAATTGACCAAGAATCGATCGCTGAGAATTGATCGCTTATCGGCCAAGATGAGGATCCGCCAACCAGAAGGCTCTTGACGCAGGTACAACGATCTGTGCCGAACGTGCTACGCTTAAGTAAGAGATAGAAATCAAAACACTTCAAGGGGAGATAGAAATGAGCAAAACACTGGGGACGGTTGGAAGAATTCGAATTTGCGAACTCATTTCCTAGAAGCAGCTCAAAAAGCATTAGTCACGCCTGGGTTCGCTTGTTTTACGGCAAACCGATGACTGGGCGGAACTCGCACCGGTTTGGGTGACCGTAACAAAACCCAATTACGCCAATGTTTTCGTTGGTATTTCTAGTGTCTATTCGTTTTGTACACTGCTTGGTACACTAATGGAGGCTAAAACAGGTTAGCCAATAAGATGACCCCGCAACCATGCGACTGGTTCGGGGCCTTGATGCCAATTCACTTGAAAGGAAAAACTGGCATGACCACTAGTGTACCGAAAAAAGCGAATCGATTCCCGCTCTTTGTTCACAAGGGCAAGGGGTATTGGTGCAAAACGGTTCTAGGCAAGCACAAATATTTCGGCAAGGTTGCGGACGATCCAAACGGACAAAAGGCATTGAAGCGTTGGCTTGCTGAAAAGGAATGGCTACTTGCTGGACTTGAACCACCATTGGACGATGGAAACGGGGTTGTTACCGTCAAGAGCGTATGCAATGCGTTCATGGAAGCCAAAGAGGCAACAAAGGACGCTGGAGACCTTGCGCAGCGAACATACGACGAGCTGTATCAAACTTGCAAGCTGTTTATGGGTGTCGTTCCTGCATCGACTCCTGCAAAGGTTATTGGGCCTGTACACTTCGCGAAAGTACTGGCGGCGATCAATCGCAAGTGTGCCTCTCCAAACTCACGAGGGAAGTTCATTGGCCAAATCAAATCCGTGTTCAAACATGCCTACGATACCGGACTACTAGAGCGACCTGCAAACTTTGGGTTGTCGTTCGCTAAGCCAAATGCAAAGGCATACCGTAAGCATGAAAACGCCAAAGGTGACCAGACATTTAGCTCAGATCAAATCAAGCTACTCTTGAAGCATGCGGACTTAAACGCCAAAGCAATGATATTGCTGGGAATCAATGCAGGGTTCCTAAACACGGAGCTGGCAGAACTTCCGAGATCGGCAATGAAGGGCGACTATCTTGAATGGCCGAGGGCTAAGACATGCACGTTTCGACGCGTCAAATTGTGGCCGGAAACAAAGGCGGCGATTGATGCAGCGATGAAAGCCGGGCCAATCGATGGCGAGCTAGTTTTTTATCGTTCCAAGACTCGCGATTTTAGCGATACGCAGCGCAACGGGAGACACATTGGAAGGTTGTTTGAAACGGTACTTGATGCAGCAAAGATCGAAGGGCATTCGTTCCGAGACCTTCGCTATACGTTTGCAACAATTGCAGAAGAGGCACCCAATCTAGACCCTCCTGCTATCCGGTTGATTATGGGCCATACGGACAGCAATAACGACATGGCAGCGCGTTACCGGCAGCGTATCAGCGATGATAGGCTATGTGCGGTTTGCGAGCATGTGCGCAAATGGCTATTCGGTTCGGCAACGAAGAAACGAGGCGCCAAATGAACATGGAATCACAATTGCGGAAAATAGCCAAGTATCTGAAAGCTGGAATCATCGATCGCGAATTGATTGGTGCGGCTATTCGATACTCAATTCAAAAAGCACAAGAGACTCCAGGCGCGTACAATCCAGAATCATTAACCGTTTCGCGATATATGGACACAGAACAATTTCCTAAGCTGCATTTGATTTGTAGGGAAATCAGCAAACAACTTGGTAGCTTGATGGCAAGCAAGTCATCCGGCGATGACATCAAAAAACATGGCGATGAACTTGAATTGCGGATTGATTTGTGGGCCGATGAAGTGAAGTCAATTGACATCGTAGCGCTCGTTAACAAGCTGTTTGCCGAATGCAAGGGTTCATATGCGGACAAAGGTGAGGCGATGGCATTCAAGCTCACAGATGAGCAATGGGAAGCCTATAAAAAGGCCAGGGCCGGACGACCGATAACGCAAACAATCGAGGAGTATTTCACGCAACGATCGAAAGATGCAGCAAAGCCAAAATCCAAAGCTACCAAAAAGCCGAAATAGCACTCAATTTGCAGTGTATTTTTAGCTATAGGAAACCCATAGGGAACGAATTTTCTCAAAAAAAGTTTGTTCCCTTTTCATTGGTACTCTTACCAGAACGCACTATAGGAAACCTTTCCTATAGTTTCCTACGGTTAGATTTCTATTGTAGTTCGAAATAGAACTACCTCGTTGTTTCGATCACAAATCAGAACGTTTTAACGAGGGTAAACAATGCAAACGATGACCGTGGCACAGCTTGCCGATTTCATGCAGACAACGGAGGAAGCTGTTTTGAACAAGATTCATGGCGGCGAAATTGTCGCCTCCAATATCAACACAAAACCAAACGCACAGCGCCCACGATGGCGGATCTTAGAAACGGACTTCGCGGCCTTTCTAGTGCGGACTAGGTTTCAATCAGCGGTGCAAACCGAGAAGCCAAAGCGAGCTCGAGCTAAGCGAACAAGCGCTAAGGACTACTTTCCTGCTTAAACGAAAACGGCCAGTCCACGACGACCGGCCATTCTCTTTTTACATCGCGCGGCAAAACGCGAATTCAACGAACACAACTAAAGGAAATATTACCATGGAAGCCAAGCCAAGCAAGTTATATGGCGATGAATTCGACCCGGGCCTCCCGCCGGATGTTGATAAAATGTTGTTCGAAAGGCAAAACGGACAGGCGTCGAAAGGTAGGGGGAATCGTCCTAACGATGCAAAGCCTAGCAAGGCAACTAAGCCAAAGCCAAGTAGCGGCCAAGGCAGTATGCACGGACTGGTGAAAACGGTTTCCGATGCCATTTGTAAATCGAATCACTTTGCACTCGATGCAGGCGGCAAACTGCACTGCTATCGCGATGGCGTTTATCTGCCAAATGGGGATACCTTCATTAAGAAACTGGTGAAGCGTTTTACCGTAGAGACGATGCAGGATAAAAATTGGCATCGATCATTGAATGCAGACGTAATTGAATTCATTTCCATCGACGCGCCAACGCTATGGGATAGGCCGCCAATCGACGTATTGAACGTTCGGAATGGTCTTTTGAGTGTCAAGGATAGGGTTCTAATGCCTCATTCGCCTAGGCACTTGTCAGCGAGTCAATTGCCAGTCTTGTTTGATCCAAAAGCCATTTGTGAAGCGATCGACACATTCATTGAGCAAGTGTTTCCAGCGGACACGATACCATTGGCTTACGAAATCGCAGGGTGGCTGATGTTGCCTATCACGAGCATTCAAAAGGCCATTCTGCTTAACGGCGGCGGCGGGAACGGGAAATCAACTTGGTTGGATCTGCTATGCGAGTTTCTCGGGAAATCAAATTACTGTTCTTTGGCACTTCACAAGCTTGAATCCGATCGGTTCGCAGCAAGTCGATTAATTGGCAAGCTCGCAAACATTTGTGCAGACTTGCCTACCGATCATTTAGCAGGTACTTCGATATTCAAGGCCATTACAGGAGGCGACGAGCTGCAAGCCGAATACAAGTTTCGAGACTCATTCGACTTTCAACCGTTCGCTAGGCTGGTATTCTCATCGAATTCGCTACCACAATCGAATGACGCAAGCCAAGGGTTTTTTGATCGGTGGGTGGTCGTTCCGTTCGATCGATCCTTCCGTGGAACTAGCATTGAGATACCGAGATCCGAACTGCATTCCAAGCTGACATCGCAAGTCGAGTTGTCTGGTTTTTTGAATAAGGCCTTGGATGCGCTCGAAACAGTCAAGAAACGAAATTGGCGTTTGCATACATCCGCGACGTTAAGCAATGCACATCGCGAATTCCATTCGATAACCGATCCTCTTGGAGTGTGGTTGGATCAATTCACGGTTGACGATCCTGGTTTAGTCACACCGAGGGCGGTGCTACGCGGTGCCTATGGTGCGGAGTGCGAACGGAAGGGACGTCCCGTTTCTACCGAACGATCTTTTGGACTGGCAATGCAACAACATCGGCCATCGCTTACCACAGCTCAACGCAAAGTGAATGAGCGCGTTCAATGGTGCTACATCGGTATCGGGCTGAGATCAGACACCGAGCCAAATTCACAGCATTCACAGCTTGTTGAGAAAAAAAGTCATTCACAGCATTCACAGCATTCACAGCTTATCCCTAACTTGTTACTACCTACTAATCGCAGGCTTCAAGATGAGTCTAATTCGATAGCTATAAGTAGCGAACAAGCTGTTAATCCTGTTATCCCTGTTAACGACAATCGCGATATTCCCAGCGATTTTGAAGTTTCGCCTAGTCTGGATGAGATCAACGCTGAGTTAAACGGCGATGCGGACGGGGTGGTATTTTGAGTCGCTACCACCTTTTCTATGCAATCCAGGCAGCGAACGTTACTGTCAGTCTCAAGGGTTCAAGCGTTGCGGTTTCTCCATCAGCGAACGTCACTCAATCGCTAGCCTGTTTCATCCGAGATCACAAATGCGAGCTGTTGGACATGCTACGCCGATCCGCAGATTTGCGACCATGCGAGCGATGCCATGGGCCGCAATGGGCGGTGCGGACGTTTGATGGGTTCGAAAACTTTGAGTGCCAACAATGCGGTGTTTGCTCCGGTTGCCGTCCAGTTGGAAACCAGCTCAGTCAGGAACGTTTTAGCGGAAGGGTCGCAGCATGAAAAACGCGTTACCATCGAAACTAGATCCGGGCCAGGTGGTTTGCTTAGTCGATACTCGCGAGCAGAGACCGCTAAGTTTGCACCCGCTACGTACAGAATCGGCGACACTTGCGACCGGCGACTACGGTTTGAAAGGTTGCGACGAAATACGCATTGAAAGGAAATCATTACCGGACTTGCTCGCATGTTGTGGCGTTGAACGTGAAAGATTCGAAAGAGAGATTGAACGACTATTGGCGTTCCGTGTTCGCAT
>CAMCMB010000122.1 GCA_945875845.1 Pirellula staleyi DSM 6068
TTTGCGGCATCATCAACACATTCTTGGAGCGGTTTGACGCTTCAGACAAACGTGTTGCGAAATATTGATGACTTCGAAGCACATAGAAAGAAAAAATTTTGGTCGCCACGATTTTTTGCCTGCGGCAACCAGCGACTTTTGTCGGTCGCGCCTATTGTTCTTTTTCAAATGTTCTCGGTTTGATATCGCTACCTGCCAGCAACCGAATCAAGTCTTCTGCTAACCGGTCGACCTCAGCGGTAGCCGTATTGGAAAGGACTACCACACCGGACTTGGACCGCCTGTCGATGAGAACCATCGAATGATAGCCGCCCGTTTGGCCATTGTGCCATCGCGTATTCCCGTCGCGGGCCACATGCCAACCCAGCCCCATCGCGAAGTCTTCGGGGCGAATCGGTTTTTGATGGATTTTCCAATCTAATTCAATCGCTTTGCCCAGGTCGTTTTCAGGGGGATCTAAATGAGCTTGGATGTAGTTCAGCATATCGTCAACCGTGCTGCGGATGCCCCCCGCACCTACGAAGGTGTTCAGGTCCCAATTGGATGCCGGCGTTCCTTTCGCCGTATGCGGCGAAGCCAGCCGTGATCGGAGGTCATCACTCAACTCGATGACCGTATCGTTCATTTTCAGTGGGACACAGATCCGGTTCTTCAGCAGCTCGGAATAGCTGGAATCGGCTTGGCGAGCCAAAAGATTTCCGAGAAGTCCAACCGCGTAATTGGAATACAACATCTTTTCGCCAGGCTGGCGTGTGGGCTTGGTTTCGCTCAAAAATCGAAACATGTCGTCGCCTGTATAACTTACATATGGATTCGCTGCATTTTCCATTCGAAGGTTTGTTGGGAGCCTTGGTAAACCCGAGACATGGGTCGATAAGTGCAGCAATGTCATCGGCTGGCCGGGTTGCGAATGGAGTGTCACCGACTTGGGAAGGAGCTCCTCGATGGGTTGATCCAACCGAACGCGCCCAGCAATCACGGCATCCGCTAGGATGAGGCCCGTGAATGTTTTGCTGATCGATCCGATTTCATAAACCGTTTTCGAATCCGGGACACTTGATTGGTCATCGGCACTCTCTCCGCCGGAACGCTGTTTGACGCCATAGCCTCGCGATTGACGTTCACCATGGTGGATGATCCCCACGCTCATGCCCACGATTGTTCCACTATCGATGTAAGGCTGGACGAACGCGTTGAGGCGATCCTGAGTCGGAAACTGAGCCAAGGTCGAATCCATCCATAGCAACGCCGACAAGCATACCGAGGCTAGACCGCACATTATTCGCCTTGAACTACTGAACTGACGCATAGCAAGTTGACTCCCTGTTTTTCTACCGTCCCTCACTTACGGGCTTGTTGCTTTAGTGAAGTCGTTTTCGAGTTCCTTCAAATAAGCATCGGCTACTTTGCCTCGAGGAGTTTTTTCATCGCGTCCATTAGGATGGTTTCGACTTCCGGAGCAGTGTTCGATGACGTCGCGCCGGTCTCGTATCCACCTTCGGGGTAGGCGGCAGCGGTGCCTATGTACCCGGGCCCGTAGTTGCCGTAGGCCGCCATCATGACGTGGAGGTCAGGCCGCATCGCTTTCGCAGCCAATTGGTATTCGACGAACAACTCGCCAGGAAGATGCAGCATTCTTGTGCCACCGATGCGCAGGCAAGTGATGTCAATCTGGCGACCAGCCTTTACCTGTCGCAACCACGCGAGTTGGTCGGCAAACGAAATATAGCCTTTGGGCGGTGTCCCCTTTAGCTTAGCGATCAAATCGGCTTCATCGAGATGCGGTGACAGTGGAAGACTGACGAAGACACTGTTCCATCCCAAGTCCGTGGCGGTTATCGGTTGTTTAGTTGTTTTCTCGTATGCTTCGCGCATTCCATTGGCCAATCGGGTAGCGAGTATCATTCGATTCGCTTGTGCGCCGTTATTGTATTTGCCAGCAGCGATATTGCCGCCGGCGCCGTTGAAATGCACATGCAGCGCCGCGTTGACGTCCTGGCCGCGAATGAATCGGGCGATGCCTGGGAAATCGGGACTAGGAATTCCCAAACGGTAGTAGCTCTGCGGATGACACGCATAAAAACTAAGCATTGCGATTGGGTTATCGCCGTTCCAAAAGCTGAGCAGAGACACGACAGGATCGATTAGCCCTTCTGGCATGGCAATGAGGTTTGCCACTTTGCAACTGCTGCCACGCATCGCTCCTACTTTTCCGTCGGGTTTGCGATCCACGCGCCGGTTCGATGCGACCTCTTGGACAACCGCCTCGCCGTAGCCGTAATGGGTGAGCGGCTGCGCATTTGGCAGGGCGGCCCGAATGGCGTCCGCCGCTCGTTTTATAACCTGCCGATGAAAGTCTCCATCAAACCGAGAGTAGCCCTGAATATTAAGGTCCTTGATGATTTTTTCTGCGGTGAAATCACAGCCCGGCGCATCGTGTTGATGAAGAGCATGGACGGCGACTCGCTCGGGTACCGTGCCGGCTGCTTTAGCGAGTTCGCTGCGAAAAACATCGTGACCCTCATTGGCAATACCGATCCAGTCCACTGCACACAGCACTATGGGTTGGTCCGCACCAAGGATCACGACGCCACGGCAACGAAGCGTGAGGTCGTCGACGCGTTTGACTGGATCGTAAGCCATCGCTGTGCCGAGTGGCGGAGTTGCATCGACATCGAATGTGGCGATCTCCAATTTCGTTTGAGCGAGCACCGTTAGCGGAGCAAGCCAAAGTGCCATGAGGAAAACCAGAGCTCGTTTCAGACGGAAAAACCTTTTCCCAAATGCATTCATCGTAGAAGATCACCCTTGGTCGAGTCAGAGAGGTGGGTTACCACTCGCGTGCCAGTGGATTCATTTTACTTTATACACTATTGTAGACTATCTGCCTCACCAAGTTATCGCAATGGCCGTGCTCTCTGTGCGTTTTCTCCCCCAAGTATCTCCCCGTTGACAGTTTTGAGCAACTTGAAAGGCTCAGAACGCTGATGTTGCCGAGTTGCCTGCAGCGACTTTGCAGCCCAGCCACGCAGATCGGGTTCTTTGCATGTCGGTGCCCATGCTTGATGGTCGATGACGTCGAGTCGCAGGACCAAGAGTACGATTTGAGTCGGTGCGGGTACGATTAGGCTTTCTTATCTTTCGGCATGCAGCGTGGAGGACTCTCCGATTTCGCACGAAAAGACTTTGGCCGGCACGGACACTGGTCATTACGCTAGAATAACAGAAACGAGAATAATTCCTTAGGAAGCGTTATGTCGAACTCAATTTGGCCGGATGGAGATGTTACTGCGGAACTGCTTGTCAACGTCCGAGGTGGAGAATCGTTGGCGGTCGAGCAGTTGATGGACCGGCATAGAAACTCTTTGCGACGCATGATCCAACTGCGCCTGGATCAGCGTCTCATGCAACGGATGGATGTGAGCGATGTCATTCAAGATGTTTTGATGGAAGCGAACCGTCGACTCACCGATTACTTAGCCAATCCGGTGATTCCATTTCATTTGTGGATTCGGCAGATAGCGAAGGATCGAATCATTGATGCCCATCGGCGCCATCGTGTCTCCGCCAAGCGGAGCATCGATCGCGAACAGCCTCAACCGGGTAAGGGACCTATGGATCAATCGACCATGGAGTTGGCCAACCAGTTTCGCGATCAGGCCTTGACACCGGCTGCCGCCGCGACTCAGCGTGAATTAGCGGAACAGATTGAATCGGCTGTTCAATTGCTTCGCGAAAACGATCGCGAAATCATCCTTATGCGTCATTACGAACAACTCAACAACCAAGAGATTGCGCAGTCGTTGGGATTGACCGAGCCGGCGGCCAGTATGCGTTATTTGCGTGCGTTGAAGCGACTGCGAGAGGTCATCGAAGGCCTGCCAACGCTCCACAAGGATTTGCAGGAATGATCCCGAGGGACGCTTCGCTATCAGAAAAAGATGCTGCATTGGCTCCGTGCTCGCTGCATGAGGGGGACGAAGGATTCGAATCGGATGAACCGAGCTCAGAGTCGGAAGCGAAATTAGCCTTGCTTGTATGCGAATTGACGGATCGCATGCAACAAGGTCAAGCGGTCGATATCCGCGAAGTATGTCGCCAACACCCAGAACACGCTTCAGATTTGATGTTGCTGTGGGGAACGGTGTTGGTCACCGATGCTGTTGGGGGGGCAGAAGGCCAAGCGATCGACGATGCGAACGCCAAATCTGGGTCTGGCGTATGGCAATTGAGTTTGCCTTGTACCATGGGGGACTATGAACTCCTCGAAGAAGTTGGGCGGGGCGGCATGGGAATCGTCTATCGCGCGACGCAATTGAGCTTGAACCGCGAAGTTGCCATCAAGATGATCCTTCGTGACCGACTTGCAACGGTGCTAGACAAGCAACGATTCTTTGCCGAGGCGCAGGCGACAGCGAAACTGGAACACCCTGGTATCGTGCCGGTTTACGATGTGGGTGAAATCGACGGCCGCCCTTACTTTGCCATGAAATATATCCGTGGCAGAACGCTTTCGGATCTGATGGCATCTGGAATTGTGACGCACCGCCAATCCGCAGGTTATCTGGAACAAATTACTCGGGCCGTACAATTCGCCCACGATTCGGGCGTCGTGCATCGCGATATCAAGCCGTCGAACATTCTGATCGATGAAGCTGGCGGTGCCAAATTAACAGATTTTGGGCTTGCCAAGCAAACGGATAACGTTGAGTCCTTGACCAGAACAGGTGTGGTTTTGGGAACGCCAAACTACATGAGCCCGGAGCAAGCCAGCGGGCGAATGGGAAAAATTGGTCCTGCTTCGGATATCTATAGTCTTGGGACTGTCTTGTATCATGCTTTGACGGGTCGACCGCCCCTCGTCGCAAAATCACCAGTCGACCTGATGCTCAAAATTCTCGAGCAGGACCCGTCGCCACCTCGCAACATTGACCCGCGAATAGATCGCGATCTAGAAATGATTGTCGTGCGTTGTTTGCAAAAGCCGCCCGATTTGCGATATGCAAGCGCGGGCTTGTTGGCGGAGGACCTGCGAGCTTTTTTAAACGACGAGCCAATTGCAGCCAGGTCCGGTCAATTCGCCCAAGTGGTAGCTAGGTTCTTTCGCGAAACACACCATGCGCCTATCCTCGAGAATTGGGGGCTGTTGTGGATGTGGCACTCGTTGGTACTCATCATTTTATGTTCGTTTACCGAGTCTCTGCATTGGAGTCATACCGAGAGTCGGTGGGCCTATGGGTTATTGTGGACAGTTGGACTTGGAGCGTGGGCCGCCGTCTTTTGGGCGTTGCGACGACGGATGGGTCCCGTCACCTTTGTCGAGCGTCAAATCGCGCACGTGTGGGGTGCAAGCATGATCGGTATTGCCGCATTGTTCCCGATTGAGTTTGGATTGGGGTTAGCGCCGCTGACACTTACGCCGCTGGTGGCGGTGATGACGGGAATGGTTTTCCTAATCAAAGCCGGAATCCTGAGCGGAGTCTTTTATATTCAGGCGCTTTTTTTGTTTGCCGCCAGCGGGTTGATGCTGGTTTTCCCTGACGTGGCCCATATTATCTTTGGAATCGTCGCAGGCGCTAGTTTCTTTATCCCCGGACTTAAGTATTATCGTCAGAGCCTTGAGCAACCAATTGGCCCCGATGTTGTCAGAAGAGTAAGATAGAGGGCGGTATTGGTGGTGCTTGTCGGCATGTTTGGGAATTATCAATGAAACTACGACTCGTTTTCGGATGGATGTTTTGTTCGTTCCTCCTCGGTTCGACCGTGGTAGCGCAACGAACGGTCAAACGGCACACCAGGGCTTCTCCACCCAATTTCCAATCCAACGAGTTCTCGGGGGTTTTCTTTTCCGATGCCATTGGGCAATTGCAAGGTGAAATGCCAGATACTCAATCCCTGTTGGCGGGAAACAAGTCGCCGAACACCGTGGGTGCCAGAGAGGATCAGGCGGAAATGCCATCGGAGACAGCCAACGGGATTTGGAAAAATCTGATCAACGGCTCTACGGTTGAAGATTTGGTCAAGGAGTCGGCAACTCGGCTCGATGGCATGCTTACGACTCCTGCAAAATTTGCTGGCGGTGGAGTGGTGGAAACTCGTCGCGAGTTCACCTTGCTCGCCACAACGATGGCCGTCATTGATCAATACCCAGAAGAGATACGGTGGAAACCCTCTGCCGCATTTGCGCAACGGATTTTTGCCCGTGTCGCTGCAAACTGCAAAGTGGGTACTCAACCTGTTTTCAATGAAGCAAAACAAAGGCAAGTGGATTTGCAAACGATGTTAAAAGGAGTCAAGATTTCCGGAAACGCGGAGGAAGTGAGTTGGGCGGATACGGCCGACCGAGGTCCGACAATGCAGATAATGGAGTGGGCCCTTCGAGAGCATCTTGCTCCATCGACCAGCAGCGAAGCCAAGTTTAATGACAGCCAAGACGAAATCATGAAGTATGCCGAATTGCTCGCTGTATTTGGCCAAGTCATCCAGCAACCTGGGATGACAGACGCAGATGATAAGCAGTACATGGAATACGCGATAGCGATGACCAAGGCCGCACAAGAAGTATCCAAAGCGGTCCGTTCCAAAGATGCAGACCTGGCACGCACGGCTGTCGGGCGTGTCGACCAAGCGTGCAGCAAGTGCCACGAAACGTATCGATAACGATCCTATATCGGAGACTGACGACTATGGGAATTCATTTCGCCTGCCATCATTGCAACCACGCGCTCCACGTCAAAGACTTTCAAGGAGGAAAGCGAGGGCGTTGTCCCGCGTGCAACTCGCCGTTTCGCGTCCCGTTGAAGGATGCTTCGCACTCGATCGCATTGGATGACTCGCCAGTCAATCCCGATGCCATGCTGACTTTTTCGACTTCATCGAGAAATGCCAAAACGACGGAAAAGTCAACGAGTGCGATTTCCACTGAGAATGGCCTTCCAACAAAAAAAAATGGTGCTGAAAAATCGGTACTACCCACAAAAGCCAAGGCCACCAGCCAGAAACAATCGAACCTCGAACAACAAACTAGTAACCCCATCGACAAAATCGAGTCGTCCCTCATAAAGAAAGAAATGCCAGCCGTCTTGAGTGCGTCTTTGGATGCGAAATGGTTTGTTAGGCCCCCAAGCGGTGGCCAGTTTGGACCTGCTTCGCCGCAATTGCTGATGGAGTGGATTGCAGAGCGACGCGTGACGTCGGACTCGTTCTTGTGGTGTGAGGGAATGTCGCAATGGCAAGCCGCAACCGATTTGATCCCGGAGTTCGTTTCGCCAGATACGCGAAAGCCACCTACCAGCCTCGAAGGGAGTGAACAACCGACGACCAACGTTGCAGCAGTCCTGAGCCCTGAGCCGACCGGAACCGTAACCAGTGGTCTCGTCAAGAAGAAGCGCGAGCAGAAACGCCGTCAGCAACTTACCACCGTGATCTTGCTCGGTGCAGTCTCATTGATTCTGGTTGTTGTTTTGATGTACGTGCTTTTGTTTCGAGTCGTAGCGAGCAGCTAGTACCAAGGGAGGGCAAGGCTCCTGCCGAGCTTACGACAACAATGGTTCGGCAGGAGCCTCACCCTCCCGAGCTTACGACAACGCAATGGTTCGGCAGGAGCCTCACCCTCCCTAGCTTACGACAACAATGGTTCGGCAGGAGCCTCACCCACCCTAGCGATGCGTACAACAAACACAAAAACACAATTCAATCTAACCGCAATTCATTCCAGCAATATGTAGTGAGATAAGCCCAAAAACCATGATTCGATCCGCAATTTTGATTTGTTTTTTTGCACTGTTGTGCACATGGGTCAGCCTCAGTTCTCCGTATGCCTTTGGCCAGTTGACATTCAAACAACTTCCGGGGTATCAACGCTACGAAGAGGTCTCGGCAAAACGACGCGAGCTATCGGGGGGCGGTCGCGTTGAGAATGCGAAGTGGTCCGACGA
Organism: Pirellula staleyi DSM 6068; assembly: GCA_945875845.1. Taxonomy (GTDB): domain Bacteria; phylum Planctomycetota; class Planctomycetia; order Pirellulales; family Pirellulaceae; genus JBKCUI01. The sequence continues at coordinate 7,938 of CAMCMB010000122.1, forward strand.
TGGGGCTTCTCTTTCGTATACCTTCGACGGCAAACGCCTAAAGCTAGACCTTTCGAGCTTCGCAACATCCGTTGCGGAAGACATTCCAAAAGGCGGCGAGGTTCCAGCACCGATTGCGAGACGGCGTCCACCCAACGGTGGAGCACCTGTCGGCCGAGCCAAGCAGCGTGAAACCGCACCATCCCCCGATGGGAAATGGAACGCGGTCTATCGAAATTTCAATGTCTGGCTTGATCCCATCGACCCTGCTTTGGGCGAAAAGAAGCAATTGACCTCGGATGGCAATGATCGTCTTCGGTTCGGCACGTGTTGCTGGGTATACGGAGAGGAGCTCGATCAAAATGATGCAATGTGGTGGTCGCCCGACAGCTCGTTGTTGGCCTATTATGAAGTCGATGAGCGAGACATGACAGACTACCATCTGACGCTTGACAACACCTCGACGTACACCTCGCTGCAATCCGTTCGCTATCCCAAACCGGGCAATGCCAATCCTCGCGTCGCACTTTGGATTTACGACATTGCAGCCAGGGAAGCCAAAAAGATCCAAATCGAGGGTGAGCCTAGCCAATACTTGTTCGCCATCCGTTTTTCGCCCAACGGCAAAGAGTTGCTGGTCAATCGCACCAATCGACGGCAAGATGTCCTCGACTTACTTGCGATCGACGTGTCGTCATTGAAGGTTCGTGTCGTCGTTTCGGAGAGCCAAGCAACGTGGCAAAACAATGCTCCTAAGATTCAATTTCTCGCGGATGGTGAAAGGTTTCTTTGGGAGACAGAGGCAAATGGATGGAAGCATTTTCAACTCCGTCACCTAGACGGTCGTTTGTTGAATCCAATCTCGCAAGTTCAAGAGTATGCCTGCGGCGCAATTGAAAAGGTCGACGAAGTAAAAGGGTTCGTTTACTACACCGCGTTCAGCGACTTGAATCCGTACAATGCCCAACTGCATCGAGCCAAGCTCGACGGCACAGACCACCGGCGATTAACAGCTTCACCGTTGAACCATACCTCGTTCAACATTTCGCCCGACTCGCGATTCGTACTGGCGGTGCGCGAGCAATTCGATACGCCTCCATGCAGCGTTGTTTATGACGAAAATGGCAAAGAGATTGCAGTGATAGCGACTGGAAACACTGCCGAATCCGAAAAACTCAAGCTAGAACGACCGGAGCTCTTTTCCTTTCCTGCCGACGACGGTCGGACAATCATTTACGGTACGTTGCACAAGCCCTCGCATTTTGACTCGAGCAAAAAATATCCGTTGCTGGTCGACGTCTATGGTGGGCCCGCCTCGCAGGGAATCAGCAATCGTTATCAAGCAGCCAATGCGATTTGTGAGCTGGGTTTTATCGTCGTCAAGATTGGAAATCGTGGCACCGTCGGGCGTGGCAAAGCATTTGAAAGCGCAACCTATTTAAAACTCGGTGGTCCCGATATCGCCGACCAAGCGGACGGGGTGAAGTACTTACGAGAGCGTCCCTACATTGACGGTGGACGTGTCGGTATCTTTGGTCATTCCTACGGTGGGTACATGTCAGCCCTTGCTCTCCTCAAGTACCCAGATGTCTTTCAAGCAGGTGTGGCGGGGGCCCCGGTGACAGACTGGAAAAACTATGACACGATTTACACGGAACGCTACATGCGCACTCCCGAAGAAAATCCTTCAGGATATCGCGAAGGTTCTTGCGTCGAGCTGGCCAAAAATCTAACGGGCAAACTTTTATTGGTGCAAGGGTTGATCGACGATAACGTGCACCCAGCCAACACGTGGCAGCTCTCAAAAGCCCTCAATGATGGCGACAAGCGGTTCGAAATGATGATCTATCCCGAGTTCCAACACGGTGTCGGCAGCACCTATAGCTCACTCCGTTGGGAGTTTTTTCATCGGCATCTGAATCCTTAAAGGTGTTGGGGGATGTGATGCAGGTTGCTGGGGGGCACTATGGCGAGAACTGCGCACACCACCTACTGGGCCGTGAGGTCGATCAGGCGACCGTTCGGGTTCAAAAAGAACAGCCACACGATTCAAGCTCACCCACAAGCTCCCTTGCGAGGCCTAGGGGGTACATTCGATCTGCGTGGCTGTGTTTTGCTCATTTCGAAGTAGTGCACAGAATCGTGTGCTCAAGTTTAGCGGTTCGGCAAGGAGAAACCGCAATGACGAAACGAAAGTTTTTAACGCCTGCGCAGAAGATCGCGATTGTAAGGGAGCATCTCTTAGATGGGGTGCCTGTGTCTGCATTGGTGGACAAACACAAAATCCATGCTGTGCAAT
>CAMCMB010000123.1 GCA_945875845.1 Pirellula staleyi DSM 6068
GGTCGTGCAAATCGCAACCAACCATGATAACCTTAGACATAATTCGGCCCTCGTTGGAGAATGAAGTAATTTGGTATTCCCAACGAGTGTGCCGGATTTTTTTCTTGATGCAACCCTACATAGTTTCTCCGCGAAAGGTGCGTTCTCCGTCGATAGACTATGATAACCCGTGCCCGTGAGCGAGGGATTGCGGTCGACACCTCGCTTACCGGCTTGTTGCTTTAGTGAAGTCGTTATTGGGTAAGGGCGGTAAGACGGACTTCCAAGTCCGTCAATGGGAATTTCGACGGACTAGGAAGTCCGTCGTACCATTAAATCAACAAGCCGTTACGCGTCGGGTTTTCAAAGCGTGGCACGAGCGCGCTCATGAATCCATGAGCGAGACGCCCATGCCACTTTCGAATACCCCGTGTCAAGATTATATCAGCCGCAAGCCCTAGGAACGCCGACCCGCAAGACCAGCTTTTTCCTGCATTTTTTCGGCTTGCTTCATTCCCCTCGGCAATCGCTTTTGCTGGCATATTGAAATGGCTTCTCCAAGGGAGACCAATCGGGTAACTTGGAGGGAATCAAAATAAAGAATTTTCGTTTCACGAGTTAAGTTGATGCACGATGCCTACCATTCGACAACTGCCTATCGGTTTGGTCAACAAAATTGCTGCTGGCGAAGTGATTGAGCGACCCGCCAGCGTCGTCAAGGAGATGCTTGAAAACAGCATTGACGCGGGGGCAACCCATATCGAACTGGCCGTCGAAGGGGGCGGAATCGAGCTGATTCGTATCAGCGACAACGGTTGCGGGATTTCGTCGGAACAGCTCGAACTCGCCGTTGCGCCTCATGCGACCAGCAAGCTCGAAACCAGCGACGATTTATTCGACGTAAGGACCCTTGGGTTCCGGGGCGAAGCGCTCGCATCCATCGCCGAAATCAGTCACCTTCGTATTCGAAGTCGGACCGCGGACAGCGATGGCGGATTCGAGTTGGTGGTCAAAGGGGGTGATAAGGAGCCCGTACGACCTTGCTCTGGCCCCATCGGCACAACGCTTGAGGTTCGCCATTTGTTCTTCAACACCCCCGTCCGTCGCAAGTTCATGAAAACATCGCAAACGGAAATGGGGCATGTCATCGAAGCCTTTACACGGATCGCATTGGCATTTCCGCAAGTGCATATGACGCTTATGAATAACGAACGCATTCTGCATGACTTGGTACCTACCGAAAGATGGTCCGAACGCATTCGAGCTTTCTTTGGGGACGAAGTCGCAGACTCCTTGATACCGATCGATCAACGGGACGAACGGGTCGGAATCCGTGGCTATGTCTCCGATCCATCGGTCTCGCGTGGCAACAACCGTATGCAATATCTGTTCCTCAATGGGCGGTACATCCGCGACCGTTCCCTGCAACACGCGCTAGGAGAAGCCTATCGCGGGCTACTCATGGTCGGTCGCATGCCGGTTTGTTTCTTGCATGTGGAGGTTGATCCAAAGACGGTCGACGTCAATGTCCATCCAACCAAAGTGGAGGTACGATTCGAAGATAGCGGTGCCATTTACAGTCGACTCCTGCATAGTTTGCGAACGAAGTTTCTCAACAGCGATTTGGTGGCAAAGGTTCGAGTACCCTCGGTGCCGGTGGTTCCACCTACGTTGGCGGACTCAAACTTTCCAATGACCACAACGCACCATGTCTCGAACGAGTCCGAGTTGCTTTCGTGGGCCAAATCGAATGCACCGGTTGCGGTTGGAACTCCAGGCTTGGGAACGCTCCTTGGAAACGACATCCCGGAATTCCGCCCATTTTCCGGTTCGAACTCGCCGATGATGAATACGTTAGGGAGAACCGTTGCTCGGATCGACGACCCCTTCTATTCACCCCCCGAACCACGCGTTGCGATGCAATCCGGCCCGGCGATCCTGACGGCGTCCGAGGAGTATGCGGAAGCGGAAATGGCATTTCCTAGAGCCCCATGGGCCGACGAAACGTCCAACGATGAACGCGTTGTTTCGACTGCCCAACCCATCGATGGTTCGCACAAACAGGTGGGCTTCCAAATTCATAATCGCTACTTGGTCACGCAAGATGAAGCCGGAATGGTGGTGGTGGATCAGCACGCGTTGCACGAACGCATCTTGTATGAGCAGATCAAGAACAAGGTCATGTCAAAGTCGCTCGACATGCAACGCTTGCTCGTTCCGGAACCCGTCACGTTAACACCGAGCGAAGCGGCGGCAGCAGTCGATTCTCGCGAAACCTTAGCGGAGATCGGTATCGAGCTCGAGCCCTTTGGCGGGGATACCGTGTTGGTTACGGCCTATCCAGCGATGCTAGCCAAGATGGGACGGGCTGAGATGCTTCGACAAGTTCTCGAGCCGCTCATGGAGGGTGGCAAAAAAGCGGACGCTCGCAATTTGTTGGACGAACTGATGAACATGATGGCATGCAAGGCCGCGGTCAAGGCCGGCGATAAATTGACGTCCGTAGAGATCACTGCCTTGCTGGAGCAACGTCAGCACTTCCAAGACACACATCATTGTCCGCATGGTCGACCAACCGCATTGTTCTTCTCAAGAGAACAGCTCGATAAAATGTTCAAACGAATTTGACGCTCGGGTCAGGTCGAATGGCAATGACGCTCAAATCGTCCGGCTTGCAAGGCTGGTTTTCGATCCCCAGCATGCGCGCATGCGCAAGTTCCGTCAACGAAGCAAGCGACGCCGGCAGTTTGCCTTTCCGGATGCGTTCAACCACTTCGGCAATGCTCAAGTTGTCGAACAACCCATCGCTTGCAATCAAAACCGTATCGCGTTGACCCAATGCGATCGAGGGGCCAATCTCGATACGCATTCGTGGATCTCCAACAACATTGGAAACAAGATGTCGGTCCTCATGATGCATGGCTTCTGTCGCACACAACATTCCCGACTCGACCGCAAACCCGACCGGAGAATGGCTCACCGATTGGTATCGGATACGACCGCGGATCCCGGTTACCAAAATCATCGAATCGCCGACATGGTAGGCGCGAATGGTGCCTCGATGGCATTCCACAACGGCAATCGTGCAAGCTGCGCCGATCTTGAGTTCTTGAATGGCAATGTTCGCTTGCTCAATTCCATCTAGGATTGCGACCCGCAATCGGTCTGGGCCACTGTCATGTTGTTCAATGGACGCGGACAGCATTTGCAATGCGATGCTCGAGGCCTGTTCTCCACCTCGCATCCCTCCACATCCGTCTGCCACCGCAAAGACAGCCGTTTCCTCATCAACACGAATCATGCCGATCGCATCTTCGTTCGGCGTTTCTTTGAATGGACTACGCCGCGAGTAGGCGCACGATTCCCAAACGCCTTCGTTTTGACAAACGAATTCGCTCATCTCTTGCTGTAACAAATAGTGTGTTTGGGAAACGATGGACATAGTGAAGCGACCTGGAGGAGTGAAAATACACTGCAACTATGGGTCAACAGGCGATGAAAATGTTCGGTACTCCTAGACGGACATACTAAACTCTTCGAAAGTGTAGCGAAAAAGTCAACTTTGACGACTGGGACCCATTCTCCCGCCCATCCACCTTGCACAACCAAATTTGCTCGCCCTTCGAGCGGGCTCCTCACGCTGGGGGTTTGGGTAAGATGTGCGGATTAATTCGGTTCTTCTCAGTCTTTCGAGGAAAACGGTCCGATGGACCGGTAGGGATGCGCCATTTCTTGGACGCATGTTTTGAAGCTCTCGAGGACAGAAAGACCGAGCATGGACGTAACGCTCCTAAACAAGAATCGCAATTCACTTGGCCGGAACACACTTGGCCGGAACACACTTAGCCGGCGCGATTGGCTCATTGCTAGCACGGTTGCAGCAGCCTCCCTCGCTTGGTCTACGACGTCGAGCGCCCAATCAGGGTCGAAATCGAAGCAACCGACGACACTCGAAGCGACGGGTCTCTTTCGCGTTCGGGCGGTCCTGGAAGTGAACGGTGAGATCCGCCTCAAGAGCCAGTCGACCGAGGCGCTCAGCAAGTCTGGCAAAGCACTTGCTGCCAAAACCGCGCCGATCAAAGCAACGTCGACCGTCGAGTTCGATGAACAGTTCGAGACAACCGCCCAATGGATAGGATGCCGTTCCTACCAACACTTTCACGAGGCCAATTCGGAAATCCAAATCGATCGGCACGTCACCAAAACGACTTTGCGAGAGCATTGCCGAGACATCGTGCGGCTTGGAACCAACGAAGGGCTTGTGACAGCATGCTCAGATAATCCACTCTTTGCTGCCGAACGCGATTTGATCGAAGGTCCTATCAATACGATGTTCGTCGACCAACTCCTTCCCGAAACGGAAGTGAACATCGCAGACAAGTGGACGATCGACAACGACGTTGCCTGCCGATTGCTCAACATGGATGCGATTCACGACGGCAAGCTAGTGGTGTGTTTGGTCGACACAAACAAAGAAAAAGCTCAGTTGGAAATCAACGGGAACATCTCAGCCTCGGTTCGCCAAGTCCCAACGACCATCACCATCGAAGGAAAAGCACAGATTGATCGCAAGAGTGGAACCATCTCGTGGCTTGCGATGAATCTGAACGAAACACGCGAAATCAGCGAAGCAGAACCTGGCTTTCAAGTTGTTGCTCAATTGAAGATCCTTCGTTCGACGATCGAAAGCATGACCTCCGGCCTGACCTTGGACAACGTCGCGTCCCAGATAGATAATCTCGATTCGGCTAGTTTGCTCCAGTTTCAATCCGATCAAGGCTACTATCGATTCGTGGCCAACCGAAAATGGTCGACCTATCGAGACAATGGCGAGGAGGCGACATTGCGATACATTGTCAACAACCGAGTCGTCACCCAATGCAACGTGACGAACATGATCGACTATGAGCCAGGGCGTCAATTGAGTCTCGAAGGCTTTCAAGCCGACGTCCGAATCTCGGTCGGAAAAACGTTGGTAGAAATCGTTGAAAGCTCAGAGCGACTCTCTAGCAACAATTTGCGATTGCTCAGGGTTGTTTCGCGTGGAAGCGTTCAAGGCGTTGACATCCAGTGGATCCACTATCACATTTCCAACGACACCGGACGCCGTGTTGTCCTGACGTTTACATTGAACGAGGCCAACACGGAAATCTTCGCAGAAGAAGACGCACAACTGGCAGGCTCCTTCGAATTAATCAATTGGCCCACCAAGTTGGATGCAAGTTCCGTTGAAGCGGCCGCTGCGGCAGACAACGCAAAGGAAGGGAGCAAGTCGCTCCTCGTGCCTGATTCCAAGACGAGCACCCAACCTGTTCGTCCAAAAATGGCGCGTTAAATGCACCGTTTGCGCCAACTTACGTTCGGAAATCATGGCCACATGCTGAATCGCCGTCAGTCGATCTCGCCCGATGGCCAATGGGTCGTTTACGATACCCGCAATGAGGACTCTCATATTGCGCGAACGCATGCGATTGAGATGGTCAAAATGGATACGGGTGACATCGCTCCGCTTTATCGGACCAGGAACCCAACAGCCTACGGGCCAGGTGTCGGGGCAGCCGCATTTCATCCAAGCGCTCAAAAGATCATTTTTATTCATGGGTTAGAGTCCTGCTCGGCTACGAATCCTTATTCGTCTGCCCGACGCTTTGGGGCGATCGTCGACATCGCAGCACCCTGGGAGTATTGTCACGCGGAATCGCGAATTGTCTTGCAGGATGCGGCAACCGACATGCCCGGTTACGGGATACTCTCTGGTGGTACGCATGCTCATAGTTGGAGCACAGACGGTTGGATCAGTTTTACGTACAACGACGCTTACCTCGAAGGCCGAGCTCGTATCGATAACAAGGTTCGAGACCTGCGGACGGTTGGCTTCATGCTGCAGGGAATTGGACTTGCAGGCGACACACTCAAAACCGGTCAAGAAAATTTCATCGGAACGTATGCAGCTTTCATTGCTGTCGAGGTGAAAGCGGAGGTTCGGCTCGGAAGCGACGACGTGGAACAGTCTGTGGAAGAATGCTGGATCGGTACCAACGGCTATACCGATGCGACTGGCAACGATCACGAACACGCGATCGCGTTTCAAGGTGCGGTCCGCGACGAGCAAGGAAATCTGTACCATGAAATCTTCGTCTGCGATTTGCCGAATTTGGTAGAACTTAGGAAGATCGGGGGTGTTGAACCTGCTCGTCGACGGGAGGGAATTCTCGCATCGGTACCCGGCTGTTCGCAGCGTCGTTTGACCCACACATTGAACCGCAAGTACCCTGGCATTCAAGGGCCGCGGAATTGGCTGGTCTCATCGCCGGATGGCGAACACGTTTACTTCCCGATGCGAGATGATGCAGACATCGTGCAGTTGCACAGGGTTGCAACGAAAGGGGGAGCATTGGAACAAGTGAGTTCGCTACCGCACTCCATCGAAGGGCAGATCTCAATGAATGCGCATGGAACGGCGTGTGCTTTTCTTTCCGACCAGCGAGTATGTCTTGTGAATTTGGAAACGGGTGAGCACGCATGGTTGACCGGGACTACGGAACAAAAACTGTTCGGGGCGGTGCAGTTCGTAGAAGAAGATCGATGGGTACTGAATGCCTACGTGGGAAACCCGCCTGATCACTTTGCTCAGATTTTTGTTTGTGAATAAGTCCGACTATCGCGTGGACGCAGATCAGCCTGCATTGCTGGGGCGACAAAACTCCAGTATGTCGGCCCTCCAGGCCTTGATCGTTATTTGAAGGCACAACCGGTGGTGCGTCCTGGGAAGGCCGCTGATATGTAGACAAATCAACCGGAACGCGCTAGCGGGCTGTTGCTTTAGTGAAGTCGTTATTGGGTAAGGGCGGTACGACGGACTTCCAAGTCCGTCGATGGGGATTTCGACGGACTAGGAAGTCCGTCGTACCATTAAATCAACAAGCCGCTAGCGTCCGGTTTTTCGGATCGCAAATCGAGTGCTGGCGCATGCGAGCGCACCGCAGCAAGGCACTTGGTAGATATCGAGGAGCTTTCACGGTTGGTTCCTCTGCCCCTCATGACCTTGTGCCATGAGAAGGCAGCCTTGACTGCAAACATGCAAATGCATATCGTATATCGACGATAAACAATTTAGTGGCGACCGGTAGTTCCAATCTCGAAAGCGACAAACGATGGTCCGAACCAAGGCAGTGGTTCCAAAGTGCTGCACCACCAGCGAGAAACTGTCGCTCCCCGATGTGGCTTGGGCGGAGGAAATGGCCAAGCTGACGTGGGCTCTGGCCCATCCAGCTCGCGTGCGGATCGTGCGATTGCTGCTCAACCGAACGTCCTGCATGTGCGGCGAGATCGTCGAAGAGATGCCGCTGGCTCAATCGACAGTTTCTCAACACCTGAAAATCTTGAAGGAATCGGGCCTGGTTCAAGGAGAAATCGACGGACCTCGCGTCTGCTACTGCATCAACAAACAAGCGATGGTTAAACTCAAGAAGTTGATCGCAGACCTTGAATAGCCCTCGCAACCAACGCATCACCCTACACTCCCAACACACTTCCCATTTTGAATGCTCAACCAAACTCAAAGGAAAAAACGATGAAGACGATTCAAGTTTACGATAAGCCCATGTGCTGCTCGACCGGCGTCTGCGGTCCCGAAGTCGATCCAATCCTGCCGCAATTCGCAGCGGATCTGGACTGGCTTAAAAACCAAGGCCACCACGTTGAAAGATACAATCTGGCACAGCAACCTCAAGCGTTCATTGACAACAAGTCGATCCACCAAGTGCTGAGCACGGAGGGAACGGACTCACTACCCGTGATTGTCATCGATGGTGAGATCGTCAGCCGCAAAGCTTACCCCACTCGCGATGCGCTCGCTGCTTTGGTCAACGGCTCGCCGACGAAACAACTGCTGCCCGTTGCCAAGGCAAGCGGCGGCTGCTGTGGAACTAGCGGCTGCTGTTAGAGCCCAGTAGGGCAATAGGCCCAACCGCTTGCACAATCCCTCTTTGATCGGATCGACAATGGAATTCTTAAAACATCCAACCCGTAATTTGTTCTTCACAGGCAAAGGTGGCGTAGGCAAAACTTCGGTTGCATGCGCGACCGCAGTCAAGCTCGCGGATGCTGGCAAGAAAATCTTGCTCGTGTCGACAGACCCCGCGTCGAATCTTGATGAGGTTTTAGGCGTCACGCTCGGTAACCATCCCACAGCGATTCCGGCTATCGCTACGCTGTTCGCGATGAATCTCGACCCTGAAAAATCTGCGGCCGAGTATCGCGAACGCATGGTCGGCCCTTATCGGGGCCTGCTACCGGAGGCAGCAGTGAAAAGCATGGAGGAGCAATTCTCTGGTTCTTGCACACTTGAGATCGCTGCGTTCGACGAATTCTCACGCTTGCTCGGTGATCCCAATGCCACCACGGAATTCGATCATGTGATCTTTGACACCGCGCCAACGGGCCACACCTTGCGATTGCTGACGCTGCCATCCGCCTGGGATGGGTTCATGGAGCAGAACACAACCGGTACGAGTTGCCTTGGACCGCTCGCAGGTTTGCAGGACCAACAGAAGCTCTACCAAGAATCGGTGAAAGCACTGAGTGATCCGGCAGTAACGACGCTTGTGCTGGTCGCACGCGCGGAAGCGAGCGCTTTGCGCGAAGCCGCTCGAACGAGCCGTGAACTTGCAGAGCTAGGCGTCACGAATCAACATCTTGTCGTCAATGGTATGTTTCAAGCAATCGATGCAAGCGATCCTTATGCAGTCGCACTTGAGCAACGAGGAACGCTGGCCCTGGCAGCAATTCCTGAAGGCTTGAAAGCTTTTCCGCAGTCGATCGTACCGCTAAGCCCCGACGGAATCCTTGGCATCGATTCCCTGCGTCGACTCGGTAAGGTTGATCCTACAGCAGTCTATCGGTCCTCGGAGGAAAACGCGGAACGCGTCGAGGGCTTGCCGATGCTTTCAGATCTGCTTGACGACTTAGTTGCTCCCGGTCACGGCGTCATACTCGCAATGGGGAAAGGTGGCGTTGGCAAGACAACGGTGGCCGCTGCGATCGCAGTGGCGATCGCCGAGCGCGGGTACGATGTGCATCTATCCACCACCGACCCAGCCGCTCACCTCGCTGCAGCGATGAACGAGGAAAGCCTGCCCAACTTGTCCGTCAGTCGCATCGATCCGCAAGTAGAAACCGCCAAGTATTCGGCGGAGGTCCTAGTCAAGGCGGGCGGGAATCTCGACCAAAAGGGCAAAGCACTCTTAGAGGAAGATCTTCGGTCACCTTGTACCGAAGAAATCGCCGTGTTCCGAGCGTTCGCCGATGCGGTCGCGGCCGGCAACAACAAGTTCGTCGTCCTCGATACGGCACCCACCGGCCACACGGTTCTGTTGCTCGATTCAGCGCTCGCATACCACCGCGAAGTGACTCGGCAATCGAGCGAAATGCCCGAAGCCGTCGAAAACCTGCTCCCGCGATTGCGCGATCCCAACTTCACACGCGTGCTCATCGTCACGCTGCCCGAAGCGACTCCGGTGCATGAGGCAGCCGCATTACAGCGCGATCTGCGACGGGCCGAGATCGAACCCTTTGCATGGGTGATCAACCAAGTTTTAAGTCCACTAACGCTCACCGATCCGCTAATGAAGCAGCGTCAATTGCACGAGCAAAAGTATCTGCGCGAAGTCAAAGAGGTCCAGGCCAGTCGCGTCGTCATCATCCCTTGGCAGATCGAACCACCCACCGGACTTCAAGCGTTAAGCCGACTGACCCGCCCCGATTCGATAGTCGCCTTTCGATAGTCGCCTTTCGCTGCTATGTATTGTTTTGTGTCAAGGGTGGTCGGGACAATTGTTGGTAAATTTTCCGTCGTACGCCGCAAGCTGCTATTCGATCTTACGAGGGTTAGCCCGTAGATCAGTAAACTCGTTCGCGTGTAAAGCGGAT
>CAMCMB010000124.1 GCA_945875845.1 Pirellula staleyi DSM 6068
GTTTACGGCAACGTCATTCAAGGCATTTTGGCATAAGTTCCGCAATGTTGTCGGATGTGAGCGCGCCCCGTCCAAGTCCACTAGGGTGGCACGAGCGTCCCGCTCGTGAATCCATGGGCGAGAAGAATCGATCCTGGGGTTTCGTTCGCATTCGCTCACTTCACCCCAGGCTATCACATGCAGTCGCTTTGTGACTAAAACCATGGCTCGGAGTCGCGACGCGCTAGCGGGAGAGCCAATCGCTGATACTCGATGCAGCTGGATTTGGAGTTTCCGTGTGTTACTCTCCCTGTGCCAACTCGCCACGGAGAGCATCCACCGCTAGGTTATCCGATGTTGGGTAACTCAAATGCGGGGCGACGCTTTCGGGTTACGAATTGGTTGGCTGCATCATCCTGGAGGAATAATTCACTCTTGGGATCCCAGCGAAGCACTCGGCCCGTCGCTCGGGCTATGTTGGCAAGATGACACACGGACACAGAGCGGTGACCAATCTCGACATCGGCCACAGGTAGTTTGCGAGAGCGAATGCAATCGAGCCAATTTTGCATATGCCACTTCGCTTGCCAGAGTGCAAGGCTGTCGCTCCATTTACGCTCTTCCTCTTCGATATCCAAGGACTTGAGCAATTGCTGCGCGATTTCGGGAGGGTTCGAGGTGAACTTGTTTCGATTGACTTCCAGCTTGCCTTTCTCGCAGACAAAGATCGCTCCACCCATCGGACCTTTACCGGGTTCAATCACGTAATTGACCTGAATGCCGTTTGCATAACTCATGCGCACTTGTCCGTTGGGGCCTTCGGTTAAGGGGGCAATTTCGATCGGTCCCGTATCGTCCATTCCGAGGGCCCATTGAATCTGATCGACGCCGTGTGCGCCCCAGTTGGTCATCTCGCCACCTGCAAAATCTCGCCATTTCATCCAGCCCATCCATCGGCTATTAAAAGGTCGTTCGCTCGCTTGATTGAGCCACTGATTCCACTCAAGACCTTTGGGAATCTCCTGAGCCGGGAACAATTCTGCCGGTGAAACCTCAGAACCTGCATACGCTATCGCTCGTACCTCCAGTATTTTTCCGAGTCCCCCGTTGCGCACGATTTCACAAGCGACGCGATTCATCTCCATCGATCGCTGTTGAGTGCCTACTTGGAGAATCCTGTTGTACTTTCGGACGGCATTGACGAGCGCCCTGCCCTCTTGAATGTAAAGCGTCAAAGGCTTTTCCGCATAGACATCCTTGCCAGCTTGACATGCCTCGATGCAAGGGAGGACTCGTTGGAATTCACCCGTTGCGACAATGACCGCATCGATATCTTTGCGATCCAAAATCTTGCGGTAATCCTGATAGATGGGCCACTCTCCTTTGGCTTTGGCTTTGAACTCTTCGGCTTTCGCAAGATTGCAATCCGACAAAGCTACTAGTTCCGCTGATTTTGGAAGCTGCTGCAATAGGAGCGTGCCGCGTCCACCTACGCCGATGGCACCGACGCGTATCCGATCGCTAGCTGGCGTCTGCTCGGAACGCGCTGGCCTCGGAAAAAGAATGGGAGAGGAGATTGGGCCAGCTGCGACTGCAATCGCAGATGCGGATTGCATAAATCGACGTCGATCCATGGACTTGGTTTCGCTGTTTTTCATGAAATTGGCTGCCGAAATGTGTGAGAGGTTCGTGGTTCGTGGTTCGTGGATAGGGGGTTAGGGATTAGCCTAATCAAGTCATTACAGTCCACCCACTGAGTCAATTCTCCCCCTCGCTCCGGTACTCCGGGGAGAGGGGGTCGGGGGGTGAGGGGCAAAATCGCTAGTGAACGCAGCCCCTCATCCCCAGCCCTTCTCCCCGGAGTACCGGGGAGAAGGGAGCTAGAATCGATTCGTAGGTCCTCACAACCCGCCCCCTGAGTCTATCCTACCCCGAGTACCCGGAGTATCCGGGTAGAGGGAGTAAATATTCGTGTTGAGCAGCGTCCTTTCACCGTACAGCAGTCAGTTGAATTCTGCGTTTTGCGGGATCGGCTAGGTCAATCCGGACACGAACCTTGGACCCATTTTCGACCCCATGCAATTGAGTTGCCTTCGATCGAATCGCGGAATCGATCGTTTGCACAATCCCTGCTTCCGCGTCAACAACTTCGGCAACGAGTATCTCGCCAATTCGATGCTGGAGCGAGACTGCTTCTAGGAGGTCGATGACGGCTCTGTCAACATTCGATGCTCGCCCTTCTCCTCGCTCCATGACGACAGGCAATTTGCGCATCTTCTGGGTAAGTTCCGCTGGCACACTTTGCCCGTTCGTTAGAAGATAGGCTAGATCGAGAACGTATCGATCCGCCAGTCGACGCATGGGTGCTGTGGCATGCGTATACGCAGCTGCGATCGCGGCATGCCATGGTTTTTTCTCAGAATCGAAAGTCGCGTAACTTGCCCTACCACCAGCTCTTCGGGCTTCTAGCAAAAAACGTTGGTGCGTCATATTCCCAGCGTCCATTCGTCGCTGAAGATCCCGCAGGGTTTCGTTGACGCGCCAATGGATCCCAAACGCATGTGCTGTCCGGCGGAGTTGAGACACTGCGCGATCCGTCGGCTCATCCATCACACGAAACAAACCCGTTTGAGACTTTTGAAAGAGAGACGCAATCGCCATGTTCGCCGCCAACGACAAGGTTGCGTTCACAGACTCTGCGATATTGCGTGCACGCAATACCAGTCGGACACCTCCTGGCGCTAGCGGATCGCAAACAATTTCTTGTTGAGGAAACTCGACTCGTATCGCGCCCCGTGATACTTCATCGGACCACATGCGCTGAGCGAATTCTTCTAGAAACGGGATCGATCTTAAGTCGACCGTATCATAAGCCAACTTGGCCCTGCTCGCACACACAACACGCTCGATACAGCGAAGTGTCGCCGTGCCCTTAGGACAAACGCCGACGCTAATCAAGATGGCAGGCCGTGGCCCATCGGGCAACAAACTTGCCGCGTTTTGCGATAGCACCTTGGGATACAATGAGATTTTTTGGCTGAGACTATAAAGAGTCACGCCGCGGTTCCAAGCTTCCGTCTCGACAACTCCGCCTGCGGGAACGAATGCACCGACGTCTGCCAAGGCGTACTTCAAAACGAGTTTGTCACCATCGCATTCAATCGCAAACGCTTGATCAAGATCGGTGGACGCGGCGGGATCGAGTGTTACCAAGGGAATGCTTGTTGCATCTCGCCGATCAACTTGCCAAACTGGCAAGCCATTTTTCCTTTTTGCGATGGATGACTCTTCTGCGGCCAACAGTACTTCCGGTGCAAAACTGCCAGGCAGTTGAAACTGCTTTGCGATGGATGCAAAGCCTTGCGCTAACGCCTTCTTCGCTTCTTCGGAAACGTTCATTGTTTACGTAGAAATCCATGTGTGTAGAAACCTTGTTCGCCTGCTACCAATATGAGGCCTTTCTCAAAATCCATAGCCAGCTCGTGGATCCGTCCAACATTTGCATCGAATGTATCAATAACTTCCATGGTACTAGAATCGACCGTTCGAACACGTCCATCGTTGCAGCCAACATAGAGTCGGTCACCCGCATTGGACCACGTCAAGGAGCGCGGAACGGATGGCAGTTTGGAAAATCGCATCAACCGACCGATCTTGGGCTGCCAAAGCCTTACGGTTCGATCTTCGCTGATGGTGGCCACGGTCACCGGACCGTCGGCATCGGTCGTCGGCTTGGTCGGGCTAATGGCAATCGCGTTTACCGTTCCAACGTGATTGTCGAGGGTTCGGATGTGTGTTCCATCCGAACTATTCCACAATTGAACGGTTTGATCGACGCCCACCGAAGCAACCGTATTGTTATCTTCAAAAAACGCAATGTCAAGCAAGGCGCGCGAATGGCCTTCGTACCGAGCGATTGTCTCACCGCTGGCGGCATCCACAACACTACCCATTCCATCGCCAGCGGCTGTTACCCAACGCCGTCCATCTGGAGACCAAGCAACTCGATAAACGATGTCCTCATGCATCACGATACGGCGAACCCGCTTCTTGTTCACCCATTCAATGACTTCGACGACTCCCTCTTCTGCGGGTGCCCCCCCCGCAGCCAGCAGCGTCCTGCCATCCGGCGAAAACTTCAAGTCATGCACCTGAGTCAGCTCCGACTCAATTGTCCCGACCATAAGCATTCCAGGCCAAGTCCGCAGTTCCAGCCCGTTTTGGGATCCCAACAGCACTTCATCGCCGTTGGGTGAAAAAACCATTGCAGTAATCGGTGAAGACGCAATCGGGGAAGCCGCAAGCCAACACTGCGTCGTGAGCAATGCGGTAAAAAGAAAGGCTGCAAATACCTTCGTCATGAACGAACGATCTCTCGGATCAGCTTACCCCCTTGATTGACCCTGATTGGACGACCGTCGGGAGTGTGTAGTTCCAAATCAGGATCGATACCCAACAAAGTGTAAATCGTGCAAGCCAGATCGTTGGGGGTAATCGGATTGTCCTGGGGACTTTCGCCAACGCGATCGCTTGAACCGATCACCTGTCCACCTGCCACGCCGCCACCCGCCAGGACCGTACTGAATACGCGTGGCCAGTGATCTCGACCACCTCGCGTATTGAGTTTAGGTGTGCGACCGAATTCTCCCATCACGATTACCAAAGTATCGTCCAATAAATTTCGCTCGGACAAATCAGTTATCAAGGCAGAAAAGGCTTGATCGAAAGTAGGAATCAGGCCGACACCCACTTTGGCACCTGAGTACCCGTCACGCAACTGCAATGCAAGATTCTCGTGAGTGTCCCAACCTGTGTTCATGACACTGACAAACGGCACGCCCCGTTCGATCAATCGGCGTGCAAGCAGACAGCTTTGGCCAAGCATGCGCGGACCATAGCGTGCACGTACCTCGGTAGGTTCCTCCGCAAGATCGAAGGCTCGTTTTGCATTTTCGGACGTTACTAATCGATACGCTTTTTCAAAGGCCGAGTCGCTTTGCAAATCGCGGGTCTCGATATTCGCTTGAACCCGATCGAATTCCGCAAGATACGTGCGGCGTCGAAGTATTCTCGACTCATCGATACCTGGGAAAAAATCCAAGTCCCGAACGCGGAAGTCCGGCTTGGATGGATCGCCTCGCGTTGCAAATGGTTCGTACGTATCGCCGAGAAAACCTGCACTACTGGATCGATTTTCTGGGATTGCAATGAACGGCGGCAGGACCGAGTTCGCACCGCGCAGATGGGTCACGACAGACCCGTATTGTGGGTACTGGACGACCGGTGACGGTTTGTAACCGGTCATGAGATAATGATTGGCTAATCCATGTTCACCGAGTGGCGAAGTCATCGCTCTCAAAATCGCCAGCTTGTCACAAATTTTCGCTGTGTTCGCGAGCAATTCGCAGATCCGAATCCCATCGACGTTGGACGAAATCGCTTGGAATGGCCCCCTCACTTCTGCGGGCGCCTCCGGCTTGAGATCGAATGTCTCGAGGTGACTTGGTCCGCCGTCCAACCAAATCAGAATGCAGGACTTCGCCTTTGCTTTGACTGCTTTCGGTGAAGCGGCTTGTAAGCGAAACAAATCCGTGAGCCCGAGTCCAAGGGGTGCGAGGCTACCCATCCGAAGCATGTCGCGACGGGACAAGCTGCCGCATCCTCGATGTGGTCGATTCATGACTTGAGCTTTCAATGGTTTTCCAGGAAAGTACGACTGTTGAGCAGACTCCAAACGAAGTCCTCCATCTTATCTCTACGTTTTTTTTCGTCGGACTCCATGATCTGCTGACACCAGTGCGTTGACTCCGACTCCGTTGGATTTCGCCCGATCGCTCGAATGTAGAACTCACGAACAATCGTCTCGTCGGATTGCCCAGCTTCAAGGAGTTTGTTTAATCGCCCATCGGAGTCGATAAGCTTTCGATTCAACAAATCGCCATTAAGCAAATGCAGTTTTGCAGGAAGGCCGCCGTTTGCGACTCCATTGTCGTCGCACCCCTTTGCTTTGGTACAACGCCCGAGGATATCTAACGCGGTAACCGGTTCCAGCGGATCAAGGATCGTAACCGCTCGAACACCAAACACGTGACCCTTGAAAGTGCTAGGAACGCCTGTGACATCCGCGATGGCATCGAGCAATACTTCCGAATGGAGTTCGCGTCCGTAGGCATGCGAGTAGAATCGATCGTCGGACGCATTTCCAGGCAGAATCGTTCCGCTTCGTGCGTAGGTGTGACTCATCGCGAGATTTTTGAGTGTGTGGCGGATGTTGTAATCGCTTTGAACGAAATTTTCTGCCAACTTATGCAAGAGCTCCGGATGCGTCGGAGGGTTTGTGTCGCGAAGGTCATCGGTAGGTTCCACCAACCCGCGACCCAACATGGCTTGCCAAAGTCGATTGACCGTTGCCCGGGCGAAATAGCGATTGTCTTTAGATAAAAGCCAGTCGGCAAAGGCTACGCGATGATCGCCTGGTCCATCAAGATCCTGAAAGCCTGGAATACGAGGGACTGCGGGCTCGCTTGTTCGAAGATTGGTCACCGCCCCTCGCGAGGTCAATCGCACTTCACGGCCTCGTTCCAGCTTCGAAAAAACGGCGGCAAGACCGTGGTAATCGTCTTGTGTCCACTTGTCCAGCGGATGGTTGTGGCAATTGGCACAACCCAGTTTTGTGCCCATAAAGAACTGGCCAACAAGCTCCGCTTGGTCGCGTGCATCCGAAACCATACGACCAAAATTCGCTGGTCCAACGAAATGCGAATCTCCAGTCGCAGTTAGCAGTTGGTGGGCAATTCGATCAAGGCCCGTTCCATTATGAATCTCGCCGCGAAGCCAATCCGAATATGCTTGGAGTCCTTCCTTTTCATTGGGCAGTGAATGAAATCGCAGTAGCTTCGAAAACTTGAGCGTCCAGTAGTCGCTGAACGCCTCGCTCGCCAGGAGTGCATCAACATAGCCGCTGCGCACGTCCAGTGAATCTTGCGAGACAAACTCCTCGACCTTCGAGGGTTCGGGTAAACGACCGGTCAGGTCGAGCGTGACTCTTCGTAGCCATTCATTGCTCGAAGATGGCGGTGAAACTGGGATTCGCAGTTCGGACAATAACTGCAAGATCTCTTCGTCGATCCAATTCCCCCTAGGTTGCGAGGAAAGATCGATCGCTTTGTCCGACAGAGGAACGTTTAGCTGGATCGGAACGACGCGATTCAAAAACCTGGCAAGTACGACGTGCTGGCCGGGCCGTTTGATGCGCGCTACCATGTTTCCTTCAAATTCCTCGATCTCGACCGCTGCAGGATCCGCCGAAGAAAATAAGGTAAGATCCGAAACGTCGGTTGGGACTCCGTGATCGAAGATCGCCATAGCTTTCAGCGAAACGGTGGTCGGAAACGCGGCAGCCACGAATCGGCTCGGTTCGACCCTAAGAGTGGTCAACTGCTTGGCAGTACCTCGCGATACACCTGATCGAATCCAATCCACGAGACGTTTCGCACCTGGACCCGCTTCGTCTAAAACGACATCGCCGCCGTGGTCAAGATATCCGGTCGGCTTGGCCAGTATTAGACTCTTTTCAGGATGAGCTTGATTGGTTCGACGCCCTTCCAATTCGTGGACGATGGCGTCATAGTCTGCAGCTGGATTCGAGCCTAGCAGAGACAGATGAAAACCACCTCGACCTGCTGCAGCACCATGACAAGCACCGGAATTGCAACCCGCCTTGGTCAAAACAGGCATGATCTCCGTTTCGAAATCAACCGCTTGCACGGAGCCTTCGATCCCTAGAGCCAGACAAAACCAAGCAAACGTTTTCACTTGCGCTCATCCGGTTTTTTGGGCGATTCGTTCTCATCTTTTGATTTGGTGCCGTAGACCATTGCCCATTGTGCAAGAAACTCCTGGGCCCGCGGAGTGCCATAATCCGACAACTTGCCCGCATTGACAATGGTGGTTGCGATTCGACCTAGTTCTTTTTTCGCATCGTTGTCTTTCTCGACGAACTCAATCAAAGCCTTGGCAGCATTTTCAACATCTTGTACGGGTGCGTTGAGACGAATCACGGGGGCAAGGTAGGGACGCAAATTGGGCGTCTTGTCTTGCGTGACACGTTGTTGCATCCCTTCACGCATGCCATCGAGCTCTTCGAGTTTCGGCACCTTACCGCCTGCGACCGCAACGATACTCTCAAGAATTTTTGGCAGATCTACTGTCAGGCTAGGCTGAATCAATGCGAAGTTGCCCGTAACCTTACCCTCCTTGCCAACAAGAATCGTCAGCATGACTTTGCGATTGAGTCCGTAACTGCCCGGTCCTTCCTTCCCATCGACCGAAATGCCTACCGGAACATCTTTTGCCAACGCATGGCGAATTCGCTTGAGAGTATTCTCTGCTTCGGTTGCATCCTCATCGAGCCAAACGACTCCCGTGGTGAGCCCATCCTTGGATCGACTATGCGTATACTGCGACAACGTCCTGGTCATGCTGATGGACTGGCGATTCAAATCATGCACAAAGATCAAAACGATCGGCTTGCCGTTGGACTTGGCCACGAAATCCATTTCTGTCCCAGCGTCTGTGTCGAAGACGCCTCGCACTTTGAATTCGGGAAGCTTTTCGCCAACCTGTGGGCCGGAAAAGACCTTGTCGTCTGCTTGAACACTTTGAGACAGGCACAGCAGCGTTGCCAAAATAAGGAGTCGCATCAAATGAATTCAATTTTAGAGGAACAAAATGGTGGGCGTCATCTCAGCGTTTTTATCGTATCGGTAGACGGGCTGGGCCGCAAGCAAACCGCATTCACTTGAGATTAAGCGTCCGAAAATTTCCTAAAAAGGACAAAACGATCGATTTCCGTTGGCAAAACTAATTTACATTGGATTTTCCTAAAAAATTCAAGCAAACGAAATTTGCCGACATGCTTGTTAAGAACCTAACTTACTAAAAACAAAGGGAATCAAAATTGAAATCGTTTGCTACAGCAAGGATACTCCTTTTTCTGTTTTCGATCAGGCTCTCCCATTGATTTCCAATGCATAAACAATTGTGTGGCAAGGTGTTTTGTAGCCCGCAGGGGCTAATGGATTTGGTAGCCCAACGGGCTCACACAACCTAGCCCAGGGCAGAGCGCAGCGCCGCCCTGGGTCACCATGCAAAAAAGAGGTGAATTGCCCTGAAGGGGCTAAACGGAACTGTCATTCCTACCTATCGCGGGTGAGTTTTGCCCCTTCAGGGCGAAGTTGCGTTGGCGGACATTTACCCAGGGCGGCGCTTCGCTTTGCCCTGGGCTAAGTTGTTGCTGCCCCTTTCGGGGCGAAATGCAAAAGCCAAACCAAATTTATCTCCGAGCCCGCAGGGCAAGGTGTTTTGTAGCCCATAGGGGCTAATGGATTTGATAGCCCGCAGGGCAAGGTGTTTTGTAGCCCATAGGGGCTAATGGATTTGGTAGCCCAACGGGGCTAATGGATTTGGTAGCCCGCAGGGGCTAATGGATTTGGTAGCCCAACGGGGCTAATGGATTTTGTAGCCCAACGGGCTTACACAACCTAGCCCAGGGCAGAGCGCAGCGCCGCCCTGGGTCACCTTCAATGCATTGGACAAGCATCGATAGAACTCGCCCTTTCGCTGCGAGAGAGTGAACTCGATGTAGCACATCCTCGAATAGCACAAGACTGCCACGAAGACCGAGACTTTGCGAATCGTGTTGTTGATCTTGACCGAACCGACATCCC
>CAMCMB010000125.1 GCA_945875845.1 Pirellula staleyi DSM 6068
AAAACATCGAACGGTCGTGCAAATCGCAACCAACCATGATAACCTTAGACATAATTCGGCCCTCGTTGGAGAATGAAGTAATTTGGTATTCCCAACGAGTGTGCCGGATTTTTTTCTTGATGCAACCCTACATAGTTTCTCCGCGAAAGTTGCGTGGAGATCGCGCCTTTTGCGGAGCAAAAGGCGACACTCGGACATTTGGGCGGGCGGCAGACTAAAACGTACGTACCAGACCCAAGTGGCACGCCCAGAAACTTTGATTTTATAGTACCAATCACACTCCGTGTGATTTTCGCAATTCAAAAACCTTTGCTTATTGAGGCAACATCACACGGAGTGTGATGGGTACTTTCTTCAGATTCAAAAAAATCATAGCCTCCCAGCGCGATAGCGATGGGCGTGGATTCGGGCGTCCAACGCAATTGACACATCACACGCCCTTCATTCCTCAAGGCGTGCCACCCAATTTACGGGTATTCAAACTGCCGCTCGCCATATTGATCGAGCGATGCTTATTTGAGTCACATCAACCCAGTGGTTGTGTTCGCAGTGTCGAGTTATTTTTTCTCATTCTCAAAGCCCGCTTTGAGCAGTTCTTCGTATCCGGGCTTCAAGGGACGGACATCGTATCCGGCCTTCTCGAGAATCGCACCCGCCTTCAAGGACCGCATACCGACGACACAGTACGTGTATACGATCGTGTCCTTTGGGATTTTTTTGCGTAACTTGGCTTCACCTAATGTTTCTTGCAGTTCTCGAAAGGGTAGATGCTCTGCGTTTTTGACATGCCCCTTTTCCCACTCGACTATATCGCGGACATCTACCAAAATTGCTTTCTTGGCAGAGACTCGTTCCTTGACGGTTTCCAATGAGTCTTTGGTATGCTCGATTGCGTAGAGTCGCGACGGAGCCACCAAGGCAGTTGCCAATAAAATTGCCATCATACCAAACTTGAGCATCGCGAATTCTCCCTTGTTTAATGTCTACGACTCGTTGATTCAGGACAGGAGCATCATAGCAGCAAATCATGCGGAGAGAGCGATTATTTGACGTGGCTTTGGCGGGTTGGTGCCGCCTTAGTTCGACTTCTGTTCAAAAAACCCCTTGGATCGTTTCCAGATTGGGATGGACTCCTATATAATTCGTGTTTCCCCTCCACTGCCATTGCCGAAGCGTATTGCCATGACCAACTCAAAAATCCGCGGAACCGTTCACCTTATTGAAGCGACTAAGTCATTTGGGCAAAAAGGATTCCGCAAGCGCTTGGTGGTTTTGGAACAACAAAATGGTCGATTCGCCAATTACATCCCGGTCGAATTTACCAATGATGCCTGCGACGCAGCCGATGAGTTGCAAGAAGGGGATGAAGTCGATGTCACGTACCGCTTGAGCGGACGCAAATGGCAGAAAGACCCTACCAGTGAAGTCAAGTATTTCCTGAGCGCCGAAGCGATGGGCTTTACCAAGGTGGGTGCGGGCGGAGGTAGCTCCAATGAAGACGACCTCAACGACACGTTCTCACAAGCAGCGGCCGATGACGAATCGGATGCGCCATTCTGATCTCAGCCCCGACTGAGTTGCACGACGCTCCGCGTCGTGATTCCTGGCAATCGTGATTCCTGGCAGCTAGTCGCGTTAGCATTCGCTATTGTCGTTGCTTGGCGTCGTGATTCGTGGCAGTCGTGATTCGTGCGACGCGGAGCGTCGCACAACGAAGAGCTCATACTGTCCGTCGTGCGATATGAAATCGCAAATCTACCGACGAGCGAGTTGATATTGAGTTTTTATCACTTGACGCCCAAAGTGAGGCGGTTAGAACGCTCGTAAATTCTATTCGAGAGATGCTCCACAGAGGAAAATCACGCGCAAAATTCCGACCCTCCAATCCTTGTTTCAACGCCAAACCCTTCGCAAGCGCTTGAGAAATCGGTCGGTTTTCCGGAAGCTCTTGGGGATCGAAACGCTCGAATCTCGCGCGCTGCTCGCAGGCGATACCATACAAATCAATTCGCTTAGCGACCTTGCTGCTTACTACGACGCAGGCACCAACTCGTACTCCATTGGCGAGGAAAGCACCTCCAGCGTCACGATCGCAGACGGAATCGTAATCGATACGAGCAGTGCCCTCGGGCAAGCTGGCAGCATCACGATTCAGGGGGATGAGATAACGATCGGAAACAATGTCCAGATCACTGCCAATGGACCTTTGAATACAGCGACAGGACTCGAACAAGATGGGGCAATCAAGCTTCTATCAGAAAATGTCCTGACAGGATTCAACAACAGGGACACCGAGCACGGACACCGAGTGCCTGGCACCTGTCTCCTGGCACACGGTCCATAAGTGCTTAACCAATAGCGGCCTACTTTTTCCATACCATAGCTTCATGCCAAGCATGATGGAGAAAAGACAGAGGGCCAGTCTTAGTGTTTAAGCGATAAAAAATGGCCCCATCCGTGAACCAAGCTTGCTTCCAGGTGCGGCCCCATGCTAACTAGGTCATCAATCGACTTGCGAAAAAAATCAAGGTCAAAAAGTCGGCGGTTTCCCTCAAATTCAGTTTTTGCACACGGCGGTCGACTAGTTGGTGGCTTACGGCAGGTTCGTTATTTGTTTTCTTATATCCGTTAATCGCTGCGTCGCAATTCCGAGTTTTACCTTTCGCAATTGTTCATTTGCGGTCTCCACTAAGACCTCCGCTTTGCCAACCGACGCTTTGCTGATAGCCTCAGCATGTAGCGCTTTCGCAGTTTTCGCGACATAATTTGCTTGTGCAACCTGTACTTTCTGCTCATCAGTTTGCTTTGTCCTTTTAAATCTCGTTAACTCATCTTCTGCATTTTCTTTCGCAATTTTCGCGGTTTCAGCTTGGGCTTCCAAATGACCTACGCGAGCATTTGCTAGTTCTACAAGCATTTTAGCGAGGCCGTGCTCTGCCGCTTCTAAGTCATGCGTTTTTTTTGCTAACTCTAATTCAACCTCCAAACTCAAGCGAGCAGCTTTAACCTGAGGTACTCCAACTTCTGAGCTTGGCTCTTGCGTAGAATATAAATAAGAGGCATTCAAAAAGCGCTCGCAAGGGTGGCAAAGTAATACAATTCCAAATACAAATCGTAGTTGTGAAAATTTATGCATAATTTGCTCTCTATACAAAAATGTCTGGATACACCTACCGAAGCTCCCGTCGAGCGAGGTCTCATTTTGGGGTTTGTCTCGTCGGGTGTCAATCTAGTTACTTTGGGTTCTTCGCCAATTTTAGTGGCTAGGTGTGAAAAAGCGGCGGATTCGATATCCTTTTGGGATGAACGAACTAACCACTGAACATTATCGTGCATTACTGGGCCTCGACGCAAACTGGAAAGTTACGAGCGTCGAGTTCTTACCGAAACAAAAGGTCGTTGATATTCATATCAGGTTTTGCGGATCTGGCCTCAAGTGCCCCCAATGCAAATGCGATTGTACGCAGGCAGACTTGGCTCCACAACGCTCTTGGAGACACCTGGACACCATGCAAGTCACGACAACGATTCACGCCTCGCTTCCTCGCTCGAAGTGCGAAGCTTGCGGAGTTTTGACGATAGCCGCTCCTTGGGCCGACAAACATTCTCGGTTTACGCTTTTGTTCGAATGCATGGCAATTGAAGTGGTTCAAGCATACTCCAACGTGTCTGCTGCAGCAGCCTTGCTTGGGTTGAACTGGAAGACGGTACATTCCATCATGGACCGAGCAGTCCAGCGAGGCCTGAAGTTGAGGGAGCTCGAACAAATAAATCACGTTGGCATTGATGAAAACAGTTTTGGCAAAGGACAAGACTACGTTTCGATTATGGTCGACATCGACAACAAGCGAGTATTGGAAGTTCAACCTGGGCGCACAAGGGAATCGGTCGATAACCTATGGAAAACACTGAGCGAAACACTTCGCAGTAGCATCAAGGCTGTTGCAATGGATATGTGGCAACCGTTCATGGAATCGACACGAGTCGCATGTCCAAATGAAAAAGTAGTCCATGATAAATTTCACGTGAGCAAGTACCTCGGTGAGGCAGTCGACCAAGTTCGAAGGCAAGAAAACAAACAGCTGCTGGAGGCTGGTGATGATACGCTCAAAGGAACTCGGCAATTATGGTTGTATGCGTTGGAAAATCTTCCAGAAGACAAGAGCACCGAGTTCCTTTTTCTTCAAAAGGAAGACCTCAAGACGGGTCGAGCTTGGTCCATGAAAGAGAACTTTCGTCACTTCTGGGAGTGCTGCGACATCGAAGAAGCCAAGGTCTACTTTCAAAGTTGGTACACATGGACAACACGAAGTCAATTAGCTCCGATCGTGAAGGTTGCAGCCATGCTCAAACGCCATCTTGAAGGAGTTCTTGCCTACATAACTCATCGCATCACCAACGCCATGAGCGAAGGCTTCAACAGTCGTATCCAATCCATCAAAAGTGCAGCTCGTGGCTTCAGGAACTTTGAAAACTATCGAACAAGGATCCTGTTCTTCTGCGGAAGACTGGAACTGATTCCCAACGTTTCTAGCCATTAAGATGGGAGAAGAACCTTACTTTGTACGCTCAAATCTATCAATCTATAGTCGCTCCTTGCTCGTTGCGTTCGTCGCTGCTGCAAAAGTCATTCGCATTATGCAACGCTAACTTTTCTGCCAAGTCTAGTTGCATTATCATTGTGATATGAACCCACCGAAATTCTTCGACCTCAACCGTCATTTTGCCGTCATTTCGAAAGACCAGCCGTTTGACGAGACGATGGAATATCGTTCTCACTTGGGGTTCGGCAATTCCCTCACATGGACAGAATTGCTAAAGAAAAAGCGAGTAATACTCCTCGCGGAAGCTGGTGCGGGAAAGACGCAAGAGATGCTTGCCATCTGTCGCAACCTTCGAGAGAGTGGCAAACCGTCCTTCTTTATTCGCCTTGAACATTTAGCCGCCGATCTTGAAGCCGCGTTTGATCTCGGCGATATCACTAAGTTTCGTGCTTGGATGGCTTCAGACAGCAACGCATGGATTTTTCTTGATTCCGTCGATGAAGCTCGGTTAAACGGTCCAAGCGACTTTGCGTTGGCGATTCGTAAATTCGCAAACGAGCTTTCTTTTCATGGATCACGATGCCATATTTATGTCTCAAGCCGCGCCTCAGAATGGCGGCCAATCGCTGATTATTCGCTGATCCGTGAACGACTTGCATTACCTAGATTGCAACGGCAAGAAGAACCGACTCAAGACAATGAACATCCCTCATCGGGAATCGCCAGTAAAGACCAAGTCATTGCGCGAGGCTCAAACCAATTTGAGTTAGAAGACCCAGAAATCGTTAAGCTCTGTTCGTTGGACCGATTGCAGATCGCGAAGTTTTGTGATGAAACTGGATTTAAGGATCGTGAAGAGTTTCTGAGGGAAGTTGAACGGAATGATGCAATGTCATTCGCCTCTAGGCCTCAAGACTTGGTTGAGCTGATCGAGTTTTGGAAATCAAATTCTCGAATTGGTAGTCGTTTAGAACTGGTTGAACATTCGATAGACAAGCGTCTACAAGAAGTTGATCCTGCTCGTGCGAGAAAACAGGGTTTACAATTCGCCAAGGCAAAAAAAGGCGCAATGGAGCTAGCCGCAGCATCGACATTTACGAAACTGTCTCGCATTCGAATTCCAGGAGGCAATCGTGATGACTCGCTCGATGCTGACAAAGTGTTGGAAATGTGGAGCGCGAGTGATTCCTCAGCGTTGCTTGAACGACCGATTTTTGATCCAGCAATTTACGGTGCCGTTCGCTTTCACCATCGCGTCGTTCGTGAATTCCTAACGGCTAAATGGATTCTTGAGCGACTCAAACAGAACGAAAAACGCGCTAGTATCGAACAATTGATTTTCAGAAATCAGTATGGCTGCGATGTCGTAGTCCCAACCATGCGCGCCATTGTAGGTTGGATTGCGATGGAAGACGACATAATTCTAGATCGTGCACTTAAAGTCTCGCCTGATGTGCTGGTTGAATTCGGAGATCCCTCTCGGCTTCCAATCCCTGCCAGAATTCAGATCCTCAAAGCTTACTGCAAGCAGCAGAAGGCAGATCGACACAGTCGTTGGTCGATTGACCATGCAGCATTATTGAGATTCTCACACTCAGAACTTGTCCCAACAATTCGCAATCTGCTCGGCGAATACCGCGACTGTCGCGAAGTACTCGATACGCTACTGTTGTTGATCTTGCACGGCGAGTTTATGGTGTTGAATTCAGAAGTGTTGTCGATATGTAAAGACGACGGTATTGATCGGTACTCCCGTGTGTTGGCGATTCGTGCGTTGGCCGCTGTTGGTACGGATGATGACAAACATAATTGCGTGTCCAAGATAATGTCATCTAGTTTGACGCCAGTCCCGGACATCATCGCTGAATCGCTTGAGTCATTCGGTGTTGAGCTATTCACACCTGAACAACTTGGCGAGGCATTGGAACGATTACCATGTTCCAGTGGACACCAAAACACCAGGTTGCTTTCGGCTATTGAGCAGTACTTGATCTCGTTAACACCCGAACAGATCCTAACGATTCTTCAGCGGATTAACGGATTGCTCGAAAGAGAACCACACAACAACGACTATTGTCCTATTTCAAAGGACTATGGCTGGCTTGCTGAACCAGCAGCCAAAGCAGTGGAGAGACTCGTTCGCTGCCAGCATGTACTGGCCTTGACCGAAGATGTGGCCCAATCGCTTGATTCGATTAAGACCATCGACCATTATGGCGGTTTAGTGCGTCTAGAACATTCGTTGGACGAACTCGTTCCGCAATTTGGGAAATTAAACCGAATTCTATTTTGGCGTAATGTCACGAAATCGCGTATCGATGGCGAAAACGAAGGCAAGAAAATCGAATACTACTGGCAGTGTCGCAGTTGGCCGTCATTCTGGAATTTAGAAAATACTAGTTTTGATGAATGCATCCACGATGTTCGTTCCAAAGCCAATCAAGACGACAAGCTGATTGCACTTTCATTAGCTTTCAAGATCTATTGCCAAAACGGCCGACCGAAAAATTGGTATCGAAAACTCAAGAGGCTAGTAAAAGATAGTCCAGCGTTGGACTACCGGCTGCATCAATTTTTTCGTCCTGAACCCCAGTCACAAGAATCAAAAAGAATTGGCCGAATAGAGGCGGGTTTCAAACGCAAACGAAAAGCTCATGAAGCAGGTGAACAAAAACGACATGCTGATTGGCATGCCTACCTCAAGAACAAGTGCGCTCTTTTAAGGGACGTCTCGCTCGCAAGTGATGGC
The DNA here is from genome assembly GCA_945875845.1 of Pirellula staleyi DSM 6068. GTDB lineage: Bacteria > Planctomycetota > Planctomycetia > Pirellulales > Pirellulaceae > JBKCUI01. The sequence goes on from CAMCMB010000125.1 coordinate 7,294, forward strand.
TCGGTACGGAACGCTCAAATCTACCTTTTTGATGAACTGCGAAAGATTGACGCCAGCAACTCGCATTCGGGACACGCAAATTGGCGCGACTTGGTTCCAAAACATGGTCAAACTGTCGCACAAGCATTTCGAGATGGTCTAGTAGCCTACTGGCGGCAATACAAGCCAAAAGTTCGATCTGAAGGGATCGAGAATCCAAACAGCGTACCGTACGCAATATCGATCGCATTGTCGGGAATTGAAATTGAATCCCGAGAAACTGAAAACTGGCCACGTGACCTATCAGTTGAGGAAGCGGAACTGGCTGCTCGCTTGGCGCTCTGGGAAATGAACGGCTTCCCTGAGTGGTTAATGCGATTGCATCAAGGTTTTCCAGAGATCGTGCGCCGCGTGCTTCTTCAAGAAATTAGATGGGAGCTCACATCCGAGACAATTGGCCGAGAATCCTCGTATGTGATCAGTGGCACCAAATGGAGTGGTCAATGGATCTACGATGACATTGCAAAGGACTTACTGACGATGCTTGTTGAAACAGAGGCTTACCGTCTCTCAACATTATCCCATTTGTTGTGGATCATAGTCCGGAGTGGAAGTGTTCGCAGCGAGGAAATCAGCAGAACCGCTAAGCTGAAATTCAAAAATGCATTGGATTTCAAACAAAAAGCAGTTTGGGCTGCAAGCTGGATCGACGTGGATGCCGAGTCGGCGCTTATTGAGATTTCCAATTACGTTGGCACAATTTCTCAAGAGGAAGCGGATAACATTGTCGTGGAGGTATTGAGCGAATTATTGGGCGATTCGGGAGCCGGAATTTCGTGCCATCGTATGAATTTCAAGTCTGCTGAAAGCTTAGGAAAGTTCTACGCGTTTGCTCGTGCCCATGTGCGCTATAAAGAGGATATTGAACGTGCGGGGAAAGGAGTCTATTCACCAACCCGTCGTGATGTTGCTCAGCGTGCCAGAAACTCGCTTTTCAATCTGTTAGCCGAAATGCCCGGCAAAGCAACTTATGTTTGCCTCATGGACTTGGCAAACAATCATTGTTCTCCGCAAGAACGCGACTGGGTTCTTCGAAGTGCCCGGCAACGAGCAATCGCCGATTCTGATGTCCTAGCTTGGGGAGTTGACGAGTTCCTGTCGTTTAGCGCGCATTTAGAACATGTTCCTAGAAACAACAAAGAGCTATTCGATTTGATCGTCAGTCGAATTGGTGACCTCAAATTTGAACTTGAGGAAGGCGACAGGGAGTAAAATAGGTGCCAGGCACCTGCCTTGACAGGGTGAATTGCTGACGGTACAACTGTTGCAAAGGAGATTATAAAATGCCGCGTACACCCCGTGCTGAACAGTTTGATCCAAACGAAGTTGGTATCGTCCACCTCATCCAGCGGTGCGTTCGAAGGTCCTTTCTGGCTGGATTCGATGAATCTACCGGAAAAGACTATTCCCATCGCAGGGAATGGATTCGCTCGCGCATGGAACGACTCGCTTCCGTCTTTGGTATCGACGTCCTTTCCTATGCAATTCTCTCCAATCACCTCCATATCGTCGCTCGGACTCGACCCGACATTACTCGTGAATGGTCAGACCAAGTCGTCGCGCTGCGATGGCTCCGTATTTTTCCTGGACAGCGAATGGACGAACATTTGGCTGACCCCACCACAAACGCCGT
>CAMCMB010000126.1 GCA_945875845.1 Pirellula staleyi DSM 6068
GACCCATTACAACGACCATCGGCTTCACAGCGCGATTGGCTACGTAACACCACGTGACATGCTCGAAGGTAGGCAAGAAGTAATTCACGCAGAGCGGGATCGCAAATTGGAACTTGCTCGCGAAGAACGTGCACGACAACGAGCCACGCAACGACATGTGAGCTATGATAAGAATACTCGACCGGAGGATAGGGCAATGCTGGGAAGCAACCCGAGCGCCTAGTCGACGTCGAAGGCAAGTTTAGTGGACGTCGTAAGCAGCCCGTTTATGGCGTCCACTCCTTTAACTTGCCTTTGACCACAATGCGACAAATCCCGGGGGTTTGGGGGCTGGCCCCCATTGAGAACAAACAGCCTTTAGTCCATTCATCACTAAGCTAAACTCGAACACCGTTTACGCTACTCACGCTGGGCCAAAACAATACATTCTGTGAACTCGATTTCAATGCCTCGTCTGGCGATTGACTATGACTCGGAAGAGGTTCCCTTCGCGATCGTCGATGAAGTCGATATTCGGATATTCCTTCAGGGCACGGAGAATACCAGTACCAAGACCGCGGTACGGCAAGACTTTGTTTGCGTACGAGCTCAAAATCGGATTGCGCATGTTCGAGTTCCCGCTTCGGATATTCGCAACGGTGAGATTATTCGGCAAATGACCAGGACTGATGATCTCAATCCGATTGTCGAATATGAAGATGCGAATCGGTGCCGAGACGAAATAGTCCCGGTGGACGAGCGCATTTGCAACAAGTTCCTCGAAGACAATGCGGGGAATCTCCGGGAGACCAGTGGAGTTCACGCCTTGGTCGCCCTGCTCCCAATGGATGTTGCGCAGGAGGAAGCCAAGAGCGTCTTCGAACTGCTGCTGAATTCGACCATATAGATCAGCGCTGTCAATGTATGCCGAGCCGTGAATGTCGCTGCCTGGATAGCACACCGCCTTCACATGGAACACTGGAAGGAATTGGTTAGGAGCCTTGGCAAAGAGCATCAGCCCGGCAACGGTCAAGGAATCGCCGTTCAGCAAGCGCATATTGGTGAGTACCTGCCCCAAGGAATTCGACTGTTCGTGCAACTCCTGTTCGAACCGAAGCTTGAAGAACTCCCGGAAAACGTCCAAGTCGACGTCTGCGATTGAAGTCCCGGGCACGCGGACGTCATCGCCATGAACAAGCTGGGCGTTTTGAAACATCCGTTGAATCTCTTCCCTTGCTGTCACCTTTCTCTTATCGCTTCCGTTTTTGACCCAGAATGCACCTGAATTGTCTTGATATGGTTTTCCGAGCCCGTCGGGAACAGTGACGACCACAACCACGCCACTGCCCACGGAGACATTCTCACTCGTAACGTTTATGGACGGTCGAACATTAATTGTGGAAGCGTTTGCAACCAACTGATTCAACGTTCCGACCTGTGCCGCATTGAGTTCGTGGGCAGTCCCATCATCTGCAATGCCAACAAAGATCCGGCCACCGCCAGAATTCGCGAACGCAACAATCTCCTGCGCGAGGGCGGTCGCATTTGTTGCCTCTACCTTAAACTGGTGCTTGCTGTCCTCTCCTCGTGCAGCGATCTCTAGGAGTTCTGTTGTTTCCATACTTGGTAAATCTCCTTCCGCCGTTGGAACGCTTCGCTACCACCTTCCATGATGCTCACGATAGCCTCCTGCAACACCGGGCAATCGATACTCCCCACTTTGATTTGAATTGCGTCTTCATCGTAGGCGCACGCCATGATCTGTTCTGCATCGCCGAGAACGGGGATGTTCGGATTGTGGGTTGCAAAGATGAATTGTGTTTCAGGCTTCAACCGCCGAACGAGCTTAATTACATCCTCGTAGATCGTCTGGTTGTCTAGGTCATCCTCTGGTTGGTCAATTATGACCACATCGTTATCTCGCTGGCTGAGCACGAACAGAATCAGAGCCGACGCACGTTGTCCAAGTGAGTGGTTCTTCAACTGCTTGCCGTGATACTTGATCGTGAAGCGGTTTGGCACCTGCCAAGTCAGCAACGCGGCCAGGTTATCGGTGAAGTATTGTTCGAAGACGGCAGCGGATGCACCCAGAATCCCCTTCGCTTTTTCTAGATCCCGGTAGATGGCCGCCCCGTCAGCGAATGTCTGCACCACTTCACTGAGCGTTGCTTCGCGCAGTTTGCTCCCGCGAAACAGATCTTTCATGTACTTCAGAAATGCGTCTTTGTCTCCCTTGTATACTACGTCAATCTGCAAAGCGGTCTCTTGAGCGTTGATTGCATCCAATTCATGCTTTATGCCCGTGAACTCTTCATGCCAATGGTTATTCAGCATTGCCAGTTCCGATATAAGTTGTGACTTAAAGGAAAACTGTTGTTCCTTTTCCTTGGTCAGTGCAGCCAATATCTGTTTGGCGTTCTCGATGGCCTTTCTCAGCTTTAGAAACTCATCTGGCTCGATTGCGGTGGCACCACTTGATTTCAGTTGCTCAGAGAGCTTCCGCGAGACCTCAGCAAACTCTTCTTTGAGAGCGCTCTTCAACGTGTCAAACTCGTTGACTTTACCCTTCAATGCACCTGCTGCCACCTTCGCGGATTCAGCAGACTTTGAGATTTCATGAAAGCCGCACTGGACTTTGTCGAAGATTACAAACACATCCTCGAAGAAACCTGGATTCTGTTTCGATTCGTACTTCTTGCGACTTGCAAACTCGTCAGAGTATCGTGCGACAAAGTCGTCAAGCTCTGAGATGTATCCTGCAACGAATTCGTGCAGATCCTTCACAGTCCTGGCGTCTTGTTCATAATCGACTTGCTTTTGGAGTTTCTCTTCGACACCGTGTTCCTTGAAGATTCGAAGCCTGTATTCCGCGTCCTGCTTCTTCGCCTCGTACTCCTTCTGCTTGTCGGCGACGTCAGCAAGCTTTAAGAAGCGCCGTATGGTTTCTGTCACCGTCTGCCGTTGTAATCTAATTATCTCTCGAATATCCACTAACTTTTCGCCAACGAGCTTCTCGACGAGGTCCTTTTCAAATCCCTCGCCAGTGCTCGACAAATCTTTTTGTCCAAAGTAGATTGGTTTGTGGACGATTGTTTCACGAATGCTGATGCCGGGCTGAAGTGTGCCGTCAACGTACGCATCAGGATGTTCCCCTAGAATTCGCCTTACTTCAAATTCACGTCCGTGCCGGTTAACGGCGGTCAGAGTGATTTTCCCGCCGCTCCCGAGGGCATTGCTAAGCGAGCCTTCCTTGTAAATTTTGTCAGCAGATTTCTCGCCGAACGGAATGTCAAGCACGTACCGGAGCGATTCGAGAATAGACGACTTCCCACTTCCCCTAATTCCAATGAACGTGTTCAATTCCGGTGAGAAATCGATACTTCTCCCGTCAAGCTTATCTCCAGCAAACGCGATCCTCTTTATGAAAGAGTGCTCTCGCTTTGGAGGTTCTGCTGCGACACGGTTCACATGATCAAGTAAGGCAAACTTAACCGCCTCAAATGTAAACGCACCGATCTTGAGAAATGTCTTTTCGCCCCTGCCGATTTCAGCAAGTGACTTGCAGTCACACCCGTGAACCTCTGCCGGGTACCATTCACCAAAATGTTTTTTTGCCTTCACTCGTTCGTCATGCGTTCGCACCTTCTGAAAACCAAGGCATCGCTGACGGAATGGATCATTGGCAGAAAGTTCTGTCAGACGCCCACCAGACAATCCACCCCATAGGCCGTTCTCAGCCTCAACGTGGGCAAAGACAAGGAAGTACTCGCGTCCGAACTTATCGAGTTCACGGACGGTGTCGTTCAGATCGTGATTTGATCTGCCGTTCTCGTTCTCAAAATTCGACTGACCAGCAAATGTCAACCCGAGAAAACTTTGAATGTGATTCTCATTCTCCCGGTTCACAATCCAATCGAGATGAAATACAACCAGCGTGTGGATGCCGTGCGAGCCATCCTTCACGGAAAGTTCGATACCAGGAAGTAGGAAGATTTCCTCTTTCCTTGCCGCCTTCGCTATCGCCTTGAACTCATCACGGTCAAACTTGTTGTGATTCGTGATAACAGCAACCTGAACGCCTGCTGTCTTCAGTGCCGCGACGTAGCTCGCGACGAATGAATTGTTTTCTCCCTTGAATTCGAATTCTTTGTCAGCTTGAGTATGCGTATGAAAGTCAGCACGGACCCATGTTGAGCCGTGCCGAAAAACTGCGGGGCCAGTTTCGTCAGCGGTCATGCAAACTCCCCTCCATGTGGAATTGGCCGCCTCGCAATTGCGGTGGCAAGCGGGCAGGCAACTGGCATAGCCATTCGCAAAGTTCAATCATGGTATTCCTCCTTCCCCGCGTTTCAGACGGTCATTTTCTTCCAACCAACGATCAATCGAAGCCTTGCGAAACCGCCAATGCTTTCCAACCTTCTGCCCAGGCAGCCTTCCTTCTTGGGCGAGTTTGTATAACGTCGACTTCGCGATCTTCAGGTAGACCGCGAGATCATCGATCGTCAGAACATCTGCGGGTTGTTCGGTCAAACGCCGACTCCTTCAATCGAGACATCAATTTCGCTAAGTCTAAAGGAAGATTCCGCCAGATTCTACTGGTTTGTGTCAGTTTCTGTCCATTTCTGAAGATTGCTGTAGGCGCAGTCGCGAAGAACCGCCGCACTGGACGTGTTTGCAATCTGGTTATCTTCTCTGACAACATCGTGTGTGTTCAAAAGGAAAGTATCCAGCTACATCCATAGATGGCTCATTTACCTGCCGGACCCATTGCCGCAAAGATTCGCGGCCAACGCAATGGTAGATACCACCGAAGAGCGACTTGTGTTTTCGGAAGACTTCATGAATCCAATCGTGATCCAGCATGGATGCGAACGGAAGATCATCGTGCAACAGGAAGCCTTGCAAAGCGTCACGAAAAGTGAACGAGCGTTTGCCAAAGGAAGATGGTATAGAAGCCAAAGTAAAATCCCTCCTTGGATTTTTTGACAGATCACCAAGGAGGAAATTCAAAAATACCCAAGGTAAGGGATCTACTACTAGACCAATCACCTTAAGTTGGCGGATTTTACTGTAAATTCGCATTCAGCCGCTAGAGAACTTGTGCGAATTTCAAATCGCAACAGTGCCATTCGTGCCTGGTGCCTATATCCAGCCCTTTTCTTTATACCCCCTTGGGTATCCACTAGTTGACCGGGGGACCAACAAAATAGGCGTTTTGATGCCTCGCGATACCATGGGCCGCTCGTGTGAAATTCCACATAATGGGGAGATTAAATCCGTTTTCCATATGTTTACCGCCAAAATTCGCTTACCGTTTCCGCACACGATCTGTTGACTTGTTAAACTAAGAACTCAGCAAGCTTACTGTAACTTCACAAATGAAATCCTAACAAATGATGGAACACGAAGATCATTCGCAATACCGAACGTTCTGTGAACAGCAAGTTCTCGAGAAATCAGTCAATACGCTGATAGGGATCGTGGAAGGGATTACTGCTGATGGCGAAACTAATCCGGAAGAGTTTAGCCTGCTGAACGAGTGGATGTTTGTCCACAGTCCTTACGAGCGACTCCACCCCTTCAATGAGTTCTTTCCATTGATCAGTCGTGTCCTTGAAGACGGGGTACTGGATGAATCTGAGCGAGCAGACATAGGTTGGCTGTCTCGCAAAGTGATTCGCGGTGAGTTCTTAAATTCTGCAAAAGGCGACATGCAGGTTCTACACGGATTGCTCCAGGGGGTCATCGCAGACGGGCAACTTAAAAAGGATGAGCTGGTAATGTTGCAGAGATGGCTGGGCGAACATGACCACCTTAAAAGAGTTTGGCCATACGACGAAATCGAGTCCTTGCTTATGTCAACATTGTCCGATGGAATCGTCGATCAGAATGAGCACAACGCGCTCATGGCGTTCTTGCAAGACTTTTGTGAACTCAAACCTGAAAACGCAAACGGTGAGGTCCAGTATGCGGTTACTGGAGTCTGTGCAGTTTGCCCTGACATTGAATTTGAAGGGAAAAAGTTTGCGATTACGGGCGCATCAGATCGGCTAAAGCGGTCCGAGTTTGAAGACAGGATCGCAGCCTTAGGAGGTGTTCCGCATCCAAGGGTGACCAAAGATCTCGACTATTTGGTAATTGGGGCCAGCGGCAATCCATGTTGGGCTTATGCATGCTACGGACGCAAAGTAGAGATGGCAATGAAATTCCGGCGCGAAGGATCACAATTGATGATTATCCATGAGAACGACCTCTGGGACGCGATTCTGGATGCTCGTGGCTGAAATCACCCGTACCAATATTCGAACCCACAACCCGTTAAACCCGATCATTGTCAGCATGACACAACGCCCCCGCCCCGCCGCAACGTACCGGACGGACTATCTCTAGCGGACTCGGGATTGATTCTCCCGCGGTAGGCAAAATCGAATCGAGCAAAGGTACCTTTTGATATGGGGGGACCACCTATGATACAATCGAATCGGAATAAAAGGTGCCACGCCTACCCCTCTAGCGCTAAAAGGGTCCCTGTCAATCGAGGCAAACAAGCCTAGCGATGCAACGTCCCGATCAACGTAGACATAGTTCGTATTTTGTGCGGAAATTCCCTTGGGGCTTGGGGGCGGTGTGCAATGACCCAACAAATAGGCCCCATACCCCAATAAAATCCCCCGGAGCGTTTTCCCTGCCGATATCATGGGCAAACCGTTCTGGAATGAGTTTTTGGACACCTTTGGAATCAAACGCAAAACGGTTTAGCTTGCAATATTCAATGAACGAATAAAGATGCCGTCCTATTTTGCCGACTAAAGTGGACATGAACTCAATAGGTAAATCGTTCGTGGCTACATATGCAAGCAATCCCGTCAGATGCTCAAATTTCTGTTTGGCTTAACGAGCACAAGCCGATTCCGAACGATTACGCAAAGTGGATTGGAATGCTTGTCCCCACTTTGAAGGATGCGAGGCAATTGCAATACAAACCAAAGGTTGTTAAATCAGTTGATGGAAATAGTTTTTTGATCTATCTAAGGCAAAACGCACTCGACGCAAACAATTTTTCAATCGGAATGAACATATTTCGAAAACGAGGGAATTCAATTGCTCTCGTTCGATGCAATGGATGGCATGACGAACATCGGAACCATTTGGAACGGAAAAGACCGGACTACAAAATTCCTGAGAACACGTGCCATGTTCATGTGGCCAAACAAAGGTACTTGCAATTCACAGGATCGAAACAAATTGGCTACGCGACTCCCACGAACGCCTATAATAGCCTTGGTTCCGCCTTGCATTATTTTGTCAGAGAGTTTGGCTTTGTCTCAGCAAATACGCTCAAACCGTTCGAAAAATATACCCTTCCACTGCATTGGAGTTGATGTATGATCGCACAAGAATTGTCATCGATAATCCAAAGTCAGATCTGTGACGAAATACGGGTATCGCCAAAAGGTAATCGCGTTTCAGTTTCGATGCCGTTAACCTTTGGAGATGGAGACTCTTGCAGTCTATTTGTGTCCCAAGATGAAGATGGATCGTTGACGATTACGGATGACGGGTTGGTCGTTGCTGTCGCATCAGGTCAGGGCATCGATTTATTGTCGTCTGGGTACGCGACTCGATTTAATCAACTTGCCGCGTTCTTTGGCGCTAGTGCGATCAAAAGCGAGCTTCAAATAAAGAGTTCCCGTTCAGACGTTGGGGATGCAATTTTCTCTCTTGCCCAAGCATGCCTGGAGCTGTCGAAGCTTGGGGAACTTACACCCGAAACCAAGAAACGGGGAAAGAGCTTCAATGCGGCCGTATCAAGGCTGATCGAGGAGGCATTAGGAGACAATCCATTTGATAAGAATTGGCACCATCCGCAATTAGATCCAAAGTCGATTTATCAGGTGGACTATCGATGTGAAGTCGAGCAGACGAATTGGTTGATTTATGGAATTGGTTCCGATTCGAAATGCTGGAAAGCATCGTCCGCGATTCAGCACTATCAACTTAAAGGCTTGCCTGTTAAGTCTGTGGTGGCCTACGGGAAAACAGTGCTGGAAAACCCTTCTTTACTTGATGTTCTTGCTGACAATTCAGAACATAAATTCTCCCTTGAAACAGAACGAATCAAGTTCACAAAGTTTCTAAAAGGGCTACAAATGCCACCAGGGAAAGAGAGCGTTTCTCCGTTTTGAACGGGATCGATCAAGAAGCCCGTCAGACATGGCGGGGCTCTTATCGTTCCAATTCCTCTCCTAATATCAAGCCGATTCGGAACAAGTACTTACGCCCGAGTCTCAAAAATACCGGTTTGCGCATCGCCTACCGTTAAAACTACCGCAAAACCCCCGTAATGGTGCCTGGCACGTGCCTGGCACGAATGGCACTGTTGCGATTTGAAATTCGCACAAGTTCTCTAGCGGCTGAATGCGAATTTGCAGTAAAATCCGCCAACTTAAGGTGATTGGTCTAGTAGTAGATCCCTTACCTTGGGTATTTTTGAATTCCCTCCTTGGTGATCTGTCAAAAAATCCAAGGAGGGATTTTACTTTGGCTTCTATACCATCTTCATTTGGCAAACGCTCGTTCACTTTTCGTGACGCTTTGCAAGGCTTCCTGTTGCACGATGATCTTCCGTTCGCATCCATGCTGGATCACGATTGGATTCATGAAGTCTTCCGAAAACACAAGTCGCTCTTCGGTGGTATCTACCATACCACAATTGTCCTTTGGGCCTTCCTAAGCCAGGTCCTTCGTGATGGTAAAGAAGCGTCCTGCCAATCCGCTGTCAGCCGGATCTCTGCGTTCTTGATTCGAGCTGGTAGAAAACCACCGACGGCCGATACCGGTGACTACTGCCGAGCCAGAG
>CAMCMB010000127.1 GCA_945875845.1 Pirellula staleyi DSM 6068
CCATTCGATCGACTTGGCAGAGCTGCGAACCATAGACGGACTCCGAGTAGGGTTGATTGACTGGCAGCCACATTGGCCGCCTACCAGAACCTACATCGCGATTCAACCCCGCGCCGCCCGTCCACCCACTGGTGCTGGTGGACGCTTACGATTTAGCACCGATCATGGATCGCGTTGGTTTGTCGGGCGAGTTATGGTGCGACTTGGTCAAGCGATTCGACAAGATCTTCAAACGCGTAGCGGGCAAGCCGGAGTCGTTAGCCCAAGAAGCGAGTCTCCGCGGACGAACTGGCTATCGCACGGGCAACTCGCCGTTGCCGAGTGATGGTTAGCGATTCTCTTGTTGGCAAGTATGCGAGGAGCAAGCGTTGGTGGATACCGACGTTAGTGCTTCGTTGTCATTTCTGTTCGTTCTGAGGAGAGATGATCGGCTGAAGGCCGTTTCTTTTTGAAATGAGATATCAGACGTCGCATCGTCCTCATTTTGGAATCGTATTGATGCAATAAAAAGGCCATGAGAGTATAGATGGGTGGCTATGTTAGAGATGTTCGGGTGGCCATGTTAGAGTGCTCGATGGGTGGTCATGTTAGTGGTGCGTTAGTGCCCGAATACCGAGAGGGTTTATTGGCACCGATTTGTGCTTGGTTAGTATGGTTAGTATGGATCGAGTCTTAGCTTGCGAATCTCAGCCATGGTTAGAAAGAGATGTCGCGGATCGTCCAGCAACGAGCGAAACCCGAACTTCAGGTAGAAGTTTCTTGCGGCATCATCGATTGCATCGACTTCCACAGCTCGGATGCCGACCTGCTCGGAAATCTGCAACGACCGTCGCAGGGCGTCCACCAATAGTAGCGCCCCCAGACCTTGCCCTTGCACACTCCGATCGACGGCTAGCCTCCCAATCAGTACCACAGGTACGTCAAGCCGAGGCAACCCCTTGGCTTCGGAGGTCGGCAGCACTTCATAGATAACTCGATGCGTGGAAATCGCGTAGTAGCCGACAATACCCACAAGGTCGGGGCGGGTAGCGACAAACGTACGAGACAGATCACGACGGTCGAACTGACTGGCTCGATCCTTGAGCCACTCGTCAAGCAACGGTTGGCCGCATTTAAAGGTTGTGTGGTCGTGATTTTTGTTCAATCGGCGGATCATCCAGATCGCCATCAGCCAACCTGCTTCTTGTAGCGTTTGACGGCATTCACTAGAGAGGCGTTGGGCTTACTCGACTTATCGTCGAGCATAACCGCAAAGACTTGCCGGTCCCGTTCGCTGAGTCGAGTGACCTGTTGATCATGAAGCACTTTACGTGCTGCTTGAACGAGTGTTGAAATGGCAAAATCGCTAATTGACTGCCCCAACTCGGCGGCCGCGTCCTCAATCGTTTTCTTCAATTCACTGTTCAATCGGAAATTAATTCTGGCGTCGCAGTTGGTTGCCGACATGATCGGACCTCCCTGTAAATGGTGTGCTTTCTTTCTGGTTTAATGTACGTCAAATTGCCACACCTGTCAATTCTGATGGATGGTCGCGGACGAAATGATCATGAAAGAGCCACTTGCCGTCCATTTGATTTTAAATGTTCCAACGAATATCATGATGCAGTAATCAGATAACCCGTTCGAGATGCTGCACGGTAAGATGTCTAGAAGCGTGCGTGGTAGAACGATCTTTGGAACTGCAGGCAAACAGTAACTCTCGATGCGGCCAGACCCATAGATTCTCCCCGAAAAGTGCCCCCGATGATGCCCCTCGTTGGAGCCTCTATTTTCGCATAAACTGTGGTTTTCACTCGGTATGGCGAATTGCACGGGTCCGTTAGTCTGTGTTTCCGCTGCCGAATGCTGGCAAACGTCCAATCGGTCCTTGCTTGAAGGCAAGCGGCAGGTTGGGAACCACCCTAGAAGGAAAGTCAACATGCCGACCATCGTCAATCTTTGGAAGAGTCGTTTGTGTTTCGTGTTCGCGATTGCGAGTCTTAGCGGAGCGTTGGTTGCGGAGGACCGACAAACGATCGGGGTGGGGCTGAAGCTTCGTGCGAAAGACACACTCGCCCCCAAAGCTGAAACGGGCCAAGACGCCTTGGCCTGTTTGAATGCGCTGGTTTGGGAACCTTCGGAATTCGAGGTGCGAGTCGAACAAGCAGAAAGCAAGCACGGGGACTGGCTGCTTCGTTTCCCAAGCGCCCGTCCGGTGGGAGACGCAAACAATGACCTCGTTGCAGTCGAGTGGTACCAAGCCAAAGACAAAGCGAAAAGTCCAATCTATGCGCCGGCAGCTGTCATCGTGCACGAGTCGGGGAGCGGAATGGCAGTCGGACGGCTGATTGCCGCAGGCCTCAGCCGAAAGGGTGTCCACACGTTTATGGTGCAGTTGCCTAACTATGGCAAGCGGCGAAGTCCATCTGGGAAGCCAAGCGGTGAAAATCTCTCAGCGTCCATGGTCCAAGGAATTGCGGACGTGCGGCGAGCGAAAGACGCTGTGGCTACTCTTTCTTTGGTGGATACATCCAGAATCTCTCTCCAAGGGACCAGTTTGGGTGGTTTCGTCGCAAGCACGACTGCGGGATTGGACGACGGATTCCATCGCGTGTTCTTACTTCTCTCAGGGGGAGACATCTACGGGGTCGTAATGAATGGCAAGAAGGATGCATCCAAGATGCGCGAAGAGCTTGAACAAGGTGGAATATCTGGAAAACAAGTCAAAGAACTATTCCATTGCGTTGAACCCATGAGGCTAGCCCATCGAATTCAAGCGGAGAAGACATGGCTATTCTCGGGTGAATACGATGATGTGGTGCCAATGGAAAACGCGTATTTGCTCGCCAACAAGATTCCGTTGGAGCCATCGCATCATGTGGTGATGGCAGCGGACCATTACTCTGGGATTCTCTTTTTACCCATTATTGTCCAGCAGATCCACGATCATATGATCGAGACGGCAGCCCCGCAAGCACCGTGAAGTCCATCGTACCGCCCTTACGCAATAACGACTTCACCAAATCAACAGCCCGTTAGCGTCCGGAAATTGGATCTTTGGTCCCTCCAGGCCTTCGAAGCATGAAACAGGATTTCCGGTTACCATAGGTGTACTTTTCTTCTCTCGTACGCTTCATCCATTTCTCCTCGATCCCATGCCTAAAAACAATCACTCCTTTATCAATCGGGAACTTAGCTGGCTCGAATTCAACCAACGAGTGCTTGACCAAGCTCTTTATACCAAGGTTCCTGTGCTGGAACGGTTGAAGTTTCTTGCCATTACGTCCAGTAACTTGGATGAGTTTTTCATGGTACGGGTAGGTGGATTGCAACTGCAACAAGTTCAGGGATTCGAGAATGCGGATCCGAGTGGCGCGACGGTATCGGAGCAGTTGAGTATGATATTCGAACGGGTAAATTCGATTGTTCGGGATCAGTATGAATGCTTCTTGAAAGCGGTGGAGCCAACCCTTGCGGCCGAAGGGTTGGAACGTATTTCTGCTCGCAACGCGTCGGTGCGACACCGCGAGTCGATTGTTCGTTTTTTCCACGAAGAGATTTACCCAATCGTTTCGCCGATGGATATCGATCCAGAGAGTCCATTTCCGATTTTGGCCAACCTTGGGTTGAGTTTGTGCGTTCGAATGGCCAGCGGAGACTCTGAAAATCCTCATCGATTTGCCTTTATCCCACTTGGCAAAGCGCTTTCCCGGTTCATCACTCTTCCTAGTGATCGAGGTTACAACTATGCACTTCTTGAGGACGCCACGTCCGAAATGGTAGAGCAGTACTATCCTGGCAAGCGGGTCGATGAATGCGTTGCATTTCGGGTCACCCGCAATGCAGACGTGTCGGTGCGTGAGGACAGTGCTGCGGACTTGATGATGGGGATGGAGGAAGTTCTTCATTCGCGTCGGATGGCCGGATTCGTTCGTCTCGAAATCGCGGACAGTGTTTCCGAGCCAACGCTTCAATTTTTGCAGGACAAATTGGGGCTACAGCCCAGGGATGTCTTCAAGATCCCAGGTCCAATCGATCTTTCCAGTATGATGTATTTAACGGACATGGAGGGTTTCCCTGCATTGCGAGATAAGGCGTGGATACCCCAGCGTCCGGCCACGATCGATCCGACTCAGAGCATGTTTAAGAGCATCGCCGAGAAGGAGCTTTTGCTATGCCATCCTTACGAGAGTTTTGAGCCTGTCGTGCGTTTCATTGAGGAAGCGGCGGAGGATCCGGATGTTCTCGCAATCAAGCAAGTACTCTATCGAACGAGTCGCAAAAGTCCAATCGTGGCTGCCCTGAAGAAAGCGGCGGAGCGGGGCAAGTACGTTACCGCAATTGTTGAATTGAAGGCTCGGTTTGACGAGGCTCGCAACATCGAATGGGCCCGCGAACTGGAACGCTGTGGAGTTCAGGTTATATACGGAGTTCGAGGTCTAAAGACACATGCCAAGATCTGCATTGTCGTTCGGCGCGAGCCCTCAGGCATTGTTCGTTATGTCCATTTTGGAACAGGAAACTACAACGAAGCGACAGCGAGGATTTATAGCGATATCAGCTATCTCACCTGCAATGAATCGCTCGGGCGGGATGCAAGCGCCTTCATCAATGCAATAACTGGATACAGTCAACCACAGCCCTATGACAAGCTCGATTCGGCGCCGATCGGTCTACGCAAGAAGTTGCTTGCGCTCATTCACGAGGAAACGCTGAACAAGCGCAATGGCCAAAAAGCCTATATCGTTGCTAAAGTCAATTCGCTGGTGGACCCGGACATCATCCAAGCCTTGTACGAAGCCAGCCAAGCTGGAGTGGTTGTTCGACTCAACGTGCGAGGAATCTGTTGCTTACGGCCTGGCATACCCGGGCTGAGCGAAAACATCAGCGTCGTCAGTGTGGTCGATCGCTTTTTGGAACACGCTCGAGTCTTGTACTTCTATCATGGTGGTGACGATGCGGTGTACATCAGTAGCGCCGACTGGATGCCCAGATCATTCGATCGTCGCGTTGAACTTTTAGTCCCAATCGAAGATACGGCTTCCAAACGCCGGGTAATGGAAATCCTCGACACGTACTTCCGCGACAACCAAAACGCTTGGAGCCTCAACGCGGATGGTAGATATATTCGCGTTCAACCAGAAGCCAACCAACCCAAGTTTCGCGCTCAGCGTTTCCTTTGCGAATCGGCAATTGCCGCCGTCAATAAAGCTGAGCAAGCAGCCAGAACAACGTTTGAACCACACAAGTCGGCTGCAATCAAAGAGTAGCGACTGACTACGAAGCTCCCCTATGAGCTCGTCTCGGTCCACCGGTACGAAACCTCATCTTCATCTTTTGGTCTTGCTCCCCTCGCCCTGTACTCGGCTGTACTCGGGGAGAGGGGGGAAAAAGCGCACGTGGAACTCATTGGGAATGTGAACAAAAATGAGCTGTCAATCAGTTGCCCTACGAAGCGGTGTAAGCCGTTTCCGCGTGGTCGGCCAAATCCAACCCCATCTTCTCGCCATCTTCGCTGACTCGCAAACCGATCGTAAAATCGATGATCTTCAGCAGCAGGAAGGAAACTACCCCGGAGTAGATCAAGGTAACGCCGACCGCTTTCAGCTGCAGCATCACTTGAGCTGTATTGCCATAGAATGCTCCGCCGAGTCGATCAACACCAAACCCTGGAATTGCAAAAATCCCGGTGGCGATAGCACCCCAAATACCCGCCATGCCGTGAACACCAAAGACGTCCAATGAATCGTCATACTTCAACGCCGGTTTGACAAAGGCAACGAAAAGGTAGCTGACGATGGTAGCTCCGGCTCCTATTGCCATAGCTGCCCAGACTTCGACAAAGCCTGCCGCCGGAGTGATCCCCACTAGTCCTGCCACCGCTCCGGTGATCATTCCAAGAGCAGTAGGTTTGCCGTTGCGAACGATTTCAATCAGAGACCAGACTAACCCCGCAGTTGCTGCTGCGACTTGAGTTGTTACGAAACCGCGAACCGCTTGGTCCGTTGCGCCGAATGCACTACCGCCATTAAAGCCAAACCAACCAAACCACAGCAGACCAGCACCCAAAACCGCAAAAGGAAGATTGTGCGGAGGAGCAATCTGCTTCGGAAATCCTCGACGAGGACCAATAACGAGACAGCATACCAACGCTGCGATTCCTGCATTGATGTGAACCACTGTGCCCCCGGCAAAGTCCAGAGCTCCCGTAGGAACCGCGTCGGCAGCATCAAACACTCCCAAGCCAAAAATCGGGTGTGTCGGGCCAAACCAAACCCAGTGTGCAACCGGGCAGTAGACAATCACACTCCATAAGGCGGTGAAAACGACGAAGGCGATAAACTTCATTCTCTCTGCGAAGGCACCGATGATCAACGCTGGCGTGATGATCGCAAACATCATTTGAAAAACCATGAAGGTTTGTTGGCTGATCCCCAGCTTGACTCCCGTCACTGGCTCAAACGAATCGGTGAACGAGATACCGGCAAGCATAAAGTGCTTCATCGGATTTCCCGCAAATCCCCCAAAAATTTCGTCTTCTGGGGCACCGCCTGCGAAAGCAAGACTGTATCCGACGGTCACCCAAAGAAGCGACACCAAACACATGCAGAGAAAGCACTGCATCAAGACACTCAGAATGTTCTTCCTGCCGACAAGACCCCCGTAGAAAAACGCAAGCCCTGGAGTCATCAAGAGCACAAGAGCGCTACTTGCCAATAACCATGCTTGATCACCCTTATCCAAGGTGGAAACGGGCGCCGCAGCAGCGACTTCCGTTGCCACGGGCGCAAGTGGACTAGTCGCATCCTGGGCAATAAGCTCTGTAGTTAGCCCCGAACACAACATGGTCAATAAAAAAACCGAAAAAAACGCCGTTCGAATCATTTCTAACTCCGCCTCGAGTTTTTTCTCTCAAACTGTTTTGCGTGCTGGTGGGGAGTTGCGGTGCGGAGAGAGTGCGCACCGTAACCCACCCCTGCCTACTTAGCAAACGCTAGGCCAATTGACGAACTACTTGCCCTCATTCGCAAATGTCCAATGAAACCGTAATTAAATTTTCATGAAATTGGTAGGACTAATGGGGCGAGGGTATTTGTCCGCAGCAGCGTTATCCTCAGTGCTAAAAGAACGCGCATTCCCTGCGGAATAGCTAGTGTTTTAAGCTTGGTGCGTGCTAGGTTGACTCAATTTGCGTTAGCGTCTCTTAATGATGCCTTAAAGGCAGTTAGCCCATTTTCGCTCTGGCAGCCAGGACTTGCGGTCATTCCCCAGGCTGCAGGTATGGGAAGCCGTCTCGCTCTCTTTTTAAATGGCCTGGGAGGGCTGGCCCATCCCTGTAAACATGTTTTCCTCGACTTTGCCCAATCCATTCCTTGCTTGGGAGGATGAGGCTCCTGCCGAACCATTGCGTCGTAAGCTCGGCAGGAGCCTCGCCCTCCCATTGGTTTCCAATGCATTCGACATTGCAAAGATGTTTAGAGCGGTAGCCTCGCCCTCCCCTGGTTCCAAGTGATTCTTTCGTCCCTGGTTGATTTGGTAGCCCCGATGTGAATACACTAGATCCAAGTGCTGCGAAACGCGTCGCGGCTACCGTCCCAGTACTGATGCGGCCCTGTTCTTGGCTGAGCGGCCGCAAAAGTCAGGCAACTATTGAAAGGAGGTGATTAGTGACATCATTCTGTACTAGCCATGGGGGTGAGGCGGCATAAGCGTGCCGGCGGGCTGCATATGCCTTGCAGCCTCTACCCCACTTTCCGAACGCCGAATGCGCGAGCAAAGAGGATAGTAGGAAAGCGGTATTTAGTCCCAACCTGGGCCTGCAGCCAGTTCTGCAGGTCCAGGTTCTTTTTTTGATGGACGTTAACGAGCACCCTTCGGACTATCACCGCAATGCCCCGTCCATCGGAACTGATATCCTCGTACTCGTGCTCGAAAGGACGCCGCATTGAAACAGCTAAATCGCTAGCGAACGAAGTCCGCGCATTCAGGCAGCGGGCACGAAATGAGTCCAGCGAGCAAACGTGAGTTAGAACTTACCAGGTCGCGGTAAAAGGTCGCTCACGACCGTTATGGTTTGCACTGTCTAGCGTACGTTGGTGGGGTATCTGAAAGGTTTTCTCTAGGTCCTCTTGACTTCCGATCGACGCTGACCGGATCGTACAGTCGAACGAAACAACATAGGGAGTTAAGGGCGACCGGGTAGAAACCGAAAGGTTCTCCAGCCAAACACCCCCCCCCAATATAACAATAACAGAAGGCCACCCCATGGGTGGCCTTCTGACTTTTCAAAAAAAATAGGTGCCAGGCACCTACCTTGACAGGGCAACTTGCCGACGGTACAATTGTTGCAAAAGGAGATTATAAAATGCCTCGTACACCCCGTGCTGAACAGTTTGATCCAAACGAAGTTGGTATCGTCCACCTCATCCAGCGCTGCGTTCGAAGGTCCTTTCTGGCTGGATTCGATGAATCTACCGGAAAAGACTATTCCCATCGCAGGGAATGGATTCGCTCACG
>CAMCMB010000128.1 GCA_945875845.1 Pirellula staleyi DSM 6068
TTGGGATTTGGGATTGGGGATTGGGGATTGGTTTGGTTTGGTTTGGTTTGGTTTTTGCATTTCGCCCCGAATGGGGCAGCAACAACTTAGCCCAGGGCAGAGCGCAGCGCCGCCCTGGGTAAACGCCCGCCAACGCTCCTTCGCCCTGAAGGGGCAAAACTCGCCGACGCTACGTTTGGGAATGACAGGTCCGTTTTGATGATGCCATTCGAATGGAATACTCGCGTTCTGAACGTAAAAACCGGCTGTGTCGATTCAGGTTCTCGGTTGATTTCCCGCAAACAGCTCGTCGACTACCCGTTGTGTCGACATGGCGATTTCGCCCCAATGCGGTTCGAGTTTCTTCGATAGAACGATCTGATTAAATCTCTCAAACATGTTGATTTCTTGGGATGGCGCGTACCCGCTGGCGTATTCTTGAACACCGATTCTGCGCGTATGCTCTTGCATGTGAAAGTCACACCCTTGGATCGCAAACCGAGGATTCTCTACTTCAAATGCAACTTCGCTACCGAAGTTTGGCAAAACGAAATCGTTTAGAAAAATATTTCCCTTGGTGCCGCTGATGTGCGCCCATTGCTGATTCCCGGTCAAGAACGAACAGTAGAAACTACCGGTCGACCCGTTTGCGAAAGCAAACTCGGCAGAGAAATCTGCGGGTACGGTCTTTTCGCTGCTGCTCCCTTTCAGACTCTGGATGCAATTGGCAGTAACCTTGGTCGGCATTTGCCATTTGTTGGCCCACAGCAAGAATCGGACGCAGTACCAACCCAAATCACCTAAACAGCCATAGGGTTCTAGTTCGCTGTCGACACGAATGTTGCTCCGAGAAAAATCGTCCCCGCCAAAGAAGGAAAAATGGCATGCGATCCTTCGAATATCGCCGATCGATTCGCCATCGTCGAGCGATTGGCGGAGCATTCCCATACGGGCACTATGCATAAACATGACGCCATCCATGTACTGAATGCCGTTTTGTTTGCAGACCGAGAGAATTTCTTCTAAGTGCTTGGCGGAAAGGGCGGAAGGCTTCTCAGCCAGCACGTGCTTGCCTCGCTTTGCGGCCGCGATAATCCATTCCTTGCGGAGACCGGTCGGAAGTGGGATATAAACCGCATCGATATCCGGGCGGTCTAGCAAGGCTTCGTAGCTGCCCAGCGCATCAGGCTTTTTACGTTGCGGGCAACTCAATTGGCATTCTTCGATGAACGCGTTGGCCGCTTCCACACGTCGACTGGCGACGGCAACCACGGTCCCTGAGCTTGTTTTTGCAATGGCTCGCCAATTTTTTTTCGCAATGGCTGCGGTAGAGAGGATGCCCCATCGGCATGGTGCAGATTCCAACATTTCATTGACCTTTTGAACGTTCGAGTTGATTTTGGTGGGTTGCCCAGGCTTGCCAGGGACGCTTCAAGCCGCCCGCTAGCCCCTGGTTACGCAAATTACTGAGTCGCTGTGAACTGCTTGATTTGAAATCCATCTTGACCTGAATTGCGCCGCTTGGATATTCTCCGGCCAACCAAGGTAGGTTCGGTAACTTCGGCAGACGTGGTTGCTGTCACAAGATAAACCGAGCAATTGAGTTTGGCGACCCGTCGTCAACATTGCAACGAACATTCAGGAAGGATGATTCCCCCAATGTCCAGCACAAAAACTGTTTTTACGACCGGCGAGGCCGCCAAGATTTGCAAGGTTAGCCAACAAACAATTATTCGTTGTTTCGACAATGGATCGTTGAAAGGCTTTCGCGTGCCAGGCAGCCGATTTCGCCGCATCCCCCGCGATCAACTCTTTGTCTTTATGAAGGACAATGGTATCCCAACGGATGCTCTTGAAAGCGGAAAGAAAAAATTGCTTATCGTCGACGACGATCAGGATTTGGTAGATCTCATGTACGACACCTTCGAACGTGATGGTCGATTCGACATCCGAACGGCCAACAATGGATTCGATGCAGGCATGCAGGTCAAAGAATTCCGTCCCGACGTTGTCGTCTTGGACGTGATGCTCCCAGACATCAACGGCCGCGAGGTTTGCCAGCGTGTCCGAGGCGATCGGACCATGGATTCGGTCAAAATCCTCTGTATCTCGGGGATGGTCGAACAAGACAAAGTCACGGAGCTCCGCGCGTCGGGAGCCAACGATTTCATGCAAAAACCGTTTACCACCGATCGGCTGCTCGATCGCGTGTGCGATTTGCTAGAAATCGATCGACCTGTCGCGATCTAAGCCGAGCCACAGGATGGGACCAATGTCCCGTCCGTTGATTGGTTCGGGACAATGGTCCCAAACTACGACTGGTATCTTTCGCCTAAAGCGGATCGGCGCGAGCCGACCGTTGAATTTCTAAGGTATTTGCGAATCCGCACCGGACAGCTTGCGCTGTTCCGCTGCAAGCCACTTCTCCGAGGTGGCTTTTTTCGTTTGGGCACAACCGGCGGACCAACTTTCTTTCCAAAACTTTGCCAATCCATTTCGCTGTGACCAAACGTGTCCAGCCCTTCCCGATCATTCAGTGTACCGAAACGGTCTTGGTGCTCACCAAGCCATCCGAAACACCGAGGGAAAGGACGAGAATTGGATCATGGCAGTCGCAACTCAAACATCGCCAGTATTTGTCCAGCAAGCATTCCAATGGGATGATGTGGATTTGGCCGCTCCGTATTCCCCCAACGGACGAACCAAGGTCGTTGATTCCGAAACGAACCACAGTTCAACCGTTCGCCCGTCATCCCGGTCCGCACATGCCATTGCTACCTTTCGAACCAATTCCTCCGTTCGACGCGGTCGATGCGAACATGTGGGTGGGATATTTGCTGCTGTGCTTGAGCGTTATGGAATCGGACTGGATCAATTCATCGCGGAGATCGAGCGCCAGAAATAGTCGTTTAATCACTCATTCCTCGCCAATCCCCCATTCTGCTGATACCATAGCTGTACGTATCGGAAACCTGAACACGGGGCGAGTTCCGGTCTTAAAAGGAACTTTACGGAATTGGTCAACTAGGAAATGAATCGTTACGAGTATGACGTCATCGTCGTCGGTGCTGGCCACGCCGGAACGGAGGCTGCCGCTTCCGCAGCTCGTCTTGGCGCTCGTGTGGCTTTGCTCACAGGTAATCTTGATACCGTCGGCCAAATGAGTTGCAATCCTGCCATCGGCGGAGTGGCCAAGGGACAGATTGTTCGCGAGATTGATGCACTGGGTGGATTGATGGGAGAAACCATCGACCGCACAGGAATTCAGTTCCGACTGCTCAATAGTCGCAAGGGACCTGCGATGCATTCGCCGAGGGCTCAAGCGGACAAGAAGGCATATCAATTCGAGATCAAACGCCGCATTGAGGAAACTCCCCAACTCGATCTTCGACAAGAGTTAGTCGAGGACTTGATTAGCGAGACGATCGATGGAGAGGAACGCATTCTTGGAGTCAAGGTTCGCGGGGATGCGTCCTACTATGCCCGCGCCGTTGTCCTGACAACAGGCACTTTCCTGCAAGCGATCATGCACACCGGAGAAGCCAAAACAGCGGGCGGTCGAGCCGGCGAAGGGACCACATCCGGGATCAGTCACGCGCTTTTGCGACTCGGGTTTCGGGTTCAACGATTCAAGACCGGTACGCCAGCACGACTCAACGGGCGAACAATCGATTTCTCGAAAACGGAAATTCAACCCGGAGACGAATCGCCGCAGCCCTTTTCGTTCATGACCGATGCATTGCCCGGTCCGGATGTGCCTTGCTGGATTACCTATACCAATGAGTCCGTCCACGCCTTGATCCGCGATAACTTGCATCGCGCACCGATGTACACGGGCCAAATCAAATCGACCGGCCCTCGCTATTGTCCTTCGATTGAGGACAAAGTGGTTCGTTTCGCTGACAAAGACCGCCATCAGTTGTTCCTCGAACCTGAGGGACGCAACACGCTTGAGATCTACGTGAACGGCATTTCCACATCGCTACCTCGGGATGTTCAAGATCAAATGATGCGAATGATTCCAGGGTTGGAAAACGCCCAAATCATGCGTTATGGCTACGCAGTCGAGTACGATTTTTGCCCACCCGACCAGCTTCAGCCATGGTTCGAAACCAAATCCGTTCAAGGGCTCTTCTTTGCGGGACAAATCAACGGCACGACCGGCTACGAAGAAGCGGCAGCACAAGGCTTAATCGCTGGCGCAAGCGCCGCCCTCCGTTTGCAAAACAAAGATGGACTCGTATTGGGACGCGAATCCGCATACATGGGGGTGCTCGCGGACGACCTTGTGACGTGTGGCGTCGATGAACCCTATCGAATGTTCACCAGCCGAGCCGAGTATCGCATGATGCTACGGCAAGACAACGCAGACCGTCGGCTGACGCAACTCGGCTACTCTATGGGACTTGTGGATCAAAACCGCTTCGATCGCTTCACCGCCAAGTTAAACGCGATCGAGTCCGCTACCAAGGCACTGAGCCAGTTGCGAGTCGAAGGGGTGCCAGCGGACAAGTACCTTCGCCGTCCAGAAATCACTTGGGCGGAATTGGTTCAAATGTTTCCGGAAACGCTAGGCTCGATTGAGCCGCAAATCGCTCAACAAGTCGAATATGATTCCAAGTACTCGGGTTACATAGCCCGTCAACAAATTCAAGTTGATCGTCAAAACCGAATGGCGGACAAAGTCATTCCAAAACACTTTAATTACGATTCCATCATCAGCATGCGAGCCGAGGCCAAACAAAAGCTGGGTAAGATTCGTCCGATAAATCTGGATCAGGCAGGGCGAATTAGCGGTATTACGCCAGCCGATATCTCCTTGGTGTTGGCCTATATCGAGAACCCCAAGCTGGCACGGCATAAGCCGAGTGCAATCGCTTCGACCGGAGCAGAACCCGAATAGATGCAGAGCGCTATCATCATTGGAGCGGGTCTTTCCGGATTGACGGCTGCTCGCAAGTTACATCGATCCAATTGGTCCGTCAGTCTGCTCGAAGCTCGCGATCGAGTCGGCGGCAGGATTCAGACAGATGGTGTGGATGGCTTCTTGCTCGACCATGGTTTTCAAGTCTATTTGACCGGTTACAAAATGGCTGGACAAGAGCTCGATTTGCCTGCGTTGAAACTGGGGGCGTTCCAGGCCGGAGCGCTCATTCAAACCAATGGGAAACGCTATCGCGTCTGCGATCCGTTACGAGCGCCTTGGTATCTCGCTCCCCAGCATGCCATCGAAACAATGTTAGCACCTATTGGATCGTTTGCGGATAAATGGAATATCGCTAAATTCCGTCAACGCGTTTGCCGTGCAGATGAAGTGCAAATGCTTGGCGTACAACAAGTGACTGCTCGCGCCAGACTTGAGCAAATGGGTTTTTCCAACCTCATCATCGAGAAATTTTTTCGTCCGTTCTTTGGCGGGATTTTCCTGGACAATTCCTTGAGTGTGTCCGCAGGCTTGATGGAATTCGTGTTCCGGACATTTAGCCAAGGATTCGCAGCGCTGCCTGAAAACGGTATGCAAGCCATTCCTGATCAGTTCGCTTCCTCGCTGCCATCGCAAACGATTCAGCTCAATACGACGGTTGCAAGTGTCAATGAGGATCACCTCGTGCTTGCCAATGGGGAGGTTCGCTCAGCCGATTGCATCCTCATCGCTACCGAGGAGCCTACCGCCAGGCGGCTGCTGAATTCGAACACGGGATTGAGGAAACCGTTAGATGCGCCGGTGCAATGCTCTTCGACAAGCTGCCTTTACTTTTCGGTCGAGAACCCACCCATTCGCGAAGCCACGTTGGTACTGAACGGAGATGGCGACGGAGTCATTAATAATCTCTGTTTCCCAAGTTTTGCACAGCCGACCTACGCACCCGTTGGACGAACCCTGTTGAGCGTGAGTACGGTAGGTCAAATCGAGCCCAATGGAGAAGCTTTATTGGAATCGGTTGTTGACCAACTGGCGGACTGGTTTGGACCGAGTGCGAGATCATGGCAACACTTGAGGACCTATCGCGTTCCGTACGCATTGCCAAATCAGTCCCCCGAGGTTCTTGCAACGCGCTCCGAACATGCAAGAGTAAGCGAACGCGTTTACAGGTGTGGCGACTATTGCGAATCGGGAAGCATCGAAGGAGCAATTCAAAGCGGCCTCAAGGTCGCAGATTTGATAATCCGGGAGAGAGAGTCACCCACTCTTGCGTAATCCCATCGCGTTTTCTCCCCCTCGCCCCGCTTCGGGGAAAGTGGCGAGGGGAGCAAAGATCAAAACACGTATCCACATTTTTTGTTCCTTTGAATTGTGTACAATTCATGTGCTAAGAACTCATTCGACACAATACTCTTTTCGCAAGGGACCTAGGATTATGTCTAGCAGAAACCTTGAGGCGTTTCCTCAGCATCGAAGAGCAGTTCGGTTTTCCGATCTCGTAGCGCCACTACGATTCGTGGCCGCAATGGTATTTTCCATTATCGTAGGCAATGCGTCGTTATATTCCCAACAGGTCTCGGATCGGTACTCTCACATCCCTGGAGACTCGTTGAATATCACGTCCATCGATTTCGAAACGATTCGAAACCTCAAAGAACTGGAAATGGTGCCTTGGGAGATTCTTGCTGCGTTTGGCAAGCAGGAATTGGGGGTCGACCCGATGTTGATCTCGACCATTGATATCACGAGTGGCCTACCCAGTATCAATGGTCCCGAGTTTGGAATCGTGATCCGGACCAAAGAGCCTGTGGATATTGCGCAGCTCAACGCCCGTCTCTTTTCCGACGTGACTCGCTCACCCAAAAACCAAAATATGAAAATTCGAAGCATGAACGACGCGCCTGCCAAAGTCGTGCAGTTAGAGCCGCTAATGGTTATGGTTGGCTCGGAGGGGACGTTGCGACGCATGCTTGCCGGGAAAGCCCAATCGAGCAAGACGATTGAGCTGATCGGCAGGTCGAAGTATCCAGTTCGGTCGATCGCAAACATTGAACCACTTAGACCTATCCTGGAAGGAGCCCTCGCCGATGCCGGTGGCGCATTACCGCCCCAGATTCTGGCGGACCTTCAAGTGGTCGCGGAAGAGCTTTCCTACCTTCAAACCGAGAGCACCGTCGGCTTATCTGCCGAAGTCGTTCTCAAGTTAGGTGCCAAAGACAAGGATTCCATTGAGAAACTAGCACGCGCCCTTGAGCGACTTCGAAAGGATGGACTTGTATTGGCCGAGGCTATGATCAACCAACAAATCCAGAACGACCGTCAAATGACGCCAGAATTGAAAACGGCAACCCTGCAATACGTCCAGCGAATGAAAGGATTCCTGACAACAGCGGATCTATGGAACGTCGTCGGGGACGAGATTGTGATGGACGGGAGAGTCGCCTATTCCGTTCCGACAATCGGTGTTTTGGTCGGCTTGCTTCTGCCTGCTGTGCAAGCGGCTCGGGAAGCCGCGCGGCGGATGAGTTCGCAGAACAACATGAAGCAGATTATGCTTGCAATGCATAACCACGAATCTGCTTTTAAGCAATTTCCGGCTCGAGCAACGCGCGACGCCGATGGCAAGCCACTGCTAAGTTGGAGAGTCAAGATCCTGCCGTTCATCGAGCAAATCGGTCTTTATCAAGAATTCCGTCAAGACGAACCATGGGATAGCGATCACAACATCAAGCTACTTGAGAGGATGCCCGCTGTGTATAAGCATCCTAGCTATGTTGGGCCAGAAGGCCACACGGTCTACTTGGTGCCCTATCAAAAAGGGAATGTTTGGACTTCGGCGAAACCTCAAATAAGAAACATCACGGACGGTACGTCGAACACGATTGCTTGCTTTGAAACCAACGATGAGCATGCCGTTCCTTGGTCGAAACCGGACGATATCGATTTGGACCAAGCTGACATTTTCGATTTTTTCCGTTTCGGCGTTTCCAACGTCGGGATGTTTGATGGCAGTGTCCGAGCGATTGCACCCTCGATCGATCCGGTTGTCTTGAAGGCAATGATGACAAGCGCGGGAGGTGAAGTTGTGCAACTGCCTTAGAATTCCAAAACATAGTCGCCTTTCGCTGCTATGTATTGTTTTGTGTCAAGGGTGGTCGGGACAATTGTTGGTAAATTTTCCGTCGTACGCCGCAAGCTGCTATTCGATCTTACGAGGGTTAGCCCGTAGATCAGTAAACTCGTTCGCGTGTAAAGCGGAT
>CAMCMB010000129.1 GCA_945875845.1 Pirellula staleyi DSM 6068
ACGATTCATCGATCACCACTGGCTTGAGTCGACTGACACGGTGCATGGTCACTTCTTTTCTTGCCCGCAAATCGCGTTGCATCGGCTGTTCTATATAGTGAAGTTTCATGGTCGAATCCTTCGATAGCCGATCCAGCCTCTCTAAGAAAGAACCGAACGGGGACACACCACATTCGCATTTTCCATGACACATTTTGAAATTAAGGTCGATTAATCTTTCGTTGAAAGGCTAGGAAGGCTCCCGTAAAAATATTTCCTGACTCTGGGAAAAACCTGCCAGTTAATCGTTCTGGTTTTGAAATGACCGAGCGAGTTGCCCGGTTGAGCACTGTGAAAGTTACTTCATTCCAGAAATCAGGTGATACTATGAAGCGCGTTACTATTGGTGGAGTTGTTGGATCCGTCGTTGTTGGAGCCATTGGACTGTACATTTTGGCAGGTCGTAGTCCAGCCGAATTGCGAGGTTTTGTACGAGCCTCAGCCAGCAAGACCATAGACGATATCAAAGACCAAATTCCAAACGAAATCCATGATCGAAAACTCGACAATGACCTAGCACAAGTTCGTCAAGAAGTAATCGATCGCCAAGTTCAGCTGAATCTTTCCAAATCCTCGGTTGCGTCACTCAAAGAGCAAGTCTCCCTGCTCGAAGGACGAACCAGTCGACGCGAACGAATTCTTGCGGAAGCGTTTCCGATTCTCGAGTCCGCGACCAACGACAACAAACCGAAAGTTAGTTTTGCAGGCCAAGAGTTCGCCATCGACGAATTCAAAAAAGAAATTGATAACCTTTTAACCGAACAAGACCGTGAGTCTCGCCAACTTGAGATCAAAAAGAACGGACTCGAACGCATCGAACGCGGGGCTCGCGAAGGCGAACAAGCCATCGCCGAGATGAAGTCCTCGCTCGACAATACCGAACAAGAAGTGCTCGTCATTCGAAGCCGCCGTGAACAAGCCGAAGTTGAATCCAAGACGCTCGATATGGTCGCATCTGTCACCGAGGGAAGCAGTAGTGCAACATCAACAGTCGGTGGCAGCTTAGCACACCTCAAAGGTGGCGTCGAAAAGCTCGAAGCTCGCAACGACGCTCGCCGATCCAATGCTCCTGTTACTCAACGACCATCGAATCAACTAACAAAAGGCTTCTCTCGCCTTGAGTCCTTGAAAGCGATCCACGACAAGCTGAATGCGGACAACGGGCAAGACAAGTAAGCGTTTTCGCCGTCAAAAGCCCGATTGGTTGGAATTAGCCGGAATGAAACTTTGGTAGCGGCGAAGGAGCATCGTGCCCTTCGCCGTATCGTTCATTAAATGCAATGATAAATTCTCAGGAAAATCCTATAATGTCTCACCCAAGCCGAACCGTGAACTCATGTAAAATCAATCGAAAGCTTCGACCCATGAAATTCAATCCGCCAATAAGCGATGTCGAAGCATCACTCGAACAAACGCTTGACAATCTAATTCAGGACTTGCGAGTCGCTAAAAACGCTAAACCTATCGACCCGGATCGCATTGGAAAAATCGAGTCTGAGATTTTCACGCGGATCGATTCCTATCTGCGAATGTCGCTCAAGCCGGTCATGGCAAAGACCTTCGGTCCAGGCGTCTATCGAGATGGTTCCAGCGTTCAATTCACGCTCATGTTGAACGAGCTCTTTGTCAAAATCCTGGATCGTTATCACGTGGAAGAACTTCGAATGGAAACGGCTCGCGATTTACGCAACTGGTGTTCGAGCGTGATTCGTCACCAAATGCTTGACTATGTTAGTCAAAAGCAAAATCGAGACAAGCTCTTGAAGGATATAGCTCCCATGTACGACGCTCAACGCGAACATTTTCGCAATCGTTTCGGCGAACATTTTGACGATTGCCTTCGCATGATCGACGATTGGTCAAGCAGTGAGGTTCCAGACCAAAAGCTGCATGCAAAGCTGTTAGAACTCCACTATGTTTTCGGCATGACTTGGGATGAAACATGCGACACGATGAATATCTCCAAGACAACTTTTTATCGCCTTCGAGACGATGCGATTACAGCGTTCAAAGACGCTCTCAACCCTAATTCGGCCACGGAGTAAATGATGACGGCACCCTTTGTCGAGTCACACCAACCCAATCGCCCCAACCTCGCCGCTGGTCTGGGGCTAAACAGTTCCTCTACCTATGACGTTTCTGAAACGACTCGCAAGGCCATTGAACAATTGGGCTACCAAATCAACGTGGGTCAAGGACCTATTGGAGATGGCGGTTCGGCGTACGTGTTTACGGCGACACATCCGGAATTGGAGGGAACGGTCGCAATCAAAATCGCCAAAGATAACGATCCTGTCCGAATCGCCCAATTTGATCGCGAACGCAAGGTTCTCGCATCGAACTCCCAGATCAACGACATCGTCCCCCAATATTATCTGGGTACTGGCCCCTCCAACTGCCAGCCGTTCATCATCATGGAACGCATTCGAGGAGACAAGATTCTCGATTATGCAAAGAACCATCAGTTAGATGTCGAACGCAAGATCGATCTGATCCAAAGATTGTTTCAGGCTGTTCACCAATTGCATTTGAACAACTTGACGCATGGTGACCCATCACCTAACAACGTTTTGGTCCAGGCCGGGGATCGTATTCGTCTACTTGACCTCGGTGCATCCAAACGAATCAGCAAGGGATATCACTCGGTCCATTCCATTGATGGCCCAAGTGGTACGCCTGGCTACGCGCCCGATTCGCAGTTAAGTGGCACGGATCGAGCCTCGGTTCAAACCGATCTTCATGCTTGTGCATCGATCGCTTACGAATTGTTGACTTCCGAAAATCGCAATGCCTCAACGCAATCAAAATCGCTTCCATCAACCTCTGTGCAACGCAGAGAGTCGGAATCGGTCTTTCTCTCTAAGCTCGCAAGCAACCAAGTTCCACACAAGGTTGCGACGATCATCGCTCGCGCCATGCGGACCAAGGATCCGACCAAGGTCGACGGTACCGACTCTCGCTTGTTTCATTCTGCCAATGAAGTTGTCCAAGCAATCGAGGCTTGGCGCCTTGGACGCGTGCGAACACGTAATCGGATTCGATCCGGCGTAGCGAGCTTGCTCCTCATGTTTCCTCTCGTGTTAGTCTCCGTCTGGGGCTACGGCCAATTTTTGGAAGTGCAGCGCACCCAACGCCGACAGTCGATCTCAACGCTTCAACAAGAGATCGGCAAAATCACCAATGGCTCTCATCCTGCTGTGAAACAACGCCTTCTAACCGTCGACCAAAACCTCGCAACGTTTCATTCCGCTGAATCGACTGGAAGCGATTCAAACTCGGACGAGGCTCAACGTCTGTTAGTCGAAAGCATGCGGGAACTCTTGCTCGTCAGTCGCAAGCTGGAACGTGTCATCCCGTTGCGCGAAGCGCTCGGCATCGTTCTCGAAAAAATGCCTTGGGTCGAAGCAGCTCCCTCGATTGCCGGATCCAAGAACGAACTCGCCCAACGATACCTCAAAATCGGAGAATTGATCGATGCGGGCGAGACCGATCAAGTTGACGGCATCCTGACTTCTCTCCAAGCCGATCTCGCCGAGTTGGCCAATCGCAACATCGCCGCAGAAGCAGCACTTCAAGCCCGAACGCAATTTGACTCCGATCGAGATTCCTTATCGGAACGCATCTTGAAGCTCGATGGATTTGCCCCCGTAAATGCCATCGGTGGTTCTGCGGAAACCGCTTGGAAATCGGGTGACTTCCAACAAGCCACCACTTTGTTTGGTCAAGCTCGTCAAAAACTTGCGCAGGTCCTGCCTTCTTTAGAATCGACAGATGAAACGAAAGAACGCGTCGACAAACAAACAATACGACTGAAAGACGAGGTCAGCAAACTGCGTTCGCAGATTACAACAGTGACGCAAGAGCGGGACGAAAAAATCGTAAAGACCAACGACTTGCAGTCCCAAATCGCGACGATTACGAAACAGAGTGCCGATGATCGCGACGCAAGGACTCGCTATGAAAATCAAACAGCACAAATCGCTCAGGAAAATACCAAACTCAAAAAAGAGCTTGCATCTGTCAAAACAACACTGGAAGCAGAGGGGCCGTTGGCAGCCGCCTATCGTGAAATGAAACCAAAGTACGAGGCAGCCGAACGCGAACGAGACTCCCTTGCCAAAAAGCTTGAACCATTGCAAAGCAAGGTGACGATCCTCGAGAGTGCCGCCAAATCGGCCAGTGGGGTGTCAGACATCGTCTCGAAGGCAAATGACATCAACAGGCTGCAACAAGAAATCGATGCGCTGGATAAAAAAGATGGAGAGGCAGCCTTCGCCGTCCTTTCCAAAGCCTTAAAGTCTCTCGATGCCACGACACAAGAACGTACAGTTCAACTTACTCAATACAAAGAAACCTCGCCAACCATCAAAGCGATCGACACTCGCATTGCTGAGCAACGAAAGATTGTTGAAGATGCATTGAACGCATACGACCAATCGCAGAACGAAGTCTATGAAAAAGTCGACTTGCAGTTCAACACGCTCAAGGCAGAACGAACTCGTTTGATGGACGTCGAGGGCTTGCTCGATACATCGACGCGAATTAAACAAATCGATGCACAGGGGCGTGAGCTGGTACAGCAAAAAAGCAAGTACATCGATTCGCATACTCGAATAGGCAACGCGGTATTGGATGTAGATGTAGTCAAGATCGCCAGTGATTTAGTCGCGAACGATACTCGAACCAAACAAGAAATCACGAAACAACAAGCAGCCTTGTCGCTTACCTCGCTGAAAGCCGGGGATGCTGCCGAATTCACGATTGCCGGTGTTCCCACTCGCTTTCGCTATTGCCCTCCATGCAAAAAAGGTGAATTCAAAATGGGCAGCCCAACTAACGAAGAAGGGCACCAAAGCGATGAAACGCAAGTCGATGTTTGGTTCGATCTGGGATTCTTCGTGTTGGAAACCGAAGCTAACAACGAACTTTGGAATGCCGTCATGAATGAGAAAAAGGGAGACGCAGGTAAATCAAAGTTTCCGGTGGTTGACGTGACACACAATGCTTGCAGTGACTTCGTCGATCGCGCAAACAAAACGCTACTCAAGAAGTCCGGTCCAGAAGGTGTTTACAAACTCGTATTGCCGACAGAAGCTCAGTGGGAATACGCATGCCGAGCTGGGTCCACATCTCGGTTTTGTTTTGGAGACGGTGAGGCGGAACTTGGCGATTACGCTTGGTACGACAAAAATTCCGGAAATCAATTGCACGCGGTTGGAACAACGAAAACGGCCAATCGTTGGAATATTCGCGATATGCATGGCTCGGTTTGGGAATGGACTGCTGATTGGTATGACACCAAATTAATGGGTGGACTGAATCCAACTGGACCAAAAACGGGCACTTACCGCGTCCTTCGTGGGGGCAGTTACTGGTTTGCCTCCGACAATTGCCGTTCGGCGAGCCGTATCAACTTTTCGCCTGACTACCACCGCGACGGCATAGGCTTTCGCCCCGCCCTCCAGTTCAGTCAAGACTAAAACACGGGATTTTGGATTTCGGCGGAGCCGCGGGTAACCGTAGCGTAGGTCCGTAGGTCGTCGCGTAGCAGACCGTAGGTACCGTAGCGAAGGTTGCGATCGCGAAGCGATCGATTTTTATGGTAGATTTATGGGTTTGAACTTCAACCCAGTGAATTCTATGGCACTCCGATTCTTTCATATACCGTCCCATGGTGATGCCGGTACCGAAGCGGCGCTCAATCAGGTTTTGAGCGCGTTTCGAATTATCAAAGTTGACCGTAACTTTGTAACCAACGGCGACGAATCGTATTGGGCGATTTGTGTCGACTACTTGAATACGAGTGTCGATACACAGACGTCCAACAGTCAGCCGAGGTATCCCGGAAAGGCTAAAGTCGACTACCGCCTAACGTTGTCGGAGAGCGATTTCTCGCTCTTTGCAAAGTTGCGTGATCTTCGAAAGGAGATCGCGTCTCGCGATGCGGTACCCGTCTACGCAATCTTCACCAATGAGCAATTGGCGCAAATGGTAATTCAAAAGGCAAAGACTCGAAGTGGACTAGAGAACATTTCCGGTGTGGGCGACGCACGTGTCGCAAAGTACGGCGATGCGATGTTAGAACTTCTGTGCAAGCACGGAGGCGAGATTGAAACGAATAGGTAATCTCATTGAAGCGATCTCGTCGCATGAAAACATGCGAATTGCATTTTGGCGAGCCAAGAAAGGCAAAAGCCATCGACTCGACGTACAAGCATTTGCATCGAATCTTGATGGAAATTTGAACCGGTTAGGGGCGAGTTTGCGAGTTGGAGACTTAAACGTTGGGAAGTACGAACAGTTTAAAATCTTTGATCCGAAAGAACGCCTGATTACCGCACCTTGTTTCGAAGAACGCGTTCTGCATCACGCAATCATTAACATTTGCGGTCCGATCATCGACCGATGGATGATTTTCGATACGTATGCTTGTCGTCAAGGTAAAGGTCGCGAAGCTGCCGTGAAACGAGCACAAGAGTTCTCCAAACAAAACCCATGGTTCTTGAAGCTTGATATTCGAAAGTACTTCGACAGTATCGCTCAGGACGTATTGCTCGGCAAACTTTCGCGACTGTTCAAAGACCCTATTCTTCATAATTGCTTTGGCGTAATCGTGAAAACGTATTCCTCAACACCGGGCATGCAGATCGGTATTCCGATTGGTAGTTTGACCTCACAATATTTCGCCAATTTTTACCTTGGTTGGCTCGATCGATTTGTGAAAGAGTCGCTGCGTGTCAAAGCGTATGTGCGCTACATGGACGATATGATTCTGTGGGGTGAGAGCCATGCTCAGCTCGTCCAGTGGCTGAACGAAATACGAAATTACTTGGCCAATGATTTACAACTTGAGCTTCGGGCAACTCCATTCGTCAATAAATCAACGAAGGGAGTGGATTTCTTGGGGGCAAGAATATTCAAGAGTCATGTGACATTGAATCGAAGTAGTCGTGTACGACTTCGAAACGGAATTTTGATGCTGGAAAAAGTAGCGGCAACCGGCGAAATCAATGAAAACGAACTCCAACAACGATCGACTGCCATGATTGCATTCGCAACAAGCGGACGCACAAAAAGTTGGCGTTACCGCTCAAACCTGATATCATCGTAGCGTGGTGTACAGCCATAGGGCACGAACCGCGTCAATCGTGGGGGCAGTAACTGGAATACCTCCGACAATTGCCGTTCGGCGAACCGTAACAACAATTCGCCTGACAACCACAACGACAACATAGGCTTTCGCCCCGCCCTCCAGCTCAGTCGAGTCAAATTATTTGAAATTGACTGAACCGGCTGTATTCCTGCCGCACAATTTTTGTGCGCAAATGAAGACGCCAATTTCACGTGCTAGTAGTCCAATAAGGATCGAAAGCTCGCGAATTTTCGCATCCATACGGGACAGACCAATGGGACCAATAACGCTTAACTCGTTCGCAACTATTTTATTCAATTGCTGATCTATCGGATGAAGCGGGGGGTAGGATGGGACCATTGTCCCGTCCATACAACGGATCGGGACATTGGTCCCAATCTACTTTTGGGCGGCAATAATGCCACCCACCAGCCGACAGTGGTGAAGCCTTTGCCAAGACACCAAGTGGACGGCACATGGAATGTGCCTACTACTTTGACTTTTGTCGGCTGTGTCTACAGTACCCATCAAGCTCCGCGTGATGTTGCCTGCTACGAGGCCATGCTGGCATATTTCTTGGACAGCATGTTTCTTGGCCATGCGAAGCCGATACCCGTACCGGAAAGAAGCTCGGTCGGCACGACACCTCCCAAGATATGAAACATCGGTCGATACAACGATTCCCAATCTTTGTTTCCCGCCGGACAATACTGACGCCCGTTCCCTTCCACTGCAGTCACCCCCGAAATCCGCGATGCCAGCGA
>CAMCMB010000130.1 GCA_945875845.1 Pirellula staleyi DSM 6068
TTGGTGGAAATTATGGTACGTTCCAGGTTTCACTTTGGACCAATCGTGTATCGGCATCTGCAATTCCTCTTCTATGACCAAATGAAGTCGGTCGCTTTGCTGTCGTTTCCAACGCATTGTACTGCCAACAAAACGCTCTCCACAAGGAGAGTCCAGAAGGCTGTGGACACGCTCGACCCAAGCGGGAAGAAGAGACATTGGCCACGCCGACAGCAGCGGCGGGTTGAGCTCGGGTTTGCGGCACCTCAAACAACGCATTAAAGAGACCTGACCCCTTTGCTTTCTTCCTGTGGGAATGGTTTAGTCTTGCGTCATTTCGTGAACTCTGTCCGTGACAAAACGACGGAATGATTCGTTCTGCACAAACTGCTTATAGAACTCAGTGTCGTCCCTTAGCAGCGGGCCAATCACCCGCATGAGCGCGGCATCGAGTTCAATACGCGCAGTATTCGGTGTGTTTTGCTTGGCGTTACGATACGGACCATCGGCAGCGACTTTCGGCGCGATATCTTCCTGAATCCGCTTCATGATCCGATCTGCGTCCGTGAACAGGGTTCCAAACTGCTCATTGAAGCTCTTAAGGATATTGCTCAGGCGGTCCAGTTCTGGCTCAACCTTTCTGCCACCACCACAAACTGGCACTGGCTCCACTTCCGCGTTGTCGTCGGGCAACAGCACTTTCATCGCCGCCTTCTTCTCGACACGATAACTGTCCATGTCGATGGACTCAAGAATGCCCTTTGCCAAATCCTCTTCCTTGGGCGCAGGCAACTTCGGCACCAAGAAGTTCAACAGGATGGAGAGCTTTTCCCAACCCGCGTTCGTATAAGGCAGGATCGAAGCAAGGAAGTTGTAGGTGCGAGTGAAGGCTTTCGCCTTGCCCTTGAAGTCCACCTGACGATCCTCGTCCAACCGTTCCTTGTACGTGGCGACACAGGTATCCAAAATCGGATCGAGCTTTTCCCGTTCAGCTCCCGCTAGATAGAGAACCACAAACGCATCAATCTGCTCGGGCGAATAGACCTGGTGCTCGTCCAGAGCGTCCTTGAGGTCATGCAGTTTGTTCGGATCCGTCTTATCGCTCAGGATCGTGGTGCGATAGTAATCGGCAAAGGCCAGCGTGATGGTTTCCGAGTTGTTCATGAAGTCAAGCACGAACACGTCGTGCTTCTGCGGGTGCGCTCGGTTGAGCCGAGAGAGCGTTTGCACAGCTTTGATGCCGGAGAGCGGCTTGTCCACATACATCGTATGGAGCAATGGCTCATCGTAACCTGTTTGGAACTTGTCGGCGCAGATCAAAAAGCGGTAAGGGTCCTCCTGAATCCTGTCAGCAATCTCGTTGGCAGGAAAACCATTGAGTGACGATTCCGTGACCTTGACGCCCTGGTATTCTGGCTCGCCGGAGAAGGCGACGATGCCTTGGTACGGGCTTTTGCGCTCTTGCAAGTACGTCTTGATCGCGTGGAAGTACTGAATCGCCCGCTCGATCCCGCTACAAATGACCATCGCCCG
Source organism: Pirellula staleyi DSM 6068 (assembly GCA_945875845.1). Taxonomy (GTDB): domain Bacteria; phylum Planctomycetota; class Planctomycetia; order Pirellulales; family Pirellulaceae; genus JBKCUI01. Next base: position 1,513 of record CAMCMB010000130.1, read on the forward strand.
AGCCTTGCCACCTATCTTGTTCAATGCCAAGACTTGTTCGTGGAAGTGATCGACCATGATCTCGGCCTTCAAGCGGATGGCGTGATCGTTGCTTTCCACGTACCTGCGCAGCTTCTTCCCTGCCTTTTTTTTATCGAACTCGGGATCGCCCTCCACGGTCTTGACCAACTTGTAATAGCTGTCGACCGGTGTGTAGCACTTCAACACGTCGAGGATAAAGCGTTCCTCGATCGCTTGCTTCATGGAGTAATTATGAAAAGGCTTGAATTTGACTTTGCCCTCAGCATCCGCTGGTTGCTCTATTCCGAACATTTCCAACGTCTTGTTCTTTGGCGTCGCGGTAAACGCAAAGTAGCTGGCGCGTTCCAACATCCTACGTGCGTCCATCCGCTTTTGCAGGGCGTCGTTGATCTCGTCTTCGGGATCGGCCAGGGCCTCACTCATCGCAGCAGCAGTCTTACCACCTTGGCTGGAATGAGCTTCATCAATAATGATTGCAAACGAACGCCCTCGGTGTTGGTCCCCAATCTCGTCCAAAATGAAGGGGAACTTCTGCACCGTGGAGATGATGATCTTCTTGCCGGTTTCGATGAACTTCCGCAGGTCGCCCGAGTGATCCGCGTGGCCCACGGTCGCCCCGACCTGGGCAAACTGTTTGATTGTGGCCTGAATCTGCTGATCGAGAAGCCGACGGTCGGTAATGATGATGATCGAATCAAAGATGTCGCGACCATCTTTACGCACACCAATCAGTTGGTGCGCCAACCAAGCGATCGAATTTGACTTGCCGCTACCAGCCGAGTGCTGAATCAGGTATCGCTTCCCCGCGCCTTCGCACGCCACGTCGGCCAGTAGCTTCCGGACCACCTCAAGCTGGTGAAAACGTGGAAAGACCTGCTTGAGCTTCTTCTTACCGGTCTTGTGATTCTTTTCTTCGACGATCTGGGCATAGTTTTCCAGGATGTTGGTCAGCCCGCACGGCGTAAGCAATTCCTGCCAAAGATAGGCGGTCTTCAGTCCATGCGGGTTCGGTGGATTCCCAGCACCATCGTTGCAACCTCGGTTAAAGGGCAGGAACCAAGACGCCTTCCCTTTCAGTTCCGTACACATCATCACTTCGGTATCATCGACCGCGAATTGCACCACACAGCGGCCAAAGCGGAACAGTGGTTCTTTGGGATCGCGATCCAACTTGTACTGTTCGATTGCGTCGGCAACGGTCTGCTTGGTCAGACTGTTCTTCAACTCGAACGTAGCAATCGGCAATCCGTTAATAAACAGACCCAGATCGAGCGCTCGGCGAGTTTCATCGCGGCTGTAACGCAATTGCCGCGTCACACTGAAGCGATTCAGGGCATGCAACGCTACCGCTTTGGCATTGTCAGGGGAAGGGGTGGCATAAAACAAGGTCAGATCATGCGGACCGTGTTTGATCCCTCGCCGCAGCACATCGATCACGCCACGCACGCCAACTTCTTTTTCCAGTCGTGCCAGGAATTGTCGGCGGGTGGGGCTGTCGTTGGCCAGATCGAATGCTTCGGCCAGTTTGGGTTGGGTGGCGAGCACGAACGCCTGTAAATGGGCCAAGTCAACGCAATAGCCTCGGTCGTAGTCCTGGCTGTTACCAGGTAGCCAACCGCGATCCAGCATGTCGCGGACGATCAGCGACTCCAATCCGGCTTCGGAGGTATCGGACTTTTGTCGGACGGGAGAGTAGTCGAACGATTTCTCTTGGACGACATCAGCAGGATTGGGATCGTCGTGGGTCATGGTTCAGGGTCCCTTTTGCCATTGGCTGGTTGCTGCGTCATGCTTCGACCTCCTCAGTGATTTCGTCGTCTATCAGATCGTCCAGCGATTCATCGGCGGGGAGTAGTTCGTCTGCTTGGTCTGGCAATCGCTTCGCCGCCTCACGTACATCGAGTTTGCCGGTGACGACTTCGGCGGTCAGAGTAGTGCGGTATTCGCGGAGCAGAGCGATTTCGCGTTCACCGCGGACAATTTCCTTGATGATTTGATCCAATTCATGATCAATGAATGACGCAATAACCTTTGCTTCATCTGATGGTGGAACAAAAAATACGAAACTCCGTAGTTCTGACAACGGAAGATTGTTTGCCATCCCTTCAGCACCGCTAATAGCCTGTTCAACCTGCTGGCGATAGTAAGGGCTGTTCATGGCGTAGACTATAAAGTCTACGTTTACAAATAGCTTGAATACCGCACGAAATGTCTTATCTGAGAGGATAAGGCGATAGTCAAGCGTTCGTACTCGTCCAACCGATCCAACAAGCTTCGGTGAGCCACAAGCACGAGATATAATTACGTCTCCCACTTTGACAACGATTGACGGGTCAATTACCAAAGCCGATGATAATTGCTTGTGTTCAGTTTGTCGAAAGACGCCGTGGTTTACGCAGCCAGATTTCAGTACTCCCCAAGAGTTCCCCTCTGCAACGAATCCGATCGCTTGAGGGCTGATCCCTTGATCAATTGTATGAACCATCGTTCGTAACCGTCTCACCTCCCAATGCTTTGGCACATCGCCAATCCAGGGGATACCGGAGGGTTTGAGTTTGACGTTGGGGTCAACTCCTCGGGTGACGGCGCGGTGGATGATGGCTTGTTTCTGCTCATTGAGCAGCCCGATAAGCTTCCGCTTCGCCCGAATCGCCCGCTCGATCTTCGCGTTCGCATAGTCCAAAAACCGCACAATCGCGGCTTGCTCTTCAGGCGGTGGTGTAAGGATCAGCATTCGCTTGAAGTCTAAAAAACTAAGGTTTTGCCTCAAGCCTGAACCGAGACCGTAAAAGACCTTCATTAAGTCGAAAGTGTGCAGCAGCGCGTGGGCATAATCCGGATCAAGAGGACTGATGACTTGAAAGCAGAGGTACGCAGAGGTAATGATTCCTCGATTTCTTACCAGCCCAACCCGCATGCTATTCCAGTCGTTCTGTAAGTCTGTCGAGCGTACAATTATGTCGCCCGGCGTGACGATCTGGTAAGTTTCAAATGACTCAGGAACGAGACCGTGAAGTTTATCTTTAGGCTTTACAACAATCCGCCCATAGCTCAACGATAGAACAGTATCCTCTTGCATCCCTTTATTCTTTACGCATTTCTCTCGGAATGCAGCAAAACCAGGTGGGATGCCCCAGTGTTCCGGCACCTTGCCTAACCACGCTACGCCCGAGTCTTTGTAATCCGTATACGGTTTCAGTTCATCAATCATTCTTCCGTCGTCTCCTTCACGAGCATCCAAACTCGTTTGAGGGGAAGTTCCGCTTGGATTTCCGCAGGTAGCTTCTCGTAGGTGCGATAAATCGCGCTGACAAGGTCGCTACTCTCCCAAAGTCGCACAGTGAAGTGTCCTTGTTTCGCTTCGTTGAGGACCACTTTGTTGAAGCCGCCCCAACATACCAGCAGACCTTGTTCCGCTTTGAAACTCTGCATGGATCCCTGAAGCGTTCGATAGATAGTCACGTCGGCTGGGCTATTCTGTGATTTCACTTGGACACACAATCGCGGTGCATCGAGACCGAACGGACCGCGACCCGCGAGGATATCTACTCCTCCATCTGGCCCAGGCGGCGAGACCTTGGTCGTCCAACCATCCGCCACAAGAACGGAATCGACGAGCCATGAAAGGGCGTGTCCTTGAAACTTACTTTGAATGTGGGCGACGATCTGGTCGTTTGCCGCAAGCGTCAAATCGTGACCGGGGGATTCATCTTCCCCGACGACACTTTCCGGTTTCGGAACACCTGTTGTCGAAGGGGTGAATCCAGGGTCTGGCTTCCCCTGAAGAACAGCCGCGATCCGCTCTTCGGCGTTATTGCGCGTAATGTTACAAACGGTCATGAAAGCCCCAAAGGATGCCAACAGGTCCTGTCCAAAAACAGAACGTGGCACATCCGGACGAATCCACTCAACCTCGCGAACGTGTCGTAACTCACTGCCCACCTTTGCATACTTGTAGGGCCCCTTGACCCGTCCGAGGGCAATCTGAGACGTGAGCTTACGTGGCAACAAGACAATATCGCCTTGCTTCATCGCCAACGCGAACGCCCACAATTGCCCAGCGAAGTTACCAGCAGCTCGCGGTTTGATACCGGGTGTCGCTGCCTTTACAATGGAAACGATGTCGTCGTAGTCCTTTGCCCCCGCGAGCGACGCATACTCCCGGAAACCCAGGATCGCGACACCGTTATCGAGTGCGTAGGTCTCGTCTTCACCGCTCCCTCCAGCTCGCGCCAAATAGATCTTGGAACTCATCGTGCTCATTTCGCGTCTCCGACGATCTCTGCCAACATGCCCTCGGTTTCCCGTTCCAAAGCCAGGATGTCGGCGCGGATTTCCTCCAGACTGCGAAGGGGCTGTGGTTTGTAGAAATGCCGGGTGAAGCTGATCTCATAGCCAATCTTGGTGGCCGAGGGATCGATCCAAGCGTCGGGTGTGTACGGCAACACCTCGCGTTGCATGAAGGCTTCGACATCCTCCTGCAAGGGAACTTGCTCCGTATCGCGGAGGTCGGGGTCGGATTCGTACTCGATGATTCCACCCTTGCCGTTGTAAAATCCGTACAGAGGATTGACGGTCGCCTTGCCTGCCTTGTGGACTTTGGCCACAACTTCGGTTGCCGCTTCATCACGCCAACTGACGGCTTTGTAGAAGACCTTCAGCTCAGCCGCAGAGAGTTTTAGCTTAAGCTTCTTCAGCGCAGCATCGACCTTATCGCGGAACTGATTGTGATCCTCGAACAGTTCGCCACCGAGTTCTTTTCTAAGAACATTCGCAAGATCGACCAGCCGACCATCGCGGTCCCAGGTCTTGGCGTCGAGCAGCTTTTTTTTCTTCTTTTCAGGCAGTCCTTTTTTCGCGACTGCATCGTCCCCATCCTCTTCCTCGTCCCCCTCATCGCTGGCAACCCAATCGGCGAGCGTCGTTTCCAGTTGTGGCCGCACCTTGGCGAAATTGGAGAAGAGTCCGTCGCCAAGCTGATCGTAGAGTTCCGCTCGAATCTCCTCGTCGCCTGATGCAAATCGTAATGAATCGATCGCCTTGGGCGTGATCTGGCTGTGTAATCGCAGCGGACGCTCGACAACGATCTTCCGATATCCGAAAGCTTCGTTGGGGAAAATCTTCGATTGCTCTGACTCTTCTAATTTAAGGAACGTGTCGCAAATGCGTTGAATGTCCTCAGGCGATAATTCGCAGTTCTTTTTGCCGAGGTTCTTTCGCAGTGGCTTGGGTCGCTTCGCTCGGTGCCAGGCACTTTCCTAGCAGGCAACAGGACACAGCCGACAAAAGTCAAAGTAGTAGGCACATTCCATGTGCCTTCCACCTGGAATCCTGGCAAAAGCTTGCCTGCGAACGGCACGGCGGAGCGTGCCTGCTACTTTTGTCGGCTGTGTCCAACAGGTCAAGCATGTGGGATTCGATAGACGCGTCAGCCCACGGAACTGGGAGTCGCTATCGTTCTTTTCAGCTCTATCGGCAATACGTCCCAAGTTTGCTGATAACTTGTTTCCAACGGAACATTGATAAAGAATGCGTTGCGAAGAAACAGTGGCATGATCGGCAACGGCGATCCAACTGCAATCGGTTCCACCCAGGCTGTTTTGCACGGTGACGCTTGATAGGAAACAATTGTTAGCGGGCGATCCGTCGGTAGCTCAAACGGTTGGTCGGTGATCTCATTCCAAATCAAGGAATGGATGCCTCGGGGGTCTCGCACCGACGGTGGAAACGGATCGATCACAAGGAGATTGATCCCCTCTCGCAATAGCTGAACCAGTTTCTCAACAATCGAATGAATGGCATGCGACGAATTTTTGTTGCCTGGCGACACCAGTTCGATGACCGCCAACACATTCCCCAGCTCATGTCGAACCACAATCCGATTGGACTTGAGCACATAGCGATCTTCCTCGGCGATCATTACCATGCTGGTTGTTGGTTTGAGCTGCGGCTGCGCCAGTGCGATACCATTCCCGCCAAAACCAAATTCTTCGGACCGTTGCCCATCGGGCGTTTCTATCGGATTGTCATATAGCTTGAGAGCAACGACATCGGGCTCAGGCCCGCCGATGATCTGCTCGGCCATGGCGAAACAACCCCGGGGCAGAATACCCGAGTTGAGTTGGTTGGTAATTGAAGATGTCCAAAGTTGGTGGAAATTATGGTACGTTCCAGGTTTCACTTTGGACCAATCGTGT
>CAMCMB010000131.1 GCA_945875845.1 Pirellula staleyi DSM 6068
GTCCGAGGCCAAAGAGCGATTGCAGAAACTTGGAAAATGAAAGTTGGAATCTCTTCGGGTGCTGAAGCCGATGTTGCAGACGGCTATTGGTTTTATGAGCGTCAAAGTCTCGGTCTGGGTGACTACTTTCGATCGTGCATTTTTGCGGAAATCGAATCTCTGGTCTACTTTGGTGGAATTCACGAGATCGTTGATGGTCGTATGGACCGCGACGATTTCCGATGGATCAAAGATTTCCGCTCGAGACAATCTTGCCATGATTCACTCCGTCGATAAAGCCGAAGAAAGGTGTAGTCAATCAAAATAGGAAATCCAAAACCGATTTGCAACTACCCACCCGAAAACATGCTGTGTCCCTTTTCCCCCGTGTTTTGGTCAACGCGGGGCTGAACGCGATGCATGACAAAGAGTTGGTCATCGGCTCGCACGTGGATGCCGTACTTCGCTGACGCAGCTTTACATTTTAGTGGATGAGGCGCAGATTACTGGATCTCAGCCCATTTGACCTGCTAACTTGGAGAACTTCCGCAGATGTTGATTGGCGACATCGGTCATCGCGGCCGTTCGTCGGTTCAAACGACAACGACCGTTTTCGCGTCGTAGTTAATGTGAATCGTTCTGCCGTCAAGAAGGCCCGTTCCCAGCAATGGGAACCTGCCATCGTTTTCAATGACTTGTACTGGAACCTTTCGCCCAAACCAATCCACAATACAGTAATATGATTCCATGGTAATTTTGGAACCGTCTGCCAATACGGCTTCGGTTTCCACCAATGAGTCAAGCTGCAATTTTCTGACCAGCTCTTTCGAAAAGAGCTAGATGACCGTCGAATGCGGTGTCTATCCAAACTAGGATTTCTATGGGTTCCGCTTGCAAACTACTCGCCACTTGAATGGGAAGCAAAGCACGATTCCGGTCATCCACAAATCCTTTCACTGCGAAAACGCTCCAATATGAAACGCTGCCTCATGACCAACTCGGATTACAAAAGACTTTTTATCAGGGAATGTTTTTTTTGCAGCCAATGCCACTTCGAGAAAAGTCTTCCCCAAAAAGAATCGTCGAGATGATGGTTCGATGGCGACGAAATCATCCTTATGATCCTGCTCTAGGCGAGAGCGCAGGTCCTCGTCGTAAACCTTTTTTGCAGATTCCGCAACTGACATTTTCAAATCTCCCTGTGGATTACGCTCGCTACTTTATTCTACAATGAACGCCTATGCAGCGGAACCGCAACGAACAATCGTCGAACCAAGGATTGCAACTACCCACCCGAAAACATGCTGTGTCCCTCTGTTTCTTCCTCTCAGTCGAGCACCTCGTTGATTACGACTGATTCATCGAAAGCGTACATAGGGCGATGACATGAGGAATTTGGTTGGCACTTCAATAGCAGTGATTCACAGCGATCGTGACTTTGCGACTTCGCGTCTTTGCGTGACACGAATGAGGCTCGACATGCTCGAGAACAAAAACCATGGGGGCCGAGTACTTCATGTTCCGAAGTGGTCACCGCTTAACGCGGTCACCAACTCTACGTGAAATGACTCCGAGGCCAATTCCCTCATAACAATCGCAGCGTGTCAAACCCTCACTCCGGCTGTGCCACCTCTCTCCCTTTCCAAAGCCAAAGGGAGAGAGAAACGTTCTATTGTGGATTGCGTCGCGACGATCGGATATGATGTTGACATCTGGACCAAGATCCAGACCCTCATGCTCGCGAACCTGTCGGCAGTTCAAGATGCCATTGGATGGAAGCGTGATGAGGGAACAATGGGATGGACACGAAGGGATCGGTCACCCGTGTTTGACTTGTGTCGAGTCAACGACTCGCCCTCGGTCATCCCGGTCGTTACTGCTGGTGCACCTTTTACCGTCCCCAAGTGAATTGAGCCTACTTCACACGGGTGCTTGGCTTGTCCGAGACGCGAACGGAAGAAAACGTTGTCTAAGCTAAGCCAAGACGTCCCGGATGACTTGTTGATGTTCAACGCCTGTTAGACGTTGTTCAAGTCCTTGAAATGGGAATACAAACCGTTCGTGATCGATCCCCATGCAATGCAGGATGGTTGCGTTGAGGTCGTTGATTTGGACGGGGTTTTCTGCGATGTTGTAGCTGAAATCGTCCGTTTGCCCGTATTCCACTCCACCGCGCACGCCGCCCCCTGCCATCCACATCGTAAAACATTTCGGATGGTGGTCTCGACCGTAATTCTCTTTGGTCAGGCCACCCTGGCAGTAGACCGTCCGACCAAACTCACCACCCCACACAACCAACGTTGAGTCTAGAAGCCCGCGTTGTTTTAGATCGAGGATTAATGCGGCACTGGCTTGGTCGACGTCTCTGCATTGCGCGGGCAGATCGTTGGCGATGTTACCGTGTTGATCCCATCCACGATGCAATATCTGAACGGCGCGAACTCCCCGTTCGACCATGCGACGAGCCAACAATGCACTTGCCGCAAACGTACCTGGAACGGTGACTTCGGGTCCGTACATGTCCGTGATCGAGCTGGGTTCCTCGTTGAGATTCACTAAGTCTGGCACGCTGCGTTGCATACGAAATGCCATTTCATATTGCGCAATGCGAGTTTGAATTTCGGGGTCATGCAACTCCGAGAACCGTTCGCGGTTGAGTTGCCCCAACGCATCGAGCATGACACGTCGATCGGCCGAAGTAACTCCGTCCGGGTTAGGCAAATACAAAACCGGATCGCCGCCAGTTCGCAAAGCAACGCCCGCGTAGCGTGTGGGCAAAAATCCACTCGACCACATTCGAGTAAACAGGGCTTGTGCGGCCGCCTTGCTCGACCAAGTTGGGGTCATGACCACGAACGCGGGAAGATTGTCGCTCTCGCTGCCAAGGCCATACGCTAACCAAGAGCCCAAGCTTGCCTTTCCTGGGACTTCATTGCCCGTCATCACAAACGTGCAAGCCGGATCGTGATTGATCGCGTTGGTATGCACGGTCTTGATGACTGCCAACTCATCCACGATTTTGGAAGTGAACGGAAGCAGTTCACTGACCCAGCGTTGGCTTTGGCCGTGCTGTGCGAATTTGAATTTGCTCGGCGCGACAGGTAAGCGTGCTTGTCCGCTGGTCATCGTGGTGATGCGTTGGCCTTTGCGAATCGTGTCCGGCAAGTCTTTATCGAATTGCTCTTGGAGTTGAGGTTTGTAGTCCCATGTATCAATCTGGGATGGGCCACCATTCATATGTAGATAAATGATCGCTTTTGCCTTGGGAGCGAAATGAGGCAATCCGTGCAAAGCGGGGTGCACTTTGGTAGAGCCGTCGCTGGCCATGGCACTGGATAGCGACTTGATTGGGGCTGCACCTGACATCGCAGCCAAGGCGACGCCTCCCATCCGCAGACCGGTTCGTCCGAAAAACTGACGACGTGTCTGAAGCAATTGATGTTCGAAAATGGGATCGATCACATCAGGGTCCTTGGAGGGGGAGTTGTGGAGGGATTCAGTATTCTACTCGAAATGCTCAGCCTCAAGCTGATAAAAGACACCCTCCAAACCTTCGACAGGCTTGAGGTAGGGATGTACTTCGAGAATACCCGCCAGCGAAAAGCAACGCAACGATTTTCCGGCATACTTGTCGTTGACCAATTTAACTTCAATCATATGGGTCAGCGGGGGCTGGCCGCCAAAACAACATGTACTGATATCAGGGACCAAGACAAAGGTTTTGGCGGCATTGCTGGCCACCGAGGTTGGGTGAATGTAACCTTTGAGAAAAACCTTCTTTCCATTGAGCGCCACCGCTTCAGGAGTAGGTAAATCGGGTGCACCAGCGGGGCTTTTCAACCAGGCAAACTGAATTCTCTCGTAGCCCTCTGGGACTTCGGTGTTGTAAATATAGATATGTCGGATGGGCGACACGACCAACAAACAAACACTCAAGATGATCCCGAGCCGAGCGGCCCATGAACCGATAAGCTCGTTGGGGAACTTGCTCAAGTTTCGAAATGCGATGATGCCGAAGACAATCCCGCAGACCGGCAAGAAGAGCAAAAGCGGTGAAATCCAAGCGAGCAAGCCAAACAAACCGAATGCAAGGCTTAGAACTGCCGCTCTGCTCATCGATTTGTAGGCGAACTCGTCGTCCTCTTGATAGGAGGTCGAGGAACTGGATTGAGGATCTGAAATTGCTTGGCTCATCTAAGGTGGTCGCTAAGAAAATCTGAATGGCAAACTGGCTCGGCGGATCACCGCAAGGAAATCTAAAGCCGCCGCACGATCGGCAACAGTCGAGCTGCAGATCCTCCGCTGGTCGCAATCGTCCACATCATTATCGCTATCATGACTGTCGCAATGACCATTACGGCCATTGGTGCCCAGAGGTTCAAACCCTCCGTAACGGAAACACTGGCCAAAGTATTAGAGTCATCGGAAGTCAGCCTCGCCATTGGCCGAGAATCTGCCAAAAGATCCATGACGAGTGAATCGCTGTTGGCGGACGCGAGGCGAAACTCCGTCCCATTTGGTCGTATGGCCAATGCTCGCTCCGTCGGGAGTTTCCTGCGAATCGAGGATGTCTCCCCTTTTTTGGGAGCGGCTGGCGTTGGAATGGGGAAAAACGTCTTGGCTCGCTTGACAGAACTTGGGTCGATCTTTTCAAGTTCGATGAGTTTTTCCTTCGCTTCGGGCAGCGGGCAGGCACGCAAATAATTGATGACGGGGACTCGTACCCACAGATTGTCGTCGTTCGCTTTCTCGAACAGTTCACACATCTTGTTAATTTGGCTCCAATCTCCCCAGCGGGCAAGATCCGGAATAACCAAATCCGCCAGGTCCGGACGAGCCAGCAATTGATGCATCGACTTGGTGATCGATTCCTTCTTGAGAATGTCGACTTCGGTTCCATGAAAACGCAATGCCATCACAGCCGAATAAATGTCGGCGTACTGTGTCTTGTCGTCTTTGAAGAATCGATCTTCGATGAGCTTTAGCCCCGCTTCCCCTTTGATCGTCAGGTATGCGGCAATCAGGGCATCCAAGCCGGCTCGGGCGTCCGGATTGTCGCTCTTGATCATCGACTCGAACAAATCTGCGTCCTCGGGCAAACCGCAAATGCTTAGCATTGTATAGTACAGTCGCTTTCGGTCAGGCGACTTCGAGGTGTCTTGCACCCAACTTAACAACTGCTTGCGATCCATACGATCTTTGAGCAAAACCACGTCCGAGTAAGGTGCCAACGCAAATTCGTCATAGCAATCACGGGCTAGCAATGAGTCGGCGTGTTCGAAATATTTTTGATAGAAGTCCAGTCGTTCGACTGGGTTCTCCGGCAAAGTCCGAATGGCTTCCACATACTTTTCCGCATCCGAAGACAACGGAAGGGGTGACGACCAAACAAGCTCTTTTGGGTCCACGCCCATCAGCAGAAATCGTTTCGCCGATTTTCCAGGCCCAAAATACGTTGCCTGAATCGATTGGTCCGTTTTCAAAATGGACTCACCCGTGAGCACTTTTTCAATTTTAAATGCAGCCAACCCATCGATATCCGAGCGGCCATCGGTCACGAGACGGGCAATCGCGACGGCATCCATCGATTTGAGTTCTTGCCTAAGTGTCTGGGAAACGGCCGTGCAAAACGGGCATTCCGCACTTTGCAGACGCGTTTCGCCAAGCGACGCCCATCCGGCAGCTACCAGCACCGCTAGCCGAGTCCAACACAAAACCGGGGAACGCCACAAATTCGGCAATGCCGATGCAATCGTTCTAAGTGGGGTCATCATTTCAAAACCAACCTCGGTATTTTGACTAAAGTCTGAGAGAAATCGTATCAGGTCCCTTAATGTACGTCATTTACTGCACCTAATGCCAGATGTTCACTTGGAATTTTTGGCAGGATTGCGTCCGAAGCAAGCCCCGATCGACTTTTAAATTCAAGGGAATTGGCTAAAGTGCAGTGTCAACTCGCCCTCGCCCACGAAAACAAACTCGCATGCAATTGCCAATTCTGAACGTCATTTCGCAGACCGATCCTTCTTCCCCCGAATCCAGCCAACAGGGGCAGGACTCGCTTGCCTGCGGTTCGGTTTCTACGCTTTTCGAGCCAAGTCGTCGCTTGCCACCGTGGTTACGGCGCGAAGTTCCCAAGGGGAATGCCAACCATTTTACGGCCGGGCTTCTGAGTGAGCTTCGGCTAGAAACGGTTTGTGAGAACGCGAAGTGTCCCAATCGAATGGAATGCTATTCGCAAAAGACGGCTACGTTTATGATCCTTGGCAACGTTTGCACGAGGCCTTGTGGTTTTTGCGCAGTCTCCCGAGGAAAACCAGAGGCGGTGGAACTGGACGAGCCAGAACGCGTTGCGGAAGCTTCTTTGCGACTCGGGCTGCGACATGTCGTTATTACATCAGTGACTCGCGATGATCTTCCGGATGGTGGCGGTGAGCATTTTTATCAGTGCGTCATGGCCGTTCGAAACAAGACTGGGGCGGCCGTCGAGGTGCTAACACCCGACTTCATTCGCCACAAACATGGACTCGATCGGGTTATCGATGCGGCTCCCGAAGTCTTCAACCACAACATGGAAACAGTACCGCGACTTTATCGAAAAGTTCGAGGGCCCAAGAGCGAGTACCGTTGGACACTTGAGTTGCTGAAGCACGTCAAAACGCGAAATGAGACAATCAAAACCAAGAGCGGCTTGATGTTGGGGCTAGGTGAGACACGCGATGAATTACTGGAATGCCTGGCGGACTTGAGAACGTACCAATGTGATTTTTTGACCCTTGGGCAATACTTGCAACCCGGGCCGAAGTATCTGCCTGTCGTTCGCTATGTGCCACCTGAGGAGTTTGAAGAACTTCGACTCATTGCCAAGTCGATGGGCTTCAAAAAAGTTGCTTCCGGACCGTTTGTTCGCAGTTCGTACCACGCGCGAGACATGGCCGACGAGCAAGGCTAGTTCGATCAAGCGGTTAATTTATTCGCGAAGCGCAACACATAGCCGCCTTTTGCTCCGCAAAAGGTGCGTTATGACGCCGAAGATCCCTATCGGGCAAAAAATGCATTTTTCCGTGACTCTGTGTGAAACTTTTTGGCGGAGTTTGGAAACCCGACGCGTAAGCGAGGTTTGGAGGCCCGACGCGTGGCACGAGCGTCTCGCTCGTGAATCCATGGGCGAGACGCCCATGCCACGTTCGAATACCCCGCCTCTTCGAATACCCCGTCTCACAGTCCACTAAATCCACAGCACGTCACGGGCACGGGTTTTCAAATCAAAGCCTCTTCGCAAAAGTAGTATTGATGTCGCGTTCTTTCGCGGAGAAACTATGTAGGGTTGCATCAAGAAAAAAATCCGGCACACTCGTTGGGAATACCAAATTACTTCATTCTCCAACGAGGGCCGAATTATGTCTAAGGTTATCATGGTTGGTTGCGATTTGCACGACCGTTCGATGTTTT
>CAMCMB010000132.1 GCA_945875845.1 Pirellula staleyi DSM 6068
CGGGTCGATTCGAGCCTCGGTGTGTGAAGCGACGGATGGATCAGTATACGTTGATGATGGAACCCAGAAACGACTTACGAAAGAGACTCAGCAAGGGAGATAACTCATTTGAGTGAAACAACTTGTCACGATAGTACAGTGCCATTCGTGGGTGGCACCTTCCGTTGCACCTTCCGTTGATTCCCTTCGGGACTTTACGTTGTGTTCTCGATGTTCCATGGGCTTACGCCCATGGCTACAACCTTTCGCCACTTCGTGGCTACTCAAACCAAATTGGCGACATCATTTAGTCGCAAAAGTCGCAATGGGGACACAGGAAAGCACCGGGATAAACCGGACTGGAGTTTGGAATGAAAGAATCCACCAAAGAAGCTTTAGCCAATTACTTTGGCCTCCGAAAGGTCTGTTATAACGATTCTTATCGCGAATCGGGTTGTGCAAGAGCGTTGTGGCAAAAACCGGAGCTTCGCGAGCATTTACTTCAAACCCGTGAATTCGGTTTCGATAAAGCCTGTACGTCCGATGCGCTGGGTGATCCATGATCGAGGGCGATACTAACGGACGAATCTGTTTCGCCAGGATCCAATGATGTTGCTTGCTACTTGCTGGTTATTGGCCATCGCCATCGTTGCTTTTTCGATTGGGCAGCTCGCTTTCGCGGTCCTGTACGCAAGGCTTGTCTACCGTTCCCGCAGGTACGCAAACGAGCAACTAACCCTTGCGTTCTCGAAGCCATTTCCGAAAGCGGCTGTTGTTATGTCGCTGCGAGGGTCGGACCCATTCCTGTGTGAGAACCTTTCCTCCGTTCTGGACCTCGACTATCCCGACTTCAAATTCTTTGTTATCGTCGATAGCGAACAAGATTCGGCCATGCAAGATGCCGAGCAAGTTCGACAGTCGGCACCGGACCGAGTTGAGGTCATGACGCTTCATCGCAAGCTTTCAACATGTAGTCTCAAGTGCAGTGCTTTGTCGGAAGCAGTGGAGCAGCTTGGACCTGAGTACGGAGTCGTGGCATTCCTTGATGGAGATGTGTCGCCGCATCGACAATGGCTTCGAGATCTAGTGCAACCCTTGAGCGATCCAGCAGTTGGCGTTTCCACAGGCAATCGATGGTACACGCCTGAAGTGGCAAGCTGGGGAGCCATGATCCGATACTTTTGGAATACGGGTGCCGTTGTTCAGGTTTGGCTAAACGGTATCACCTGGGGTGGGAGCATGGCTATGCGACGTGATACAATCGACCGTACGCATATGTTGGCTGAATGGCGACGATCCCTAGTGGATGACGGGGCTGTCGTTCGACAAATGCGAACGTATGGCTATCAGGTGGCTTTTGTACCTAATGCCATTATGCCCAATCGCGAAAATATCCGAGTTGCGAGCTTTGTAACGTGGTCCGAAAGACAACTGGTAGCTGCGAAATCTGCCGCTAGCGGATGGGGAGTCGTGATTCTTCACGCCCTGGTGATTAGTAGTTGTATGATCGTCCCCTTAATCATTTGCTGCCTCGCAGCACTGCTGGCAGACAAGCAATTTCTGCTTGCTGGCCTGTTTCCACTATTTACTTATTGGGTTTCCGCAGTCGCATCGACGATCGCAGTCGAGATTGGAATGCAGCGTTCGCTACGCGACAACGGTATCAAATCGAAGTGGATCAACGGACGTGTTATTTGGATGTACTTGCCTGCTCTGGTTCTTTCACATCTTGTTTATCTACGGGCACTGGTGAGGGCGTGCAGGATGAAGAAGCTGAGTTGGCGGGGAATCGAGTATCTCCTTCTGGACGGACACAACGTCAAAATGGTCCGCTACATACCCTTTGATGGCGGTGGCACACCGAGTGATTTTCGAGGCCTTGATTCGCTCTTGTAACGACACCAAGTGGCGTTTGAGACGCTGCCAAATGCAGGTTGTGGCTACGAAGTTCCCCTAATTCGGGCGACCAAATGAATGCTCGCCAGAACGAGAATCCCCGGTTTTGCTAGCATTAGTTCGCAGTGCAGTTTAATATGTTTCACTAAGCTGTCGTCCAACGAAGTACGCAGCCGTCATGGCCGTCACGTGTTTTTTATGAAACAACGATGTGGTACATCGTACGAACATCTTTGAGTTGGCATCTTTGAGGGGGGAAAATAGATTGTCTAGTTGTTTGCTTTTGACCGGGGGCACTGGTTTGCTTGGTCGGTATCTGGTTCGGGATCTCTTAGAACGCGGCGAGAAGCTTGCGATGGTTGTTCGAGGAACCAAAAAGGAATCTGCTGAAGAACGCATCGAGTCGATTCTTCAGTTTTGGGAACAGCAGTCAGGTAAACGACTGACTCGTCCCCATTTTATTGAGGGGGACTTGAGGGAGCCGCTCTTGGGGCTAAGTACGCGAGATCTTGGATGGGTTGCCAAAAACTGCAGGGGGGTCATGCATAGCGCTGCGTCACTCAAGTTTAACGCGGACGGCTCGGGCGAACCCGAACTAACGAACGTCGGAGGGGTGAAGAACATGCTGTCGCTTTGTCGGCTGGCGAAAATCCGCGAGCTTCACTATGTTTCGACCGCCTATGTGTGCGGACTGCGCAACGGAACGATCTACGAGTCGGAGTTGGACCTAGGCCAGTCGTTTCGTAACGACTACGAGTCGAGCAAGCTCAGGGCGGAAACACTGGTCCGGAACGCGGACTGTTTGGATAGATTAACCGTATATCGCCCGGCTGTTATTGCGGGGGATTCGACGTCGGGCTACACCAACACCTACCACGGCATATACCTTTACTTGCGTTTGATGGCATTGATTGTTCCAAGACAACCGATTGGGCCAGATGGTTTGCGACAAACCCGACTTAGACTTCCCATGCGAGGAGATGAAAGGCGCAATGTTGTCCCCATAGACTGGGTATCAAGTGCGATGGTCGCTCTGTATGCCAACCCGGACGCTCACGGGAACACCTTTCATTTGGCTCCGGACGAATATTTGACTCCCAAGCAGATAATTGACGCTGGATATAGTTACTTCAACTCGACTGGAATCGAATACATTGGGTACAACACGATCGACCCAAAGACGTTCAATGCCTTCGAAGCCGAGATGCTGCCTGGGTTTGCAATGTATAGTAACTACGAAAGCACGGACCCAAGATTTGATTGCACGAATCTAAAGCGATTTGCAGGTCACATTCCTTGTCCCAAAATCGATGAAGCGATGCTTCATTCCTACATTCGGTTCGGCGAATCGGACCGATGGGGCAAACGAAAAATCGCTAAACCGAAAGCTGTGGACGAGAGTACCTTCGGCCAAAGTTTGTGTTGTTCGTCCGGCGAACACTTGGCCATCGCCGACAGCGACACGGTTCAATAAACTGCGGTGATTGCCTTTGCGTCGCCCACGGTCGACGTCTTGCATTCCCGCGTCGACTGTTAGGATTAATCAAGGGACCATGAATACGATTTCCAAGCTGCCATGCACCGCATTTGAGGAACTGATGCTGTCGCATGACTTCGAAGGATTTCCATGCACCATTTGTTTAAAGATGGTGGTTTCAGGTTTTATTGTGCGCGAGCATTTCGAAACATCCGTTATGCAGATGTTGGAGCAAAACCCGCTCATGCGTTCGCGGCTGACAAGGCGATTTGGCCGATCCATTTGGCAAATCCAATCACAAATTGAACAAGTTGTGCATTGGAAAACAGCCGACACGAATCCCGAATGGCCAGCGACCTCCAGCATCGATTTGGCAGTCCACCACGGTTTGAAGTTGGAAGTTCATCAGACAGGCCGCGAAGATTCACATATATTCGCAACGGTACATCATGCGGTTGCAGATGGCCAAGGAATTATCGCGGCGTTTCACGAGATGTGGTTATGTTATGACTCGCTTTGTCGAGGGGACACTGTGCCGCGCATCGAGCGATCGCAAGATAGGCTGCGGGATCGGAATCGCTTCGGACTAACTGGTCTGAAGTTGTTGGGGCTTCTTCCCAAGCTGAGTGTTGGTCTAGCGGGGGTGCGTCAGTATTTGATGAGGTCGCCAGTTCCGATCGTTGCCCACAATGCGATCAAAAATATTGGTATGCCGGAGGCGTCGATTCACGCGATCACGCATCAATTCTCGACACACGAAACGGAACGCCTTCGACAAGCCGCTCGAGGCGGGAAGTGCAACTTAAACGAGCTAATGACCGCAGCCATCTTTATAGGCAGTTCCGAGTCCAACGTTCGGGAAGCTATTAGTAACGGTAACGATTGGATTCGAATGATGGTTCCATTTAGTATGCGAACCCCTGCAGACTATCGGGAACAATCGGCAGCGAACATTGTGAGCTGCGTTTTTTTGGATCGTACTCGCAACCACATCC
This sequence comes from Pirellula staleyi DSM 6068, assembly GCA_945875845.1. Taxonomy (GTDB): domain Bacteria; phylum Planctomycetota; class Planctomycetia; order Pirellulales; family Pirellulaceae; genus JBKCUI01. The sequence continues at coordinate 4,348 of CAMCMB010000132.1, forward strand.
AAGATCATGAAGCGTTGCTTCAAAGTATTCAAAGTGAGTTAGATCTCATCAAGAAAAATCGTTTGCCTTTGATTTTTAATTTTTCGATTTGGATCAAGAAGATGCTGACATTCAACGGTTACCGTCCAAAAAAGGCAGCAGCCAAGCGATGCGAAACAAGTCTCGTATTCTCGAATCTAGGGAAGCTGTTCTTAGGATCCAGCCTAGTGAAGAAAGAGGACAAACGTTTGGTGGCTGGCCAAGCGAGAGTCGAGTCGATTGAAATACTTGCACCGCTCGCCCCATGGATGTGCATCGCTTGGATTGCGCTACAGTATGCAGAGCGGTTGTCACTGACCTTGCGTTTTGACTCGCGTGTTGTAGGATCGCACAAGGCTAGCGAAATGCTAGCTACTTCCGTAAATCATTTGAAAGGCTATGCCGAGGAATCCAACGTATCTTGAGCGATTCGCTAATCCCTTTGCTGATCGCTCTTGTGGTATCGGCCTCGATCCAACTTGTTTTGGTGGCTGGCTTTGTTGCCCGATTGCGCGGATGCACTTCCAAAAAGCATGCTAGAAAATATATAGCAAAGTCGGACGAAGCAACTGCGCTGCCAGCGTTGGTCGTCCTTTGCTTGCGTGGAGGAGACCCATTCTTGGGCCAGTGCATTCAAGGTTTGGTGTCGCAAGACTACCCTGAATTCGAAATCTGTTTCGTAGTAGACTCCGCTCAAGACCCGGCAATCTCCGTTCTTCAGAATGAGCTAACTAAGTACCCGGATTTCAAACGCTTTGAAATTCAAATACTTTCTGATCCGCTTACGACATGTAGTCTCAAGTGTTCGAGTCTCATTCAAGCGATTGGCCCAAGAATCGATTCGCAGGGTTTTGTAGCCCAATTGGACGCGGATACCATTCCGCATCGAACTTGGCTGAGCGAGTTAGCCAGCGCGCTTCAGGATCCGGAAGTAGGTGCGGCTACAGGCAATCGCTGGTACATGCCAGAAACCATCAGTCTCGGAAACATGACTCGCTATGTTTGGAACGGTGCGGCCGTCGTCCAAATGTATTGGTATGGAATCGCATGGGGTGGCACTCTGGCCATCAAATTTGATTCGATTCGGCGAGCGCATCTTCTCGATCGTTGGCGAAACGCTCTTTGCGAGGATACGATGCTTAGCAGACAGTTAAAAAGCGTCGGGCAAAAAGTTGCCTTTGTGCCAAGTCTCATGATGGTCAATCGGGAGGATTGCGACCTAGCATCTTTTTTCCAGTGGGTTCAGCGGCAGCTTTTGACAGCTCGGCTCTACCATCCTCTTTGGTTTGCAGTTGTTGGACATGGAGTTTCTTCAGCGCTTCTTTTGGTGTGGGGCTGGACGACTTGCGTCGTCTATGCGCTGATGGGTTACTGGGGCTCCGCGCTCGCTAGCTTAATGGCTATGCTTGCGTTCCAAACGTTCTTGAGTTTGATGTTGCCGTGGATGGATTCTTCGGTGCGTGCGATTGTTAATGGAAGAGGTGAACCAGCCGATTGGCACCGAAACCTTCGATGGTGGCAACTCGGTTGGTACGTCTGGACAACACAGTGCATCTACACTGCTGCGTTAGTAAGATGCTTGCGAATGTCACGAGTCGAGTGGCGAGGGATCGAATACGACGTAACCGGTCCCTTTGACATCCGGATGCAGGGGTACCATCCGTTTCGAAGTGATGTGCATGGTAGTGGGTGCCAAAAGCATTCCCTGTAGAACACTCCAGTAAGGCAATCGCGGTCTTGAACAACGCAATGGAAACACCAAACACCACCAATACGAGGAATGGCTATGAAGATCCGAACGACCGCAGACTTGTTTCAGGATGTGGATACACTTATCTCCATGGTTTCTTCCGTCACGGGTGAGACTACCGCCGAAACGGCTCGAGCATTGGCTAGCGAAAACGCAATTTTGGGAAGCACGGTTTGGAAGGAGCTGAAAGCACGCAACATTCGACCGTATCAATGGTCCGAGGATTTGATCGGGTTCTATCAAGGTACTACGGCTTTTGTGTTTGAAACACTGGTGTGGAACAGATGTGAGCTCAAACAGCAAATGCAAGATCGAATTGTTCAGCACTTGCGGACGCGATTTGGACGGCCTTGCCGTGTTTTGGTTTACGGTGATGGGCTCGGCTTCGATAGTGCTGCTCTTGCCTTGGCCGGACACGACGTGACTTACTTTGAAGTGTCGCAAAAGGCCATCCAATTTGCGAAACAGTTGTTTGCCCAACTGGGTTGCAGTGTTCGGATGCTAACGCATGAAGATTTGCTCCATAAAGAACTCTATGACGCCGTAGTATGCTTAGACGTTTTGGAGCATGTGCCTAACCCTGTAGAGATGGTTGGGTCTTTGGCGAAATCGATCGGCAACGATGGATATTTGCTGATCCACGCCCCCTTTTGGTACTTGTCGCCAAGCGTGGCGACTCACCTAGCTTCCAATCGGCGATTCAGTGGCAACATCACACGCATTTACAAGCCCAATGGCTTACGGGCGATCGACGGTGCACTTTTTTGGGACCCGATCGCGTTGGTCAAAAACGATTCGAAAGTACGCCCCAAGTTGATGGATCGCTTCAAGTTGGCAATCGGCGGATGCTTGCTTTCGGTCGGTCGATACTGGTCTACTCCGCATGTCATTCTGTGCCAGATACTCATGAAGCGATCTCGCTTGAATTGGCCTGAACTAGATCGATTTGTAACTCAAAGCCAATAGCGAGAAGGATGAACGGGGGCCACCCATCTATTTTCTCACGACTTTCTCATTACATCCACACGATTGAAATCTGACAATGCTGCGACGGCAGGTATCGCATTTCGAGAAAGAAACGGCCCGCGGATGATCCACTCTCTGCAGAACCCTCAGAAACGACAACGAAGCACTTTCGTCGGTATCCACCAACGTTGCTCCTGTTGCACACTGGCCAACACGAGTGTCGCTAACTAGGCCTCGGCAAGGGCGAGTTGCCCGTGCGATAGCCGGTTCGCCCGCGAAGACTCGCTTCTT
>CAMCMB010000133.1 GCA_945875845.1 Pirellula staleyi DSM 6068
CTTTACACGCGAACGAGTTTACTGATCTACGGGCTAACCCTCGTAAGATCGAATAGCAGCTTGCGGCGTACGACGGAAAATTTACCAACAATTGTCCCGACCACCCTTGACACAAAACAATACATAGCAGCGAAAGGCGACGATGATAAAATCACAGCCCGAGTGCAAAAGGCGACTATGGATCGAACGATCCCAGACTACTCGACGACTCCATCGGCGTCGTCTTGCGAGACTGCGGTTTGTGAGACTGCGGTTTGTGAGACTGCGGTTTGCGAGACTGCGGTTTCGTCTGCAGCGACACGAGCGGCGACCGGCGTCGCGCCTGGACGCCTGCCTCGCCGTTTTTGAGTCGACGAAGGAATCATTGACGGGTCGACCTTTTGCAGCATTCTGGAAATGCAGAGCTTATTGACACTTACGGACAAGCTATTGGCTTCGTCGCAGATTGCATCGTGAAGGCTTTTTGGGATGCGAACCGTAATCATTCGCTGCGGTTCGTGAGGATCATTTTCAGGAAGATCGCGAGATCGCAAAACCGTTAGCATTTCGAGCACCTTGCTATGCTCATCACTGCATTCGTACTCTCTGGCTTCGTCCACGTCAGCAAACAGGGCGCGAGCTACACCGTCTCCTCCCAACGTTTCCCGATAAAAAGCTGTCCACGTTGGAGCAAGGCCGAAAAGTTCGGTCGCGGTCTCTACGACAATTTTTCGCCGCGACGCAGCAGGCAGGTCCGCACTCCGCTTGGCCTTAAGCTCCGTCGCAACCTGATTGAATACCTTCATTTCGGCGGCCAGCTTTTCGCCGGCTTCGTCCGCGGCTTTTTCGCGAAGTCGCGACGAAACTGGTTTGGATGGGGCCGCCTTGGTTTCCGCCGGGGCAAGCCACTGGTTTGCGGAGGCGTTGTTGTCTGGTGTGTTGCTGTCGAAATTCATCCTGAGATTCCTATTCCTTGCGTATTGCGTTTTGGGGGGAATGACTGCAGTCGTCTAAAAACCCTCCTTCGCCTGCACCCGTCACGAAAGAGAGCCACAACTCGTCCGGGCCGCGAGGCCGCAGCCGGAACTAGTGGGGGAATCTTCCGATTGCTGTCAATGCCATGAATGCAACCCGAATGCCAGCAAGGACTTAAGACAAATTAGATAGCATTGCTTAAAATGCAGGCATTGCCACCGAAGAGGGGGTGTTGCGACGCATGCTTGGTTTTTAGGCAGGTTGTGCCTTCTCAAATACCAACTGTCCAGGGTGTCGCAATTGGGATAATTCGCAACATCGTTGAATTCGAAACTCGTCTTGGTTCCGTTTCCCCGCTTTGGTATCGTTCATTGCTCCCGTTCAAGGAAGAACGCGACGTAGCCGCTTTCCATCAATGCGAAAGTTCTCGGAAGGAATTTGTTTAATGCCAAGGATCGAATCAAATAAGTCTTGCGTTCACATTCGCTGGATGATTCGTCGTGATATGCCCTCAGTGCTAGCTATCGAATCAAGCAGTTTCGAATTCCCCTGGACGGAGGAAGAGTTCATCCGGTGTCTTCGGCAACGCGATTGCATCGGAATGGTCGCCGAGCGAAACGAGGAAGTTGCGGGGTTCATGATCTATGAACTTCACAAAACGCGAATCCACATTTTGTCGTTTGCTGTGCACCCAAACTTTCGTCGGGAAGGGATTGGCAAAGCCATGACGGAAAAACTCGTGTCCAAGCTCGCATACCAGCGGCGCAATCGAATCGTTCTTGAAGTCCGAGAGACAAATCTGTCCGCACAGCTATTTTTCCGCCAACTCGGATTTCGAGCCACGGGCGTACTGAAAGACTTCTACGAGGATACCCCTGAGGACGCATTCCTTATGCAATTTCGTCAAACAGCGGACGAAGCCATGGATGTGGAAGCGAACAAGCGGTTTGCTGGCTAACATGCAAACTGCGAAAAAGCTTTTTCAAGCCAAGCGCTTTGCGGTGGAAGAGGTAGAGGAAGTGCTATCGGACGGTTCGCGATTGATTCGCAACATCGTTCGGCACCCTGGCGCTGTGGTGATCTTACCGCTTGTGGATGCGAATCATGTCTGTTTGATTCGAACGTATCGTGTTGCGATCGATCGATGGCATCTGGAATTGCCGGCCGGGACTCTGGACAAATCGCTTACGCCCTTGGAAACAGCGCATGCAGAGTTACAAGAGGAAACGGGCTACCAGGCAAGTACTCTGACGCACGTCCATACTTTTGTCATGTCGCCTGGCATTCTTGATGAAAAGATGCATTTCTATGCGGCCGAAGGTTTAACAATGGGGCAATCCGCGCGCGAACCTGGTGAGCAAATCGAGAATACGATCCTGTCATGGGCAGAAATCGATAGCTTAATGCGTGACAAAAAGATCATCGATGCGAAGACTTTGGTCGCATTGCTTTGGTACATGCGTTATCGCAATCACGCCTAATTTAGAATTCCAAGCTCGACGAGCCTTCGTTCGAGCGTCAGAGGTGGGATGCCCAGCAATGCTCGCAATGCGCCAACATCAGAACTGCTTCGAGTCTTCGCATCCGTCGCCAGGTATTCCTGATTTCGAACACCGCGAATGAGCAAATTCTTGGGTGTATGTTCGGTTTCGATAAACTCAAGGAGTTGTGTCTGGTATCCGACCGCGTTTAACAACGCAACTCTCATGGAATCGGTCGCTAGAGATGCGAATCTCTCTTTCGAAATCCCAAACGATGTCAATGGCGCGAGTGCGGACGCAGGCAGATGACTGTTCAGTTCATGCTGGCAGCATGGAACCGCGAGAATGGCCTTGCTCTGCCATCGAATCGCTTGTGCAATCGCTTCGTCGGTTGCTGTGTCGCACGCATGCAACGAGATGACCAAGTCTACATTCGCGTTCGAGACATAACCGGCAATATCGCCAACGGCGAATCGCAAATTCGGAATGCAAAGCTTTTCGGCAATCGTTGAGCAGGTTTTGACAACATCTTCACGCCGATCTAGTCCAATTATTTCAACATCGCGTTTAAGAATGTTTGTCAGCAAATAGTGTGTAGCGAAGGTCAAGTAGCTTTTGCCACACCCAAAGTCAATCACGCGGATCGTGCGGTCTGAGGGGAGCGACTCGGCGATATCATGAATAAACTCGAGGAAGCGATTGATCTGCCGAAATTTGCGAGAATGGCTTGCGAGCACGATTCCCGCTTTAGACATGATGCCAGTTTCTATCAAGAACGGGCAAGGAGCACCCTCTGGAATCAAATGATTGCGCAGTTGATTGTGGGGTTGTTCAAGTGGGAATGGTAAAGTTGTGGTCGCGATAGGTTTTTTGCTAAGAAAGCACTTACCTTTTTTGGAAAAACGCGCCTCAAATGACGCTGAATCGGTCGTGAAATGGGAGTTCTTGAAATCCTTGGTTGCTAAACGAACCAGCTCGTTTGCAGCCTCATCGAGACTCAGGTTTTTGTGGAATTCTTGCGTTGCCGTTTGGGACGTGAACTGCAGCATGGATCCGCCACGTACATCGACTGGGCGTACGGCAACTCGCAGAAATAACGACTCAGGCGATCTGGGGCCGCTGAAGGTTGCCTTGACCAAGGCCTTGTTCGCCGCTGCATTAGATAGCAATTCAGACAGTTCTAACGCATGGTCGGGCATATGTCATCCAAAGAAGGGCAGGGGTTGGGCGATCGGCAGACCAATAACTACCACGTATAACTACCTCGTAGCACAGGCTGCCAGCCTGTAATAGTCCAAAAAGCACAGGCTAGCAGCCTGTGCTACGGGTCTCAATCCCCTGCCTTCGTGGTGCGCTTCAAAACTAAGGTAATTCGAGAACTCTTTCCACGAGGTCGTCTGCTTTTGTGCCATCTTTGGCTTCGACTATTGTCCCATATTCAAGGAGAAACGTCGCTGGACTTGCGACAAAAGGTTCCTCGCGTCCATGCCAATGGACTTTCACTGGACTCTCTAAAGAAGTCGAAGCTTGTCCAAAGTGTATCGGCCAGTCGTTGCTGCCAGCAACCAACGAGACGATTTTAGGTTTGCCCACAGCCGCGTCGTTCTGGTGGTCGTCAATCCGTTTTGCTAGAGCATTGCAATGTTCGCAATCTGACCGAAGAATTAGGATGAGCCATTTACCTAAAGTAACCTCCTTTAGTTTCTCGTCAAAAATCTCGTCAATGGGCCATGATTTTCCGATCCAGTCGTCAGCAAGCAAAAACCTAATGTCCGGGATTTCTTTTTGCGATTTCAGCGTGTTGTTCAAGGCCATCCCAGAAACGGTTGCGGCGACAAGACTCGCCACGCATGCAACTGCCAAACGGACAGAAAGATTGTCCGGTTTTTGGTTATAGGTGCGTACGTAATTTGCAATAGACTGGAAGCCACAATTCGCTTGACTAATCCCCCATAGCTTTCTGCTCCAAAACAGCACCGTTATCACGACAATATTGATCGGCAAACTTGTTCCAGAGGGCAATAAGTTCCCAAAGCAACTGCATTCTTGATTAGCAACAATTGCCCAAGTCGCAAACGCGCTAAGCGCAAGGAACAATACCGTAATTGCAGCCCAGGCAGAGCGCGGGGGCGCGAGAAGTGCAAACGTTGCTACTGCGAATTCGACAATGATCGCCAAATAAAGTAGCCATGGGTTCGACAAGAGTGACTCTCCACGCAGGATTGCGGGAGCCACCTGAAGCTTGCTAATTGCAGCTAATAAGAGAATTGCGCTTGCTAGGAGTCGTATCACAAATCGAAACGTCTCAATGTAGATTTGGATTTTGTTCATTTAGCATACACCAAGTTAGACATTTGTTCTTGAACTACCCCGCTTGGCTCCACAGCAACGCCAGCCTCTGTTCCAATTGATGATCTAGCCAAGATTACAGCGAGACTGTCGAATCCATAGAGTACCAAGATCAGTTCGATCCTGCTATTGGCGTGTACGCGTCCACGACCGCCAGTCATGCGTGAATGGTGACTGGCATGCAGTTTGCTCTCGCTTCCGTTTCGCAGCCACTATGCGATGGGCTCGCGTGTTTTGCTTACGATCCACTTTTTTTGACGGAATTCCGCTACGAAATACTCGCCTACCGCCTTGGGATGGTCCAACATCAGAGCTTAATAATCGGCTCGACGTATCGAGCGTATGTTTGAAGAAGTTGCGGCGAATCAGGAGAAACAGCGATACTTATTCCAGGGCCGCTCGCGGGGTGTTTTTGGAAAGCATTGCGATTAAGTCCAGTTGCAACAGACGTTTATCGATTTCGCGGTAGCCGATAGATCGCGAGGCGCTAGCATTGTCGCACCAACGAATTCATTGCGATTTCGTGCTCACCTGGACTGGCTGCTGTATTCCTACTCCTCTTAAACTGCCTGCACTTCCATTAGTTAAAATTATGTAAACGTTGGAATGGTTGAATTTATAAGTTCTGTGGTAGAGAACTGCCGGTACCGTTCCTCTTACGACGTGTTGCGATGGATCTAATCGAAATACAACTGGTGGTCCAGGAACTTCGCTGCGAGTCGGTTCTTTCGATTTTCCTTCAAAAGAATCACAATTACCGTAAAAAAACATAGCTCCAAAGAAAATGAGCGTCATGACGTAATTTATCCTTTTAGATTCGTGGTTCGTATACCAATGAAACGTGGAAACTAACAATGCCAACGCGGTAGAGCAATACCACTACTAGCACTCGTACTTTAAGTTGTCTTGCAAGCAGCTCTCTCATTGAAAAAGCTAGCTTTGCATCTTATTCCAAGCCTACAAGCTAGAAAACGGGTCGATAATTCCATCATCAGCACAGCCTACGGCATGCCATATTGCGCGCTCAATTCCCGACGAAACTAGTTGACTTCGCCCGTCCAAGAACATTACACAGGCGCCACCAAAGTGTTTACTTCTTGCCGCGAAAGCAGCGTCGAACTGCGAATTTCGCGACCAACAGTCCTTAAGAGCGCTATTTGGCGTAAGAAAATGTGTGTAATATATTTGCCAAAAACTCAAGCCATGTGGAATCTCCGAAATACCCGCGAAGTCAGAGTTTCTTGACGACAACTCACATTGCCTAGACCACTCTTCCGGCTCAACGGAATGCCGTAGGGGAAAATCAATTCGGAATACTTCGCCACTGACTCTTCCCCTACCGTTTACTCCAGCCCCCGGCACTCTTTCTGCCATGCAGGCCGTGTTTGAGAAACCATCACTAATTTCCATCTCTCTACGACCAATGTTGATTCCAAACGCGCCATCCACCTTAGCATAATCTCCCCCTAACCCTCGCTTTCTATTGCCTTGTAGATACGTAGTGCCCACACAGAATCTATAGGTAATAGCTCCCTTAATAAGCGCATTTGACGGACAATTCAATAACGCCTCACCTACGTCAGTCTCATACACTTTTGCGAAATCCGGATTGGCCCCGATCATTTCACCGTACTTTGCTAGGCCATGCCGAAACTTGTTTACGTTGGGTGAAATCTGTCTCGCAAGTAAAATGACCGGTCCAGGAACGGCTTTCCGACTTAAATATAGCCCCTCAACAACTTCCTCCGTCGAGATTGAATCGGGAAACTTTTTATGACACGCTAAATAGTCAGCAAACCCAACGCCTAGATTATGTAGGTTATTGAGACAGGACATTCTTCTTGAACTCTCTCGCGCAGCCTGTACTGCTGTCAGCGTTAGTGCAGCAATTGCACAAACACATGCGCAAACCACAATCAATTCTATTACAGTCAATCCTCGTCGACACTTCGAACTCATTTGATTCTCATCCTATACGGAACAGACATCACTCGGACTCCTTTATCCAGGACGCAAATCCGTCCTGCAACCGTACCATTACCGCGAACAATGTGCCCTTTTACTTCAAATACACCGCTCTTCTTCTGCGCAATCTGCCAATCTATTTTCACTTCAGCCTCATCCGATTCAAAATCGAATGTGCATCCATCAGGTATGTCCACGCCATCTGTCTGAATGACAAACGTTGATGTAAACGTACCTCCCTTTTCAACTTCGCCAACTACTATTTCTCTCGGATAACTCCTCACTACGCACTTCGGCGATATCAGCACGTATACAGTCGCAACTTTTCGACCATCACACTCGATTTCGAGTTCCTCCGATACATCTGTGACCGTCGTCTGAAAGGGAGCCATTTTCGGCGGCGCTTTGGGAGCCACTTTTGATACTTCCGTCGTGCGCCTTCTTCTTCCGCCGTTTTTCTTAATTTCCTACTTAGAAAAACGAGAGATATCTCGCAAGTATTCCTTCTTTGAT
>CAMCMB010000134.1 GCA_945875845.1 Pirellula staleyi DSM 6068
TCAATCCGCTTTACACGCGAACGAGTTTACTGATCTACGGGCTAACCCTCGTAAGATCGAATAGCAGCTTGCGGCGTACGACGGAAAATTTACCAACAATTGTCCCGACCACCCTTGACACAAAACAATACATAGCAGCGAAAGGCGACGACGATGCACCGCTATCGTACCAGTTGAAATTCGGGTTGCATTACGATTGCCCAAAGATAGTCCTGGATATCCTCTTGATTGATTTTCTCCCCGAAAACTTCGCGTGCAATCTTCATCTCGGAATCGCTTGGGTCTCTCGATAACGCATGCCTTGTGATCCAACCGACAATCTTCTCGAGCGACTGCCCCTGCTCCGTCATGATGCTTTGTGCGCCCGACTCCAGATACTCGTTCAGCGTTTTTGCATTGTTCAGATCGATCGCTTCGAGCGTACTCAGATCGTTTGGTCGCATCGTCACGATTTGGTCTCGGTTAGGGCGCCCAAGTGTTCGTTGTAGATAATCGCTCTTGAGCAACGAAGCGCGTACCATCGGTATGTTTCCAAGGCTCGCGTGGGCCAATGCGTTTTTCAAGCCGTTGTCGATTCGGTTCCAAACAGCTTGATTCTCAAGCACAACTGCCGGCTTCCAATCGTCGGGCTGAGCCTTGAACTTGCCATTCTTGTTTGGCATCGTCGCGCTCCATTGCCATTCGTTGCCCGTCGCTATCGTCTGGATGGCTCCATCTTCGAAAAAGAGTCTACATTCGAAAAAGACCCCTGCCGGGTTTGGCTCCGCTCCACCATTTTTGGCAACAATGAATATTTCATTCTCGCCCAGCTTCCATCGCGACTCCACATTCATGCCTTCGACGTTTTCCCAGTTGTCGCTGGTGTGCACCTTCGCGCCGTTGATGTACAACGTGCAGGAATTGTCGCAACTGATCACCGCACCACTCCGCACGGGTAGTCGATCGAGTGAAATGCTCTTTCGCACTACGATGGCTTCATTGGCTTTGGGCACACCCACGGATTCGGGATAGGACCAAATCCACTTACCGTTCAGCGTGTTATTCTCACCTTCTAATGCTTGAACTTTTCCGCGTACCAACTGAGCGTCCATCTTTTTGGGTGCGGCACCCGTGAGTTGCCAGATTGCATCCATAAATTGCTCAGCCGTCAATCGCTTGGCGCGCGGACCTCGATACTCGAACGGTTGGATGGCTGCATCGGGATCCACCACTTCAGCCACGGATTGATAAGCGGCCGAGTTGCAGATGAGCGCGAGCGTATGCTTGAGATCGTATTGATGGTCTGCAAAGTCGACAGCCAAAAAATCGAGTAGGTCCGTATTCCAAGGCTCACTCTGCATCGCGTCGACCGGATGAACAATTCCATGCCCCATCAAGCGATGCCAAAACCGATTCACCATCGTGCGAGTGAATCGTCCGTTGTCTTTGTGGGTCATCAAGGAGGCGAGTTGCTTCATGCGTTCAGGCTGCGATGCGCTTGCGTCGACTTGGCCAAGTTCCGAAAAGAGCCAAGCGGGTGATGCAATCCGGTTGACGGATTTATCGCATCGATGAATGTCCAAGGGTACCGACGAATAGATGGCCGCCAATCCATAGGCGTCGTCCAGTTTCCAGCGATCAATAAAACTATCATGACACGATGCGCACTTCAGGTTGATGCCAAGAAACGATTGGCCAACGGACTGGGCGAACTGTATTTCAACTGTCTGCCCCGCACTGACCGTACCTCGCCACTTGATGCCATTGCTAAAACCAGCAGACTCGGGAGTCGGTGCCAGCAGTTCGCGTGCAAACGCATCATAGGGTTTGTTGTCGATCAGAGACTTGTACAGCCATCGACTGATTTGCGTCCTGCCCCCAGTGATGAAACCTGTGCCTCCATAATCATTGCGCAAGAGGTCATTCCAAAACGTAAGCCAGTGTTCTGCGTAGGAAACTTCGTTGCTCAGGAGTTCCGCAATCACTCGCTCTCGTTTGTCGGTCCTCGGATCGGCCAGAAACTCGGCAAGTTTTTGCGGTGTTGGTAACAGTCCGATCAAGTCAAGATGCACTCGCCTCAGAAACGTTGCATCGGTAATCGGCAGTGGCCTCGCGTTTCCGTTCGACGCAAGGTGTGCATCGAGAATGCGATCAATTGGATTCGTGCGACCGTTGACGGGTTGGGGCAGATCTGGGCGCCGAGGCTTTAATGGCGGTTCATAATTGGGTTTCTTGAAAGCAAAGCCGCTCTCCCAAGGCAAGCTTGCGTCGATCCATTTTTTCAAAAGCGCTACCTGCTCTTTGGGTACGCGATCCCCTTCGGGAGGCATGCGCACGTCTGGATCAACCGACTCGATGCGTTCTATCAGCGAACTCATGGAACTCTGCCCAAGTTCGATGGCCATCCCGCTTTCACCACCCGCAATCAGGTCCTCCCGCGTATTGAACGACAATCCGCCTTTTTTGCTATCACCAGCATGACAAGCAACACAATGCTTCTTCAAGATTGGGACGACATCGTGAGAGAAATCCAGCACCTGAGCCGAAGCGAATTGTCCTGTACCAAAAAGGATACCAGCTAGTCCGACGAGGATTCGGTTGAAGCGAGACGTCTTGGCTTGAAATTTGCGTATCATGTTCTTTGTCTTAATGTTATTTTTTCTCGAATCGATCCCGCACCTACATGCATCGCATCACGCCAAATCATTCTGCAGTCGCAACATTTGAGTCAATCCGTCGACGAGATTATCCGGATTGCTTCGCCAATCCACTTGAGTCTTGATTTGGCTAGTCAAGTTTTTGATTTGAACCTCGCCTGCATCTAATTCTTGTGAACCTGCGATCAACGCGATTTTGAATCCGCGTTGATCTGCGTACTTGAGTTGTTGCCCAAGTTTTTTGGGTTCTGGATAGACTTCGGCGGACCAACCTGCTTTTCGGACGATGGAGGCCAGAGCAAAATAATCGTTGAGTCGACTCGCATCGAATAACGGAATAAAGACATCAGCCGCAGATGCGGTCTTGGGTATCAGCCCTAGTTGCTCAAGCGCCGCAAGCAATCGATCGAGTCCTAGCGATGCTCCGATCCCTGGCAAGTGTTGCTTGGTGTAGACTTCGGCTAAGTTATCGTAGCGGCCACCGCTGCAGACGCTTCCAATACTTGGCAAATCGCTAAGCGTTGTTTCGAAAACCACGCCGGTGTAGTAATCCAAACCCCGAGCGATGGAAACATCGAGGCGATAAAAATCTTCGCTAACACCCGCCGCCTTCATCGCACCACAGATCGTACGCAGCCGATCAATGCCTTGCTGCCCCTGTTCCGAGCCCTTGAGAAGTGGGTCGAGTTGAGATAGCACCTCCTCAGTCGATCCGCGAATCGCAGACAATGCTAGGACTTGATCGGTTTGCGTCGCATTCAAACCTGCTAAGGTCAGTTCTTTTGAAACCTGATCGGCACCCACTTTGTCGAATTTGTCGAGCGCACGCAGGACAGCCGCACTCGAGCCATTGAGATCCAATTGTTCGAGAAGTCCCGTCAGCACTTGTCGATTGTTGATTCGAATTTGAAAGCGGTGCACGCCCACTTCATGCATGAGTTCGTGGATCACAAGGGCCGTCTCGATGTCGGCCACGACTCCAGTCGTCCCGATGGTATCGAAGTCACATTGAACGAATTCACGGAATCGTCCCGCTTGTGGCGTCTCGCCACGCCATACAGGCGCGATGTGATAACGTTTGAATGGAATGCCCAGTTCTTGAATGTGCTGAGCAGCGAATCGAGCGAGAGGAACGGTCAAGTCAAATCGCATCCCAACCGCTCTGCCGCCGTTGTCGACGAAATGGTACATCTGCCGATCGGTTTCCTCGGAGCCTTTTCCGGTCAGAATTTCCAATAACTCAAGCGTAGGGGTGTCGATGGGTACGAACCCGTAACGCCGATAAACCCGCCGAGCAACTTCCATCAGTTTTTCGCGTGGAATCATGGCCGCGGGCAGAAAGTCGCGGAATCCCTTGAGTGTTCTCGGTTCAATCAGAGCCATTCAAAAACCATTTACTACGTGCAATTGCCGGGGGCCTACGACAGAATCGGAAGCAAGGAAGGTTCGGGACTTCGAATGTCGCTCAAGTCGGAAGAATGAAAGCGAGCTTCCATATATTCCGCCACTTGTTCCGACGTTTCAAAGTACATTTCGTAGACAGCATCCTCGTCGAACTCGCAATTGTCAGTCGAATAATCACGGCAAATTTGGGGACGCGTATGATAGATTCCGCAGCGGTGATCGGCTTGCAAATGCTTGCAGTCTGTGTGCACAAGCAGATACCATGTGCCGTCCTCAATGAAAACGGTTGCTCGGTCATGCAATAAATACCAGCGAATAAAATCTAGATCCTGCTGAGTCTTGGGCACATCGATCGGCAATGCGAAGTACCGACAGCATTTGGCTGTGCAGTAAGAGCACAAAACCTCCCCTTTGGGGACTTGTTCACGGGTTGGCTTCTTTCCGTCTATGGTCTGAGCGGGCAACAACTCAACGGGCCGCGAAAGGGTAGATGTGGTCATGGTAGATTGGGTATCTAGGTGAGATCAGTAGACCTGCGCTTAGCCGCAGGCGAGCAAATCAAAAAGAACTGTCCTAGAAGACTAGCCTACTCTTCGCGAAAACGGTAGCCCACACCCCGTACCGTCTCGATCGCATCTGATTTTTCACCAATTTTCTTGCGCAGAGCACGAATATGGACGTCAATCGTCCGTTCCAAAACTAGGGTGTCCTCTCCCAACGCCGAATCGATCAGTTCGGATCTGTCGAACGCCCGGCCGGGTTGACGAATCAACGTATCCAAGAGTCGGAATTCGGTTTTTGTCAAATCGACCAATTCCGCATCGACCGTAACGCGGTAGCGTCGTCTATCGAGCGCAATTCCAAGTCGCGACACCGTATCCGCGTCTTCTTCGATTGGTCGGGATTTGCGTCGCAAAAGGGCCTTAATTCTCTCAAGCAACACGCGTACGCTGAAGGGTTTCATCACGTAATCGTCCGCTCCCACCGAAAAGCCAACCAATTGGTCCGACTCCTCCGACTTTGCCGTAAGCATAATGATCGTGGTGCTGGCCGTCTCGGGTTGAGCTCGCAATCGCCTGCAAACTTCCATTCCATCCATCACTGGCAACATCACGTCCAGCAAGATCAAATCTGGCAATCGTAGTTGGGCTTGATTCAATCCATCTCGCCCATCCATCGCTTTGAGAACATCGAATCCCGCCTTTTCCAAGTTGTAGATCAGTATCTCGGAAAGCGCTCGATCATCTTCTACGACAAGTATTTTGCTTTTTGGCATGTGAAGTGTCTTCCCGGTGATGTCTGTAGGAGTGTGTTTCTACGATTCAGGAACCGTCGGACGCTGAAGCAAATGACGATGCCGAACAATCACTCCATCGACCATGTAAATGATGTCCTCGGCGATGTTCACCGCGTGGTCTGCAATTTGTTCCAGATGGCGCGAAACGGAAAAACAGTGCATGGCCGCCCAAATCTGAGTGTTGTCGCGAGACATCAACGAATTGAGTGTCTCGATGACTTCCACGTTTTTGGCGTCGACTAAATCATCGTCTTCGATGACCCTGCGAGCCTGCTCTGTGTCGCGTTGAACGAATGCGTCCAAACTGCGTCGAACCATCGATGTCGACATCAAGGCCATCTGGTTGATTCCCGGTGGGATTGGAAATTCCGGATGCGGACACAGACTGTCAGCCCGTGTCGCAATGTTGCAGGCTAGGTCCGCAATGCGTTCCAAGTCATTGTTCACCTTCATCATTGTGGTAATCCGTCGTAGGTCGGCTGCCACAGGTTGATGGAGTGCAAGCATTTTCAAGCAATCCTCTTCGATGCGAACTTCGCTCCGATCGATTTGACTGTCTCGATCGATTACTTCGGCCGCCAAGGCACCACGTCTGTCAACCAACGACCGGACCGCAGACGCAATCATGTCCTCAACACTGCCTGACAGTTTGAGTAAGGAATTGTGTGCTTCGGTTAGGTCTTGGCTCAAATGAAGTGACATAAACAATATTTTTCCTATGCAAACGATATCCGTCCAATGTGAAGATAAGGTGAATATAACGTGAAGACGGCGTGGAGAAAGGAACCATTTTTGCCTGCCTTGGCAGCAAAAACGGCGACCGGTGCGAAAAAAACGTCATATCTGTTGGAATCGTACCATACCGGTTCGTTTGGGCGAGGTTTGGAGTCGATTTTTCAAAATTTGATTTGCGTGTTCGGGAAATGGAGGCAAACTTCCTTCGACGAAGGTAAGCGACCAAGCGAATCCCGCCGCGACATTGTCTCGCGGTGAAAGCGGCTAAACGTTGCTGCGGCATAGGGCTATTCGCGATCGCTTACCTTTCATTTTTTGGCGTATATTCACTCGGCAAGCTAATGTTGAACGAATAAAGCGCATCACGGAGGACTTTCTCAAAGGTACAAATCCCATGCGATGCATGATGCACGCTGCGATCATTTTTCTTCTCGTGGCTTCCATAGCCCGAGCTCAATCCGAAATTCGAGCGGACCGAGCAGTTCCCAGTGCCGCTAGGTCTTTGTTGGCTGAGTACATTCCCGATTGCTCAGATCGCCCGTATTCCCAGATTGCAAACTACATGACCTGCAACGATTGCAGCACAAATCTCTGGAACAATTATTCCTCTCAAAGAGCCGCACTCGTCGCACACCATTCAAAACATACCGACGGGAAATGCGGTTGCCTCGATCACAAAAACTGCGTGCACGGTCAAGCGACAACGCCCTGCAGAGGTCAAGCATGTCGAACCGATGGACATGCCGAACGGGGCGCAACGAAAAATCGATATGTTGCCTCTGCCCATTGCGATCAAGCCGGTAGCCCAAAATGCAAGACTGGCTCCGATCTCAAACTTGGATCGGATAAGAGACAGTTGACGTTTTCCACACTGCACATTGCACCATCACCGACATGCGGGGCGGCTTGTTCCAAATAGCTGCGTAATGGTGCTCAACGCAAAGGCTGTATCACAACCCGAAGCGTGAGTTTTGAAGTTGCGCTATTTTGGGGCTTGTTCATGCGGCGATCCTGTATTCGCTTGGTAGGGCGGCAGTTAGCAGTCGTTTGAGTTTTGCGATGCCGCCGGAAGTTTTTAGGCGATCCGACATGTATTTGAGCTCCTGCCCGCTTAAC
>CAMCMB010000135.1 GCA_945875845.1 Pirellula staleyi DSM 6068
AACGGTCGTGCAAATCGCAACCAACCATGATAACCTTAGACATAATTCGGCCCTCGTTGGAGAATGAAGTAATTTGGTATTCCCAACGAGTGTGCCGGATTTTTTTCTTGATGCAACCCTACATAGTTTCTCCGCGAAAGTACGCGTTCTCCGTCGGATGGGCTATGGTAACCCGACGCTTAACGGCTTGTTGCTTTAATGGTACGACGGACTTCCTAGTCCGTCGAATTCCCCATTGACGGACTTGGAAGTCCGTCTTACCACCCTTACCCAGTAACGACTTCACTAAAGCAACAAGCCGTTAAGCGAGGGATCGCGGTCGGCTCCTCGCTTACGGGCACGGGTTTTCAAAGCGTGGCACGAGCGCGCTCGTGAATCCATGGGCGAGACGCCCATGCCACTTTCGAATACCCCGTGTCACAGCCTCTCCGCGAAAGAATGTGTCATTAACTCTGCTTTTGCGGAGCAAAAGGCGACTGTTTTTTGCAAATCCACATGGTCTTCAAAGCAATGGGCTGACGAGTCTCGCTAAGTTCTCAGTGAAGCGAATGAGTGTCGACCTACCATGCCAAGCTTGCTTGTCCATCATTTCCGATTGATCGATGTACGTTTGCTGCAAGGCTCGAAGGGATTGTGTAAATTCGGCGTCGTAAATGGCCAAGGTGATTTCGAAGTTTAACCGTAAACTGCGAGGGTCCATGTTGAGAGAACCAAATAGGCTGATGCGTTGATCGATCGTGACGCTTTTGGTGTGCAACAATCCACCGTGAAACTGGGCAACAAAAACTCCCGCGTCAAGCAGTTCGCCCTTGAACGTGCTGCTGGCCAGTCGGGCCAAGATCGAATCCACCTTGGCAGGCAGAATCAAAATCACTTTGACTCCGCGCTGTGCAGCCGAACTCAATGCCATCTGCAATGCTTCACTGGGTACGAAGTAGGGAGTGGTGATGACCAGCTCATGCCTAGCAGCATAGATTGCGGTTATCAGGATACGCTCGATCGCTTCGACGCGATTGGCAGGGCCGGATGGTAGCACTTGAACGGCGCTTTCACCGTGTTTGAAGATCTTTTGCTCACCCGTTAGATCCGGCAATGTCAGCCCCTGAGCACTTGTCTCAATATGCCAGTCCGTTTGAAATGTGATAGCCAACGCTTCCACCGCTGGCCCCTCGATGCGAACCATCGCGTCAACCCATTGCCCGACACCGGAACTTTTCTTGAAGTAGCGGGGATCGACCAAGTTCAAGCTGCCAGTCCATGCGATTTGATCGTCAATCAACACAATTTTGCGATGGAGACGCAAGTCGAAGCGAATGAAAGGCAATCGCCAAAGCCCTCCCGGCAAGGCCGCTTGAACCACGGCTCCTGCGTCTCGAAGTCGAAGCGCATCGCGGCTGTACAAGAACGCCTGACTCCCCATCGCATCGACCAAAATACGACATATCACCCCGCGCGCACATGCGCGTTCGATCGCGGAAACAATTTCCTCCGTGCGGCCTCCACAATTCCAAATATAGAATTCTAGGTCGCAATTGATTTGTGCGGCATCAATGTCCGCGATCAGCCTATCAAAAATCAATTCCCATTGACCGATGAGCTCAAGCTTATTGCCATCCAGTGTTGGGACCTGCAACATCTGCTCACCGGAACGCGCCAACTGCTCCCACTCATCACCCAAACGCTGCCAATTCACATGCAAACGCGGATGGTCCAGCGCTTGGTATCGGTTGCGGATGGGCTCCCTTAGCTGATTCACTAACCGAGTTCGTCGCGAACCCAGGCGGAGCTCGCCAATCAACAAGTAAAATGCTGATCCGACCAACGGCAACGTGAACAAGATCGTAATCCAAGCCAACGATGCACCGACCGACCTACGGCTCATGACGACGCGTATGGCCAACACGAACTGAACCGTGGTATGCAATATCAACAACAATACTGCCCACGCAAACGGTCGCATTCGTTCCATGATCTCGACAAAGGAGCTCATTGTTCGGCAAACTCATTCGCATTGGTTGATTCTGCAGCTGGAAGGGATGGCAATTTGGTTTCTATGATTCGAAAGGGAAGGCCTTTGATGGATGCTCCGCCATTGTGAAAGAACAACCCACCGAATTCGACTCCGTCAATGTCGCGATGCGTGTGTCCAAAGTAAACATCCGTTACCCCATGGCTTGCATCATGACCTTGATCTGTCAGGTACATCGCGAGTTTCCGCAAGACCGCAGTTTGGCGAATCGCAATTGCACCGGCCACGCGATGAATTCTAGCTTGAACGACGGCATCATAAAGCATGTGCCGGGAGCGGTGAGGCTGTGGCTTGTCCTCGGATAACTTGCGCCGGGTGGCAAGCGCTATTTCCGTCGGTTCCCCGTCAACGATATCACCGTGGAGAAAAACGCACGTACCTAGCCTCAAGATGTAGGGTTGCCAAATGAGCCTCGGCTGACGAAAGGCAAGCCGATCCAGTTCAACGACAAAACGGGGGTGAGCGTCATGATTGCCAAGCAAGTAATAAAAGGCACATTCTGGATACGCATTGATGAGGTCATCCAGCCAAGCAATACTGTCGGCGATCGAATGCTCAAACGAGGGACGTGTGCTCCACTTGAAGTCGAAGATATCCCCACCCAGAACCATCGTGTGTGCCTGACTAGCAGCATGATGAATCCTGGGAGTTATCGCAACTGCTGAGGATCTACGCGCAAATAAGTGCAAGTCGGAAAGGAAAAAACTCCGCAATGTCGTAGCCATAATGGATTCCGAGAGTTCTCGATGCGTAAGGCGAAGGGGCCGTTTCAAGTTTACATTGTATTGGACTTCCCATTCACGCCCATCGCTATCGCTGTGAGATGCCTCATCTTTACCCACATTTCAGAACACGCTAGACTCGAAATCCCAATGGATTTGCGTGATCTCCGTGCGTTTTCTCCCCCTCGCGCCGAGTACGGGGCGAGGGGAGCAAGATCAAAAGATGTGGGTAAAGATGGGCGAGACGCCCATGCCACTTTCGCCGTGTTATTGCACCGATTTTATTGTATGCTGAACTCGAACCAATGCGCGTGCGTTGCTCGCATCCTTCCATTACAATGCAGACGGGTTTTTGCACGATTATTCCCTCCCTAATGCAATCCGAACTCCATTTCTCTAATCCTTCATGCTCGAACCGATATTGAACTTGCGGCTCCTCAGCGTTGTAGCGTTGACAACATTGATAGCAGCTCCTGTGCTCGCTCGCCAGGAACCGGCATCGTTCCACCGAGCCATCAATCTCAACGGGCCGGCGCTGACCATTGATGGACAGCCATGGGAATCCGGGACTGCGGACGATCTCAAAACGACTTCCAAGTCGTTCGAAAACCAAAATGTTCCGTTGAAGCCGTCCACGGATCCAAGTCGAGCCGAAATGATTCGCAGTAGTCGATGGGGGCAACCTGTCGAACTCACAGTGACAAATTTGCCGGAAGGTCGCTACCAAGTTTTCGTTTACGTCTGGGAAGATAACGCTTCCGAACGATTCTCAATCCAATTGAATGGCAAGACGGTGCTCGCTCAGTTCGAAAGTGGTACCGCAGGGAAATGGAAACGGCTGGGACCCTGGCGAACAATGGTCAAAGATGGTTCGATCACGCTCGGGGCGCGCGGCGGCGCAGCAAACATTTCGGGAATTGAGATCTGGAGTGGATTTGGAGTCGTTCCAGACCCATTCACGTCGCAGTTTGTTACGACTCCGAACGACGAACAACTTGCCTTTTTTGAAAGCAAGATTCGACCTTTGCTGATCGAACACTGTTACGAATGCCACAGCAGCAGGGCAGATGAGCCTGGTGGCAATCTACTGCTGGATTCCCGCGCTGGAGTCTTGCGTGGCGGTTTGACGGAACCGCTTCTTGTACCCGGTGATCCGGACAACAGCTTATTAATGAAGGTTGTCAGCCATACTAATCCCGATTTCAAGATGCCGCCCGAAACGAGACTGGCAAACGAACAGATCGCGGATCTTGCGACATGGATTCGAATGAAAGCCCCCGATCCACGAGTCGAAGATACGGTTGCGGCCCTCCAAGCCAAATCGGAAATCGACTGGAACAAGGCTCGCGATTTCTGGTCGCTCAAACCGTTATCGAATCCACCGCTACCCAATGTTGCAGCAACCGCGTGGCCCACGAACCCGATTGACTATTTTGTTCTAGACAAGCTCGAGAGGGTGGGTTTGTCGCCAGCGTTGGAAGCCAGCAAACGCACATTGATTCGGCGGGCTACTTTTGACCTGATCGGTCTTCCTCCGACTCCGGAGGAAGTGAATGCCTTTTTAAACGATGATTCGGCAAATTCGTTTGCAACCGTCGTGGATCGTTTACTGGACTCGCCCCAATATGGTGAACGCTGGGGAAGAACTTGGTTGGATGTCGTTCGCTATTCCGATACGGCTGGCGACAACTCGGACTTTCCAGTTCCGCAGATGCATTTGTATCGCAACTGGGTCATCGATGCGTTCAATCGCGATCTGCCCTATGATCAGTTTGTTCGAGAGCAACTTGCGGGCGATCTGCTGGGTGGACAAACTCCAACCGAAAAACGCGAACGGATCATTGCGACGGGTTACATTGCCAACGCGCGCCGATTCGGATCTCGTGTCGACGATTACCCGCAACATTTGACGATCGAGGATACGCTAGACAATTTGGGCCGAACGTTTCTCGCCACGACGATCAATTGCGCGCGATGCCACAATCATAAATTCGATCCTGTTACCGCCGAGGATTACTACGCGCTCTATGGTATTTTCCATAGCACCCGTTATCCATGGCCTGGTATCGAGCTAGAGCAACGCCAACGAGATTTTGTCGAAATGGTGTCGCCCGAGGAAGTTCAAAGCATTAAGCAATCGCGAAAGCTTCGCCAAAAAGAACTCGATGCGGAAGTAAAGAGGCTTGCAAAACAACGCGATAGCGCCGACGGTAAATCGCGTGAGGAATTGAACAAACAACATAAGGAAGCAGAAAAGGCCGCAAAGTCTTATTCAAAAGAGCCGCTGCCCTACGAAACCCTTTATGCGGTTGCCGAATCAAGCACGATTGAAGATGTCGCCTTGCATATCAAAGGCGATCCCTTCAAAGCCGGACCGGTCGTTGCACGTCGGTTTCTCAGCGTTTTGAATGGGGCGGAATTGTCGAGCGAGGATTCATCGAGTAGCGGGCGGCTTCCATTGGCAAATTGGATTGTGGACAGCAACAATCCACTCACCGCACGCGTGATCGTAAACCGTATTTGGCTCAATCATTTCAAGCAGGGAATTGTCCCAACCCCCAACGATTTCGGCCGTCAAGGTAAAGCTCCGTCCCATCCCGAGCTTTTGGATTGGCTCGCTCAAAACCTTATGTCTTCCGGTTGGTCGATCAAGTCGCTTCATCGAAAAATCATGTTATCAAGCACGTACCGTATGAGCAGCCAGTTATCTACGCTAGCCCTCGAAAAAGACCCGGCGAATGAATGGCTTTCTGCATTCCCTCGACGACGGCTGGATGCCGAGGCCTTGCGTGACACGATGCTGAGCCTGGGAGGCAATTTGGATCCAACGCGGGCTGGTCCTCACCCGTTCCCGCCACAATCCCAGTGGCAGTTCACGCAACATAATCCTTTCAAAGCAAACTACGAAACCAATCGGCGCAGCGTTTACTTGATGACTCAGCGGATTCAAAGACACCCCTACCTCGCCATCTTTGACGGTGCGGATCCCTCCGTCAGTACGCCCATGCGATTGGCGAGTACTACGCCCCTGCAGGCCCTCTATCTGCTTAACGACAAGTTTGTGCATGAACAAGCGATTGGCTTTGCAAGTCGTTTGTTAAGCGCTTCGAGCGATGACTCATCGCGAATCGAAACGGCTTGGTTGCTACTGTTCAGTCGACCACCGAATGACGACGAAGCAAGTCAATCTCTTGCATTTTTGGAATCTACGCGAGATGCACTGCGAAGCATGGAACCACCGACGGAGAATGTCGAGCAGCAATGTTGGCAATCGTTGGCACGAGCCTTGTTTCGATTGAATGAGGTCGCCTATGTGGATTAGCATTCTGCTTGGGTCATCACCGGAGGGCTCGCGCCCAATGGCACTCACTTTCGGTTCGAACCAATGTTTTCGTAGCGGAGCGGCGCGAGCCGCCCGGTGAATATCCAAGTGATTTGCCTACGGTCACCGGACAGCTTGCGCTGTTCCGCTACAAAGTGAGTGCCAT
>CAMCMB010000136.1 GCA_945875845.1 Pirellula staleyi DSM 6068
GGCTTGATCTTGCTGTTCGAACAGCCCATTCGAGTCGGTGACGTCATCACGTTGGGCGAAACGACTGGCTCGGTGACACGGATTCGAATGCGAGCAACGACGGTTACCAATTTCGATCAGCAAGAGCTCATTATTCCGAACAAGGATCTGATTACAGGTCGACTGCTTAACTGGACACTGACCGATTCGACAAATCGTATGACGATCCAAGTCGGTGTATCCTATACTTCCGATCCCATCCTAGCCTGTGCATTGCTTCGAGAAGTCTGCGTTCAACATCCGAATGTACTGAGCGATCCTGCTCCGACCGCGTTCTTTGAACAGTTTGGAGACAGTACTCTCGATCTCAAGGCGCGGTTTTATCTAGCCAATCTTGAGCAACGCTTGCCAACGCGGCACGACTTGCATTCTCAAATCCTGCTGAAGTTTGCCGAAGCTGGCATTGAGATCGCGTTCCCTCAACGCGATCTACACTTGCGTTCGATTCCAGTCGAATTGACAACCGTTCTCAGCGTCGCTGGCAAATAAGCACGTCGGTATGAGTCTTCGAGTGAAACAAACGGATAGCCGAAGGACGATAGCCCCGGTTCTCGACGAATGTCGAGCAATTGGAAAACCGGGGCTATCGCCCAACGGCTAATTGGGTTGAAAAACTTATGCAGATGTGCTTAGCTTCCTTTCAGCTAAGTAAGATTTTACATAAGCTACTGAGTTATCGCGACTCAGTTATCGTGACTGGGATGTCACACAAAGGACAATCTAGGTCGATAATCGACAATGTGAGGTCACCAAGTTCTGCACTTTCTGGCACGCGAAGTGCGAACTTCACCGCAAACAATTTCCCCGACTTCCAGACCATTTTAGTGTGTTGACTTGTGACAATCTCGGTACCCTCAGCGTGCCGCCAAATGAGCTTTGCTGTACCTGCCCCGCGTGGGCGATGTCCACGCAAGTGTTCTAATTCGACCACAAAATGAATGACGGAATCCCTCGGTAAACAAACCTTTGGAAATGGCGGTACCACGGGCCTCCCATCTAACGACACCCCCTTGATCTCGAATTCCGAATCCGAGATTTTGATGGACTTGGGAGTTGCCGTCGCTGGTCCACTTGAGTTTAAAAATATCCCAAGTCCTAACAGGCAGAAAATCAATCCTGCCAACGCTATCAAACTCCACATCTTCGCGTTCATGATACCAACTTCGATGTAAATTTGATTCGATTGATCACCATTTAGTAACCTCAGCCTTCGGTTTGAAAATCAGGCGTCGATCCTAACTTGGGCAGTCAGGTCGGCTAGCATAGTCAGACGGTGCGACGAGCGCCGGCCTCGATTAGCCAAAAAGCATAACAAATCCCCAGGGCAAGCCTGGGGTATTTCGAATCCCGCCGGCCTTGTGCGGCGGTTCGTTCAGGTTTTTAGGCTAGACCGCACCACGAGCGGCGGCCCGTGTTGTGATCGATGCACAAAATCACCTAGTAGGTGGGCAATCCGCGATTAACAAAACTCATCGCGAACCGTAAGTCGCCCAAACCTTTTCGTCTATAGAGTTCAATAAGAATTCTATGTGTCCGTCCGCAAACAAAAAATTCGCACCGGTTTGATGCATACTATTAGCTGTATAAAGTGACTCCTGTATCAATCCACCATTTGCGCAGGACTTTTTGTTCGGTGTTAAAATGTGAAAGTAATTCATGCACCCGGCTCCGTACCAGAATCGCCCATTGTTTGTTTCGCTCACAGGACCACTTGATGGTGCTGCCAAACACTCGTCGACGAACAGATCTGAATCTTGCTGTTCAACAATCGTCCTCTTTGTCAATTGTAGTAGATTGCCTTGAACATAATTTTTGTCCAGCGGACAAGTCTCTGAGAACAACGATGTAAACGAACTCCCATTAGTGAACGACGATCGCTTTGGATACGTTCCCTCCTCAAAGTACCACGGACTGTTTCGCTTCATGCACAGCGTTGTTCCGCGATTAATGACGTAGTCCGTGCGAACGTCTTGCTGTTTGCTAGTCGATGGACACCGGTAGAGCGAGATGCGGGATTTCTTAGCAATCGGATTTTCATCCACATCCTTCGAAAGATCCAACTGACGATACACATCATCCCTTTCAATGTCAGGCAGAATGGCAGCCAACGGTCCGTGACCAGCAACTCCCGCACCTCGAGGAAAGACACGATACCTCGATTCATAGTTGGCAATCGCAATACCGATTTGTCGAAGGTTGTCACTGCAACGCATCCGGCGAGAGTTGTCGCGAATCGCGTTTACGGCAACAAGAGTTAAGGATAGCAGCAAACCAACGACTCCGATTGCTACGACCATTTCTATTAATGTCATCGCTCGCCGCATTGATTCTGTGTGCAAGCGATGAAATCGAGCCAGAAAACAAGTGGAATGAATATTTGGCATCGTAGGGTTGCACTCAAATGAGCAAAACAAATCGTCAGATGACTTACAGGTAATAAGCCGTAACTGGGCACTTTCGCGCAAGAAAAAATCGAAAGATTTCCAAATTTCTTGGAACCTTTAGTAACCTACTTCTTTCTCGTTGTTCGTTGTTCGTTGTTCGTTGTTCGGCAATTGGTATGACTTAGGTCGATGCAATTTTGACAATTCGTTACGAGTCGTTTGCTCGATGGCGTTGAGAATCATTTGCACGGTTCGTATTGTTGAATGAAGTTCTTGCGATATCTGAAAATTGCTCCACCCTTGTCGCTTCATTGAAAATACTCGCTGTTGATTTTGCGGCAAAGTTCGTAATAAATAAGACAAAAAATCCTCAAGATCGACCAAGTCCTCTGGGCCGTCTCCAAAAGGACGATCGGGAATACAAGTTTCGAGCATGCGTTGGCCAGACACGTTGGGACATAGTCGCTTTAATCGATTTTCGTGCTCAATCGCTTTTATTGCCTGGTGATCCACGATTGTCCACAGAATCGCTACTATATCGCGTCGAGTAAGCGAATGCCAATCATGCAAAACAAGTTGCCTTATGAAATCCAAATGAATATCGTTTTCTAACTGCTCCAAGTCGATACGATAAGCCCGACGAGTTGTGACCCTCCTTCGGACTCGCGGCGGGATTAACTTCGAAAACTCGGATGCGACGGCCTCGAGCGATTCAAATCGATTGTCATCATCGTGAACGGACATTTTTGGCCTTTCAAATGGAGAATGTGAATCGACTGGGTCGTTTTCTCATCATTGCAACAGGGAGAGTAATTCAACAACATACTTGAATCTGCAGTGCGTGACAATAAATGAGTTCCGAATTTTTTCACGCGTTCACGCACCAACGTTCCTCAGAATGCGCCCGCTACTTTGCAGTGATTCAAAAAAACCACAGCCTTTCCGCGTGAAACTAACATCTATTTCGGCTCAATGGATTGACCCGCAATTGAACCGAAACCCAGTAGATGGCGAGCCAGGAAGTCGAACGTTCCCTTACCATTGATAGTATGCGGACCATCAAACCATTCGATTTCGCAGTCTTTAGGGGATTTGAGAATCGTCGAGTAGAGCCGATTCACTTTTGCAAACTCCAACGCGACTCGTTCGTCTGGCGCAACGCCATCAAAATGCCCGCGTTCCACCATGAACGGTCTTGGAGCGATCAAAGCAGCCATCTCCGCATAGTTAAAACTCCGTCCCAATCCGAACTCAAAGATCTCGTACTCGTTTGTCCAAACATAACTGTAAGGGCTTGTCGTGCTGGCGTTCTTCCATACCCAATCGTTGAAATCTGCGGAGCAAATCGATAAACAGTATTCCGGAACCAGTGCCGGAATACGCATCGCGCTTTTTCCACCGTACGACAAACCGTAGAATCCGATTCGCTTTGCATCGACTTCGGGACGCGTCGAGAGCCAACGCACAATCTGCTGATGCTGGGGCACTAGAATCGAAAAAAGGGTTCTTCCAAGCGGATTGCTCTTGCGTTGCAACGTCCTGAATCGATCCTGGAACAAGTAGAGGTTTTGTGGAGCAAAAACGACGTAACCTTGCTCGACAAGTTGCACGGAAACATCATGGTAGGCGGGATGATCCCCAAGGATCGTGTCCGCTGGCCGCCCTTCCAGTCCGTGTTGAAAGACAACACACGGCCGTTGATCGACCGGCTTTCCATCGCGTGGTATCAACAGGACGCCATACGCGATGACTTCATCAAACACATCCAGCACTACTTCGTAACCCAGCCACTTGGGTTTGTCGTAAATAAGTCTCGTGCGCGGCTTGAGTGGAGAGAGTTCTCGCTCCCAATCGCCGATCGTCTCCTTGCGAAACACGTCGCGTGCGGGCTGTATTGCAGCAAGGTAATTGTTCGCCGAGACACCTTTTAGTTTGTCCCAAAATGGCTGCCGTTCAACTGCCGCAGACTCCAAAATCCGTTGCTGGAACCGATCCCATTTGTCGAGTGTTTCTCGCTGTCGTTGCTTGGCTGGCCCAAGTTGTTCAATGGCTCGATCCGCGACTTGAATCTTTGAGTTTTCGGTTCGTTTCTTGACACTCAGCAAATCAAGACAGAGGGAGATCGACTTGGCTGAGGGTTCCCCATTCGTTGTTGCTGAATCGGGCACTACCAGATGAAGTCGGTCGCCATGATTCGATTTTCCGGCAAGGCGACTTGCGATTGCAAATTCACGTTCCACATCCGGGAGCAAAGGTCCCGCCAACACGCCCGGTGCACCACCCTCTCCTGGTATTTCCACCGCCGGACCTGCGATCGCATCGACGATCAAATGTCGTGGAGCGATCATGGCAGCCAACTGTGCGTCACCGAAGTGGCTCAGCAAGCCTTGAACGTTCCGATGTATGGGCTCGCTCCAGACTCGTTCACGCGGTCCAAAATGGCCGGATACACACGTTGCGTCGACTCGCTCATCGACAGCGCCGGTATGTAGGGCAGCCCAGCCTCCTTCGCCCCACCCAGCGACCAAAATCGGCTTGTCCGGATTCTCCTTTTTTAAGATATCGATGGCAGCCATCGCTTCACTCACTTGGTAGCCAAGCATATGTCGACCAAGTACGAACGCAGACCGGTAAATAAACTCCTGGTCAGTCATTTTCGAGCGTCCATTGCGAGCCTCGCGATTGCGACTCAATACGCTTGGCACAATCACCAATCCACCTTGATGTGCAAGTTGAAAAGCAAGGTCGCTGGCGTTTGGACCCATGGAGCAGAGTTGCTCGGGCATTTGTGCTGCGTCAGGGATCAGCACGCAGCAAAAACGAATGTTCGCACGCTCAGGGAGCACGACCATGCCGCTTGCATCCACACCTGGAAAAACGGGCCAACGGACTTGATGGGCCGTCGCATAGTCACTCGACGCCAAGGCGCTCGACTTGCCCGTGACGGCGATCAATCGTGACTCGACCGCAAAGGCTCCGTTTCGAATGCGGGCGTCGACCATTCCGAGTTGCTTTTGCAGGAGTTCCCGCCGCGCTGGGATGGAATCCATTTTTCCGTCGACTTGTTTGTCGGGCACAGGCCATGCCGCCTCTCGCTCAACGACCGACTGATCGATTTGTCGGAGCAAGAAGCGATCGACGTTTTCGACCAACTGGGACGCGATATCTCCCTCGGTCGTAAGCGCCTCGGTTTGGGCAAGACTTTGGCTGTACACCTTCGACTCAAGAAGAGCAACGGTCATGGCCGCCAGCATAACCACATTGCAAAGATGCAAACACGGACGACAACGCACAGAAGACTTCATTTTGGAATCGCTTTCAATCAATTGCATGTTTGACAAACCTCGGCGGCCACCTTTTTCGTTCCCAGGCTCAGCACCCACTCTAGCAATAGTCAGCGTCTCCATCTACGTGTCTGTGAATCCATATCTTGGGAATGAGTTGTAAAACAACAATTAGAACGTTTTCAAGTCCGATTCATGGATTGGGCTAAAGTACCGATCACGCTCCGCGTGATGGCGTGAAGAAAACATCACGCGGAGAAACTATGTAGGGTTGCATCAAGAAAAAAATCCGGCACACTCGTTGGGAATACCAAATTACTTCATTCTCCAACGAGGGCCGAATTATGTCTAAGGTTATCATGGTTGGTTGCGATTTGCACGACCGTTCGATGT
>CAMCMB010000137.1 GCA_945875845.1 Pirellula staleyi DSM 6068
TACTTTCATCTCGCGTCGAACTAATCTTCTGTCAAAATGGTGTGCCCCTTGCAACTTGGGCGATTCTGTTGCCTGCCCCGTAGCGGTGCGTTCTCTAGCCGTTGTACAATCTACATCTATGGCTGCACTTGCACCGATTACCAACGAAACACCTGCTTGGGATGTTCTGGACCCATTCCCAGAATCGCACGCGCACGCACGCCAGACAAAAAGCGGTAATCCACTCAGCAAATCGCTTACCTACAGCTATGATGCGGTTGGCAATCGGCGATCACTCGACGCCCCGGATTCGGGACGGTTCAGCTACGTCTACGATGCGGCAGACCAATTATCTTCCGTACTCAATCCCTTCAGCGAGCTGACGACCTTCAGCTATGACATCGCCGGTAGACGGACCGTGCAGCGTTATTCCAACGGTACGCGAGCATCGATCATTTATGATACGGCGAATAACGTCACTCAATTCCACAACCGGACTTCTACCGGAACCGCCATCACGACGAATGATTACAAGTACGACGATGTGGGCAATCGTACTGGCATGCTTGAAGCAAGCGGCGACCGCCTGACCTGGACCTATGATAACGGCGATCAGCTCAAGTCCGAGCGACGCAGTGGCGCCAGTGGCTATGCCAATACCTTTACCTATGATGGAGTCGGCAATCGGACGCTCAAGAACGCCGGTGCTACACGTACCACTTTCAGTTATGACATCGCGGACCAATTGGTCTATAGCCAATCGGTGGCGGGTCGCACCAGCTATGTTTACGACAATGCGGGCAATCAGCAGATCGAGCGACCACCCACGGGTTCCCGTACCACGACCGTCTGGGACAATGAAAACCGTCCCACGCTCTACCGCTTGCCCGATACCACTCTGGTAACCATGAGTTACAACGGCAATAATCGTCGGGTTACCAAGCAGTCGGCTACTGAGACGGTCAAGTTCGTATGGGACCCTGCCGCCGATGCCTACCTGGCAGAGTTTAATAGTTCGAATGTATTGCAAGCGACCTACTCGCAGGAACCGGTCCAGTTCGGACGAGCGCTCAGTCAGCGACGTAGCACGACATCAAGCTGGTACCACACCGATGCGCTGGGTTCAACGCAGGCGCTGTCCAACAGCAGCCAAGTAACCAGTGACACCTATCTATACGATGCCTGGGGGAACCCCATCACTAGTACTGGTACGACCGTCAATCCGTTCCGTTGGGTTGGGAATGTTGGATACTACTTC
Organism: Pirellula staleyi DSM 6068; assembly: GCA_945875845.1. Classification (GTDB taxonomy): domain Bacteria; phylum Planctomycetota; class Planctomycetia; order Pirellulales; family Pirellulaceae; genus JBKCUI01. The sequence goes on from CAMCMB010000137.1 coordinate 1,238, forward strand.
GATTCCGACACGGGACTGTATTACATCCGCGCTCGCACCTATCAACCCATCATCGCTCGCTGGACCAGTGCCGATCCACTATTCTACATGCTCGCAAAGGATGGCGCTTTGGGGGTTCTCACCAAAGGCCCGATTGGATTTAATGGAAGCGAATGGAATTTGTATGAATTCGTTGGCGGGCGCGCGACGTCAGCAACTGATCCAACTGGCGAAACGTGGGCGGAATGGGGGTGCTGCCCAGGAATAAATATCTACATTGGCCGCCGTTGCTCACTTCGTTGCAATACCGGAATGCCAGCCGTTTTGACTGGTCAAGTGAACGAATTGGCAAGAATTCTTGCAAATCAACTTTTTGATGATCCAGCCAAGAATGCAGCCATGAGACACTGCATCGCCCTTGGGATAATCTCCCACGAATCAGGATGCCCTTGTGCAAAATGTATTGGCGATGCGAGAGAGTATTATCAGGAGACTTGCCAAGGACAGTCTCCAAGATACACCGTTCAAGGTAGATATCACAATGAAGCAGGGTATGAATGCGCGGGATGTGGAGGGATCAGTCCTCCCAAGGGAAAGCCATTCATCGCTTGGCCACTTGGATATTCGCCTCCAGCTGAATGGGGAAAGATTGTAAATTGCTGCCTAAAGAAGGTTCAAAGCGGGCGAGTTGACGATCCCACAAACCCAAATCAACCTGAACCAGAGGTGGGACCACTTCATGGTGGGGGAATTTCTCCCTGGATCTATTTCTGATGCAGTATTCGTTAAAGAAACTATTTTACGGAGTTGCTGCCATTGCCATTGCAGTTGCATTCGCGAACCATTTGTATCGAACTAGTCTGGTTGAAATAGATGAAAGTTTTAGCGTTTGGCCAGCGCCAATTAGTGACCTGATCGGTTCGAATCGATTGTTACGGGAAGACGTTAAAGTTTTCGGCGCACTGCTACCTGGTTTTGAGCACAGCGCGATTATCATCATTCGCGATCAACCGGAGCTAGTCTCAAAACTGATAAAACAACACGGGCTCGTTTTAGCGTCTCGCAAACATCCGCTATCCAAAAGACTTAGCGTTCCACTACCGACTCATTTTAAGCGACCGAACCTTTCTTCCTCGGTTTGGTACGCTACTCCGGGATTTGGATCAACCCATTTGGAGGGACAAGACCTTTTTCTAATTGCGTACGACGAGAAAACTTCAGTTGCAATCATTTTGCATGAGTGGGTTTTGTGAGAATGCAAAGAAATCAAAATGTGTCGCAGCTCGATTCCTGAACAGGCGGCGACGTGAACGATTCCAACGAATGGACAACGACGGTCGCCGCAGCACTTGCAGCCAAAAAGCGAAAAGGGGACGCACCGGACGCACCTCAATTCGCGTCGAATGAGCGCCTTCATCACATGCCTTCGCGCTGAGCAGGCGGCGACAGTGAGGCATCCAACGCATAGGCAATGACGGTCGCCGCCTCATGTCAGCACCCGCTTTATTGCACCGTCAGAGACTTTTGTTAATTGGCTGAACGCGATTCGCGTCATTCTGCTAAACTACGATTTCATGATTTTCAGGATAGGAATTGCTTGCTAGATGGATGATTGATGTCAATGAAGATTGGGATTCGAGCTTGGATTGATTTTGCGTTTCGCAAGATCTTCGGCAAACCTGGAAATGAGATTTGCCTGATCAGCCTGCTCAACGCTGTACTACGGTTTCCCCATCCTGTTGTTTCCGTCGAGTACCTCAATCCGTTCGGAATCAAGGACTTCGAGACCGACAAGCTGGTCTGCGTGGACGTCAAGGCGACCGATCAGCGCGGTCGTGTTTTGATTGTTGAAATCCAAATTGTGGTTCAATCGAGCTTTGCCAAGCGGGCTGTCTTTTACGCTTGCGAAGCCTACACCGATCAGCTCCGAGTTGGCCAAGGGTATGGCGACCTCAAAGCGACCTATTCGATCTGTTTGCTAATGCGAAATTTGTGGGACGACGATCAGCTTCATCATCAGTTTCGGCTGGTAGATCGAGAAAGCGGTCGAGTATTGGAAGAATCGATCGAGATTCACACGGTCGAACTTGCGAAGTACAATGGGGCTCTAAGCGATGTACGCAGTGCAAGCGTCCTGGAGCAGTGGGCGTATTGGATCAAGAACTCGAGTGAACATACGGTCGAGGAGTTGCAGGAGCTACTTCCTGGCTTGGAGTTTCTGCGTGCGACAGGCGAGTTGAATGCGATTCGAGAGATAACGGAGGAAAAGCAAATGTACGATGCGAGAGAGAAAGCCAGTCTGGACATCCAGTCCAATTTGATCGACGCGCGACAAGAGGGACGACAGGAGGGAATTGAAGAGGGACGACAGGAGGGACGACAGGAGGGAATTGAAATAGGCGAGCAGCGTGGCGAGCAACGCGGCGATCAACGTGGTAAGCTTAAGGCAAGCATACAGATCTATGAAGGGCTTCTTGGCGATTCAGTAACTTCCGAAAGTATCCTGAATAGTCGATCCACCGAGGAATTGGAATCGATGGTAGCGAACCTGCAAAAGCGTCTTCGCGACCGTACTTCGTAGATTCAGATCTTGTCAACAGAACTCAAGGGGCGGCGACCATAACATGGCGAAAGCAGTAGATCGAAATACCTTGACCTTCGCCGATGCTGCACATCCGTGTTCGAATGCAACCGGAGAAGTACCTGTCAATTCGTTGAAATCAAGTGTTTCCAAGTGCGAGTCTCCATCTACGACAACAACGATTGGGTTCCTCACCAGAAACCCGATAGGGTATTCGACGGACGACCAGCTTTTGTATTCCTATTGTAGTGGAAAGTCTCTCAAACGACTCGATCCAACCGGAAATGTCGCTTACACAATCGATGACGGAAATCCTTCCGCGTTGCCAGCAGACGCAAAAGTTGAATGTGGAACTTTTCTAATTGATTTTCTTCGTAATCCTCAAACGAACGGCTGGCCTGAAGTTGCTGTTGACGAACTTTCACAATCTCCGAATATCTTTTGCGGAGACTGCTATAGCGACTCGAAGATAGCAGCACCAAGCTATTCCTGGGGGGAAACGATTTGTAATATCTGCCTCGACGACACTAACGGCAAGCGGCTTCCTGAAGAATGGTCATCCTGGCTATTACATGAGCTAACTCACTGCAATAAGGACTACCCGTGTGGCAAAACAAATACACCGGGTCCGCCTACGTCAGTCCCGCCACAGAAAATTCCTAAACCGGTGTGGACTGGTAAAGATCATTGCAAAACATGCTTGGATACAGAGAGGCCCGTTTACCGACAGCAATGCAAATGGCTTTTCCCAAATGACCCGAAGAAGCAACTAGATTGCGTTGAATTCGGTTTGTGTTTGAGCTGCAAAGATCACCCATGCAATTCCTACAATCAGTGGTACAAGAGTTGCAAGACAACTAGCATGCCTGAGATTTCGCCTGGTGTTCCAAGTTCAGGTGGGTATCCACCGTCAGAGCGTTGAAATGGCTTTTCCAAGAATGGCATTGCGGCCACGCTTTTCGATTGCTTCGCTGCTGTTGATGACGACCTTTATCGCATTTTTCGCTGAGCTAATTCGTCGAAAACACAGAGAAGAAGTGAGTCGTTCACTTCTAGGTGCTTATTCGATAGGCGATTCTTTGGATCAAGATCTATTAGATCTTGCATTGGGTTTTGAGGGACGCACGAAGCATATCGACATTGGTAGAGTTAGTCAGGATTGCATCGACCTTAGGTTGTTGCGTGATTTTCCGAAGCTGGAGACCGTCTCATTTAGCAACTCCAGTACAGTCTTATTTAATGACGAACTTGTTTTCGTCGACATCCAAGAATTGTCCTATTGGGATTGCAGTGCGGAATTGATTCGAAAAACGATTCCATGTTTTCCAAATGTCGAGTCGTTGCTTGTCTGTAATACACTGGGTTCTGGAATAGTCCTCGACGATGACCTCGATTTAATTTCAATTCGAAATTGCAAGCGATTGAAACGAATTGACATTGTGCACGACGGGATTACCGGCAGTTTTCTGGAAGCTTTACCCAAACTTGGCCTCGAAAAACTTAGGTTGGAATCAAATTTAATACGGCGTGACGTATTGCATTCCTTGATACGATTCAAAAACTTCGCAGAACTTGAATTGCGGAACAGCGGAAAACCAGAAAGAGAAATTGATCTAAAGGATCTTGCACAACTTTCAGCAATGACGGATTTAAAACTCGAGTACTTTCAGTTCAATCTAAATGACTGGATTGAATATACGAATGCGCTTCCGACTTCGGGACTCTTTGGTTGGTGCGATCAAGGTAATGGCATATGCCACATCCATCCAACTATCAATAACAGAGAGGGCTTTACCGTCCATTAGACCTAAAACAGCGGCGTCTCAAGACAGTGCCCCTTGCCAGGACATTCGCGAGCGTCGATTGAACTGTATCTTGACAACTGAGTCAGCTATTAGTTTTCTTTCGGCTCTTGCCCTATCGCTTCTTGCTTCTTTTTTGGCGACGGTCGGCTCGGCGGTAAATGGAAAAGGTGCCAGCCACGTGCCAGCCACCGTTTGCACTGAATGAGCAATGAATCTATTGTGTTTTCGCTTCCTCAAACCGCCCGAAAGAAGCCTTCGCCTCACCAGCAATGCTGCCTTCGGGCGGAAGACGCCTTGCTGGCCGCTGGTCTGTAGCGTTGGTGACGGTTGCGACTGGAACCGTGCTCGGAAGTCACTACCGGCATAGATGAAGCATCATCGTTGATCGCGCCGAGCCTCCCTGAAGAGACAGTCCTGACTACCGGTCTACACATTACACGCAATG
>CAMCMB010000138.1 GCA_945875845.1 Pirellula staleyi DSM 6068
TGAAACCAACCATCCGTAGAATGACACATCCTTGGGCCTCCTTGCGTTTATGGGACTGTAGCAAGAACCATTTACGCATGTGAGGCCTTTTGTGTATATGTCATTTACCCGTCATGACTTACACCAAATCTACGTGCCATTCGCGTGTCCAACCGGAGCGTGTTGGTATTAGGAACGTTCCCAAGTGTAACAAATCTTGGAGAAGTCAGCCGCAGCTAAGTCACCCTTACGTATCCAGAAATGCAGATAGCCATCGTTGCCGTCCGGCCAAATCTCCTCGTAAGCCAAATAGAACTGGGCAAGTATCTCCCATTCATGTGCATTGTGGCGCAGTTGCTCCTCAACCGCGGACATTGTACGAAAGTCGAATCCTCGCGCAAAAGCTTCGCATTCGAGCTGCAGAAAACCTCTTTGCTCTCGCGATGGAAATCCGAGTAATTTCAACGCGCCCGAGGCATCTTGAACTCCAACTAGATTGCACGCCACAGTCTCACGCTCCTCCTCAGGGATTCCGAGATAGAAAGACTCAGTCGCGAAATGGTCCCTATCGATCGGAAAATCCCAAAACTCTGTTGGCTCCAACCCAAGGGCTGGTTGTAAGTATACGTTCGTCGGTGGAAGAGCGTTGTGTTTGATCTATGCGGATTTTGCGAGTTCCACTTTCACTGAGTTCAGTCTAAAAGATTGGAATCGTATCCCCAACCCGGCGTGTCAAACTGGAGCGAGTTTGTTCGATGCCATGATGCTAGATTTTCTCTACTTCGATGCTCATATCTTGACCACCGCGTAGAACTCGAATTATCTCGATTGCATCGTCCCGCTCGACATAGAACACAACATGATTTGGAAAGTCCTTCACCAATTTGGTTCGCACCCCGGTTAGTTCTGGATGACGACTCGGAAACGGCGCGCCGCTTGCTGGAAACAAAGACAACCCTTTTACGTCTGCTCGGCGCGTTTAAGAAATCTAAATGCTGCGTCGATGCTCCCCTCGGCTAAATACATTGCGTGCTCTTCGACATCTTCGGAAGCCTTGGAACGCCGAATAATCGGCTTCAAATTGCTCACTTACCCTGCGCTTTCGAGACTACACGACTTCGGATCGCCTGCCATTCATCTTCCGTCCACGGCTCCGCTGAACCGCTTTTGATTCCCGCCATCAATGCCTGCTCAATCTCTCCCTGCTTCTCGCTCGCTGCGGCGACCAGTGCCACGATGTACTCGCTTGCACTTGCAAACCCGGCTTGCTCTGCACTTTCGTCAACATACATCTGCAAATGATCTGGTAATTCAACTGGAATTGTTGACATCTCTTGATTCTCCAAGTTAGGACAGCAAACTTCTTCACCAACAGCCCGCGCTCTCAAACATGATTTTTCCGCACAGGACATTTGGGAACGGCCTCTATTGTAAGCTAACCGGAACTTATTGGTAGAATCTCTCTAATACAACCTCTTCTCGCTCCGTTACGTTGGATCGACAGAATCCTCCGTCACCCTCCAATACGCCAATACGCCAATACGCCACCTTTTCGGTACGTCCCTCGCTGAAACCATCCTTCGCCCATCGATGGTGACGCGGGCGGCTGGGACGGCTCATTGAATGAACCGTGGGTTGGCGAGAAAGGTATGCTGAGCGAAGGGGGCATTCGAGTGCCAATGATTTGGAGCCTCCCTAGCCAATTGCCCAGTGGCAAAACCTACGATTGGCCCGTCAGCACGCTCGACATTGCCCCAAGCCTGTTGCAGCTTGCTGGCGGAAATCTTCCCGAAGTTATGCTCGACAATACGCAGAAGTTCGACGGCATCGACTTGATCCCGGCCATGAACGACATTCAAAACCCGTCGACTCGCAGCCTCTATTTCCGATTCTGGGATCAAGCTGCGATTCGACGCGGAAAATGGAAGTACATTTACGTTGGCGATGGACGGCGGTTTCTGTTTGACCTCGAGAGCGATCAGCATGAACATATAAACTTGGTCGATGCGCATACCGAGCTCGCCGACAAGTTGTATAAAGACGTTGTCGATTGGTGCGAGGGGCTTAGACCGGCAGGAATGCCCACTGGCGACAAGATGCGCGAGCGCAGTTGGTACCATTTTTATTTTGATGATATCCTCTCCCAGAAATAGCACATGATCCAAAGCCATTTGAAAATGAGAGTGAATTGCTCACTGTATATGGCTGCAATGCCTGCCGGGATTAGCGAGACTCGCTTGAAGGTAACGAGCCTGCTGGTTGCATTCGCTGCTTTACTGATGCCGAATGTCGTTTATTCAGCGGATCGTCCGAATATCGTTTTGGTGTTCATTGATGATATGGGTTGGGGGGATTTCTCGTGCTTTGGCAATCGCGATGCACAGACTCCGAATATCGACCGGCTTGCAGCCGAAGGAGTGCGGTTCGAGCAATTCTATGTCAATTCACCGATTTGCTCCCCCTCGCGCACAGCCATTTCGACAGGTCAATATCCGCAACGCTGGCGGATTTCTTCGTATCTGAACAATCGAAAAAACAACGAAGAGCGCGGTATGGCCCAGTGGCTTGATCCGAAGGCACCGATGTTGGCTCGCTCGCTACAGACGGGTGGCTATGCCACAGGACACTTCGGAAAATGGCACATGGGTGGGCAGCGAGACGTCCAAGATGCACCTCCCATAACGGAATACGGTTTCGATGAGTCGCTTACGAACTTCGAAGGCATGGGCCCAAAGCTATTGCCCCTAACGCTACGTCCCGGGCGAAACAAACCCGATCGCATTTGGGAAGCGGCCGAAAACCTCGGAGAGGGTTACCGTTGGATGCTTCGATCGGAGATCACGACTGGTTTTGTAGATGCCGCGATTTCATTCATCGACAAAGCCGCATCCGCCAACAAGCCCTTCTACATCAACCTATGGCCTGACGACGTGCATTCACCCTATTGGCCGCCAGTTGAGACATGGGGTAATGGTTCAAAGCGCCAGCTTTATCTTTCGGTGCTTGAGTCGATGGACAAGCAGTTCGGAAAGCTGATTAATCGCATCCGAAATGATCCGGTGTTAAAGGACAACACGTTGATTCTGGTTTGTTCGGACAACGGTCCTGAACCTGAGGCTGGCTCAGCCGGCCCGTTTCGCGGCCATAAGACGCAGCTATACGAGGGGGGCTTGCGATCGTCATTGGTTGCGTGGGGACCGAAAATCGTACGCAAGCAAGGCTTGATCGACACCGAGTCGGTGTTCTCGGCGATCGATCTTGCTCCGACCCTGCTGACTCTAACCGGCACTCCGTTTCTAGATGGGATTACGTTGGACGGAGAAGCTTTGGTGGACACGTTGCTAGGTGACGGCGGTTCGCGTTCGTCGCCAATTTTTTTTCGACGCCCGCCCGACCGTGACTCGTTCTATGGCGTAGACGATCTGCCTGACCTAGCACTTCGCAGTGGGCGATGGAAACTACTGTGTGAGTACGACGGTTCCGACGCCGAACTTTACAACCTGCAAATCGATCGGTCTGAGTCAACCAATGTCGCTGCAGAAAACTTGCACATCGTCGCCGAGTTAACCCAGTCACTTCTCGCTTGGCACAAGAGTATGCCGTCCGACAACGGAGCCACTTTCCGTGACCTTGCTGCGCAGAGCAAAGGCAAGTAGCTCAAACTGACAAGGAGCGATTTAGAGGGACACAGATCATTGTAGCGGGGGGCGCATTGTCGCTGCGTTGGTCTCGTCCTCAAATGCTCTCGTTTGTCTAAGAATTGGGAGATTAGCTTAAACGCACAACCGCTCTTTCCCTCCAAAGGATCATCAGATATGTCAGGTCCACGCAGCACGAACTACGCTCGCCAACAAGCGATATCGTTATTCGACTGTTCTGCTCGTCACAATGAGCTAGACCCGGGCTCGATGGAATTTGCGACCTGTTTTTAGACTGCGCGCTCGCTCAATACTCGTTGACTTTCCCGCCACATTCTTGAATACAAGTCCAAAGTCCTTCACTACCTTCGAACACACCTTTTTGCTCCTCGTTCACTTGCTTGATTCGCCAACTCCGCTCGCGACACAGGTGGGCGTGAAATTTGCATTTCGTTGACCGCTTCGTTTTCCTTCGTTCCTGCAATTACCACCATCGAGTTTTCCCCCGCCAACTGAATCAGCTCGACACTCCGGTCACCCAAGACCGGGAATAGTTTGTTAAACACTGACGCACCGGCATGTCCAACGAATGGCACGTAGATTTACATAAGCCCTTTCAGGATATCACTTTTGGCCGCTTGTCTTGACTTCATTAAGAACGGGTAGTTCTTGTAACGCCGCTTTCTTGCTCGCGGTTCAAACCGGTCGGGTCGATTAGCAACACGATGAACCGCGATGGCATCGAGTAAGTTTTGGTAAATGCTTGTTCGAAAGGATAAGTCACGCTTGCCTTGGTAGGCGATCAATGGTTGAAAGGCTTCTAGCGTTTGGAGTGTACCCTTGAAGCTAATTGATCTTGGAAGCAAATCATGTTTGCTTGCAGCCTGAGCAATGATGGTGCGAATAAGATTGTAGGCCAAGATGTGTGTCCAGATTTCCTTCCGCACAAGCTCGGGTGATTTGCATCGCAAGATGTCCATCTGCATCGTAATCTTGATGGTTCTCAGATCTAGTTCGTTATGCCATCTCGAACGAAATAGTCCTGCCAAATCTTCTTTGCTTACAAGGACTGCTCCACAGGAGAGGGAAATTATCGCCGCGATTCGTGCGATAGGTAAGCCAACGCCCGCTTTCTGACTGCAAGGTTGAGGATAAGCTGCTTGATTGGCTGGTGTATCTGGCATCGATACTGTCGATCCATCAAACATGTATACACGGCGTCCTTTCCAAAGCCACTTTGGATCGACTTTGGAATCCATTTTTCGTCCTACGAGACGAGCCACAGCTGAAAAGAACTTCTCCGGCAATCGCTTTCTAGCCTGACAGTAAGCGCCAGTCTCGGACGAGCATGGACTTTTCCCCCAAGAGATTCGATGCGCGATCAAGCGAGCAAC
>CAMCMB010000139.1 GCA_945875845.1 Pirellula staleyi DSM 6068
CCAAGTTGCAAGGGGCACACCATTTTGACAGAAGATTAGTTCGACGCGAGATGAAAGTAGGGTGTCGCCTTGGTGGGTGTCTTGCAGATGGCAACTTCTGCCAATGTGGCTGACATGCGGCGGCGACCGTCGTTATCTATTCGTTGGAAAACTCACTGTCGCCGCCTGTTCAGCAAGTATTTCTCGCCACTTTGCCTTGCGAAAACTGAAAACCGGATCTGACCCCAACGTAGTTCAACCACTCCATTTTTTCGTTTTGACTAACGGAGCACTATGGAATATCGCTTTGAGGCAAAGAGCGTTGAGGGGTTCGTGCAAATGCTCGCGAGTAACTATTTACTGCACGGCTATTGGTCCGGTCAGAACGTGCAACGTATCCAAAATGGCCCATCGAATTGCACTCAGAATCATTCCGCAGGCGGTGGCCGCAAGCAGGAAAAACATGAAACCGCCAATCTGCCGAATGGGGAGTAATTGGCTCACTAAATCGGCAGTCGGGTATGAGACCAGGAAGACTGAGCCGAAAAGGAACAAGAATCCCGGTAGTACGAATGCGATAATCAGACTAAAGTTGCGATTCAGTGAGTCAAACATAGACGTCTCGAAAAGCGATGGGTTTCATCGAACTCATCGGCAGTCCTCCAAAAAAAATCAAGGAGTTACTTCAGCGACCAACCTGCCTGTGATTCCATTTGGCAGTATGTAGAAAGACGTGATACAATGACTGCAAAGGGGTAAATCGATGGTTACGATTCAAGTCGACGAACAAACTGCTGTTGCGTTACAAACTGCTGCCATGGGTGCCGGAGTCTCATTGGCCGATTACGTCAAATCGTTGGTAGACGCGAGCCCCCGCGAATCACAGTCTTCATCCTGGGATGCTCTGGAGAAGGAATTCGTGGACTTAAGCGTCGAAGGCTCCCTCCCTACAGATTTTTCACGAGCCGACATCTATGCTGACCACGATTGACGAGTTGCTTCAATGGAGATCCTAGTCGATACGGGAGTACTATTGCGAGCCTTTGACAAATCGTCGTCGGAGCAAAGACCTATTCTTCGTGCGTTCCGTTTGCTGCGGCTTCAAGGGCATTCGCTTGTAACAACGCACCAAAACATTGCGGAGTTTTGGAATGTGGCAACCCGGCCTGCAAGTGCCCGTGGTGGCTTTGGCTTGACCCCCGACGAGGCAGAACGCCGGGTAGTCACGATTGAGAAGCTCGGCAAGATGTTACCATTCAATCAACTCTGCTACGGAGTGTGGCGACAATTGCTGGTCGCTCATAACATTGTCGGCGTGTCTGTTCACGATGCGCGTTTAGTTGCCTCGATGAATAGCTATGGCATTACCCACCTGATTACATTGAACAGTGCTGATTTTAAGCGATACGCAGGACTCGTCGTCTGGCAACCAACCGACGTCGTTTAAGATTCGCCACAAGCGCATGCCGCGTCCTGATTGTAATTGTGAACAGCCGTAGCAACCCAAAATCTAGCTTCCAAGTTAACGTTTGCTCACAAGTGTCCACAGTCGTATCCGCCGAGACTGCACGCGCGACCACCTCCTCGCAATTCGAAGGGCGACTACAATCAAGCAGCTAAAGATCAATAGAAATTGTATCATTCATCACCTCAGCAAAGTTCAGCCAATGAGTGGAACCTATGTAACGGACATCGCGCACTATCTCGACGATGAAGGTGAGATTGTAGCCACGATGCCTGCTCCTACGAGAAAGCTTGCAAGCTTCCTCGTCTTGCTAATCGACATTGCGACGGAGCAGCAACTTCCCGGCGTTATCGAATCCACCATTCGCTGTCGCAAACGAGGCTGCAAGGGTTTAGTGCACATCGTTGTTCAGTCGCCATCGGACGCTATCCAATGGCAATGCAATAGTTGTGAACACAACGGCTTGATCAGCCACTGGCAAGCCACCAAATGGGACAATCGAGCGCGAACGCAATAGTCAGCGCTGAATAAACCTAGCCAGATTGAAAGACTTGCTCGGTTCGAGTGTTGACGCATCCTAACGGAAATGGAGGTCCGGTACGCAACGCCCACCGGCCTCACTTAAACGTCGCAACACTAAGCTGCCAATATTTTTTGAGCTAGATTTTTCTCAAGTTCTCGTCTTTCAACGATCCAGCCCGAGGCTCGATGGATCACCTCCAGCAGGTCCGCTTGGTTCGTCTCGAAGAAGTTACGAGAATAGCCAGTTTTGTCACTGGACATTGATTTCCAGGATCGGCTGATTGAGTAGTCATAGTACGCAAAGCCGCTTGGACTCTGCCGCTGCCAGACACTGGCAGCGATTGCCCCTTTGCGAATGATATGGACGGGATCCATATTCTCGACTTCAACTCCCTTTTCCTTTCCTTTTGCTACTGTCTGTTCGCTCATAAATACCTCCTATTGAATAAGTGGAACAGCACATTTTGCCACGAATTAGATCCTTACTCAAATAGAACGGCGGCTCCGGCGAAGCGTCGATCGCAGGAACTTGTGATTGCCGAAGTCTATTTTTAGACACAAAACCCTGATTCTCGGCGTCTCCGCAGGGACGCAAGTGCCCGATTCCGAAGTGGAATTCTCGACACCTCGCCGAAACACAAACTTTCATCATTTCAGAAAACGGGTGAAAGTCATTTTGACTGGCGATTTTTTGCAATTTGAAAAATCTTGTGCAAAAGGAACCGACTGTGACCAGACGTGTCACGCGCGAAAGCGAGGCAAGACACTACCAAATTCCTTTCGAAGAAAGAGGGATGCTGTGTCCCGCAGCACCGTCGCAAAAAACCAACCAAGAGAGTCGTAACCGACGATCATCCAACGAAACTGGATGTGCTGTTGGATTCTTTGCGCTCGATGTGGGTAGCGGCAGAGAAGGAAACATAACTTACTGAAAGCCTTCAAGCCACCATTGCGAAGACCATCGAAAAGCTAGAGCAGTCGGTTTGTGGAAAGTTAAAGCTCGCAGTTGCGTTGGATGACCGCAAAGCGGATCCCATTCCCAGGGTACAACCAAAACCCGGCTCGCGCAGGTATTCGATCGTTCAATACCCAGTTCCGCCGAACCCGAATCAGTTATTCGTCATGCACGATTTTGAATTTCGGCGGAATAGCTGCTCACGTACGATCCCTGGTAGCTTTGCAGGTTGCAATTGAGGGCTAGTGCTCTCGAATCGATCGCACCTCTCCCGTTCCATCTCCGTGAATGATGTGATCGAGTACAGAGATACCCATTATCTTCCCAGCCTCAGTGAGTCGATCCGTGACCTGGATGTCCTCTCGACTTGGCTCTGGGTTGCCAGATGGATGGTTGTGCGAGAGCAATACCGCAGCCGAACCCTCGATTATGGCGGGCTTGAAGACCTCTCGCGGATGAACAAGTGACGCATCAAGCGTTCCAATGGTGACCCTGACGATGCATTGCACCCGATGTTTTGTGTCTAGACATGCAACAACGAACTGCTCTTGATCGTTGGCAGGATGTTGCTTCCAATAACTCTTGAAAAGTCTCTTGGCTTCCTCAGTACCAGTGATGCAGGGACGATCTTGGAGCGAGCCTTCATATACAAGCGACACTCGCTTCACAGAACCGTAGCTGTTATCTGGAATTGGAATAGGTAGCCTTGCTTCAGCAATCGAATGCTCTGGAGACTTCGTGCCGTCAAAATTGAATCGTAGTTGAGTTTTCCGGTCCATGGCGTATGAGTTGAGACGACGTAACATTCTGCTCTAGATAATGCCATAAACACGATGCTACTCAACTGAGTCGAGCGTATTCCTGATTCGCCTGGACAGTTTCCGACAGGATCGGTCAGTAACTGACTAAAACTACTAGGGTGATTGGTTGATCAGTGCCGACCACGGCACTCACTCTTGCAAATAGCAACCAACAGCTTTGGGGCCGCATGCCGAGAGCACGGCCGGGGCATTGACCGTGGCAACAGTTAAGTAACATTGGAAATGCCTTGGGCTCGGTACCGATGGAGCCCGCTATTAGCAAAACGCGCAGGCCCAAATTTTCATCCTAAATCCAGCATCGGCTATCCTCACGGAGCGATTTAAATGCAAATTCGCTAACGATCACGTGATCGAGCAACTGAATTCCGAGCAACGTACCGGCATCTTTGAGGCGATTGGTAACGCTAATATCTTCGTTACTCGGTTCAAGGCTTCCCGATGGATGATTGTGAGCTACCGCCATTGCAGTTGCTCCAACCAAAATTGCACGTTGGTACACTTCCCTTGGGTGAATAAGAGTTTGGTTGGCGATCCCAATTGAAATTATCGAAAACGAGATCACAGAATGCGATCCGTCAAAGTAAATTGCAACGAACTGTTCCCTGCTGTTGTCAATCAGTACAGACCGTACAAAGTCGGCAATATCGACGGGGCCACTTACCCTTGATCGTGGCTTGTCGCTCGTTACATAGTTCACTCGAACTTCTCGAATAAAGCAGTCCGTCCAATTCGCTTCGTTTTGTTCATCGGTCATAGGCCTCCAAAGTGTTATTGATGCCATGATTGGCACGCAGAGGTAACGTCGCACGGCAAGTCAAGGTGGAGCCTTCGCGTACTCGCGAAGCAGCAGCCGCTCGGAGCGACAGCGAGAACGGCGGACCTTGACGCCGTGGGAAAATAGACCACGTGCTAAGACTTGAAATTCCTCAAACTTGTAATGTTCTCTCTAAAAATGAAATGACGTTTGGCATCGCCAAACGTCCGCACGTTGCTGTTGCTTACTGGTTCAGCGTCGTTTTACCACCATGGCCGATAGAAGACGCGTTTCCCATCTTCAATTGCAGTTCGTGCTTTGCAGTAAGCGTCCACGACAACCAGTGAGTCGGCCGATGGTTACTGGCTTGCGGTTTGCTCTCGCTTTAGCTTGGCAGCCACGATGCGACGGGCTCGCGTGATTTGCTTGCGATCCTCTTTTTGGCGGGATTCTGCTACTCGATACTCCCGAA
>CAMCMB010000140.1 GCA_945875845.1 Pirellula staleyi DSM 6068
GACGGTCTTGCAGGGAGCACGAAGTAGAATCATCTTGGAGATGGGCCAATGGGAGCTGAGTCCCTATGCGTCAAGTCTCACTGCGGAGGTGCAAACTCTGTAGTGAGGCGATTATTAAGCCAAGCCTCCAATCCGGTCGGAAGCAAACCGGAATTCCATCCTAATCCGCCCCCCAGAATCGCAAACTTCTAACCGCCAGCCACCTCAACCAAAACGCAAAAGTGGCTCAATAGCCGACCGGAATCGACAGAAAAGACCGGAAAAAGCAAATCTACGTCCCAGACGAAATAGAAATCCCCGAACTTGCGCCAGACATAACGAGGATGATGGTTCGCCCGGTTAAAACAACCTCAACGGAACCGCCTTCTTTTGAACCCTCTCCGTAAAGGTTGGTCTCAAGGGATTAGGAACTACTACGGTTTGTAGGGTTAACGCGTTAATAACTACGGGAGCCTCGATAGGTGATGCTTTGATCCTTGTTGTGACAGGTTGTTCAGCGCTGCTTGTCTTGCGGTCAGTTCGTGCAGTAGCAGCAAGAAAAGTCTTTACGGTTGGTGCATCATCCGCACCTTTGGCTAGAATGTGTTGATCCTTACCAATCCAACAACAGTAACCCCCACGGCTTTTCCAATATCGAACGCTAGGCTTCTTACCCCGTACCATCGTGATTTCCCTTTGGTGGAGTACAAGCAGGGAGGCGTTAATCGCAAAGGCAACCGCACAAAGGCTTTCCCGAAAGCGTCCCCACACAAGGACTTACAACAACAATGGACTACATCGATCCTCATTTGCATATGGTTTCGCGCACGACGGATGACTATGAAACGTTGGCCCGCATGGGCTGTGTCGCGATCAGCGAACCGGCTTTTTGGGCCGGCTTCGATCGCGGCAGCGTTGAGAGCTTTCGCGACTACTTTCGACAGCTTACCGAATTCGAACCGAAACGGGCCGCTCAGTATGGCATTACGCACTACACTTGGCTGTGCATCAATGCCAAGGAAGCGGAAAATGTTACGCTTTCCCGCGAAGTCATCGCGATGATTCCTGAGTTTCTCGGCGCCAAAAACGTGCTTGGGATCGGCGAAATTGGGCTCAACAAGAACACGCGAAACGAAGCCACTATTTTTCTTGAGCATCTCGATTTGGCGGTCCAGTACAATCAGCAAATTTTGATCCACACGCCCCACCTGGAAGACAAATACCAAGGGACTCGGATGATTCTCGACATGCTGATCGGGGATTCTCGACTCGATAGGTCGCGAGTTTTAGTGGACCATGTCGAGGAGCACACTATTGAACATGTTCTAGAAAATGGATTCTGGGCGGGCATGACGCTCTATCCCGTCAGCAAGTGCACGCCACAACGGGCTGCCGACATGATCGAACGTTTTGGGCCCGAACGGCTTATGGCAAACTCGGCAGGGGACTGGGGACCTAGCAAACCGACCGCTATTCCAGATTTGATTATGGAGCTTAAGAAACGCGGCCATTCCAAGGATCTCATTCGCAAGATTGTCTTCGACAATCCCAAGCAGTTCTTTTCGCAGAGCAAGCCGTTCGTGCACGGTTAAGCTTCGATGCTTTTTCCAAATATGATTTGCCTAAGCAATTCCTTTAGCGGGAGGGTGAGGCCACCTCTCTAAAAATCTTTCCCGTGTCGAACCATTGGAAATCAATGGGAGAGCGAGGCTCCTGCCGAGCTTACGACGCCATGGTTCGTCAGGAGCCAAAACGCATTGACTAATTGCGGAACAAGAACATGGATGATCAGGATACAAAGGATAAGAATTGAAAATCCTGTTTATCCTGTGCATCGATGTTCAATTTTGGGAGGGTGAGGCGCCTGCCGAATCGTGGCGTAAATAGCTCGGCAGGAGCCTCGCTCTCCCAGGCAATACTTCCGCTCGCCCAAATGTCGGGAATGTGGTTATCTTATATCGTTCCCTGTGCCTACCACTCCTATTTCGCATTAACACCTCTGTGAACCAAGCAATATCATCTCCCGAAGCCGAACCCTCGAACATCCCGGCAACCGTTCGGCATGAGTGTCTTTCGCATTTGCGATCTGGGGAACAGCTACTGGGTTGGTTTGAACCAAACCTAGATAAAGACCTTATGTTTGGCAGTGGTTTCGTTGTTCTAACCAATCAAGCGTTGCTCGCCCGCCAACCCACTCCTCCGAACCATCCACTCGCCCCCGTGCTTCGGTGGGATATGTCCGAGGTTCACGAGGTCAAAAAACTTGACCGAGCAGGCTTGGGAATCCTTGAACTCCTGGGGCCTCGTAGCCTTTTGCAATCATGGCGGTTTACTGCCGGTCGAGGGAATGCGGCCGGGTTGCTCGTCACCCAATATAAGCAACTGCAAGCCGGCAAAGGTGACAGTCGGCAACTTGCGCCTTCGATCTGCCCGTCCTGTGGTGGGACCATGGCCGCTGGCGAATCCACGTGCGTGGACTGCGCGCCGTCGGCCGCACCTGAAACGAGCCGTTCTCTATGGAGACTCACTCGGTTCGCAAAGCCTCGAATGAACATGATCCTTCTTGGTTTTTTGCTGACATTGTTGAGTACGACCGCGAGTCTGATTCCACCTTGGCTAACCAAGCCGTTGGTGGACGACGTTTTGATCCCCCACCAAGCAGGAGGGAAGGGGAACTTTGCGTTAGTGCCATGGTTGCTTGGCGGCATGCTCTTGTCCGCCGTTTTAAGCTGGGTGCTGAGTTGGGTCAAAACCTATGTGCTTGCATCCGTGAGCGAACAAGTGAGCGCAGACTTGAGGAACGCCACCTATGCGCACCTTCAGAAGTTGTCGCTGGAGTTCTTTGGAGGGAAGCGTACCGGTGATTTGATCTCTCGAATCAGCAACGACGCACAGCGCATATGCGATTTTCTATCGATTCATTTATTGGATTTTGTTACCGATTTACTGATGATTGTCATGACAACCATCATGCTATTCCTACTCGATCCTATGCTTGCGCTGGTGGGGCTTTTGCCATTCCCATTCATCGCTTGGCTCGTGTCGCGAGTGCAGAACAAGATCCGAATCGGCTTTGCGCGTGGGAGCGCTGCCTGGGCGGAGATGGTCAATGTTTTGGCCGATACGATTCCCGGCATACGTGTGGTCAAAGCGTTCGCACAAGAAAACCGCGAAGTGGATCGCTTTCACCAAAGCAATGAGCATGTTCTCGAAGCCAACAACCGCGTCAACCGTTTGTGGGCGGCTTTTTCACCCGTGATCACACTGCTGACCGAACTTGGCTTGCTGGTCGTCTGGTGCTTTGGAATCTACCAGGTCTATCAAGGTGGAGTCACCGTCGGGACGCTTCAGCTGTTTGTTATCTCGATTGGCCGACTTTACCTGCGGCTGGATGACATGAGTCGTTTGATTGCAAACGCACAGCGAACTGCGGCTGCGACTTATCGGATTTTTGAAATCCTGGATCGAGTCCCGAGCGTTTCCGAACCACAGAAACCCGTTCGACCAGGCCGAGTCCAAGGTGGTATATCGCTTAACGATATCACGTTTCGTTATGGTTCTCGCCAAGTCATTCACAACATCAATCTGGATATCCAGCCAGGTGAAATGATTGGCTTGGTAGGCCCAAGCGGAGCGGGGAAGAGTACGCTCGTGAATCTTGTTTGCCGTTTTTACGACGTAACGGGAGGGGCTATCAAAGTCGATGGAACCGATATTCGGTCCTTCCCGATTACCGAGTATCGAAGCAACATTGGGATTGTGCTGCAAGAACCCTTTTTATTCTTTGGCTCCATCGCGGAGAACATCGCCTATGGTCGACCTGACGCAACTCGCGAGCAGATTATCGCAGCGGCCCGAGCCGCGAAATCGCATGACTTCATCCTGCGTTTGAGCGATGGATATGATTCGCTTGTCGGCGAGCGCGGGCAAGCGCTTTCGGGGGGAGAACGCCAACGTATCTCGATTGCAAGGGCTCTGCTAACCGATCCTCGCATCTTGATCCTGGATGAAGCCACATCGGCGGTCGACACCGAAACGGAACGCGAGATTCAGGAAGCACTGGATGTGCTGGTTCAAGGTCGTACGACGATCGCCATCGCGCACCGAATCAGCACGTTGCGAAAAGCCAACCGCATCATCGTTCTTGAAAAGGGACGCATTACGGAGGTTGGAAATCACGACGAGCTTCTCAAGCTTGGCGGAACCTACGCTCGTCTAAATCATGCACAGCAGCAGATCAATCTGCACGAAGAACCGCAGTAAAGACCACGGTCAGCTAGGTAACCCGACGCGCGACGGATTGTTGATTTAATAGTACGACGGACTTCCAAGTCCGTCGAATACCCCATGGACGGACTTCCAAGTCCATCGTTTCGCCCTTACCCAATAACGACTTTACTAAATCAACGAGCCGGTAAGCAAGGCGCCGACAGCAATCCTTCTCGGACTGTCCCATTCATCTGCAAGCCGCGCAGCAACGTAGCCGACCCTCGCGTGGCACGAGCGCGCTCGCTCGTGATTCCATGGGCGAGACGCCTCATCTTTACCCACTTCTTTGTTACCCACTTCTTTCTTGCGCGAGCACCGTCCTTCGGACTTAGCACGAGCACGAAAAACAACGGATTTGGTTTTCGATGCCTTGAAATGTGGGTAAAGATGAGGCGTTGCAGCGATTTATCCCAGGGGATCGTTACCTTCATGCTAGGGCGAAGGTCAATTACCACTGGCATAAAGCCAGATGGCATGCATCGAATGCCCCTGGGTTTATCGCTGTGGATCGTTACCTTCATGCTAGTGTCGATTCCGGCCAGGAATTGACAGCGAATTTCCCTGAAGGTGCGAAACGGAACTGTCACTCCTGCCTATCGCGGGTGAGTTTTGCCCCTTCAGGGCGAAGTTGCGTTGGCGGACATTTACCCAGGGC
>CAMCMB010000141.1 GCA_945875845.1 Pirellula staleyi DSM 6068
ATGGCACTCACTTTGTAGCGGAACAGCGCAAGCTGTCCGGTGACCGTAGGCAAATCACTTGGATATTCACCGGGCGGCTCGCGCCGCTCCGCTACGAAAACATTGGTTCGAACCGAAAGTGAGTGCCATTGGGCGCGAGCCCTCCGGTGCCGTCCCACGCATTCTTTCACAGCGTCTTCGACGCTCAAAAAGTGGTGAAGTACGCCCAGAAGTGTCCCAAATCGCCCTAACAATATTGGCAATGCGGTCTCAGTAGCCCGATCTGCCTCTTCCGTACTTTTGAAAGCCGATTTACCATTAGACAATTGGCGAGTACAGCACATCCTTGAGAGGGTGAGCGGATTCGCGGAAGGGATCGCCTGGGGTAAGGGTAACTGGTGGCCAACGAAAATCGAAACGGTGCAATAGACGAGGACTTGGTCCATGTTTTGGGCTACCTTAATTTCTCCTCTGGGAAATCAGATCCGAAATCCCTGGCTGCCCTGAACCGCCTGTATGGTTGGGCGATGGCAGGTTCACCCCGCCAATACAGCCCTTATGCTGGCCTGCCTCCTTGGCTAACCATCCAGCAATGGCTTCAGGATCGACTCGGCAAGCTCCGCGATGAAAAGGAGATCTTCCGCGAGAGCGATCAAGCGAGCCAAGTTCTTCAAATCGTTTGGTTGTACTTGCTTCCTGACTATTTGGACTTCCACAGCGACCTGTTGTTTCATCAAGAACCCGAAGGATTGTTCAATGGTCTGTTCTTGGGTCGAGCGATCGAGTGCGTTCTTCAGCAAGGGGCACCCTGGAACGAAATCGACCGAATCGTTCCAAAAGCCATCGACGGCCTCAACGACTATGTCGGCTTTCGACCGGTTGCCGTGCTGGAAGGAAGGCGTCTGGAGCCATACGCGCATGAATGGCTACGTCCAATCCCGTTGTATGTTCGCGATGTAGGCGTCGCGTTCGGGCCTTACTATGAAATCATCGGCCGTACGCTGGATATTTTGCGCGCGACCTCTTCGCACATTCTGCAAGACGCTCAATTCGAACCGAAGAACTTGGACGAACTGGCTCTCGATCCGAGAGCGTATGATTTCGATCACCCGGTAAACAAGCGACCCAATTATTATTTTGGTCAATGGGATCCCAACTTGATGGATCAGGACGCCAACTATCGTCGTTTCGTATTGCAGCAAGTCACTGTGGACGCCCTGCTCGCTCGTGTGGATCAGGAGAAAGAGTTATCCCGTGAGGAGACCTTGACCGAAGCAGCCGCAGTTCTCGCCGGAACCATGCTCATGGCGTCGGGGATCTCGGGTGGCCGAGCAAATTCTTTCCCATCGACGACCACGCTTGCAAACCTTCTATCGCAGATAGCGCTGTATCGCGATTCCTTCTATGAGGAATTCCTGACGAACTTGACTGGGCCGCATGCGGACCGATTGCGTCACGAGGCAGCCATCCGGCGTCAACCGCTCGGAGGGGCTCGTCAACAACTCAATACGAACCTTGCGAGGCTGCGAGCTTCGCAAGTAGAGCACGTTCAGTTGGCTCGCATCTTTGCAAGAATGGGGAGCGCCAACGCAGCCAAGGAAGAGTCGGACGATGTTCAAGTACCGTCGGCCCGCATCCTGTGCCGAATCGATTGCCTCTTAACAGTTGGCAATCAACTTTTGCGACGCAACGAACTTGCAAGAGCTTGTGACATTCCCGAACAAATCTTCGATTTGATCCAACGCGGCACCGAGTGCGGAGCGTTGGTGGACCCGTGGAATATTTTGGGGTTCGCTGGAAACTTCCCGAGGTTCACTGGCACGGACGCGACCGTGATGGATGAGCGAGTCGAAGAACTCGTCCAAATCATGGAGCAAACGCTTGGTTTTTTGTCGCGATTGTGGCGAGAGGCGGCGGCGACCAACCAAGAATCGCTTTGCATCGCGACGGAACAACGATTCCGTCAGATATCGGATTGGTGGCGTAAATACGCAGCCCACCAAGTAAGCGATGTATCGGCGACGGATCCTCAAGACTCACTCGAATCCTCCCAATTGGTCGCTCGCGCATTGCGACTGTGGCATCAAGGGGGTGCGGCTGCGGGCGACCTGAAATTCTGGGCTCCTCACGCGGATATGTTCGATTCACCAAAAGCGTACGCGCTGGTCATCGAAGCGTTGCTCGACCGACGCGATTTCGTTGGAGCGATGGCGTTGCTTGTTCACTGGCTGAGTCAAGCGACCCGAGTGGGCTTGCAAAGCGGAAACACTTCGTATTCCGACCTTGCACGCATGTGGCTTGAGCAATTGTTCGAGCACACCCTGGATGGCCAAAACGCCGCAAACGAGGATGCAGTGCCATCTCCCGTCGAGAAACAAATAGATGCGCCGAATTCCATTGAGTTCGTTTGGTCGATCGTGGAAAAGTTTTTTGATTACCTAGAGGCGAACGGGGAGTCGTTCTGGTCGGTACCCGAGTTTCGACTTGCAAAAGCGACGAAGCGCAAGAAACGTCCTGAGCAATCCAACGATCTGATGGCTGCCGGAGACTCCTCCGACAGCGAGGCGACCGGTCCGGACGGCTCAGAACGCGATTCGGAAGGCTCGATCTATGATGCAGCCTATGAGGGCGTGTCGTACTTGGATACTACGGACGACGGCGTGGATGGACAAATCTACGAACAGAACGAAGGTTCGTCCGAGGAATTAGTCGCGGAATCAAAACGGCTTAGTGATCATCTTACTTTCTTAGCCGCATTGGCTCAAATGTGGAAGCTTGTCTCGCAGTCGACGCAAACACTGAGCACGACGCAAGGTGCCTCAAGCGAATCGATCAACGCAGATGCGGCTCGTAGATCGCGGGTTGTCGCTGCCCTTCGGCGCTGGAGTGAACAATGCTTGGTGAATCGCAATGCACTGGTTGCGCTGCTTGATCAAATCCAGTCCTTTAAGTTAGCCAAAGGCGGAACCGACACGGAATCCATGGCGCGATACGATCGCCAGCGTGTGGTCAAGGAATCGCTGATGGAGCGAATCTTAGCGTCGGCGGTAGAAACGGCCGACGCCGGACGTATGTTGATCGGAGCCATTCTGGCTCATACCGATGATCGGCCAAGCTGCCAGCCATTGCTGGATGGTCTTCCCAAGGACGAAGTGTTGACGGTCGAACTATTCGGCGACTTGATGGCCGCGCGTCGTTCCCGTGTTGAGGAAGCATTTCCTGCTTTCTTAGCTGTCTTGCGCGAGCAAAAGCTGCTGTATGTTTCGCTGGCTCGTGGCGGACAACCCCTCGATATTCTCAATGCGAGGGTGCGGCGCCGTGCGTTGACGCATTTGCTAACCTGGTTGCCCAGGCAAGGGTTCTTTTACGAATCCTGTCGGTTGGTTGATACCGCTCGACACATGGAACATCACAATCCCGTTGGGCATGGAGCCGTGACGGAGTTTGACGATCTGTTCCAGATCGCTTTCAAATCCATGGTACGTTGTCTCGTTCGAAATGCATATCAATGGCAAGCGGAAAAACCCGTCAAACCAACTTCGGGAAGGCGTCGCACCAAGAGATCCGAGGTGCCGTTTCAACCGGAGTGGTCAAGCCTAGAACTCGACCGGCTAGTGGATCGCAATCCACCTGAACCCGACAGCGAAGCGTTGGTACCGCTGCTAGAGCAACTCACCGAAGTGCTGCTCGGCAGTTGGTTGTCCCATTCCCGGACGCTTCGCTTAAGTGTGTTAGAAACAATCGATGGTTCGGGCACTTGGAATCAACTGGCCGAATTCATTCAGAAGTATGGCAAAGGACTCTTTACCCAAGGTTTCTTAAAGCTTTCGAATGTTCGCGCCATCCTTCACCAGGGAGTTGGGAACTACCTTGTGCAAGCCCTAAAGAACCAAGACACGGACGAAGTGAGGCCCCTGCTAGAGGCAATTGAGAACGGCGAAATTTCGACCGAAGATGCTGAACGCTGGCTTGGTGTGGTGTTCGAAGCAGTCATCGATCACTTTGCAGAGTACAAAGATTACAATAGCACCACCACTCAATCGGATCGAGGCGAGATGCTCTACATGCTCTTGGACTTCCTCCGATTGCGGGTTCGTTACGATCGGGTTTGCTGGAACCTCAAGCCTGTGTTTTGGGCTCACGAAGTGCTTGTGCACAATGGGTGCCAGAATTCGGCCCAGCAATGGCGTCGGGCGCTTGCCGAACGCGTTGCCAAAGAGTCGGATCAATACTTGGAAAAATTAGCCAAGCTCCAAGAGCAATATGCAATGAAAATGCCGACCGTCGCGGATCGACTGAATGAGCGGTTTGTCAAGCCGATGACCATCGATCGGATGCGAGCGTTGATCCGCCCCGCAATGCGGCAACTGCGATCCAGCGACAAAGAAGAGAGCCGAGCGTTTGAACTGCTGGTTCAAGAATCGCATTTGATGATGCGAGAACCGACAGGCGTTGGACTGGACATCCCGGCTTGGTTGCTAATGCTTGAGGAAGAAGTCGATCGGGTGCTGCACAACAACCGAAACGCCCCGCTCGTGCAACGGCTTGAGAAAGCGGTGCCAGTGATTCCAATCACGCGTCAACAACTCCAAGATCAGTTCAATGCAGCCATGTCCCAAAATCGAGGACTAAGGGGCCCAGAATCCAGCTGATCTTAACTCTACTTTGGGTGGCACTGAGCCAGCACCACTGAGCCAGCACCACTGAGCAGGCTGGTTTTGCCCCTCATGACCTTGTGTCATGAGAAGCAAAGTTTGGTTGGCTAACAACAATCGCCGTCAGGCGGTTTGAGCCCCCCGCGACCTTGTGTCGTGGGTCGCTGAAGTTTCTAACGCCGCGGGGCCAGGAAACTTTC
>CAMCMB010000142.1 GCA_945875845.1 Pirellula staleyi DSM 6068
GACGGTCTTGCAGGGAGCACGAAGTAGAATCATCTTGGAGATGGGCCAATGGGAGCTGAGTCCCTATGCGTCAAGTCTCACTGCGGAGGTGCAAACTCTGTAGTGAGGCGATTATTAAGCCAAGCCTCCAATCCGGTCGGAAGCAAACCAGAATTCCATCCTAATCCGCCCCCCAGAATCGCAAACTTCTAACCGCCAGCCACCTCAACCAAAACGCAAAAGTGGCTCAATAGCCGACCGGAATCGACATAGATGGGAACCGAAGGGCTGAGAGCGAGCATCGTGACTACGCGACTTGTTCGAGAATATCTGAGATGGAACTGATTGCGATCAAAGGGACGCAAAGAGTGACGCCGCTTGGGAGTTTGATCTCAATGGCAGTCGACGGTGCATCGGTGGTCTGGACTCTGAGGAAGGCGACCTTGTTGTTGCTCTCGGCGAGTTTACGCTTCCAGTGATAGAAGGTTGGAGTGGAGCAGCCGATGGAATGGCAGAACTGAGCGACGGTGAGCTCAGATCGCTCTAAGTCAGCGAAATGTTGTTTCCAAGTTTGGGCTTTGGTAGATTGCGTTGCCCGCGGCATAGTAAAGATCCTTGCGTACGAGGGGAATCGTTGATCGAACACAAAAACCTACACGCCGAATACTAGCCAGGTCGGGAAATTCTAAGACCGGCCAGTGTACGCTCACCGAAAATGCTCGCTGTCTCCTTCCAACTCAGCCGTTTCGCCCACGTGGCCAAAAAGAGTCGATACGAGAACGTTTGCTGATTGTTGCCGCAGGCTCAAGGGACTCGTTCTGTGGTCACGCCACAACTGCGGCAGTCCACCCGCCGCATCCGGTAGACGAAAAATACGGCGATGCCCCAAAGGGGAACAAATTCAAACCGGCGCAAGCTCGTATGATCGTAGGTTGCCTCCTTTCTACCACACGAACTGCAAATAGGCCTGGATCCACGGCGAGGCCGCAACGTGAACTCGATCTCGCCTCCTTTCGTCATGCTCGCCTCGGAATACACAAAGCCCTTGTGCTTTTCCACGCGATTGAGGATAGTCTTTAGTTGCATCTTGATGCCCGAGGTTGGTGTGATGAAGTCTTCGTAAACCTCATTCTACCGATACGAGCTCAAGATGCTTTCTTTGTTCTGATTGCGACCCAAAATCGCAATCGATACCATTGAAGTGCTGCCGTGGAGGATAGAGCTCTGGTGGGAACCAACTCGAGCGCCACGGTAGACGGAAGACGAGCCGGGGGTTGCCTCGGTAGCCCCCGGCGCTCTTACGCTCCATCAAGGCTCGTTTTCCGAGTAATGCGTAAAATCCAACGTCCTGCTCCTACCATACGGAAGAAGTGTTTTTACCCACTAATTCTGCGGATGAGCCTTAACTACTACGGGTTCATCCGCCACCTCACACCACGTTTAGGCACTACTTGATTGACTCTTGCAGTGTCGTTACCAGCTTCTCACGTTTCGCCTATGGGAGAGCTAACGCGGCTTGGATGATGCCAGGCTTCCCCAGTTACTGTGCAGGCTCCCTGTCAGTGGATCACGTCTCCAAGCACTTGTTGCAGTTGTTTCTGTATAGAGCTTCGCGTCTTTTTGCACGCTCACTCCTGCAACCAGCCGAATCGAGTTCACTTACGCTACGTTCCCTCTAACTTCCTGTCGCTTCCTTCAGACCCCAGCGTTGGCCGCTGACGCCCGTGCGAGTCGGATTCTCTTCCCCAGAAACAGGGTGAGGTCGGTGACAAGCACCGACTGGGTTTGCCAGCTTCGCTGGGCAAACAAAAAACCCTGCGAATCTTGCAATTTCGCAGGGTTTGTTCAGCGATGTCTACTGGGCGGTTGGATTGGGCTGGTCCTTTGACGCATCGTCGGTCAAAACAATCGACTAGTTTGGAGGCCCGCTTCCTATCGGAGTACCGTAAACTTGAACAATCGTAAAATTCAATGCGCAAAAATTACTCCCGGCTACATGTCCCATTAATTGGTCCCCCCCTACGTCTGAAGTCGTATTGGTGTCGACGCGGATTATTGAGTTTTGTGCCCTTATCCAGACTTCTCCAGAGGCTTGATTACTTGTACCACCGGGGAACGAAACTGCAATTGTTGGGCTTCTGCCATCATTGGCAATAGCATAATCCCCAATTATCCCGATGTTCGCTGTGAATCGCCCCGTCGCCCGCGCTGCTAACCAACCCACATTATTATCCCAACCTCCGTAGCCTGAGAGCCCAGTAAAGTGCCACCTAACCTTAACCCAAAGTTCCTTTCCGCGGGGGGGACTTGGCAACTGGTATCTGGCAGTGCTCCTTCCCAGGGAGGAATCAAAAACCCAACCGCCCGGACAGTCGAAAAGGATTAGGTTATGAGCGAGGCTGCTGGTATTTACGGTTTCCCCAGCCTGCGTCGAAGCGACAGCGTGCAACTGACCCATAACGCTTTGTCCAATTGGATCAACATCGCTGGGGGTGTACGCCAAAGATGCCCTTTGGCCTGTACCGCTTGACGCCGCATCAGCCAACCAATAACCCTGCCCAGATAAGTAGTAGCCTGCATCACCCATAACAGAAACGGAATGGCTGGAATCAATCAACGTAAATTGCATGTTCTGGGCATGAACAGTGCTTCCAAACAAGATCAAAACAGCTAGTGCTAATGTTCGCGTCATTTATTTCAATCCTCGCTTCACAGTATGAAAACACATTAATTGAACACAGGGCTAATCGAAAAAGGTTTTTCTAGGTAGTTGTCCTCCTGATGTTGAATGCTGATAGGAAGTCGCCGAGTGCGTTAGCCCATGACTGGTGAACGCCCGCGACGACTCCAAAATTTAACAGGAGGAAGCCAGATGTCAACCAACGAAAAAAGCCTCGCAGGACGTTCGGCCGGGAGTTCATCGAGAGTGCCGTCAAGCTTGTGACCAGTGAGGGACACTAAGTTTAGCGTTTAGCGAAAGGTTTCAGTCGAAACAGGATCTATTTTCGTAGGGAAAGTGTCTTGCCTCTCTAGCAAGTGGAAACTCCATTGAATAGGTTAACACAACCTGATTTTCGGAGGATTTCCATGACCAAATCACGTAGAAAATTTACAGCTGAGCAGAAGGCGGCCATCGTTCGGCGGCACCTCAAAGGCAAAGAACCCATTTCCGCAATCGCCGAAGAGCTGTCGATCGAACCGACTCAGATCCATCAATGGGTCGCCATGGTGGTTGACTAGGCCGAGCGGGCCTTCGAGAAAACAGCCAAGTCGGAGAAGGCGTCGAAAATGGCCGAGGCCAAGGTTGCCCAACTCGAGGAGCAGCAGATCCAGAAGCTCCGTGAGAAACTCATCCACAAAAACGAGGTGATCGCCGAACTCATGGAGGAGAACGTCAAGGCAAAAAAAGCCAATGGGGACCTCTAGAAGGCGTTTGCCAGAGCAAACAGTAAGTGCCACCCACAAATGGCACTGTGCGGCTACCGTAATTTGTTTCACTCAAAGGAGTTATCTCCCTTGTTGAGCCTCTGTCGCAGCTTGTCTCGGGGTTCCATCATTAGGGGTGCAGTCGCTTGTCGACCAATGATTTTTCAGGCTGCGACGAGCTCATTTTCGGGTTTCGGCTGACTTATGTCTATTGGTTGGTCAATCGTACTCAAATAGCGATTCCATATTTGATCCCACAGCGTACTTCGACATGCAGTACGCAAGTCTACTATCCATTGCCCTCCTCTTTTGCTCCAGCGCATTCCTGATTGTTTCATACGCTGATTGAAGATACTGCTAGTTGCCACTTTGGTTGGCAGTTAGATTCGGGATTATTCTGAGTTTGAGTGGCAGGGGAAATTCTAATACAACCCCGCCTTGAACCCAGCCATAGCGCATGCTTCTGTGAACCCCGCCTCCCGTCGCGCGGGAATCTTCCGTTGTGCCGTTGAAACGAAAATGGGGAAGCGTGCATTTGTTTGCAGCATGCACACGCTTCCCCCGCTTCAATCGACGGCGCCCCGCTTGAGCAGGACACGTTATGAAGGCAGATATCGATGCTGCGAGTTGCTCCTCCAAACTGGAACTTCTTTTTCAATCACATGAATCGAATGTCGACGCTGCTAAATGCTCAAAATCCGTATGTCCGGCATGCCATGCCGCCACTTGCTTTACTCGCAAGGATATCCGGCGTCGAAATTTGCGTTACCTTCGACAGAATCCAGTGACTTCGATTCTCCACGTTGCCAAGATTGCCATCCGGCTGGTTCGGTGGAAGTGCTTCCTTTGCAAGTATACCTTTACCGATTACCCCGATTTTCGTACTCCCCTATAAGCGATTCGCAGCCAACCAACTTATCCATCTTGCCAGTCGCTATCTGGATACAAACGCGCAACGCGAGCAACTCGATCTATTGGCCCAGTTGAATGAGGAACATCTTAACCAAAGGCCCGGTGGCTCGGAGCTATTGGCAAGATCCGCAAGTTACGAACTGGCCTTCCGCATGCAATCCGAAGCTCCCGAGGCAGTCGATCTTGCTATGGAATCGGCAAGTACTTTGCAAGCCTATGGGGTCGACCGTGAACCGACGGCAGAGTTCGGCCGCAACTGTTTGATCGCGAGAAGGCTTGTGGAGCGCGGCGTGCGCTTTGTACAACTCTACTCCGGCGGCGGGCACTTGGAAGAAACTTGGGATGCGCATGAGAGCGTCG
>CAMCMB010000143.1 GCA_945875845.1 Pirellula staleyi DSM 6068
ATTGCAGGGGCGATTGATGGAGACAGCACTTCACTCCAGTACGCCAGGGCCAAGTCGTGGATTGCATTACCATGCATCCACGCAGACATAGCATGTCATTGTGTTGCAGCGCGACAACTAAGAACATACAATGACTGACAACAGTACTAGTGGTACTGATATCCTGATCGGCCAATACAAGATCGATTCAGAGCTAACAAACCAAGAAGAAATCAGAACAAAGCGATGGATCTAAGTCGCGGGTCCGCCGTCACCTGATGGAAACCTTCAGTCCGCGACTAGATCATCGCAAACGTTCGTGCTCATGACTGCATTACAACTCATAAATCTACCGAATCGTAACGACAAACCTGCGGAGCGGATGAAGTGACCGACAAAGCGGATCAAGCCTCTTACGACGGCGTCCTACGGGAAATGTTCAGTCATTACCGTGACCAAACGATGCGTCGGTGGCAGTACTTCACGACGATCCTCATCTTGCAAGGAATCGCCGCATCGAACTGGAAGAACATTGACGATGACAAGGTACTTGCTGTCGTCGGCGCTGGAATCGCGGTAACCACAATTTCTTTGCTCATGCTCATATCCAGAATCAGATATACGATTCAACACACTGCGAGGTGGATCAATGCCGTTTCTAGGGCGAAACTGCTTTATACCGGACCCCAAGGTCGCTTTAGCTTATCTGGGGTTACGTTATGGGTGTACTTGCCGATGGTCTTCGTGCTCTTGTTTTGGATCGTGATCCTTTTCATTCATCCTAAGGCTGGCGTTCTTTCGCATTCACTGGGCGGCGCACTGATCTTGGCTACTGTGCTTGTGTCGTTTTTGGTGCACTGGACTGTTCCTGAATGCAACAATCCGCTCATACTTAACGGGATTGATCTGGCGTCGGAAGACACTGCACAACAAGCGATCGCACGAACCACCACATGCACCGGAGTTGCCGATACGCCGCTTTCTGATGGTAATACCGCTGGCGGCAACCCGGTGATGTGAGCCGTTATCCCACAAATTCACCCACAGCCGCACTTTCGATTCAATGGCGATTCCACGACTGCAACTTGAAACTCCAATAGCGAATTTACCTTCGTTCGGAACGCTCGTTTGGGAACGTCCACACGAGAAGGCCGGGGGCGTTGTCCAGCGTCAATACGAGGTTCCCGAAGGAAACATCATCCTCACTGACTGGGCGGGCACTCTCCACGAAATCATTTACCAAACGCCGCTCGAAGACGATAAGTTGGTTGCTGAACGCAATGCGATGTTGTTTGCTCAGCACGCTGACGGTCGTACATGGGATGAAATACTCGATAACGGATTCGGAAAAACCTACCGCCGCAGCGACATGATGCGCTTTGCCTTGTGGAGCTACGCGATGGACTTCAATACGTTTGGGACGATGGTGTTTCACGAAATAAAATGGGGATAACCAAGCGATGCACACCAAGCCCTCGATCGGCCGTTTTGACTTGCGTTGAGTCAACTGCTCGGGCTGGGTGATCGCCGTCGTTCGCCGACTGAGAATGAAAAACGTACCATCCATCCTTCTGCTGCTCTTCTTGACTACTGGTTGTGTTGAGTCCGAGTACGGCATGCCAAACCAAAACAACATGCATCCATGGGTAGTTCGAACTGATTTCTCAAACGACGAATCCTGGGCATTGGTAAAAACACAGGTCTCTGCACCGCAAAGGGATCCAATTACGCGAATGCGATTCTACGCGAACGTCCAATTCGTTGATGACTCAGCATATGCGAATCTTGATTGCAATGACTTGGTTCACGCACTTCCGACAGACTATCCCGGATTCGTCGTTTTCGTTGTAGACGAAAAGACGATAGAGAATGGTGAGCACCCGATACTTGTCATTGGGTTCTCACCTCAAAGTCTTGATCCGAAGGATTACGAGCGCAAACCCAGTCAAACCCCTATTGACCAGATCAGATCATTTCGCGCGATCCCTTCTCAGATTCAGGGAATCGAAAATAATTTTTCGATTGCCAACATGGACTTTGAAGATTTCGCGAATGCTGTCGAAACCGACGGAGTATTCCGTGGGTTTCCGCCGTAATCGCGACGAACAATCGGATGCACCAAAGTCGCCGAACGGTGCGTTTTGACAATGGAGCGATCACTCCGGCGACTTGGTGATCCGTAGCGTTCGTCGATCTGATAGACTTAAGCGATGAACACCGTTTATATTGAAACATCTATTGTTAGCTATCTTCGGCAACGCCCGAGCTCTCAGGTGGTGATGGCGGCGCGCCAGCTATTGACGAGCAAATGGTGGGACACCGAGCGAGCCAACTACGAACTTGTTGTGTCGCAATATGTGCTCGATGAAGCGTCTGGCGGGGATCCAATCTTGGCTGCTGAACGCATGCATGCCCTGGCTGGGATTCCACTGCTTCCAAATGCTCCGCAGATTACGCAAATTGCGAACGAGATCATGACTCGGGCGATTCTGCCTCCAAAAGCGCAGGTTGACGCGTTGCATATCGCCGTAGTAGCGCATCATCGAATACAATACTTATTGACTTGGAACTGCAAGCACATTGCAAACGCGAAAATCTTGCCGCGTATCCATCAGGTTCTCGCCGACGCTGGGGTTCCCATTCCTGTGATTTGCACACCAGAGGAGTTGCTTGGAAATGATTCAGAAATCGACTACTGAAACGCCTATTGAAGAAATCCACCGCATCCGACGCGAAATATCAGACCGATTCGGTGGCGACATTGCCGCAATCGCTGCGGACGCTGACCGCCGCGCACAAGCTTCTGGACGACCTTTTTGGCAAGCAAGAACGACGAACCAAACGATGCAACGGAGCGGCGGTGGCGACGTTTCTGGCAATGGTGAGTCAACTCCCGCCGCCCGCTGATCGTCAACGTTCGTCGAATGAAGGTTGACGATCCAAACCGATGCTGTATTTCTGGTGGTCAATCTCCGTTTTGCTCGTTGCGTTTTCGCTATTGATTGCGATTGGTCAATGGTGGTCGATCTACTCCATCCCGAGGAAACTCAACGCACAGGGGCAGCCACGAAACTACTCGATGATTCCATTGATTGGTGGCTTGTCGGGGACGATTGGATGTCTAATTGCGCCATCATCGACAATTCGAGCGTCTTGGTGGATACCACTGCTGCTGGACCCAGGGTGCGCACTCCTTTTCGGCCTCCTCGGCTGTTTCGGAATCTATTCCGGTATACGAAGGCTCTTCGGGATAGGACACGGCGATGATTGATACAGCGCAAACATGCAGTACAATCGTATTCAGCATCGGATGAAATGGGGAACGGTTCCCCACGTCAATCCGACGAACAACGCGGTGAACCGAAGTGCTCATTCACGCGGTCCTGATAGCAGAGTCTTTCTTTCGCACTCGGTTACCGCAAATGTTCGTCCGCAATTGCAGGTCCCCTTCGCATATGAACCTAGACCAAGTAAAAGCAGAAGTTATCGAAAACCTAAATGCAATGGGGTTTCGTCCGGCTAACTGGTTACCAACGCCGACGGGCAGCAGTCGATTGCGGGCAGCACACGAGATTGCATCGCGGCTAATGGCATTGGACGCACTATTAACCTGGGTTGCCTTTTCAGAAGACGACGCTGCCTCAGACAGAATCCAAAAGTATGTTGTGAGGAACCGCTTGTTGGATTGGCTCTGTGAAGACGAAGCAGCGATAATGGACATGAACCGATCTGATGCGAATCAGGGCCATGTCGACACGATCGGTTGGAAACTAGAGAATATGTGGCCGCTCGCATGGGTACTTGGGTTCGAACCGGAACCGTCGTTGGCTGCATTGCAGATACCGGACGAAATAACGAATACTATGATTTTTGAATTCCTGCCTGGATTAGACGCCACTGTAGATGATTTGATCTCCAAGGCGAATGTTCGCGCCTCCGACGTGGTCGTGCGAATGGAATACGTTTTCTACTGTGCGCACAACGCGGTACGCAGTGCGCAGTTGGGTGAATCCACTGTTCCTGCAGGCTTTCATCCTATCATCCATGGCGGTGCAATACATGAACGACGCCATTCCTTGACTTGGTGCGTAACCGAGAACGTGACTTGGGAAGAAACTGACCTTAGCACGTAGAACGAGACAGCAATAAACCCACGGACGAACAAAATGTTGGACCGAAGCCCCCGTCGGTCCGTTTCGAACTTCAGAGACCGTGTTGGCGGGGGCTCGGTCAACATGGTCGTTCTGATTTTCAGCGATCGATGACAGTCGCAGACATGATTAGAGCGATGGTTAGCTTGCCACCGACGAGAACGAAGTGCCTTCTAGTTGTTGCGATAGGATTAAAGCCAAACACAACAACTTTCCCAATTCGCCAGGTTCGTTT
>CAMCMB010000144.1 GCA_945875845.1 Pirellula staleyi DSM 6068
TGCCTTCATTTGTGGAGCTAACCACTAGGTCTCGAAGATAAGTACCTGACTCAGCGAGCGACATTTTCAGTTGCTCTGCAGTCAAGTCTTTCGAGGATAGGTTGTCAAACATCGACAAATCGAGGATCTTCATAGTGTGGCCTCCTGCCTGAAGTGATTGGGTCGTTAGATAACCGAATCATGGCAGGTTGGCCGCTTTTTGTTTACCCTAAATACTTTTGCTCGCTAAACAAACCGGCGGAACGCCGGTCACACCCAGCATGAGCTAGGTGGGCTTCTTAAGCACTACCATCGACGTACAGCGTAGCGATATCGTTCAAAGACTCAAACGTTGTCCCGAATCGACTGTCTCGATGACTGCGCATGGAGCGAAATTACAAACCAATTGTGGAAATCCAAATTGGCTTTGCGTATTTCATCGCTCGAAAACTCACATTCACGGAACCAATTTTTATCGCAAAACTGCTCGCCAACCCGTCGTCCGACTTTTTGCACCATACGAGGCCTAAGGTTGCGTCCCATTCGCGGCCGGTGTAGGTGTATCGGTTGCCTGTAGCAGAACTTGTTTGCAATGTTGCTGAGGCATTTAAGAATGTCGGTTGACCGTATGCGGTGTACGCGTAGCGTTCACTTACAGCCCCGCTTGAATCGGTTAGGGCGTAGATGGAGTATTGTTGGCTGCGGTGATAGTAAAGGACCGTTCCGCTGGTGCCTGTAGTCTTGCGAACCACCGGTTCGTCAATGTAGCTGGCAAACACGTAGCGATAGGTGGCTGTCGATGCCGCTCCACCACGTGGATAATCTGCAATCGTTTGCTGATCCGCTTGGAAGTAGACCACCGCTGTGGAACCTTCGGTTCTCGCAACTCGTCTGCCAAGGGCATCGTATTCAAACGTCACATCGGCTGATCCGTTGTTGTCGATGTCGGACGATTTCAGCTTGTTGTCGTAGTCCCAAGCAAAGGCCAATTGAGCGGCTTGTGTCGCAAGGCTGGCTGGCAGCACCGTCTGGTTGCCTTTCACGTCCGTTGTGACGTTTTGGCCACCTGAGGTTAGAAGTTCGTGTGTCGGACCATGAGTTCGAGTGACTGCCGTCCCATTGGTGGTCACACTCGACCAGTCACCTACCGATGTCAGTGACCAAGATTGGTTGAAGTTAGTGCTGGCTTGCTGGTAGCCAGTGAGTCGATCCTCGTCGTCATAAGCTGTTCCGGCCGATGTGAACCCGTAGCCGCTCATCACTCCACCGATCGTTTCAGCTGTCTTGTTCTTGTTAGCATCCCACGAGTACGTCAGGTTTCCAATGTTCGTGTTGCTAAACGAAATGCTTGAAAGAAGATTATCAGTCCGATAAGCTCTCGTCTCAGTGATGCCGTTACCCAAAACATCTGTGGTCATGCGACCACCGTCGTCATAACTGCGAGTGTCGATCACTGAACTATCCAGTTTCAGCTCGCTCAAGCCACCTCTTGCGTTGTAAGCTCGGTTTGCAATGGAGCTGTCTGGGTAAGTGTATTTTACGAGCTCATTGCGTGCATTGAATTCGCTGCCAACCGTATACGTCTGGCTTGCAATCGTGAGCGACTCAGAAGCTTTGCGACCGACTGGGTCGAATGCGTAGCCGACTGTGTTGTTGTAGCGGCCTGAGACTGCGGTTAGCATTCGACCACTGCGATCGAAGGTAAAAGTGTCAGTATCCGCTATCGTGCCCGTTGGGCTATTGGCTGCCGTCCGGTAGTTCCGACTAGTCATTCGACCGGCCAGGTCGAAGTTGTAAGTGCAAGTGTCTCCTAATTGATCTTGCTTTCGCAAGACTCGCCCTGCATTGTCCAAGACAAACGTCACGATGCCATAACCGGGTTGGCCAACGGTCGAACCGGAAGAGTGGTCAGGATACTGTTCTGTCAGTTTCGAGCCACGTGCATCGTATGTATAAGCGGTGGTTTGACTCTCAGCATCAGTCAGCGACGCAAGTTGGCCGGTTGCTAGATAGGTGAAGGTAGTACCGGCTGAGATTCGGTCGGTCGTCGATTTGCGGCGGTTGCGCGAATCGAACGAGATGAGAGTGTATTTGTTCTTGGCGTCGGTTTGCTTCACCGCGTTTCCAGCTCGGTCGTAGTCCGTCTTAGTCACATCGCCGAACGTATCCGTTCGTTGCGTGTTTCTACCAAGTGAGTCGTAAACCATATCCGCACCGACGCTGTTTGGGTCCCGAACGGTCAACTGATTTCCTCCTGAATCATAAGCTTCCGCAACTACACACCATTCGGGGCGTATTGAGCAAAACTAGTCAGTTAACACGTTTTCGCAACGTGCTTTGGAGGCCGTCTGCGAGCGACTGGAGTTCGCTAACAGGTTTCCCGCGAAGAGATTCTTCGCTTGATTGTGGTACCGATAGAATCATCTGACAGGTCCGAATAATACCGATTAACTTCCCTTCTTCTCGGCCTTTTATGATTCCTTCGTCTCTAGCAGTGTTAATCTTCCAATCGTAATCTCGAAGGGCTTTTTCGCGTGTCTCGTACATTTCTCGGTACTCCGTTTTCAAATAAATGGTCTCGACTGAGGAAATCACCAATTGGAACGCTTCTTCCGGAAACAGCTCCCGAAGTTCTTCCGCTGTGTAAAGCTGCGAGTTTTGTAACAAGAACGCCCAACGCTCGATTGGCGTTGCTGACGCCAAACTTCCCCTATCCAAAGTATACTTCGGCAACTCGACCAAGTGAATCTCTATTGTATCTTTTAGAACTCGACCACTTTGTCGGTCTTCTAGTCGAAATCGATGGTGGGCCGTCTCGTCCCTCGTCCAAAGCTTGTCGTTTAGTAGGCAGATTGAAAAGACTGGATTGAGATGGGTGTAGCTGTCTCCTTCGTACATTTGGGCCGAAAACAGTTCACACGTGTAGAAAACCATCCGTTTCACTAACCCGGCGCAGACCGAAATTTGCATCTCGATATTGTAAATCGCGCTGCTACTATCGATTGCTTTGATATCCAAAATCGTTAGTTTGTCGTCCTCGAAGTCCTTGTCGTTGTATGGATTTTGGATTGCCACATCCACGATCGGAAGATCCAGCATCAGAATCGCGTTGAGCAAGCTGATCAATGCCAACCGATTGTAAGGATCGCCAAAGGTTTTCTTGTACGCAAAGTCATTGATCAACTTGATTCCCAATACCATCGCCATTCCTCTACTCCCCCAACAATCGAACATGGCTTTTCAAAAGAGCGATTGTAACACACTCAGAATTGCTGGACTGGCTACCGCGCATCTGTAGCTTCGATTGTTTTTCCACCGTCCATTTTTTCGCCTGTGATCTTAGCGCGCATACGACCATCGACACCGCAACTTTGTACATGACTCCGATAATGCCCGCCATGCAACGCGAATCGGGGTGCCGCGATCCACGGCGTCTGGGTGGATCAAACGAGACAAAAAGACTGTTGTCTCGCTTAAATCACACGACCACGATATCGAAAAACTTGAATGCGAAGTCGTTCGACTGCGCTCTCAAGTGGCCAAGCTCCGCGCCATTGTACGCTTGCTGTTCGTCGTCCTGAAGCTTTCTGGTTTCACGTGGGAGCGTTTTGGTGTTCCAAATGGAGCTAAAAAGCTACAATTTCTAAACTCGCTTGGCGAAGCCGCAACCGTAGTTCCACTGCGGGCCATCCTGGCTTTCCTGCGGCTGTCGCATTCTCGCTACCATGCTTGGAATCAATCTGAGACGTGCAGCCTGAACGATCGGAATTCCTGCCCAAGAACGACTCCCAGTCGATTGACAACGGGTGAAATCGATACCATTCGAGAGTTGGTCTTTGCCAAGGAGTATCGGCATCTTAATACAGTTGCTTTGGCGAGACTTGCTCAGCGGTTAGGAAAAGTCTTCGCTTCGCCAACGTCTTGGTACCGAATGGTTCGGATCCATGATTGGAAGCGTCCGCGAAATCGAATCTATCCCCCCAAGCCCAAGGTAGGCATTCGCGCCGCCATGCCAAACGAAATCTGGCATATCGATACCTCCATTGTGCGATTGCTTGATGGGCGTCGAGCATACCTGCATGCGATCATCGAGAACTTCTCGCGGGGGACTCTCGCGTGGTGCGTCGGCGGAACTTTCGATCCGGCTGACAACTGCCACGCTCGAATGGTGCTGTAGGCCTTAGATGATTGCGCAAGCTCTCTAGCGGCTGAGTGGGTGTTTTGTTAAATTCCACCAACCTTGGCAATTGGTACTGATTCAAAAACCTGCCTTGGCTAAAATCCAGAACCTTCCTTGGGTGTTGCAACGAGCCAAGGAAGGTTTTTTC
>CAMCMB010000145.1 GCA_945875845.1 Pirellula staleyi DSM 6068
TGATAGCAAGGTCGTTGATCCAGCCGGAGGGACCGCAAGCTTCCATGACAACCAGGTCGCATTTCGTTTTCTTGAGAAGAGTGGTGAGGTACGTGCGTTCGGTT
Organism: Pirellula staleyi DSM 6068; assembly: GCA_945875845.1. Taxonomy (GTDB): domain Bacteria; phylum Planctomycetota; class Planctomycetia; order Pirellulales; family Pirellulaceae; genus JBKCUI01. Next base: position 105 of record CAMCMB010000145.1, read on the forward strand.
GTGGCGTTGATGAACTCATGTTTTCGCGTTTTTGAGTTGTAAATGCAGCACATGGTATTGAACTTGCCGAGGTCGAGAGCGAGAATAATCATGCCTTTTTTTCCTTGGGTTTGGGGTTGGAAATTTTGTGACGTTTCTGCGTGCAACCGCAGAACAAGATCCCGGGTCAGAGTCGCCAGATTTTATTCGAATGGCTCCCACCCCAAACCCAGGACTTACATGGATTCTTTCGTCCACTAGGCCCACTAAAACGCTCTGTCGACAGCGGCGCTGACCAGCGTTACAATGGGGGAATGGAGATGAGCGATGGAAATTGAAACTTTTATTGACACTTTGAACCCCGAGCAGCAGCAGGCTGCGTTCGATCTGCTTTGGCAGCGTCTGGCTGCTGATTCACGAGTGTTGAATTCTCCTGCTTGGCACGGGGATGTGCTTGCCTACCGCACCGCGAATCCAAGTAACGAACCCAACATGTCTGTTGCTGAGGCTAAGTTTGCAGTAAAGCGAATTATCGATGAACATCGAAGTTCGCAATGAGGCACATTTGGATATTGCGGAGGGAGTTGCTTTCTACGACCGGCAAGGCCACGGCGCTGGCGATTACTTTTACCATCGGATCTTTGAGGACATTGATTCGCTGAGTGACACGGCGGGCATTCACGAAAAACATTTTGGTTACCATCGTAAAATTGCAAGCCGCCATCCTTTTCTCATCTATTATCGAATGGTCACAACGGGCGTCGAGGTGGTCGCGGTCCTCGACGGTCGGTCACGTCCTACTGATATCGATGCGTTGCTCCGACGGCGGTAATGTGGACGAACCAAGCGTTGAACGCGAGCGGGCGGTCAAGCGGGTTTTGAAATCATAGTCAAACGCGCCCGCCGCGTTAACGCAAACGTTCCCTCTACCTAGTGGCGTTTCGATCTCGGCTGAAACTTCGAGTGCCAATGAGTAGCGTTGACATCACGGCTTTGGTTGGCACTTCAACTGCTTGGGCGAATTGACTCGATGACTTTGTGCCTTCGTGACTTTGTGAGAGACAACTAATCCCGTTCTCGCTTGCGACTCAAAACAATGGCGACCGAGTTCCTCATGTTCCGAGATGGTCACCGCTAGACGCGGTAGCCATCTCTTGGGGTATCGACACCCAAGCCAATTCCCTCATGGCAATCGCAGTGCGTCACGCCCTCACCCCCAGCCCCTCTCCCGCGCGCGGGAGAGGGGTGCCAAAGGCGGGGTGAGGGCTTGCTGGCAGGCCAAGATGCTATCGGGTACCATTAGGCAACTGGAATCGGCTCCAGCACCTCGTACTCGAAACCTGACGGATGCTCGAACAGCCACCTGATGAAATCAGACAAGAGGGAACAATGTGGTGCACCGAAGTCGCCGCCGGGGCCTTAAAAACTTTTTGAATCGTGGTCTCCGGCGACATCGGTGATCGCCTCCGTTCGTCACCTCAACAATCGGAGTTCCCTATGTTTCGTAGAAACAAGTTCGCAGACCCAAGTGTTTTAACGAGATTCCTAATCGCCGTAGTGTTCTCGGCAGTCAGTTCCATCTCGCAAGCTCAGTCAATCTTTGTCACACGACTATCGGGCGACGCGGAGTTTACGATTGCACCGGACGCTAGTGGCTTCATTCTTGAATCACCGGGAACACAAAAATCTCGCTTTATTGTCCAGATCGAATCTCCCAATGGAGTCAACACCGCAGCACTCGAACTTTCTCCTCAGTACGGCCAGACCACTTTTACAACAATCGGAAATGGAGACTATTTCCTGGATGCGCCACTTGTCGTCGAGAAGGAAGGTGCAGGTCGACTTTACGCGTTCGCTACATCCTCGGCCGATAGCAGGACTCAAAGCCAACGTGGATACGCTTCACGTGGCTGGCTTGATTCACACGCAGACTGGTTCAATGGAACGTTCGGTTCTGGCTGGAGCGAATCGGCTGGCGGTGTTATTCATGGCGCAATAACAACAGCGGTATCTAACGAAGCACTTGCAAATGCAAGCGATGAAGCGATTCTTACAGGCACGGTCGTTGTTTCTATTCCGATTGCAATCGGAACCGTTGCTGGAGGCGAAGTGGTACTGGGGATTGGTACGTTAGGGGCGTCAGGTACAACGGCTGCTGGAACGACCGTTGCGGGCGTCACGGTAATCGAAGGCGCAGCAGGAACTACAACTGGTATCGTTCTTGCTGAAGGTACAACTCTTGGAACTGGCACCATTCTCGTTGGAGCAGAAGGCGCAGGAGCTGCAATAGCTGCTACTGGCACCACGATTGTCGGTGTTGTAGGGCCTGACGCAGCCATTGGATCTGGGGTCGTTATCGCTGGTGCAGGAATCGGAATTCCTGCTGCTGCGGAAATCGCCATGGTAGGAGCACTGGGCTACACGGTTCCATACATCGGAATACCTGGGTACAACGTCCTTGTTACGTCGGAAGCTGCGTGGACAATGGGGCTGAACTACGCATGGCTTCAAAACATTGTGACAACTGGACAAAGCGTTCTTGTTTATCGATGCCCGAAAGAAGCAGTTGCAGTTGCGTTCGATCGATGGTCGCATAGCAGCCATCGGTGCTAACTAGCGGTCTCTGATATGTCCCGACCTCCAAACGTTTCATGTATATGGCGAGCCCATCGATATCCCACCACATAGCTTTGACACGATCACGTCGCTTGCTGAGAAACAAGAATTTATCGCCTTTGAGAACATCCATCTTGAACTCAGACTGAACGATTGCCAGCAAGCCGTTAAACGACTTTCGCATATCGACATCGTGAGTGTAGAGAAAGACTCGAAGCGGCAGGCCATTGAGTGACATCATGAGAGCGATCTTCAGTCACGAACGAGAACGGATCGAAATGAACCTGAGTCGGGCTGGTTGTTCGAGCAGAAGAGCAGCACCGACTTGATCGTATCGAGTTGGTCGGTTGGGATACGAATCTCAACGTTAGGGCCAAATTGAATCTCAACGATCGGCAAAGAAGAAGCCTCTCTGTCGCTGTTGAGCACTTGTGTCGAGGTCCGCGTTGGTTGACGGGTGCCTCCGAGTCTCTTCGCCCAGTACTGAGACGAATGGACCGAGAGCTTATTTAGATTGCAGAATCGTTGAACGGAGAGTCCGCTGAGTTGGAAGCGGTCAAAGTGCTGTTTCCAGGTAGCAGCTTTGACTGAGTCTTGAGATCGGGTCACGAATGCCTCGCGAGTTGGTTTGATTTCGGGATAAGTGGCCAAGTTGCCACAAGCAAAAACTACCCCGCAAATCAGGCCCGCGCCGCCGAAATCTAACCCCGGTCATGATGGGCGCTTACAGAAATAGATTGCAGGGGCAGGCAGGAATCGGCTATACTCCCAGCACGGTTGTCTTCAGCCCAGAGAGCGGCATTTCCTTGCCGGTGGTGTAAACCACCGGGAGCCATGGCTGCAGGGACCTAAGCCCAGAGGGCGACACATTGCTCGGCATGAATAGCTTCCCTGTGTCGCCCTCCGGGCTTTGCAATGCACATAGGCAGGTTCCGGTGGCTCACGCCACCGGCAAGGAAATGCCGCCCTCCGGGCTGAATACCTGCGTTCGGCTGAACTGAATGCCCTTTCTTGGAGGTGGCGCGGACCAAACAAAGGAGAGATGAACTGTGTTGCGTCTAATTGGTCGCGACCGACAAAAGTATTTGATTTTTCGCGCGAATTTTCGAGAGCTGACGGGTTGAATTGAGTATGGTTTTCCCAGCTCTGCTCACAAATTCATTCACTCGGTCCCATGGTTAAACGCATCGAAGACCCGCGACAAAAGCGCCTATTCGACATCTATGACGAGATCTTGTCGGATACTGCCAAACGTCGAATTCAAAACTCATGGCATTTCCTTTTTCGACAAGCAATCCTCGAGCTCATGCCCGCGAAGGAACTCGGCGAATACTTTGATCCTGAGATTGGTCGCCCCACCAAGGAACTCTTC
>CAMCMB010000146.1 GCA_945875845.1 Pirellula staleyi DSM 6068
GAGAGAATGCAACCTGCCCCGCAGGCCTAGAAGAGTGAAATGCATTCACACCTCGAATAGTCGGCTAATCAACCATCCTTGACTAAAGAAATTGCGTTTGATCGGAAGCGATCGCCTATCGAAGCTCACCAAGCAACGTCACCGGTGCCATCCACTACGCCGAGTCTTTATTCGCCACGTAAGGTGAGCGAATAAAGATCGTCTCCGCAGCTGGCACCTAGAGAACGGACCAAGAAAAATGTAGGCCCAAAACAAAAATCAAAAATAGTGGCGACCGTCGCTTGCCAAACCCAGGACTTCATAGTCGATTAAGTTCACCTGTTTCGCGGAAGTGAACTTGGGTATGGCACTTTGGGCTGATCGCGAAATCAGGTGCAACTTTTGGTTGAATGGTATTCCATTCGCAACCTCGCTCGGCACTCCGTTGCTCCGTTGCTCCTTGGGAGTTTACCACAGGCCCAGCCGCCCGTGGGACGCTTGGCTCTCCTTTTTTGTGGTTTCTAGTCCGTGATGGAATCCGTTTCGTGCGGACCTTCGGTATTCTGGGTGGCGTGCCTGTTGATCCTTGGTCGGTTCACGAAGTCGCTTCATGCTGCCTCCGTTTGGTTCGGTAAACTTGGCCCGACTACGGGCGGTCCCCGGCCTGCTTTGAATTCGCTGTGCGACACGAGCCTTGCTCCGCATTGTGGGCAGCGACACGTTTCTTGATATCCAGACTTTTCGCAAATCTCCTGCCATGTCCTTGCTTGCTGCTCTTTGCAAGCCGCAGGCATTCCGAGTGCTTCGCGAGCTTCGACGATCTGCGAATGCTGATTGCCACTGTAAAGCCCGTAGCCGCGAACCTTTTGCAATCGACGTGGCGGCACATGCTCGAGCAGGCGGCGAATAAACGTGGTGACTGGAAGACTCGTCACGCCTTGCTCTTTCCCGTCCCCTCCCTCATGGGTACCAATCCGGTAGCGGAACTTCACTTCACCATTCTCGAGAGACAACAGCCTAGAGTTCCCGATCGGCCCGCCCTTGAGATACCTCGCCAAATAAGTTACCACACCAGCCCCAGTCGGATAGCGACTTAGAATCTTGACGTTCCAGTCAACCTTGGTCAACTTCTTCAGCAACACATCGAAATCTTGCTCAGTCATCGTCGGCGGAAGCTTGATCTTGCCCGATGCAATCTTTTGCTTGAGCATCGCTTTGAATTTGCCTCGGAACTTAATCATAAGTACCTTGCGAGGCAACAAGCATGACTTTTTAAAGTCGAAGCCGTTGACGAGCAGGGCCCAGTCCACCGGCAGTTACGAGCACATGCAGATGGATGTGCTCCTGAAGCGTTTGGTTCCAAGTATGCAAGGCACATAGCAAGCCAACTCGTCCGCCAAGATACTTTGGATCGCCTAGCAATTCTTGCAACGTCTCTGATGCCGCGTGAAAGAGAACTTCCGAAAACTCGGCCTTGTTGTATCTCCATACGATGTTAAAATCATGGGGTAGAGTGAAGATGCAGTGATGGTGCGGACAGACAAGTAAGCGTTGCTTCCACTGACTGAGCCATTGTTCACGTGGCAGCCAAGCACATTGAGGGCAACTACGATGACGGCAAGAGTTGTAAGCGATCTGGTGAAAGTGCCCGTCTGGACAACTGTTAATATGACCACCCATCGCAGCTGTTCGGCAATTCATTATCTGAAGTGCCGCGTGGCTCATCGCATTCGAAACCGAGTTGTGTAAAGCAAAATCAAAAAGTGTTCTTGAAGAATTTTTGGATAGTAAGTTTCATCAAGCACCTTTAGAAACGATGCAAGCAGTCAACCGACGTTCAAGCCCCGCTAGGCCAGTTCAACTTGGTTATATCCCCGGTTGGGGTCAAATATCCGATGACCGTTCCAAGATATCCCCTGTTTGTCAATTAAATATCCCTCGTTGGCAAATTTATATCCCTTGTTGGTCCACGACTCGCCAACAGGGGATATTTCCTTTATCCCTTGTTGCTGGGATGCGTGCACAGCCGAGTAGAGCCCTCAAATCGGGACTGGTGAATTGCGTGTACTTTGCGCCCAATTTGGAGCTGGGGTAGTTGACTGGCCACGAATCGGATGCTTATAAAAAACTTGGGTCATTTTTTGCGTCGAACGGTTGCGATGGCTATGGTGGACATCGCTTGTGACCGAGCGGGAATTGGTTTGGCATGTGAGGTTTGCACGATGAAGTCTCAAAGCGGTAGCTCAGTCGAGGACACGGACGAAAAGTACGCTCATCTCTGGTTTGAAGAGAAGCATGAAAAAAAGACAGGCACAGCGATTGACGGGCGGGTTTAGTTTGGTAATTTGTGCGGATTGATTTGATTGTTTTCTTGGGAGTCTTGCTTTGACGATCTCCCGTTCTCGACTGGTCGATGCCACCGTAAGTCGTTGGTATCACTGTATTGCTCGTTGCGTTCGTCGGGCTCATCTCATGGGCGATGAAGCGGCTCCGGAGCGTAAGGATTGGATCGAGAATCGACTGGAGGAACTTGACCAGATCTTTGCTGTTTCCGTGGGCGGAAGGTTGCTGGGTCGATTTCTTGCGGCGACCCGGGACAAGTTGCGTGAGTTGGCAGCGAAGTTGCAAGTTCGGCATCTTGCCAATGTAGGTTGATCCGCTGGGGTTCGATTTCCATTGACTTCTGCGGAGTCGAGTCTGCCGGGCCGAGTGCTTCGCGTCGAAGCTGCCTATCTGATTCGGGCAGCCATGGTTCCGCTGCTCAATCGCCATTTTTCTTGGTGAGCCGTGCATCTCCCAATGGAATGTTATCCGCAACTTCTCAGCGATGTATCTCATGTGCAACCCATCTGACGTCCGTTGATAGTATTTGAAGTAGGCTAAGTTGACGGATGCGATTTTGCGAGTCACGGAATTGCTGTGCCTGTCCTTTTTACTAACCTGATAGCTCTGAAAACCCCCCCCTTATGGGTGTCTTCTGGATAAGCACGGCTTATTGCTTCGGTGCGGCAAAACTGCTTACTGATACAAAACCGCTTTTAAACCTTGTTTAATGGACAAGGAAGCCGCAAAAACCTGATAAGCGGCTCGCTTGAAAAGCTCTTTTGGCTTAAAATCGGATTCTCGTCGTTTTTGTTCGAGCGTTTTGTGGAAGAGGGCCAAGACTGCCTTGTGTCCACGCAATGCATCCGAGTTTTTCTAGTCTGGAGAATGTCATTATGGTTCGTGTTTTTTCTAAGAAGAGAGCTGGCTTTACGCTGGTCGAGTTACTGGTGGTCATTGCGATCATCGGTATTTTGGTTGGCTTGTTGTTGCCAGCGGTCCAAGCTGCACGCGAAGCTGCACGGCGAATGCAGTGTTCGAACAATCTCAAACAACTGGGATTGTCCCTTCTCAATTACGAGAGCGCGTTCAAACGCTTTCCACCGAGAAAAGGGGGAACAGGAACAGGTATTGGTTTCATCGGAACGAATCGCAGTACGCACAACGGTGAAAGACTGTCGGCGTTTGTCTTTCTGCTCCCTTACTTCGAGCAGACCGCGCTTTACAACAACATTCAAGCTGGTGACCAAAGCGGAACG
>CAMCMB010000147.1 GCA_945875845.1 Pirellula staleyi DSM 6068
CGAGCCTCGGTGTGTGAAGCGACGGATGGATCAGTATACGTTGATGATGGAACCCAGAAACGACTTACGAAAGAGACTCAGCAAGGGAGATAACTCATTTGAGTGAAACAACTTGTCACGATAGTACAGTGCCATTCGTGCCTGGCACCTATCGTTCTTGTTCCCATTTTGCAATGGTGTTGATAAGATGAGAAAATCGGGAGAATATAGCTGGGTGGCCCCGGCAGACGTTGGCTCCGTTAGAGCGTTAGAGGCCGGAGCGAAAGTCGGGCGGGATGGGAGTCTCTCCATTCCTCGGAATCGCGTATTGTACTTCGAGACAAACACCGGGAACTTGGCTATGCTAGATGCAATCGAGGAAACCATGGAAAGACACGAAATTTCGACTGAGAAAATTGATTGGCCCAGTCTTGTTCGGCACGTAGTTCGCGATCGGGTTGTTGTTGAATTGGCCGATGGGGAAATTCCTATAGCCATGTTGGTTCCAATCGAACGCCCTAGAACAATGGCTGATTTAGACGCAGCGCTCCGCCAATTACCCCGCCTTGGAGAGGACGCGACGAGCTTTGAAGCAGATATACAAGAAGTTCGAGCTTCGATGATGGAGCTTGATGACCCATGGGAGTCTTGATCGACACCGGAGTTTTCATTCGCTGGGAACGCGAAGGGGGCATTATTGACTTCTCCCGTTGGCGTTCGTTCGGCGAACCATGCGTCAGCGTGATAACGGAATCGGAACTCAAGGTTGGCATTCACCGCGCCAATACTGAGGAGAGGCGGGCAAGGCGAAGTCTGTTTATCTCGACGGTACTCTCTAACGTCGTAGTATTGCCGATTGATTCAAAGGTTGCAAACATTCATGCCGGAATCGTCGCAACCCTGAGTCAAAATGGAACTACGATCGGTCCTCACGACAATTGGATCGCAGCAACTGCTTTGAAGTATGACTACGACTTGTTGACAACCAACGTGGCTGAGTTTCGCCGAGTCCCGAATTTGCGTGTCATCGAATATCCGAATAGTAGTTAAAGCCATGTTGACTTGATCTAGCGTTGCCCCAGTTAGTGCAGTGAATATTAAATCCCTGCTACCTGGAGAAGGTGCAGTTGGTACTTACGATGACCTTATCGCAGCGGTTGCGAAGGGCGACAACATCACGCCGCAGCAAACCACATCAAACAACATGGTGTTTCAAAGGGCGATGGAATCTCGAACAAAAGGCGAAGCCAAAAGAAAAGCGGACGCAACTCGATTCGCGTCGGCCAAAAGAATCGGTTAGACCCAGACAATGAGCTGCGTCCCCTTTATGATCTTCCGTCCCCTTTATGATCTTCAACTCTACTGCGCACGACCGGTGCAGGATTCTGCTACAACATTGGTCGCATTGCCGCAGGCTTGGAAACCGTTTTCTTTGGACTGTTTTCCAAGGTCGGCGATTATCGCCTGGCATTGTTCTACGCTGGGTTCCTGTTCCTCCCTGCAGCAGCATTCGCTTGGTTGCTACCTGAGCCGCCGGATGAAACGGATGGCGAAAATCCTACAGACCTAACGCTGACGGATTGAAAGAAGAACTGGCTAGGATTGCAATTGAACTGGACGTGCTTGCTATTACATCGGAACCCGGTGATCAACGTCAGAACTTACAAATTCTCCTTAATCCAAGACTGATCTTCTTTGCTGAGCTTAGCAATCGGAAGTGTGACTTCTTTTCCATCTTCTTTTTTCAGTGTAATGGTCGACGCAGCTTTTGAAACGAAGACTGCCTCGATTGTGAACTTGCCCGAGGCATCCTTCCACGATCTCGATGTCGACTTTGCGAGTTCCTGTTTGAGCTGCTTTAGATCTTGCTTGCGAATAATCAATTGGCTGCGATGTATTGACGACTCACGGTTCTGTGTATCCCATCGAAGAGGAACATGTTCTTCTTCGCAATCCTCGATCACCGTCAGTGGAGTCCACTGCGGGCCCCAACATGCGGCCAGTTTGGTTCCTTTGCGTAACTTGAGGTTGAGCGGTAGAGGTTCAGCTTCCTTGGGGACGCGCAGAGTAACCATTGCATTCTCTTGGTGCAGCGGCAGCTTGGACGTTCCCTTGGCGGCCGCTGCCATGTCGGCGGCGATCTGTTGCCGAATACGCTCTGCATCTTTGCGCCCCTGTTCCATTGCTGCATTCATCTGGCGATCTGTTTCAGCCTCGAAACGCTCCATCTCCTTTTCCGAGTCCGTTAACGTCGGCAGTCGCTTGGCAAAGGTTTCCTTGGCATCAGGCAGACCAAGTTTGGGCAAAACGTCGGTCGCAATCAGGATTTCACTGCATGGCACGGACTTATCGAATGCTCGATTTTGTCCATCAAAGTGGATCAATAGTTGGCTGCCATCGATCGAACGAACGGTCGCATCGACGACTTTGTTCAGCCATATTGCTCGAACGGGCACGCCTGGAATCAACTTCATGTCCGCCGTGACAACGGTATAGCCAGCAGGTATGACGGACGTGGTATCGGGAAGAACATTAACGCTGGGTTTGAAACTGCTCGGATTTGATTGGGCTTTCTTGATCGTATCTGGACTGATTGCAATCCAGCCATCTCGGCTCAGGAGACGAAGATTTTGACTGTCTGCCACTTTCACTGTAACTCGAATTGAGTTCGTTAGAATCTCGGCATCCTTCCATTCGCCGTAGAATCCAATTTTGGCTGGCATACCCGGGACCAGTTGGGAGTTTTGCGTAGCCATTTGGTAACCAGCAGGCGGGCTCGAGGGCGGCCTACGTCCCAAGAGATCGCGCTGATAAGCAGCTTTCTCTTTCTCATTCCAGTCGCGCGCCGTTGTGCTTGGGCCAGGTGGATTGCCAACCCGGACCACGTTTGAAATCAAGCAATTGTAGGGAACTTGCTCTGCAAACGTTCCAGAGGTTTCAAAATAGATTTCCGCATCGAGCTTTCCTTGCCCAAAAATGGAACTCAATTGAATGGTTCCGCTCTGTTCTCGTAAGACGGTTTGACCACCCATGATATCTAGCGGTCCGTCTGCCGTTCGCCCAGATAACTTAACGAATCCAGCGTTAGGAACGTTTCGCTGATAGCTGATTGTTACGGATGGTTTGCCGAACTGATCTTTTCCCTGTTGAATGCTTCCTAACGTGTAAGCAGGCATATCTGGGGCTGGCTTGATAAGCTCTTGCGCCGCTGCCGATGAAGCAGTTACTGTTGCCGATAAAACGCAAACGAACAATGCAATGATGCTGGTGCGAACTGAATTCATGAAAATTCCATCAAGCAACGGTTTATCTGGATGCAAACCAGTGAACTGCCACACTGGCGAAAGGTCGCTAAGACGATCGAATAATACCTGAAACTAATCCCCTCTTCAACTCGTTGCTTTTCAATAAATAAGGACCTTGGGGGACCTTGGGTGCCTGGCACGAATGGCACTGTACTATCGTGACAAGTTGTTTCACTCAAATGAGTTATCTCCCTTGCTGAGTCTCTTTCGTAAGTCGTTTCTGGGTTCCATCATCAACGTATACTGATCCATCCGTCGCTTCACACACCG
>CAMCMB010000148.1 GCA_945875845.1 Pirellula staleyi DSM 6068
GGCCCGCAAAGGATTGTTGAAGTCATCCTTCTGCCAACGAGGACGAGCAAGGAACCGAGTTAGTTCCCCACGATGTATGGATTCTGAGGCGATACTGCCTGCAGCGCTCGAACAGCTCATCCGGCCACGATGCATGATAAACGCAATCAACATTCGAAGAACCATCGTCCGTCCGAATTCACTGAGCGCGGTTTTCGAAAGAAACCCCTTGATAGCCGAAGCAGTTTCCATGACGATGATCATTGGTGAGTCCTTATCGTTGACGGTGATAATCCAATGATCTGCTCATGATAAGGACTCGCCTTTTACGCAATAGCACTTTTTCGCTAGCTCTGAAAATAGCGCAACTTCAAAACCTACGCTTCGGGTTACCATCGTGTGGCACGAGCGCGCTCGTGAATCCATGGGCGAGACGCCCATGCCACTCACTCAAAAAAAGAAGGCCACCGACTTGGGTGACCTTCTTAATTCGGAAGATGTTTGTTTCAGATTTCCAAGAAAAAGAATCAACAATGGCTATTCGAAACATTTCATCCTTTGTTTCTGATTCGGCATCTGTCGTTTTAATCTAGGCTCAGATGGCGAACGTCGACCGGATTGTCACCTGCTCGACCTTGTTGGTCGGGTGGGCGACGAGTGCCATAATTGGGCCAACCGCCGATTTCGGCTAGCTCAGGCATCAACTCGACGAGTTGTTCGCGAAGCATGGTTGCAAATCGCGATACTCTAGGTGAGGACGCAACCTCGGTCAGTGCGACAACGGTTTTCATGACCTTGACCATTGCAGCCCGCGTTCGAATAGATTCCGAAAGCGTTTCATCGTGATCTACCAGTAGATTTTCGATTGGAACGTCCAGAGCCTCTCGCCATCGGTACAACTCGGCCAGCGTCAAGTTCGAATTCGACTGCTCTTGCAGTTTAAGGTCTCGAACATCGACTCCTGTCCTTCGTGCTACCGCACGCAATGATAACCCTTGTTGGGACCTGACTTCGGCAATGCGATGATACGTATTAGCATCGCAATTGGTTTCGGCCTCACGCACCGCTGGCAAACAGTCTGCAAATGACTGAGTGCTCATCGGAATCGTTGCCATAGGGAATTGGACCTCCTCTGTCAAAAGAAAGTAGGATGCAGTGTGGCGATCGTTGCACTGGCAACCAACGCCCACTCTTTATCAAACAAGGTTGCAATTGGAAAAACAAGACCCCAACCCGTTTCGGACCAAATAATTCAGTTAAAAGTTCGTGGTGGGGATAGTGGGGATAGTACTGTGCCACTACCCATTCACTGGCAGTTGGGATACATTCTTATTTGAAATTGCCGCTGTGGCGAAATGGCAGACGCATTGGATTTAAAATCCAAGGACCCGTAAAGGGTCGTGTGGGTTCGAGTCCCACCAGCGGTACTTTCTCAATTGAGCTCTCAAGAATTTGTGCGTATATGGTCGGTTCACGTGGGTTGATCTTGGTCGCAGCCATCTCTGGCTGTTTGTGCGTTGGCATTGGTGCCATGGGATCGCACTCGCTCCCGAAAAGTCTTGAAAAGCAAGGGTTCTCTGACGTAGATGTGGTCAAGAAAATCAACCAGTGTGAGATTGCTGTGAAGTACCAGATGTTTCACACGCTTGTCCTCCTTGCGATCGGTTTTGCCCCTTCAGCCGGTTTTCGCGGCGGCTGGCGGGTGACCTGCCTGCTGTTCTTACTGGGAATGGTGCTCTTTTCCGGGGGACTTTACAGTATGGTTTTTTGGGATCAGATCGGGCATTGGAGCATCGTTCCATTCGGGGGCAGCCTGCTGATGATGGCTTGGCTCTCGCTGGCTTTTAACGCACTTTTTCTCAATAAATCGGCTGTTGGTACTGGCTTTCCAAACGGCTAGATTCAATACTAAGACTGGCGACAGGATGATTTTCCCAAGCGAAGCAGGGTTCGTAGATTTCCGTCCGCAGTTGCCGATCAGAGTTTTAGGACCAATGAACAGGTGAGAAAATGCGATTGAAAACATGGAGCGGAATGCGAGCGGCCAAATGGACTTTGGCGCTGATCAGTTTTGGAGTTTTCAGTAACTCCATTCCTTCCACCGCGGAAGCTGGTCATCCTCACTTTCGTCATTTTAGGCATTTCGGATTTCGCCCCTTGGGATACGGCTTGGGATACTCGAGCTTTGGATATAGTCCCTATTGGCATAGCGGTTTTTACACAAGTTACTATGGGTTTAGCTCGCCATTTTATTATGCACCGCGATACTATTCCTACGGCTACGCAGTACCTTACATTAGCTTGCCCATCAACTCTTACTATTACCAGCCCGCTTGCCCGACGTTTTGGAGTGGAGTGAACTACGGTTCGGCATTTCCATTGGCATCGAATCAAGCCGCATCGGTTGGACCTGCTTGGGCGACCGCATCTCGGCCGACCGCATCTTGGCCGACCGCATCTTGGCCGACGGCATCTTGGCCGACGGCTGCACAAGGGAATGTCAGACTAGCCTCAAATGTTCCGGCGATGCCCGCGAGTCGCGCATCGCTTGTTTCGCAAACCGGGCAACCGTCCGTTTCGAGAGGACTCTCTGCGGATGCGCCTCTGATGATGTTGCGGGATGCATCTGGTTTAGAGGATCGTGCGGGAGTCCGAATCATTGCAAATAAACCGGTTGGGTTGCAGCCTTACTCACCCATTTGGACTCAGGCGGCGGTGGGACTGGTGGACGACATGATTCAAGAAGGACGACTTGAGGATGCAAATTTGTCGTGCAAAGCCATGGAAAAGATCGAGCAGACCAAGGGCTCGGGCGTTTACTTGCGCCAAGCGTTGTTAAATTACTTTTCCCAAGATTCCTCGTCGGGTGCATCTCCCGATGATGTACTCAACCTGTTGAACGAAGCATGTGCGGCAGGAAGCGCATTGAGTCCAAGCGAACTGTCGAAAGAATCGCTCAGCGAGTATTTCTCGGCGTGTACCGTGGATGTAAGTCGTTCTTTGGAACTGCTTTCCAAAACGATCTTGGACAATCCAGCCAATGCAGGCCGCGAAATGCTGCTGCTAACCGCACTTCTCAAAATGGATGGCCAAACCGAGAGAGCCAAACTCTTTGCGGACGAAGCAGACCAACTTGCATCCAAATCCATATCATTTCGTTGGAATAGTCTGTTAGCTGTTTGCAAAGAGTAGCGGTGTGCAATGGGTAGCGGCAGGGCGCGAGCCAAATGGCACTCACTTTGTAGCGGAACAGCGCAAGCTGTCCGGTGACCGTAGGCAAATCACTTGGATATTCACCGGGCGGCTCGCGCCGCTCCGCTACGAAAACATTGGTTCGAACCGAAAGTGAGTGCCATTGGGCGC
>CAMCMB010000149.1 GCA_945875845.1 Pirellula staleyi DSM 6068
CAGCTTCGTGATCGACCGGCTAAGCCGCTGACAGTCCGATTCGAAACAGGCCCGGGCGCTCAAGCTCAAATGGACTGGGCGACTTACGACATCGACTTTAGCCAGGAGGGACGCCGAAAAATCCAGTTGTTCAGCTACGTGCTGGGCTACTCGCGCAGACAGTACATTCACTTTACAGAGCGACAGGACTTCGAAACGACGATTCGTCAACATATCGAAGCGTTCCGGCATCTTGGCGGAGTGGCTGCTACCTGCTTGTATGACAACATGAAGGTCGTTGTCACTCGCTGGGAAGACGATTCTCCAATTTACAATACGCGATTCCTGTCCTTCGCCACACACTATGGTTACCGGCCATGGGCATGCCAAGTCCGACGGCCACAAACCAAAGGAAAAGTGGAGCGACCGTTTCATTACATTGAGACGAACTTACTCAATGGTCGCCAGTTTCGATCGCTCCAACATCTCAACGAATCGGCTCGTTGGTGGTTGGCGGAAGTGGCTGACAAGCGGATTCACGGAACGACGAAGAAGACACCGCTTGAATTGCATGCCGAAGAACTTCCTCATCTACTCCCGCTCCCTTCGCTCCAATTCGATACCGCACAAGTTGTCTATCGTCACGTGGATACCGATGGCACAATCCAAATCGCCAACAACCGCTACTCAGTTCCTTGGCAGTTGGTTGCCGAACTGTTGCCAGTTCGAATCCTCGAGGGTGAACTGGTGGTTTACAACCAATCGCTGTTGGAGATAGCTCGTCATGCACTCCTTGGTGGGCAAACCGGCCAGCGACGTATCTTGGCTGAGCACTTACCGCCGCGAATTGCGGGGCCACCCATCTATATTCTCGTGCGGGGATTGCGGGCGCCGAGGGCATCCTAAGCCAAATACCCATCCGGCAAATTCGACGCAAGATCCATGCTGTCGTGCAAGACACGGCCGATTTCAATTTCGCCCTTAGTATTAGCTCGAAACAATAAGAAGTGCCTGGGTTTCGCGACCATGCCAACGGCCTTTTCGGTTCGCTGACGACTATGCCACAGATGATAAGTGCTCGCACCTTCCGCGAGTTCCTCGCGCGACTTACTACCCGCTCTTTCTGAATTTTCTGCTATGTCGACGATGGCCTGGGTCAACAAGGCTTCGTAGCGCAATCTTGCTGGCTCGCCAAAATGCTCGTGGCTCCAGGCTAAGATTTCGACAATGTCCTCTTCCGCAGCCGGGCCGAGTACTACACGCTGCATTGGGATCAACCACTCTTTCCATTTTTAGCGAGCTTTGCCGCCTGGCGGCCCAACTTGGAAATATGATCAGCAATCTGACTGCTGGTCTTAAGTCCAACTCCTTTACCTTGATCGAGCTGTCGAAATCCCTCAGCGGCCAACTGCTGAAGCAGTTCAAGTCGATGGTCATCTTCGGTGGTTCGCTGTTCGAGCAAACGCAAGCCCTCACGCACCACTTCACTGGCATTCTTGTACCTGCCGGAAGCGACAAGGGTATCAACCAACTCCGAGTAGTGTTCAGTCAAACTAATGTTCTTTGTTGTCATTTTTGGCGTTCCCGAAGGCTTGCGATGAATCGATCAACCCAGACCCATTTTAGCATTATTGGCAAAAATTGCCAATAATGTCTTTGCGACGGAGCCAGGCAAATATCCACTTACCGTTAAAACAGTTCTGTTTCCGAAACTGGACACGAGATGCCTGTTACTGCCTCACAAGCCGTTTGAAGCGCGGATTGCGGGGCATATTGCGGGGCGGATTGCAGCGCGGATTGCCGGATTGCGGGGCCACCCATCTACATTCTCAGGGCCTTTTTCACTTCATTAATACGATTCCAAAAAGAGAACGCTGAGACGTCGGCATCGCATTTCAAAATGAAACGACCTTCACATGCTCATATCTCCAAAGAACTAACGGAAATGACAACGAAGCACTAACGTCGGTATCAACCAACGTTGCTCATCGCATAGTCGCCGACAAGAGAATCGCTAGCAAGCACTCGGCAAGGGCGAGCTGCCGGTGCGATAGCCGGTTCGCCCGCGAAGACTCGCTTCTCTTGCCAACGACTCCGGCTTGCCCGCTACGCGTTTAAAGATCTTACCGAATCGCTTTACTAAGTCGCACCATAACGGGCCCGACAAACCAACTCGTTCCATGATCGGTGCCAAATAGGCCGGAATGCGACCTTTCTTGTGGTCTCGGCGTATCTGCCTGCCGGTCCAATCCAGTAGCTTCAAGTACAACTCGAAACTCATTCCAAGAAAACCTTTGTCACTGGCCCGCTTCCCGTTCTTGCTTGGCATTGCTCCTTGGTATTCAGACGATCGTTCGTCTATCGTCAACGGTGTCAACCAAGCGTCGCGTCGCACGAAGCTCGTCTGCCCCTCGCCATCACGAGCAGGACGCATTCGGCCCCCACGCCGTTTGCGAAGTTTCGCTCGAGTCCGCTCCTTTTGAACGGCTTGATGCGCGGCAACACGTTCGTACACCGAAGTGTATTGGCTCTTCTCAGGCGCCTCTGCAACTCCCGCTCGCACGGGGTTCAAATCCACATACGCAGAACAAGCCAAAATCGCTGTTTCATCAGTCAATTTCTGGCATTTGAAGCGCCCTTCCCAGAATCGACCCGTGCATTGATCCTCGATGTTACTGCGTCTCGCAATCGGCTCGGCCAAGGCACGCATCCACCAAGAAATGTCACTTAAACGGCTCCGCAATTGCTTGTTGCGAGCGGGAGTCATCCACATTTTGAGCTCAGCCTCAGTGGGAACAGCCGGGCTCTTGTCTTTGTTTTTGCGAAGGGGAAACAACTGCCACCAACGCCTAGCAACTTCCTCGTCCGACCAGCCAGCAACGATATCTGGCCGGTTGCGTAAAATAACGTGGGCATGGTTCACCATCACGGCGAAGGACAAACAATCGATCCCAAAGCTTGCCGCGAGTTCTTGCAGGCGATTCTGGATCCAGATCCGCCGATGCTCGAAGGATTTGCCAGAAACCGGGTCGAAGCCACAGAGCCAAGCCCGACGCACGGTTCTCTGGACGGCATGATAACAGCCAACTTCGTTGGGATCAAAGATATC